>JAMPAX010000001.1:492350-729050 GCA_023667015.1 Muribaculaceae bacterium | reverse complement strand
TCTTCCTTGACAAATAATCGCCTCTCACTGGTCTGAGATTGGGGAGTATTATAGATATACTGCTATCATTTCTGAGTAAGACTCGGCAAGTTCGCGTATGGCGGCAGGGTCAGGTGCCCGGTCTTCTGTGCCTTCAAAATTGTTTTTTTATGTACCTTTGTAAAAAAATATAGATTTGGAAATATATTTATGGATATAAAGATGGCTTACGTATTAATTATTTGCGGTATAATTGCAATTTTCGCCGGCATTGGATTGTTGTCAACCAATAAAGATGGCACAGACGGGTGAAGTTCGAGGACTGGCAGACAGAACCTTATCATAAGTTCCAAAGGGACAACCACCGTAAGGTCATAATAGCTTTGGGAGTAGGCGGCCAACCATCCGGTCCTAATACCCTCCGATTAGTTCCATTGGATTCTATTAAGGGAAATGAAATAAAAGAGATTCATACACAATACTCAATGAATCTCAACTCTGATTCATTCGTTTAATATATGTATAACTATTTCAATACTGTATTCAATAAAAGTAAATAGAGAAATATGCTCAACCTTTTTAAGACAATATACTATAATTTTCATTTTTTTGGGATACAGGGATTACTACATCTTCCTATTTTAGTCCATTCCCACGTTGTTTTTAGAGATATAAGTGGTAAGATTAAGGTCAATGGGAATCTAAGAAAGGGACTTATCCGATTTGGTAGTAATCAGCCATTAGCCACTCGAGATATGCAATATGAACGAACAATTATTGATATAACGGGTGAATTAATAATCTCGGGAAATATCCATATTGCCCCGGGGTCTCGGATTAGTATAAACGAAAATGCACGACTATTATTAGGAAAGAATTTTAACACCACAGGAAACGTAACAATAATTTGTGACAAGGAGATTAATATTGGCGATAATTGTCTGTTCTCATGGGATATACAAATTATGGATGCAGATTTTCATAAAATTAATAATGTTAACGGCAAATGTATAAATCTCCCCCGAGCTATAGAAGTAGGTGATAATGTGTGGGTATGCAGCAAAACTATCATTTTAAAGGGAACAAGAATCGCTAATGGGTGTGTGATTGGTGCCGGATCAGTATTAACAAAACAATTCAATGAAGAAAATTGCATCATAGCAGGCAACGGAAATAATTGCTCGATAGTCCGGAGGGAAATTTCCTGGGAGCGTTAAAAGATATTGTCGTTGCTCTCTAAATTCTGATTTTCTCAGATTATTTCCTAATTTTGCAATTGAAATGATTCGTTGGATTAAGTTTACTTTCGCACCTTGGGTCAAAAGACACCTACCGCTTTTGATAACGTTTTGGGTGCTGCTGGCTGCTCCGGGTTGTTTAAAGTTCGGAGATGATGGCCTTTTTCATTTTGCTAAAGTTCGTTTTCTGTGTTGCTCGATGTTGGCCTTTGCGCCCGCACTTCTTTTTACTTGGCTTTCCTCCTTGAAACAATGGGGGAAATACCTGATTTGCGGAGCTCTGTTATTCCTAACAATTACAGAATTTTATTTGTTTTTCACCTACAAAACTCGAATGTCAAACAGAATAATATTGCTAATAAATCAGACAAATGGCACAGAGGCATCCGAATTCATTTCTCATTATCTATGCAATTGGTATACCCTTCTTACGATAGCATGTATAATTGGCGTAACTTTTGGTATCTATCAGCTAACTAAATTGATATGCAATAGAAAATCTAATTTGCTGAATATAAAGTTTATAGGAATAATCACTACAATATTATTAACAATATCTCTGGTTTTTAACACATTGGCTATATTTACGCCATTCTGGTATGAGCAACTTGCATATCCTTCCATTATGCAGTTTGGAATAGCCATCGGGCATTCCATCTCACAGAGTCATAAATTAGAAGATTTGGAAGCGGTAACAGCGCACGCAGACGGCAGCTTAGCATATGACAGCGACATACCGGAAGAAATTATATGGGTCATAGGGGAATCCTTCAATAAATATCACTCACCACTTTACGGGTACAAATTAAATACTCAGCCGAGATTGGAGAAAGAGTATAACGATGGTAATTTATTGGTCTTTAACAATGTTATGACACCATCAATCAGCACACAGGAGGTGATGGAATATATTTATAGCACCCGGGGTGCTAATCAACTTGATAACTATGAAGATTACCCACTTCTTCCCACCCTTTTAAAGAATGCAGGCTATCATGTATATCTTCATGACAACCAGACAACAATGTCGCAAGGAGACCTTAAATGGGATCAAAAGAACATGTGGTTTCTTAATTCTAAAAAGGTGTCGGAGGCAAGCCTAAACTATCGAAATACGGAGTTGTATCCTTACGATAAGGAATTTATAGAAAGAGAGCTTCAGCAGCATGGCGAACAAAAGCCAATGTTCAGTATTTATCATTTAATGGGACAGCATTTACCGGCTCAAAAACGATATGATACAAAATATAGTGTCTTTAGTCCGTCCAATTATAAATACAGAAAAACATTGACCGAAGAGCAGATTCAAGATCTAATACATTACGATAATGCCACTCGATACAATGACATCGTTATCGGTGAGATTATAAACTCACTTCGAGGAAAAGATGCAATTCTGATATATCATTCTGATCATGGCGAAGAGATACACGACTTCCGAAATCAATATGGTCGCACTTTAGAAGCGCCCAATGCATACATGTATAAATATTTATACGAGGTGCCATTCTTTGTATATACCACCCCGGAATATCGCAGTCGACATGCCCAAACATATAAACGAATAAAAGAAGCTGTCAACAATAAAATTAATCTTGCAGATGTAAGTCAAATCATACTTGACATAGCCGGAGTAGAATCTCGCTGGTTTAATTCAGAACGGTCACCATTAAACAGCAAGTAAAGTCACACAAGTTTCCAAGGCTCTATGCGACTTGAAAACTCCCGTTTAGAATTTATATTTAAGTGTCAAGAGAACGCCGACTGTAATTATAATCTCATAATCCATAAGTAGCTGTTTAATTGCTCCATTGGAATGAGATATATAATTCAGCAATCACTAATATTCCCAAAGATTAAGATTAAGGCCTATCCTATGGCATCAGTATATTAAAACTTCGGGCTTCAGCCCTCACACAGCTGTTCCCGGCGGTTTTCGTCCTTTTAGATATAAACAAGAGATGATTCTATTGATATGGAATCATCTCTTGTTTATTGTTAGCTGTTGTTTATGATAAGCTGTTGACGGACACTTTCGTCGTGGATGGCCAAGAGGATTTTTCTTAAGAAGTTTTTGTCGAGATTTATGGTATCACCTATTTGCAATCGGCTCGAAATAACATCATTGTAGCGATCGGGCTGTACTACCGGCATGCCATGCAATTTCTTGTACTTTCCGATTTCTCGACTAATCTTCATTCTCTTTCCTAATAGTTCAATTATCTCATTGTCAATACAATCAATTTCCTCGCGAAGTAAAGATAGAGATTCCGAGCTGTCATTATGGTCACGAATGGAGAGCGAATTAAGAACGGTACCAAGATCAGCAGGAGTAAGTTGCTGAGCTGCATCGCTGAGAGCACAAGTCGGATTGCAATGACTTTCAATAATAAGACCATCAAAACCCATATCAAGAGCCTGCTGAGATAAAGGAGCAATAAGTTCCCTACTGCCTCCAATATGAGAGGGGTCTACAATTATCTTAAGATTAGGACAGCGAAGCCGAAGCTCAATCGGAATATCCCATTGAGGAACATTTCTATAAAGATGCTTACCATAAACCGAAAAACCGCGATGAACAGCTCCAAGTCGCAATATTCCGGCATTGTAAAATCTCAAAAGAGCGCCAATCCATAATTCGAGATCCGGATTTACGGGGTTCTTAACTAATATGGGTATGTCCGGGTTGATATACTTCACCGCATCTGCAATTTCCTGCACGGCAAAGGGATTAGCAGTTGTTCTTGCACCAATCCACAATATATCCACCCCTTCTTCAAGAGCAGATTCTACATGATATTTATTAGCAACTTCACAACAGACAAGCATACCTGTCTGCATCTTAACTTGCCGAAGCCACCTTAACGCAGGGAGCCCAACGCCCTCGAAGCCACCAGGCTTCGTACGCGGTTTCCATACACCGGCACGAAAGATTTTCACACCAATCTTAGAGAGGCTTTTGGCAGTCTCAATAACTTGTTCCTCCGACTCCGCAGCACAAGGACCGGCAATTATAATAGGAGAAACCTCTTGAAAAGAAGTTGGCAATAAGGGCTTTAACTCTTTAAGAATCATTAACAATTTAGACTTTTAGATTTATTTAAGAACTTCGCCAAACCATAAATATACCTTTTAAATCTCAGATGGACCGACAGCATAGTGTCAAACCAACTAATACGAGGGGTGGTAAACTTGACGACAGCACCTACGAAAATCATAGCGAAGAGAGTACCCGGCCCTACGACCTGCCACAACCAAGTTCCGAAAAAAAAATAGCCCAATAAAACGGCAATAGCAACAAGAGAAATATCAACAAAAATCTTAATCTTTGCAAAAGCAGCCCCTGTAAGCTTACAAATAGCCGCGGGCAACCCCTCGCCGGGCATAGTTACAGAGCCACACTTGATTTCAAAAGCAATACCGACACCAAGAATTATACAGCCAATAAACTGAGATAGGATCTGGAGTACGAGGCTGTCTATATTCAATAAGCTCGTTAATGCCATATTCAGATCCAGGAGCCAACCGAAGAGGAATCCGATTATCAGCTGAAAAAGCTGAGAAGGTTCAAACCTACGGCGAAGGATTAAGGCTTGGAGACCCACCAGAATAAAATTCATCACGTAAGTCCACTGGCCAATGGTAAGACCTTTAATAATGCTATCATCTCCGGCAAGAGTCAGGACAAAAGGGATAGTAGAAATTACACTACTTCCTAAATCTGAGCGCACACATAGCGCCACTCCCAAGGTCATAACAAACAAAGAAATTACAAGCCATAAATGTTGCCATAAAAATCCGGCGATATCTAATTCCCCAGCTTTATAAAAAGATTTATACATACTTGTTTCCATCACGGATTTATTTATCTGAAGCATTTTCCTAAGAAGTAGTCTAACCTTTTTACGAAAACTTAAGAAGTAAAAAAAGATTAAAAAACTTCCAATGCAAAGGTACAAATAATTGAGCTTATAATTGCAAACAGGTTGCAAAAATAGATAACTAAATTTGCAGACGAAAAAGTTCAAACAAATTGATCAAATACTCAAAAATATGAAAATACGGACTGTTATAGCAACCATACTTTATATATCAGCCATCACGGCGATGTCCCAGACAAAAATATCCGGAAGAATCATAGAGAAGAGAACGTCAGAACCATTGGAGTTTGTGACAGTTGCACTTATCGAAGAAGAAAGCGGAAAGAATCTACCAATTGGGACGATGTCCGACATTGATGGAAAATTCCTTCTTGAAATAGAAAATCCAGGCTCATATATTATAAAATTTACCAATTTAGGAATGGTTCCACAGGAACGGAATCTCAACATTGGAAAAACCCCTATCGATTTGGGAACAATAGAGATGGCAGAGGATTCCAAAATGCTCCAAGAGATAGTAGTCACCGGACAAAAAAGCCAGATGACAGTAGATAGCGAACACCGGGTTTTCAATGTGAGTTCGAATATCTCATCAGGAGGAGCTACAGCCGAAGAACTCTTAGGCTCAGTTCCCTCAGTTAACGTAAATCATGATGGAGAGATATCACTTCGAGGCAATAGCGATGTGCTGGTATGGATTAACGGGAAACAAATGGGAATGAATGCCGACAACAGATCTCAAATGCTTCGTCAGATACCGGCAGAGAGCATAGCAAGCATAGAAGTGATGACAAATCCATCATCGCGTCACTCTGCAGACGGAACTGCCGGAATAATCAACATTATTCTCAAAGAGAAACATCAGGAAGGGTATTACGGAAGCGCAGATGCAAGTGTAGATACTCGAGGTACATCCAGTCTAAACTTCAATTTCAATTATAATAGAGGAAAATTCGAGACATTTGCCGGCTTAGGATTACGAAGCCGGCATCAACCCGGAGGTGTAGAGTCTGAAAGAATATATACAGATGGAACTACCCTTATATCACAGGGTAAAATCCGCAAGAATGAGAATAGCGGTTTTCTGCGATTAGGAGCGAATTATTTTCCTAACGATAATAATATGATATACATTAATGCGATAGGAACGCTCGGCCACAAATGGGGACGTACCGAGACACTACATAACTCAACGATACCCGGACTCTGGGAGAGCAATCATAACCTAATGCGCGAAAAGGGGGACACAAAAGGAGCCAATATCATGGTAGGCTATAAGCATACGTTTAGCTCGAATCATTATCTGGATATGAACGTCAGCTACAACATATGGCAAGGCCCCAACGATAATAATTCAACCGAAACGGAATATTGGGGAGACAAAGAAACACCAACTACGACAGTATATCGCGGACAACATCAAGATGTAAAAATCAACAATTGGGAAGCAGCAGTTGACTACTCCATACAAGCGCTGCCTTGGCTACGCCTGGATGCAGGATATCATGGCAACTACAACCATGAAAATAGTCCGGCATCATACTCAAGTGGCACTTCTCCCGATAACATGATTCCGCTGAATAATCTCTATAACAGATTTAAATATTCAACAGACATCAATTCGCTATTCATAGACCTCAAAGGAGGGCATGACAACTTCAGTTTCGCCGCAGGGCTACGAGCAGAAAGTTGGCAAATTCGAACACGCTCCCTTTCCTATGGACAGAGTGATATCGACGTAGATCAATTTAAGAAGAGCCAACTTGCCCTCTTCCCTTCAGCCTCCATTTCATGGGACTTTTATCCCGACAATGAGCTGAAACTCACCTATTCGCGCAGAATCCGCAGACCATATGGTCCCCAACTAAACACTTTTGAAAATATCGCTGATCCCTCCGAGGTTCACCTTGGGAATCCATTGATTCAACCGGAATTCAGTAATACCCTTGAACTAACTTACATAAAAACATGGCACAAACATCTTCTGACCGCCACGGCATACCTCCGAGCCCACAAAGATATGATCAGTCATGTCAGTTTTCTTGCCCCAATGGCATCAAATCCGGATATAAACACTATGTACTACGGACATGCAAATGTAGGGAACATGACCGATGCAGGAATAGAGATAATATCGCGAAATACGCTCACTGATTTTTTGACACTTACAACAACAGTGAATCTCTACAACAGCCATATGAAAGCGTGGAAGACAGAATATCCGTTGCACGATGACTATTATCCCGTCAGCGGGCGAATGCAAAACAGATTCGTATATGATATTCGAATGATGGCATCATTGAAACTCCCATGGGGGCTTAACTTCCAGGCAACAGGAAGATACAACTCACAAAAGATTACGGCACAAGGACGAGTTGAATCCGATTGGGATCTGGAAGCCGGAATAAAACGAAATTTCAGAGCATGGGGAATTTCCCTGGTATGCAAAGATATCTTCGGCACTAAAAAATCACATGATATACTATATGGACAAGGATATACTCAGTCAATCAGCAAATGGCTTGGGGGACGCACCTTGAGATTATCCGTAAGCTATAACTTTGGGAAGTCAAACAGTGAAGTCCATGAACGCCACATACACATAGATACAGGCGGTTATGGTGAAGGTCACAACCATTAATAGACCATCTCATAAAAATAACTCAAATATTACAACTTTTATTCCTTCATCTTACAGCCTTTGAGTCGAAATACCGATGTTGAGCAGAGAAAGCAGAGTCGATAGGATTGACTGCAGAATCGTAAAGGGGGTAGGAAGTGCCTGTAAGAGAAATGAGAATGTGAACGAGAGAAGCAGTAGAGAAAGGACGTGATTGTGCACTACGTATGCGCTCTATCAATTGCGTATTGGCATTGCGGTAGGCCTTATTTGCATAGACAACAAAAGGGACACGCGCCACGTTATCATCACGATATTGGGTATTTGTACCATTAGCACTAACCATTTGTCCATGGTCGGAAAGATAAATAAGGATAGCAGGCCGGGGATCAGAAGCTACGGTAGAAGCAATCTCTCCCCATATAAAATCGGTGAAAAGAATAGAATTGGAATACTCTGCCAATAACTGCGCACCATCAGCGTTGAGCCACGGTCGATTTTTCACATTTCTCAACACATCTGAAGCAGAGAATCGAGCCCACTTTTGCGGATACCGTCGTGCAAACATAAAATGGGAGCCTTGAAGATGCAACATTATAAGACGTGCGCTGCAACTATCAGACATAGCGTACTTGAAGACAGGTAGCACCTTGTCATCATAGCTATGGTCTACCAGCATAGAATCATCGAAGTATTCTCTACCAACATAACGTTTCACATCAGCCACAGAACTGAGAGCTCCGGTGGCAGACGTGCCCTCACCATTTTTCTCTTGGTTAGAGATCCAATAAGTGGTATAACCGGCTTTTTTAAACAAGTCGATCATTGAAGGGAATTTTATCCAATCATCCTCCGGAGAGCTATCCGGTTGGAAAGATAGTAGACGTTGCATATTAACGTAGGTCAACGAAGAAGAAGAGAGAGCATCGGTAAAGATAAATAAGCTATCGCTCCTTGCATCCATTTGAGGACTCGTTGGCAATTCAAACCCATATAAAGAAAGGTTCTCACGCTGAGCAGATTCACCAAATATCACTACCACATCCATTGCGGCATGAGAACTTCTGACGGCATCAGCATAAGGCAGCGGAGGGCGACTATTGATAAGCTCACGCAATTCACGGTTGGCACGAGTCATGTCGAGATAATACTTGGGGATTCTGACCGATAAGGCAACTGCCGTACGCCCCGTATTAAAATTTATAGCCAACCAGCCATATATGACGAGCCCCGAAATACAGAGAAGACCTGTTACATATCGAAAAGCACATGGTGGAACCCTTGTGAACAACCAGAGACAGAAGAGAATAACAGCCAAACCACACCATGTGGAGAACGAAGAGAAAAAAATACACAACTGAGTTCCCAACTCGCTGATGAATTCAGATGATTCCCCCGGGTTCGTAAGCGCGACAAGTTGAATCATCTTGCGAGAAATGCCGAAGCCATAAAAAGACCAACACCCCACGTTGACTATGCTAATAATCGCGAATATTACAAAAAGTGGATAAAGAATCCATCGGAGCGGTTTAACCTTCCATATCCAGCCAACAGTGCAGATAAGTACCAATGCTTTAAGTGCACCCACACAAACGGTGTAGCTCCAGCGAGCAAAGGCAGAGAGTTCAAACTCTGCAGTACCGGGGATATCAGCGATGCCGGCCATACAAAGGATCCATACCACCAGCCACCATATCCTGCGATGAGGGAAAGCCGGAAAGACCTTGTCAGAGAGAGAATAAAAACGAATACAAAAAGTTTCGAAACTCTTGTTTATAATCATAAAAATCCAAGTCTGTACTACTCCTTGACAGGGCAAGAATGACCGGTATTCAAATAAGTAGAAATTAAGGATTCGGGAGAAGAATTGTATGGGATCCAGATAAGATTGAACCCACGGCGTTCCATACCACGTAGCCATGTCATTTGCCGTTTGGCAAATTTATGGATTTCCGTCTCGAGCTTTGAGAACATTTCATCGAAAGAGAGGTCGCCCAGAATATGCATTGTTACGTACTTATATTCCAATCCATAATATAGTAGATCCTCGGCAGGAATACCTTCATTGAGCAGACCTCGCACCTCCTCGATCAGACCCTCATCGATGCGCGACTTAAGGCGTTGGGTAATTCTGTGACGACGCATGTCGCGAGAAATATCAAGTACGAAAATTTTACCCTTAAGAGGGGTAGCAGATTTGCGGTCAGACAGGGAAGCGGCCTCCGGACTATTCTTATAGAACTCTTCGATTTCAATAGCACGAATAGCACGCTTGGCTGTATCTACATCTGTAGTATTATGTAGAGTCTTATAAGATTTAAGGAGATCTGTAAGAGACTCAAGAGATTTGTCTGCGAGCGAAGCTCTCAGTTCCGGATTTTCCGGGACCTCAGGAAGGCGTATGCCGCTCAGCGCAGATTCGAGATACAAACCTGTACCCCCACAAATAACAGGCTGTTTGCCTCTGCAAATAATGTCAGATAGAGCTATATGAAAATCTGAAATATAGCGATGTAGATTGTACTTAGTGCCAGGTTCGCAAATGTTGATAAGATGGTAAGGAATATTCTCATATTCAGAGAGGTCCTTACCGGTACCAATATCCATGCGTCTATAGACCTGTCTTGAATCTGCAGAAATAATTTCACCATCAAGCAATTGAGCCAACCTTACGGCTATATGAGTTTTACCGCAAGCCGTAGGTCCGGTGATTGTGATTAGCTCCATGAAAGAATAAAAAAGTGAGAATAGTATGCGGAATGAATAAAACGTCAATTAAACTGCGAGCTCTTGTTGGTACCGGAGATATTTCGCCACCACCGTTTTAGTCTATAAAGACGCGTATCAGAATTAAACAGAGATATTTTAATCCACTTGTCATCCTGGAAGTCGATGTCTGAATTGCGCACATCCTCGAGAGTGAAGCTTGGGCTATAAGACTTCAGCTTGTTCTTACGGAAGCCATTTTCGTTGAATAGCTTTTCGGTAAGAATAATAGTAGCAAGGCGAGATATATCCGTCAGAGCAAGGCGAGAGAGTTTTCCGGGTGTACGGGCATAAATTTGCTTAAGGCGTTCGAAATCCATCCACTCACCATCCACATTCAGTTCAAGATAATCAGAAATATTACCATTAAGGAAATAGAAATATCGCAGGATAGAATGCTTGTTGAGGTCACGAGACTTTCTTCCAAAGAAGAAACGCAACTCACCGCTATCAACACCGGTAAGTTTCCGGATAATAGTTCTAACTTCAACCACACTGATACCATTTACACTTCGTTTTGTGAAGAAAGGAGTATCAATTAGTTCACGATAAGGAGATTCCGGATCGACAACGTGGGAATCGACATAGACACTATTGCCACAGACTACATAGAATCGCAGATAAGTCTTAGCCGTCATATCTTGAAGCTCACTGTCGGTAATAATCTCATCATTCTCTCTGAGGTCGAGATAGAGATTGTAATATCTGAACGCGAAATAAAGCTCGTCAAGAATAATAGAGATGACACTGAGCCAGATAAAAATATACCAGTCTCGGGCGTTGACTTCAATATTCTTGTAGATATAGAAATAATAACCTAAGATTACAGCACTAAGGATACCGAATATTAGTGTCAGGTTGCTGATTTGCAAACGGCTCTCATGCTCAAGGATAAGACCTACCCTTCCGCGCTCTTGAAAGATACCGTTAGCGAGCTTGCAACGCCTACAAATTTGCAGCCGATTACTTCTAAGATAAATAATAAAGAACGAAACGAAAGCTGAAGGAGCGAGATATAACGACGGGATGAAAGGATCGTTAAAGAAGATCATCTCCCTGGGGACAGACCGTGGGGGTATAAAACTCCATATCCACAAGACATTTACAACAATCGTAGAAAAGGAATACAGGAGGAGGGTAAAGAACATGCCGTAAACGGCAACCATACATCCTTCAGTATTCTTAGTATAATTGTAAAGCAAAGTGTAGAGAACGGCGGTTGCCAAAACACCGAGTACAGGAGACAAGAATGCAGGGAGAACCATACTGAGAGCCAAGACGGCCACCAGAGTAAACAAGCTTATGGATAAGTTTTTCCACAAGTTATATAGCTGAGATTCGTTTACTTTGTTAAGGTCCTGCATATCATTAGCTATTTCATCGCAAAATTACTAAAAGTATGTTAAAATTCCTAATTATAAACAAAGAAAGTTGCAATAGAGTTGCAACTTTCTTTGTTATTGTTATTAAAATATTATTCGTACGTCAAACAACCCGGGGGCATGAGAAGATGGAGACTTATAAATTAGAGTCCAAGAACGAGGCTACCTTGCGGAACAGCATCACTCTGGCATTACACATACGGAGACTATGCTCAAAACCTGTATAGGCCATCATGTCGAAGAGAGTACCCTCAGATGTCAGTTTGGAAGTATATTTCTCGGTATTATAGAAGTGTACGTTATCATCACTTGTTCCTGACATAATCAGGAGCTTTGCCTTAAGATTCTTTGTACGGGGAAGTGTTGAAGCCTTCTCATAACCATCAGCATTCTGTTGAGGAGTCTTCATGAATCGCTCAGTATAGATAGAGTCATACCATCTCCAATCAGTCACCGGCGCCATTGACACGCCAGCCTTAAACGGTGAGTTCTCCGCTGTCAGTTCCATCAGGGTCATATACCCGCCGTAGCTCCATCCAAAGCATGCTACCTTTTCGGAGTCAACATATGGTAGAGAGGAGAAATATTTAGCACCGGCAATCTGGTCGGCAGTTTCATATTCTCCTAAATGGCAATAGACTGCAGTAGACCATGCACGGTCGCGGTTTCCTGTGCCACGTCCATCGACGCAGGCTACGATATACCCTCGGGAAGCGAGATAAAAAATACCCTCCATCCTCCATTTATTAAGAACCTCCTGCGAGTCCGGACCATTATATTGGTAAGTAATTAGCGGGTACTTCTTTGAAGGATCAAAGTCTGCCGGCTTAATGATATATGCATTCATATCTATTCCGGCATCATTCTTAACCGTCAGGAACTCCATTTTTGGAGCGGCCGCATATTTGCGTGCATACTCCGCATTATCTTCAAGCACAATTTTCTTCTTGCCATCAGCTGTTACGATTGCATATATAGGAGGAGTCTGAGCGTTGCTGAATGTATGGAGATAATACTTGAGATTTTTAGAGAACTTGGCTGAGTTTGTACCCTCCTTACTCTGAAGCATTTTGACATTACCCTTATTGTCGACTGCCGAGAGAGTACGATTGATAGCACCCTGCTGAGTCGTCTGGATATAATGGAGAGCTAATGTAGGATTATATCCGTAATATGCGGTAACATTAAACTCTCCGGACGTCAGTTGTCTCATTAAACTGCCGGCGTATGAATACTGATAAAGATGTCTCCATCCCGTACGCTCACTACCGATAACAAAGAAATCCTTATAGTACTTCACCATCTGGTAGGCTTGTGGGCTCATCCATGCCGCCGACTTCTCATTGAGGATAGATCTGGCAACCGTTGAGCCGGGATTCACTCGATATAGGTTGAGATTATTCTGGTCGCGATTGAGAACTATAACCATTAAGTTAGATCCTTCGCCGTCAAATTCAATAGAAGGCACATAGTCCGTCTCAGCGATAGGAATATCCATTTTCTTAGTAGCACGAGTATTGAGGTCGTAGGCAAGCACACTAACTATCGAGTTGGGATATCCGGCAAGAGGATACTTGTAGGTATAACTCTGAGGATACTCGTCGGAAGTAGGCTGAAAATTGCAATAGCTTTTCACATTGTCAAACGAATAAGAAGGCACTTTCGACTCATCGAAGCGCAAGAAAGCCAGAGTATTATCATCAGCACTCCATCGCATAGTATTCAGCACACCGAATTCCTCCTCATATCCCCAGTCAGGAGTGCCATAGATGATCTTATTGACCTCACCATCAGAAGTAATAGCATTATCAGTCTTATAATCGAGATTCGATATAAATATGTTGTTGCCACGAGTATAAGCCACCATACGCCCATCATGGGAGAGAGTGGCTCCCCTTTGCGGGCCACCATTGGAGACACGTGCAAGTGTCTTTCGCATCACATCATAAACATAATACTCTGCAGTAAACGAATATCGATATATTTGCTCGGTGTCATTCCAGAGTAGTACCTTTCTGCCATCTTCAGAAACCTTATATCCGTCAAAATTAGGAATTTTGACATCACCCTTCACATCTTTAAGGTCAAAGAGGACGCCGGTGACTTTCCCGGTCTTATAACTATATATTTCGATTTTAGACTCATCATCGCTAATAGCAGCAAACGATTCACCATCCGGAAGAGGCCGGCTTTCCTTTACAGAAGCCGGAGTAGCTGTGGCAATGTCGCAGAAATCCTCCACAGTCAGTGTTGCAGACATAGAGGAAACTGAAGATAAAGCTGCCAAAGCTGCGATTGATTTTATTGAATTAGAAACTTTCATGGTATGATAGAGTAGATGAATGATGCTTTGATTATGAGTTCACCAACCATAAGTCAGCAACCGAATAAACGATTAAACAGATTAATGAATAAACTCATAAACACATAAACCAACAAGTTTGGGTAAAAACACAAACTTGTTTTAATAAGCACGTGCAAAGATTACTCGACGCTCTGAAGGCTTACCGCTGACCATGTCTACACCCGGTTCATCGGGAGAGTCAAATGGGATGCAACGGATAGTAGCCTTTGTATCTTCTTTGATTTTAAGTTCTGTCTCAGTAGTGCCATCCCAGGGAGCGAGGATAAACCCGCCCTTTTCAATCTGCTCTTTGAAATCATCGTAATTGTCAACCTTAACAGTTTTGCTATCTCGGAATTTACGAGCTCGTTCGAGCAATGAATTCTGAATGTCCTCGAGTTCGCGAGCAATATGGTCGGCGATTCCAACGAAGTTTACAGTCTCCTTTTCGAGAGTGTCGCGGCGCATTAGTTCAACCGTACCATTTTCAAGGTCACGCTGACCGATAGCCAGGCGCACGGGAACACCCTTCACCTCATAATCAGCAAACTTGAAACCCGGGCGCTTGTTGTCGGCATCATCATACTTAACACTGATACCGCGAGCACGAAGATCCTTCAGAAGAGGCTCTACCTTTTCTGAAATCATCTTCAGACCCTCCTCATTTTTATAGATAGGAACGATTACTACCTGAATGGGAGCGAGTTTTGGAGGAAGCACAAGGCCATTGTCGTCCGAATGAGTCATAATCAGCGCACCCATAAGTCGGGTAGAAACGCCCCAGGAAGTAGCCCAGACGAGTTCAGGTTCATTGTTTTTGTTCATGAACGTAACGTCAAAAGCCTTAGCAAAATTCTGACCCAAGAAATGGCTTGTACCGCTCTGTAGAGCTTTGCCATCCTGCATCATAGCCTCGATAGTATAGGTATCGAGAGCGCCGGCAAATCTTTCATTGGCCGACTTGGTGCCCTTGATTACAGGAACAGCCATAAAATTCTCTGCGAAATCGGCATATACGTTTACCATTCTCATAGCCTCTTCTTCAGCTTCTTCGCGGGTAGCATGAGCGGTGTGTCCCTCTTGCCAGAGGAATTCAGCAGTACGAAGGAACATACGAGTACGCATCTCCCAGCGCATAACGTTGGCCCACTGATTGACCAATATCGGGAGGTCACGATAAGAATTAATCCAATTCTTATAAGTATTCCAAATGATAGTTTCAGAAGTAGGGCGTATGATTAGCTCTTCCTCCAACTTAGCAGCCGGATCAACGACAACACCATTCCCTTCAGGATCGTTCATCAGACGATGGTGAGTTACGACGGCACATTCCTTGGCGAATCCTTCAACGTGTTCAGCCTCACGGCTAAGGAAAGACTTGGGAATCAACAGTGGAAAATAGGCATTCTGATGGCCTGTTTCCTTAAACATGCGGTCGAGTTCATGTTGCATTTTCTCCCAAATGGCATATCCATAGGGCTTGATTACCATACAGCCACGAACAGCTGACTGTTCAGCCAGATCAGCTTTAGCCACGAGTTCATTATACCATTGAGAATAGTTTTCAGATCTTTTGGTGAAGTTTTTTAGTTCTTTAGCCATTTCGATTATATATTAGGCCATTAGTAGCTACCTCGTAGGAATACTACTTAATATTATTATTTATATAACTTAATCTAATTTAGTTATCGGATTCTATCGGCAGAACGGAGCAAATTATGGTCACGACGAATAAAACGCCATGCCATAATGGAGAAGATAATAGCAATGAACGGAGCAAAAGCTATTGACGACCACCCGGGGCAATATCCCGGAACTGCGGTATATCCGATGTATGCAGCCAGGCAAAGAGTGGCCACTTCAAACATAATATCGATCAGGCAGAGTTTGCGTTGCAATTTCATATTCTTAAACACGAAGATAGTGACAAGACAAAGCAACGACGACATTATGGATAAAATAAATAGATGAAAGGTCTGAAGCATTACACCCGTCGGGGCATCCCCTGTAGGTATACCTTCATAATAAATGCCGAGGGCGGTAAAATTAAGAGAGAAATCGTCAGTCTGAAACTGACCCAGAGAGAGGAAAGAGAAAAGAGCCATCAGCACGCAACTGAAGAGCAGGAATAGCGATTGCCAACGTTGTATAACCATTTTCAATAACTTGGAGGCACAACGCAACGTATCAACAGAGCGATGAGCCAAGGATTAATACTTAATTTGTTGCAAAATTAATCAAAACCTTTCAACTTCTCAACTTTCAGTCGATAAATTTCCATGTGATAACAAAACATCGGCTTCATCTGAGAAGGAACAGAGGACTGAGAACCGACTGAAAACCAAAAACGCCAACCAGGTTGGCACGATATTTGTTATTTTCTTTACAGACAAATTATCATTTTCATGGAATCAAAAAAAACTGATAATAATCCGAAATCTCTCAAGAAAGTAGAATCTCTGTTGAGAGACCACCATATAATACGCGCCCTGGACATGGCAATAGAAATATGTGTTGCCAAGGGACTGACTTCATATATAGAAGAACTCAATCGTCTGCGCCAGAATTACAAGTTCATGCTTCAATATGCACTGACCGGAAATGACGATCCCGGAAGGGAGGTACTTGTAGCTGATACTATTGCAGACCTGAGAGGTATCATATCTGAGATTCGCATGGATATACGTACCCATCAGTCTTCCGACACCCTCTCAAGCTTAAGACGACTTGATAAGGTACGCAACGACAACTTTGAGGCCCTTCTGCATCAATATGACGAACTTTCCGTTAAAATCAAATTGGGAACTGAAGCCGGGAATAGACCCGAAGCATTAATCAAATATCGGGAAGATCTCCAACGTCGTATTTTCGAGAAGACAATTGCACTTGGAATTTGTGACAGAAAAGCTCTGTCTCAAGTAGAAACTGCATGTGAAGATCAGAACCTACCATATGAATTGCGAGCTTTGCTCGTAGTCGCACTTTATCTATCATTCTCCAACGTTTTCAATAGACACAAGTTTAACGTACTTCTCAACCTTCTTGACAAGGTAGAAGACAAGTTGAGAGCGAGAGTAATAACCTCCCTTTTTCTCATAATGCTTGAATGGCACGACTTTATTATAGCAGATCTCAGGACATATCGACGTTTAGAGGAATGGAACGACTCTCTATTGAATTATACATTGCTAAGAGACGTAGTCAAATCATATCTCAGAGCATTGGATACTTCTCGAGTGAATGAGCGTCTAAAGAATGATATAATGCCCGGACTACAGTCTATGCGGCCGGAAATTTTAAAATCGCTAAAAAGTCAGAATCCTGAAGATTTCAATCCGGAAGGGAATCCTGAATGGGAAGAGATGTTGCGTAAGAGCGGCTTGGAAAAAAAGATGCGCGAATTTCAGGAGATGCAGGGTGATGGAGCTGACATGATGATGCTTCCTCTATCTCAACTTAAGAATGCTCCTTTCTTCAATATTCTCTGCAATTGGTTTCTACCCTTTTCACCCGAACGTAGTGAACTTGGGGCTTTTCGTGAGTTAAGAAACGCCGGTATTGATATTCTTTTTGATGATATGTTAGGGATGTGTCATAGTGACCGATATTCTATGGCACTTGCTCTTAATAACATGCCTATTCAACAGCGACAACTATTGTTCGGACAGCTCGAAGCGCAAGGCGATCAGCTACGCACCGTCATGAAAGACAAAATGCTTAAAGTAGCGTCACCACAGTTCAAGATGGAATTGGATCGATATATGCGCGATTTATACCGTTTTTATTCCTTATATCGCAACCGCAAAGATTTTTTCAATCCATTTGTCGGAAGCTCAGAGTTTCTTAAAATACCCATACTTCGGGAATGGCTTGAAGAGCCGGAGATGCTCGAATTCCTCAGTGAGTTTTTCTTTAAGCGTGGCTACTACTCAGAGGCAGCGAAGATATTCAGCATATACGAGAAAACCCAAAAAGAAATCAATGGCTACGTATGGCAAAAGCTTGGCTACTGCTATCAACGTCTCGGAGAATATGAAAAAGCCTTAGAGTGCTATTCCAAGGCAGAATTCTTTCAAGCCGCAGACTCATGGATGACCCATAGTCAAGCATATTGTCATGAGCGATTGGGACATTGGGCGGAAGCAGCACGTCTTTATCGGATATTAGTCTCCGAGAACCCCTCGAATAAGAAGATGCTCGAACGTTATGCAAAATCCAGTTTCCGTAGTGGTAATCATCAAGAGGCGCTACCATTGCTTTACAAGTATGATTATGAACATCCTTCAGAAATTGATGACCTTATAATAATTGCTGAACTCACATCCGGAAAAATTGATGAAGCGAATTTGAGGATAGAAAAATATATGCTGACAGGGAAAGAAATAGAACAGGCAATGGCCGACTACTATCTTTTCAATATGATAACATCCATTGAAAGGAAATTACTTTCAATGGCACTCAACAACTTTAAAAAAGCAGCGAAGGAGCTGACACACTCCCCTTCCGGAGAGATAGCAGACTACGATGCAGTTCTGAGAAAGCTCGACAGCTGGGGAATCGCCCTTAGATACGGAGAAACACTAACTCTTCTCTCTGAAGCGGCAGACGCGAATTAATAGATGAATTCTAATTCCTAAATCAAAACAAAATAAACCATAAAAAAAGTTTTGGCAATGCCAAAACTTTTTTATTTCAATGAAGTTTCTATTTCTGAGATTGCTATCGCTATCTCTTGGACGGAATCGATTCGTTCCTTCACGCAATTGATACCATGGAGAACTGTGGCATGCTGGCGGTTGAGTTTTGCACCGATAGATACTGACGAAAGTCCGGTCAGCTTATTGCATAGATACATTATAATCTGTCGGGCATCTGCAACTTCTCTAACACGGCTCTTGCTGAAAATAACATCGGGGTTGATTCTAAAATGTTCGGCAGTAGCCTCTACGACCATATCAAAGTTGACAGATTTTTTAACAGGGATTTTCACAGTATTCTCCATTACTTCGCGTGCGAGGTCAAGAGATATAGGCACGTTCAGAGAGATACAGCGAGTCAGGATACCCATTACAATACCCTCGAGTTCACGGACAGATGTTGTAGAAGTGGAAGCGATTAAATCTATAACATCCTCCGGAAGATCAAGTCCGTTTTTGCGAGCTTTGAAAGTAAGAATCTTCTTTCTCAAATCAGCATCAGGACGTGGCAAGCGTTCGGTAATACCCCATTTAAAGCGGTCGATTAGTCTGTCGGCTATGCCATCAAGCTCCATAGGTGGACGATCGCAAGTAAAGACGAGTTGTCTACCATTTTGGTGAAGATGGTTGAAAATCGGGAACAACGCATCGTCTGAGGTCTTTACTTTATGAGCAATTTCCTGTAGGTCATCAAGTAGCAACACGTCCATTTGCATAAACCAGTTGATAAAATCAGGAATCTTTTTAGTACGCGTTGCATTGGCATATAACGTCTGGAATTGTTTCAGAGTTGTAAAAAGCACCTTAGCTCTCGGATTTTCCTCTTTAATTTTTATGCCAATAGCTTGAATAAGATGAGTTTTACCAACGCCAACGTCTCCAAAGAGGAAGAATGGATTAAAGTTGGAGTTCTTGGGGTTCTCCGATACGTATTTAGCAATAGTATAAGCAAGCTTGTTGCTCTCTCCTACACAATAGTTATCAAAATTAAGGTCGGGGTTCAACTGAGGATCGAAGTGTTCGCCACCTTTAAGATTCTTTCCTTCAATAGCCGGCTTTTGGAAGTTCGTCTGCTCAAAGCGATTTTTGAGCAAATGGCTTTTCTCCGGGCTTGGTAGTGTCACAGTGGCTTTCGGATCATCGTTGATGACCGGCAAGATATACTCCGGGCAAACATTGTTGCCAAACCCTTTTGCCAGGGCTGCACGGAATAGGTTGTAGAAGTCAGACTCGTATTTGTCGAAGAAATATCGAGAAGGTAATTTTATCTGCAGAATGTTGTCGTTGAGCGCAATTGGTTCAGCCACCGAAAACCAAGTTGCGAAACGCTGCTCTCCGAGATTGTCTTTCACAAACCGGAGAGTAGTCTGCCATTTTGATGTAATTTCTTCTGACATAATCGGGTAGATTTACGAGTACTTCCTTATTACCTCCGGCAATAACAAGCATCACCGAAACGGACTACAAATTAAGTTATAAAAAAGAAGAAAAAAAATAGGAAAATGATTTTGAAATGTCGTTTTTTGTCTAAGTTTCAGATTGTCAAAATGGAAGATTTATAAAAAAATGGACTCCTTCTCAAATTCAACTGTAAGAATATGTTCAGTTTAAACAATCATCTAATTACAAAAGTTTGGTTTTTAGTATAAAATTGATAACCAGTAAGTTATAAGTTAAATTTTTGATTTATAATATCTTGATAGTCGGTTTGTTAGATTTCTGACAATTCAGTGTACTTTAGAAGCTGTTCAATTTAAATTCAAACTTTCGGCTTGTTCTTGTTGGATATTTTCTCCCCTCTCATCAGTCATAATGCCTGCATTATTCCTCCTTCGAGTGAAGAAACCGTCACAAAGTAACCACGCGTAAAGTTTAAGTTTAAATCGACCATCTACTTATGAGATGGTTTGTAAAAAAAGGAAACCGCTAAATTCACATTCGGCGATTTCCCGGAAACTTCAAAAATGAAGCGGATTAACCTATTAACTACAAAAGTTTTATACTAATGTATCTTTTTGGATTCTTCTTAATATCAATGATTAGGGAGTCAACGTCTGCTGATACTTTCGACAGGCGATCGTAAAGTTCAGGATCATTCATGAGCTTCCCAAGAGTGCCTTCACGAGAATTAAGCTGTGCAGAGAAAGCTTCAAGATTACGAGTGACCTCTTCTATATTCTGCATAGTAGGTTCAAGAGGAAGAGACTTCAGCTGAACGGAGAGGTCTATTAGATTTGCTGTCAATGTGTCAACATTAGTAGTAATATGCCGAGCATTTCTCATAATGACAGGTACGTCCTGATTGAGTGTGCCATTAAGACCCCGGGATGCTAATAGCAGATTGTTGGAGATACCGTCAAGTCTGACTAAGGAAGAACGAAGAGCCGGATCGGTTACAAGTCCATTAAGATTATAGAGAAGAGTATCTACACGTGGAACTACTTGAGACACTTTAGGCATAATATCGTCTGAAAGAGATGCCATCAAGTCGGGAGTCATTCCGGTTTTAATATTGCCACCTACGGGCAATACTTGATTGCTTGACCCTACTTTAATCTCTATATAGGCTCCGCTAAGGAGAGTAGAAGCAATGATAGCTTCAGAATCATCAGGCAATTTTAGATCTTCATTCAGCGCCAGGACCACTTTGATTTTTCCCGGATGTTCATAGTCAAAATTGATTTCACGAACCTGTCCTACCTTATATCCTCGAATATTAACGGGAGCAGACAATTCCAGTCCGGCTACATTTTCGTATTCAGCGACATAAAAGTTGGCAGGCTGAAACAAATTGATACCTTTTAGATAATCTATTCCTACTACAAAGATTATGATAGCAACGATTACCGAAAGGCCGATATACATTTCCTTAGAGAATATCTTTTTCATATTTTGGGTCTTATGAGAGCCTTAGGACTCCGGATTACTATTGATTTTTGTAACTTTCTATCACTTTCGCATCAGGAAATTCTCCTTTAATTTTACGAAGCACCTTCTCTGCTTCCGACTTAGTCTTGTGTTCTCCGTAGGTATATTTATAAAGGTTGTTTTCTTTATAGACAGACAGAGGGGCAAGTCCATGGAATTGGGGGTCAGACAGACCAAGTTGCTTATTTGATGATAACAACTGAATTGAATATACGGTTTTCAATCTTTGAACCTTGCTTCTTCCTTTTCGGGATGAATGCTTCTTTGAGCTTTTCTTGTCGGCAGGTTGGGAGGCTGGTGGAGTTGACTCGGCTACTGCTATTGGTGTATGCTTTATGACTTCATTGTCAGCATCTGTATGCACAACGATTGAGGCTACCTCATAGCTAACGTCTTCCGAAGCTTTTCTGGCCGCCGCACCCCTTCTCTTCCTTGCACCACTCTTTCTGTCCGGAGTCTTGTACCTATGCTGTTTGTCTACATCGGGCGTAGATGCTACCAGCAATGGCACACCATCATTTTCGGGTGTTGAAGCAGCGACAGCATCCGGCTCCGGGTTAGAGGGAGACTCTGCGGCTGCGCGAGATTTCGGATTTACCCTTGAAGATTTCTCACGTTCTACATACTTCTGCACTGCATTAAAGATAGATTGTGCGAGCTTTTTCTTACCATCAGGAGAAGTCATAAAACGCGTTGATGTCGGATTGCAGATAAAGTCTAATTCTACGAGAACGGCAGGCATAGAGGTAGCCCACAATACCCAAAAACCGGCCTGATGTACGCCGCGATCTTTTCTTCCGGCTGTAGCTACGAGTTGTTTCTGTACGTCATTGGCAAACTTAATGCTCTTACTAAGATTTTTCTTCTGAGCCATCTCAAACACGATATACGACTCATCGCGATTGGGATCAAAGCCTTGGTAAGTCTGCTTGTAACCATCCTCAAGTTCGATAACAGAGTTCTCACGACGAGCCACCTTCATATTGTTGTCATCTTTATGAAGACCAAGTGCATATACCGAAGCTCCTTCTACCAACGAGCGATTCTTGCTTTTGGCATCTACTGAATTTGTATGGATAGAGATAAACAAGTCTCCCTGAGCCTTGTTGGCTATATCAGCACGTTCCTGGAGAGCCTTGAAAGTATCGTCCTTGCGTGTGTATACGACCTTTACCCCTTTCAGATTTTTCTCAATCATTTCTCCCAATGCCAGGGCTACTCCCAGATTTATGTCCTTTTCCCGGGCTCCGTTGTCAACAGCTCCTACATCGTGGCCGCCATGTCCTGCATCTATGACAATAGTAATCGGTCGATTACCGGCGGCCCTTGTTGGGAAGGAACATACCATTATGAATAAGAATGATAGTATTGTAATGATATATCTTAATTTCATTTTAATCTAATTTGAAGGCTACTGAAAAAAAATCTGCTACCAGTTTTGCCACAAAATTACAAAAAAAATTCCATTGTAAGACCTTAACCCTTCCCTAATCTTTAGCACATCTTTCTCTAAAATTGGTAGTATTGTCGCTTTTAGTCCTTGAACAAGTCTTAACTTCTTATAAGATAAGGAGTATTTTCCGCAACTACTCTGTTAATTTAAGTTGTTGAACTGTAGGGTGAACTTTGGCACATCAGCCATCCGAAGCTATGAAATCAATGGAAAACGGATGCACCAGGGTGCATCTCTACTTTGAGGATCAGTTGATTATGTAATTAGTAAAAGCAGAATGGTTACTATTTTCTCTCCTAATTTATTATAATATTGTATACTAAATTGACGTTTATGGATAAAATGTCATCTACTATGATATCTGATAATATTTTCGATTTTGTTGAAAAGCATCTTCTTGATGATCCCGGCATATTAAGATTGCGATATTCCGACAATGACAATCGCAACCAAATTTTTTTTGCAATAGACCAAGTAGAATGTCGCAGTCGGTTTTCCAAGAAACTCCCCTCTTTCCTGGCTAATCCAAAATTTGTATTTCCCACGGTTTTATCGGGAGAACAAGCTACTCATGAGGAAGTAGCTCAGTTTCATGCTACGTTGATTTCCCCCGGCGATAAGAAAATTCTCGACATGACCTCCGGTCTTGGTATTGACAGTATGACAATTGCCCAAAACCACAATGTTGACATTACATCAATAGATATTGATTCTTGTAAGACGGAAACACTTAAACATAACTGTCAAGTCTTAAAAATCAAAAATCTTCAACCCATATGTGCTGACAGCCTGAAATTTTTAGAAAGATGTCAGGCTGACTCATATGATCTAATATTCGTAGACCCCGCTCGCAGATCCGACTCCGGCAGTCGAGTCTTCGGCTTCACAGATTCGCGTCCGGATATTATTTCAAATTGGGATAGGATTACTCACTGTGCATCACGTATCTTGATAAAGGCCTCCCCCATGGTGGACATTAACCGGGCTATTCATGAAATTCCGAATGTGAGAAGCATATATATAGTCAGTCGGCGAGGGGAATGTAAAGAGCTTCTTATCGAATCTCAAAGGGACTATAGCAGTGAGGTGAAAATTAATGTAGTAGAGATAGGAAATGGAGAGATTCGCAGATTCGAGTTCGATCTCAAAACATCACAATTGCCTGTATATGTAGCCGATACGGAAGGATTCGAGGGGAAGTATCTATGTATACCCGATGCGGGGATAATGAAAAGTGCAGCCTGGGGAGAGCTGACAGCTAAGATTGGGGGTCTTAGGAAGCTGGCAGTGAATACTCATTTATTTGTAGCTGATACAAAACCTGACAACTTTCCGGGTCGAGTACTTATTATAGGAGGGACAGTTAGCGGAAAGGAATTAAAAAAATTTAAGGGTAAGAAGATAAATGTAATAGCACGCAATTATCCTTTGACGGCTAATCAACTGACAAAAAAATTAGGTGTCACCGAAGGGGGCGACACCTATATAATAGGTTGTAAGGTATATTCGAAAGAGAAACCAATTATATTGTCATGCCAATTAGTTTAGAATCTTACACCCATGGAGAGTACGATTTGATTATGATTGAAGGTGAGGTCAGCTGATGGACTGGAGAAGTCCTTAGCTGATGGGTCGGGGGTAAAGGCGTGGTAGGTAGATTTCATGTTTTTGTAGACGTAAGCAAGGTCTGCGTAGAAATGTCTTGATTTCCATCCAAGTCCACAAGTGATGTAGTTAGTCTCGCGGTCGAAACGATAGCTTGGGTTGATATCGTTGGTGCATATTATCTCATTTCCATCGACAGCACTGGCAGTAATTGGAGAGGAGACGTAGCAGTAACCTGCGCGGAC
The DNA here is from genome assembly GCA_023667015.1 of Muribaculaceae bacterium. Taxonomy (GTDB): domain Bacteria; phylum Bacteroidota; class Bacteroidia; order Bacteroidales; family Muribaculaceae; genus Lepagella. The sequence continues at coordinate 703,912 of JAMPAX010000001.1, read as the reverse complement.
GCTAAATTTTGGAGTTACACGGAATTCTGCACCTACACGGAATGTATTGGTAGACTTGCAATAAGCCTTAATATTCCGGTTTGAATTATAATAAGAATCTCCACTGGAAATATAGTCGAGATCTCCCGGATTATAATCATAGTATCCCCAGTCATAGCCGTAATCATAATCATAGCCATAATCATAGGTAGGTTCACTGAACTTCTGACCTTTCATACCCTGCCATTCATAGTCGAAAGAGAGGATGAATCTGCCGCCAATTACACCTGCTGCACTTGCAATAATTTTCCATGGGGAGCGATAGTTGAAATCAGTAGTGGCAGGATACCCGTTGTTTGTAGACTTCTGCTGGTAGTTCTGCGTTCCTCCATAGCGATAATTCGTCCAAGCCTGATACTGCTCAGAGAGACTGTACCAAGTAGGTGTATGGAAAGCAAAGCCGAAGCGAAGTTCCTGAATCGGTTTCAATATAAAACCAAGTTTATAATTGAAGCCGGTGCCGGAGCATTGGTATTGATTATTGAGGGTCCAGTTTGACGAAGTCTGTGTAAGACCTTGATTGCCCATCTCAACATAGGCGTTGTCAAGAGTTTCACCCCAGATAGTATTTTTTGTATAATTGAAATTGATAATATCAAAGTCCATACCCCAATATAGCACATTGGTGATATTACCACCTAATGCTATGTTATACGAATCGATACCTCCTTTTTCTTCAACACCGAAATTGCCGTAACCGGAAGTGCCGTTTCCAAACTGTCCTACCCAAGTCGGATAGTCGCGATTAATGTCGGAATTGTGATATGTCGGGGTAATAAGATACGAATTATAACCAAGTATTGAAAGCCATGGAGCTGCTACGCCACCATCATTGGGGAAATAAGGGTCAAACGTAGAAGTAGACGTAAGGTCCCCTTCAGTGTAAGCCTCTCCATATCCATCGTCATTGGTGACTCCTGCGATATAATTGGTCATGGAATTGTTCAACTTGGGAATATATCCGTAGAATTTTCTGTTGAATGAAGAACTCTTGTTGTAAGTAAAGCCAATGTTTAGGTTAGGAACAGAGCTTGAGTTCAGTCGAAGTGTGAATACAGCACCTATATTATTTAAGAGGAATTTAGTCTGGTCAGTTCCGACTTTAGCACCCATAGCATTAGAATTAGCCTTTTGGCAATCCAAGTCGAGAGTAAACCCAATGTCGCTACTACGGTATACGCCGATACCTGCGGGGTTTTGAGAGAGTGTGGAGAGGTCACCACCGAGGGCACCGAATGCACCACCCATAGACATAAACCTGGCCGTACCCTTCAAGTCGGGCTGGCTGAACTGTATGGCCTCAATTGCTGTCTGAGCATTTAGAGCAAAGACGGCAGAGAGAGAGCATAATGCCACCGCGAGTAATTTTTGTTTCATATCTTAAAAATTTAGTTATCAAAACTTGACTTATATAATTATCGGCATTCAAGCTTCGGCAATGCCAAAACTTGAGTGCCGATAATTTTTCGTTGTTATTAGAGGTCATCTTCTGTGGCCACCACCGCCACGAGCACCACCGCGGGCACCGCCACCATAACCACCGCGATTGCTTCTATTATTGAAACTCGGAGATGAACCGCGATTAGAGTTATTACTCGGAGTATACGAACGTCGGTTGGAGTTATTATTGCTCGGGGTATATGATCCTCGGTTGGAGTTATTGCTTGGTGTATATCCTCCCCTTCTTGAACCCTGATTAGATGGAGAAGAAGGTTGTTTAACTACCGGCGCGGAAGGAGCTACTTGCGGCTTGACTGCCGGAGTAGAGGGAGTCACAGGACGCACACTGCCGGGAGTATATCGATGTCCATTGCCGGGATTGACAACTGCGTTGCCGGGACGAACATTGCCTGCGTTGCCGGGACGAACGTTGCCAGCGTTGCCGGGACGAACGTTGCCTGCATTGCCGGGACGATGGATTGATCCGGCATTGGAAGGACGATGAACATTTCCTCCGGGACGTACGCCTACATTAGCATGGTGAGAGCCGGGACGTACTGCGCTTGACCAGCCAGGCCGAGGCCCTGTGGGACGAAGTCCTCCGGGTCGATAGTCAGCATAATGCGGGCGTGAGGGATGCCAACCTCCCCAAGACCATGACGGCCCCCAGGTCCAAGCGGGCCCCCAAGTCCATGACGGGCGATACCAGGGAAGAGTCCAGGGAGTATATGAATACCAGGGATCATACCAGGGTGAATAGAAAGGATTACCCCAAGATACGTTCCATCCCCAACTACCTATGCTTATTGTAGGTAGCAGCGAACTCCATGATCCATAGCCATAATATGGCAGGAAAAATGGATTCCCATAGTTGTAGACGATATCAACGTTACCATATGAGTTGGCGAGAACATCACTCAGGATACCGGAGTTGTCAACTACAATTGTAGGATTGTAGAACTTCTGAATCTTCTGGGTATATACGAAGTCCTCTCCATTTTCAACGGCATATCCTATTGTATCTATAGGTGTGTAATAATATTGCCCCCTCATATTGTAGGCATCTATATCCTGATTTTGATAGTCGGGAATATAATATGATTCTGCTTTTTTGCGAGCATCCTCCTTAGGCTGTTTACGAGGGTCAAAGTATATGTCATCCGTGAAGTCGTCGGCATAAATGGCCGGAACACTCATGGCTGTCATAGCTGCGATAAGAAAAATCTTTTTCATAATTGTATCCGGTTCTTAGTTGTTTTATTACTAAGACATGAGAAGAGATTGAAAGTTTAATCTGTTTCCTTATTTTATAACAATTAAATATTATTTCTGTTTACAGAGTTTGGGGATTAGAATTTTAGGTAGAAAGGACAGCCAAGCCTTTGATACTCTCTTGTAGGCACTCCTCGGCTTTTCTCAAGAGTGAGCTCCGATTCTTGAATTCCCGGTGGAGCTTCATTCCTTAACTCAACAAGAACACGTTTGTATGGTGAGGAGGAATGCCCTCGAACCCTTGTCACTCTTGCAACGAATAATCCGCACTCTTTTGCTGCCAGTAGGGTATTTTTCAGTATTTCTGAGGGAATAACAATTGATATTCTCCCATGTTCCGACAGCAACAGATATGAATTTTCAAGCAATTGATTAATTGGAAGGCTCTGTTGATGGCGCGCGGCTATTCTCCTAGAAGAAACCTCAGACACCCCGGAATCAAAATATGGAGGGTTTGAGATGATAAGATCGTATTTCCTTATACTATTGGTTGCAAATTCCTTGTAGTCACATTGTATTGCGTTCAATCGGGAAGCCCATGGAGAATTGTCAAAATTCTGCAAAGCTTCTTCGATAGACTCCCCATCAATATCGACAGCGTCTATCATAGCATCCTGAAAACGTTGAGCCGCCATCAAGGCAATTACTCCACACCCGGTGCCAACATCGAGGATATACCTTGGGAAATCGGCCTCCGCCCACATGCCTACCAATACGCCATCAACACCCACCTTCATAGAACTCCTGGAGTGGGCTACGCTAAATTCTTTAAAAAAGAATCTATTCTTATCAATATCGGTTGTCATTACCACAAAAGTAAGAAAAAACAGTAAAAGAATACAAACAAATTCCTCCTTTTTTATTACCTTTGTAGTCCGTTAGCCCACAGAAAGGGGATTTTCTGTTTGCTAATCATATACAGAGCTATGAAAAAGAAGAACGAAACGATAATTGACAATAATCTATTTAGCAGCAATCCTACGGGTACTATAGTGACAGGATTTGAGGAGATTGAACTTGGCACGGAGATGCCGGTTACAACCCCCGATTCTATGCCTATTCTTCCTCTAAGAGGCATAGTAGCTTTTGAGGACACAACTATGCCAATACCTATAGGAAGAGAGTCAAGTAAAAACCTATGTGAGCATGCTGAAAAAGAGAACCTCTCTATAGTATTGCTAACTCAGAAGGATTCGGATGTTGAGACTCCCGTTGCCTCAGATATGTACCGAATCGGTGTCATAGCCAGAGTACTTAAATTTCTGACACTGCCTGACGGTACGGCTACAGCTTTTATCCATACCGGAAAGAGGGTAAAAGTGAAATATATTAAAAGATTATCAGGAGATCTTGTTTGTCAAATTACGCCGTATGTAACTCACTACCCTGCTGAAGGGAATTTAGAGAGTGCTGCATTAACATCTTCTGTCAACGAAAGATTCAACGATTTTCTGAATTGTATCGATGATGACCACACTCGGGAGATGCGTTTCGCCCTCAATCAGACCGACAATCCGATAAGGTTGATGAACTTTATCTGTATGAACGCTCCATTCGATTATAAGGTGAAGCAGATGATTCTCGAGGAGAATGAATTTGAAAAACGTCTCAAAATGCTGCTTTTCCATCTTGACCAAGCTCTTCAATTGATGGAGATAAAAATGGCTATCAATGAGCGTACACATGCCGACATCTCTCAGCAGCAAAAGGAACACTTCTTGCAGCAACAGATGAACGTCATCCAAAACGAACTCGGACAGAACGATGAAGAAGATATCCGTGAGCTTGAGGAGCGCGCTAAAAAGAAAAACTGGAATGAGAAGGCAGCAGAACATTTCAGTAAGGAACTAAAAAAGCTCGGCAGACTAAATCTCAACAACCCTGAATATGCTGTGCAATATGGATATCTGGATACATTGCTTAATCTTCCTTGGGACAATTATTCCAGCGAACCTGTAGACATCAGCAAAGTAGAACGTGTTCTTGATGAAGACCACTATGGGTTGGAGAAAGTGAAGGAGCGCATCATTGAGCACATAGCGGTATTAAAGCTCCGTCAGGATATGAAATCTCCGATACTCTGCCTTGTGGGACCTCCGGGAGTAGGCAAGACATCCTTGGGGCGTTCCGTAGCCCGAGCACTCGGCAGGGAATATGCTCGTATTTCGCTGGGCGGTGTCCACGATGAAGCTGAAATCCGCGGACATCGTCGCACATACATCGGCTCCATGCCGGGACGCATACTTGCCGCTCTTGGTAAGTGTGGCACAGGCAATCCCGTTATTGTCCTGGATGAGGTAGACAAGATTGGGAAAGACCATAAAGGAGACCCGTCAACAGCTCTTCTAGAGGTGCTTGATCCTGAACAGAATATGAAGTTCCATGACAATTATGTTGACGTTGACTATGATCTCTCAAAGATATTCTTCATAGCCACTTCCAATAGTCTCTCTACAATTTCCGGTCCTCTGCTTGACCGCATGGAGATTATAGATATCTCCGGATACATTGCCGAGGAGAAAATAGAAATAGCTATTCAACATCTCGTCCCTAAGGAACTGGATGCAAATGGATTTGAGAAAGGTGAAGTAAAATTCAATCGGGATGCTTTGCGAAGCATTATAGAAAACTACACTCGCGAGTCCGGCGTTCGGACCCTTGAAAAGAAAATTGCTAAAATTCTACGAAAGCTTGCTGTAAAAAAAGCTTCCGGCAAGGAAGTGCCCTCAACAGTCACTGTAGAACTTGCCAAGCAATTTCTTGGCAGGGAGGAGGTTGTTCCCGATGTCTATGAAAATAACGATTATCTTGGAGTAGTCACGGGTCTTGCGTGGACAAGCTTGGGAGGAGAAATTCTATTTATTGAGTCATCTCTATCCAAGGGTAAGGGCACTTTAACTCTCACAGGTAATCTGGGTGATGTCATGAAAGAGTCGGCTACATTGGCTCTTCAATATCTAAAGGCTCACGCTGAGGATTATGGTATAGACCCGGAGCGCTTTGCCACCACCGATATCCACATCCATGTGCCGGAAGGAGCAATACCTAAAGATGGTCCTTCCGCTGGAGTGACAATGGTGACATCTCTTGCTTCTTCCCTTACAGGACGGAAAGTACGTTCTAAATTGGCTATGACGGGAGAGATCACACTCCGGGGTAAAGTGTTGCCGGTCGGTGGAATTAAAGAAAAGATTCTTGCAGCGCGACGTGCCGGCATCACCGATATCATACTTTCCAAGGAGAACCGTAAGGACATTGAAGAGATCAACGACAAGTACCTTACCGGCTTGACCTTCCATTATGTAGGGCGCCTATCGGAAGTAACCGACTTTGCGTTAATATAAAAATAATCACGAGGAAATGCTCATACCTGCTGTGGGTTGCAAACCCACAGCAACTGAATAACGTCTACTTGTCATACCAACAGCTACCGAATTTACTATGGCTATTGTCTATTCAGTCCTCGTGGGTTTGCAACCAGCGAGGTTTATGGAATTAGATTTTTTATTGGATGGTTTGCGATGATGATGTTTCTTCTTGGGTGCATTTGCCTTGGCTGAAGTGGCGTCTGCGTGTGGTTTTGGAGCCTTATTAGCCGGTTTCTTTTTGCGTCGACGTTGCTTACCGGAAGCTCCGTTGGCGTTGTAGGTCGGTCCGGCTCCGAGAAATTCCGGTAGCCGGACTTTCTCCACACTTTTTTCGAGTAGACGCTCTATTTGACGGAACTTACCCTGTTCTTTTTCGCTGATGAATGTTATACCCACACCATCCCTGTCTGCACGAGCTGTTCTGCCTATACGGTGGACATAATCTTCAGCCTCGTGAGGAACATCGTAGTTTACTACAAGTTCAATATCATCAACGTCAATGCCACGACTGACGATGTCGGTGGCTACAAGGACGTTGATCTTTCCGGCCTTGAATTTCAGCATTATCTCATCCCTCTTAGCCTGGTCGAGGTCAGAATGCATCTCCCCTATTTTAAACTTGTTGTTTTTAAGACTCCTGGCAAGTTCCTTGCATTTGAGCTTTGAGGAAGAGAACACTATGGCCCTACGAGGAGGATTTTCGTCAAAAAGATGCTTTAGTAGCGGCAGTTTTTGAGTCTCATAGACTACATAGGCCAACTGTTTGATTTTTTCAGCAGGTTTGGAGACTGCAAGCTTAATCTCAACAGGGTCTTTCAATATATTGTTTGCAAGTTGTTGGATTTTTGGAGGCATCGTGGCTGAAAAAAGGAGTGTCTGCCGCTCATTGGGGAGTCTGCCGATAATCTGCATAATATCATCAAAGAATCCCATATCCAACATTCTGTCAGCCTCGTCAAGGATAAAGAAAGATACATTTGAGAGGTCAACATAACCCATGCTTAGATGAGCAAGGAGACGCCCGGGGGTTGCTATGACAATATCAGCACCTGCCTTTAGGCTCTTCCGCTGTTGTTCATAGGTCTTGCCGTCGGTACCCCCATATACGGCCATACCACTGACGGGGACATAGTAAGCAAACCCTTGTAGTTGCTGATCTATCTGTTGGGCAAGTTCTCTTGTCGGAGCCATAATGACGCAGTTTACTGCATCAGTTGGGAAATCTCCTCCGGAAATCATGTCTATGACAGGAAGAAGATATGCTGCTGTTTTTCCAGTGCCTGTTTGAGCACACGCGAGTAAATCACGTCCTTCAAGTACTGCCGGGATTGCTTGTTCTTGAATTGGTGTACATTCATCGAAATGCATATCCCAGAGGGCATCGAGCATGTCATCGCTCTCAAAAAGCTCATCGAATCTCATATTAGTTGGGATAAATTATGACTTTCGTGCCCACTTTAATATATCTCTTCAAGTCGAGAAGATCCTCGTTTTTCAGACGTATGCAACCTTCACTCTGGCAGCTGCCAATACTTTCCGGTTCAGAGGTGCCATGAATGCCAATATGCTTAGATTGTGGACAGTTAAGGCGAAAGAACCAGGGACCGTAAACACTACGTTTCTCACCATCGGAACCCGTATCATACTTCCAAGCTGAAGAACGTTCGATAGAAGTAATCTTGAATGTACCTTCGGGTGTACGATTATCACCTTTCCGCATCTTTTGGCCGGGGTTTACACCAACACATACACCATAGTTGGCCACAGTGTCGCCACTCTGAACAACATACAAGCGAAAATTTTGTTTATCAACATGCAAAACTGTCTCAGCTGAAACACTGAGAGCCATAAGAGAAATAATTAAAGTCGTAAATATAAAATATAGATACTTCATTTTCATTTATAAACAAACGATTGTAACAATATTGAACCCGGGAATCAATAAAAGACTATTGAAAAAACCTAATGGACAATGTTGTTTAAAGATGTTGCAAAATTACAAATTTTCTGAAAGTTCTGCAAATGAGCAACTATCCAGCAATCCAGCAATCCTTCAACGATAAACCATAAACCATCCAAAGTACTATAATTCAAATCATAAATTTGAATTATAGTACTTTGGATTCCCCGTTACGTTCTCTACAATAAATGGGGGGTGAGGATATTGGGTGTCTGAACTCGGCAGTTCTATTTCTGCTGTGACCAATGGCTCAAGTGCTCCTTTAAATTCGTCTACCTCCCATAAAAAGCCTTCATATGGTACAATCCATCTTATCTTCTCGAGTATTGGCTTTTTGCAAAGTAGCAATAATTCCTTAGCATCCCCCAATGGGATTTCATATTCAAATTCAAGACGGACATCTCCGATATTCTTTCCCTTAATGGTAATGAATCCCTTCTCTCCTTTTGTTCTTACGCGTACGGTGCGTTCCGGATCTCGGTTTAGATATCCCTGGCGAATCTCATAGTGGGCCGATGACATTTCCTTATATGTAATTCCCGATACTAAATATTTATGTTCAATTTCAAGTGCCATAAATCATTAAATAGTCTAATGTAAATTATTCCACCGCCTGAGAGTGAAATTTTTATCAAATTTAATTGTTATTCTTTAAACAATGTTAAAATTCGCGATACTTTATCATAAATTTTAAACTATGGAAAACACTTGTACCTTTAAATCCCAGATAGGCTTGATAGCTGCGACAGTAGGATCAGCCGTTGGTCTCGGAAACGTATGGCGCTTTCCGGCGGAAACACAAAGTAATGGAGGAGCAGCTTTTCTGCTTCTATATATCATATGTGTATTATTGCTCGGCATGCCACTTATGTTGGCAGAATTTTCACTCGGTAGAGGCACTCGTGGAAACGCCGTTGAGGCCTTCAAGATTCTGAGTCCCGGAACAAAATGGTGGCTCACCGGCATTCTGGGCGTTCTTGCCTCTTATCTCATTTTGGGCTTTTATATGGTAGTATCCGGTTGGACATTTGAGTATCTTTGGCAGTCTATTACCGGAGACCTTTATTCATCAATAGTATCTGACCATGAATCTGTAAATGTAATGAAGACTGCATTCTTCACGAAGATGGAGGAATATATCCAATCAGATTGGAATCCTCTTATCTTCACGTTTATAATGATTGGTATAAATGTACTTGTATTGCTGGGTGGTGTGCAAAATGGAATCGAAAAAATATCTACATGGCTTATGCCAATACTATTTATTTTATTGATTGGATTTTGCTGCGTAGTTCTCACCTTTCCAAATTCGGGAGCAGGACTTGAATATTTCTTTAAACCGGATTTTTCAAAAATAACTACCAACTCGATCATTAGTGCACTTGGGCAGGCGTTCTTCTCTTTAAGTCTCGGGTTGGGATGTCTCATCACTTATAGTAGCTATTTCCCGAAATGCACCAAACTGGTATCGACCTCCGGGATTGTAGCCGGTCTTAGTACATTTGTTGCAGTGCTTATGGGTATGATTATATTTCCGGCAGTGTTCAGTTTTGGCCTATATGGTGAAGAATTGAGAGGGTCTACGTTAGTGTTCGTTACTCTACCGGAAGTATTCTCTCGAATGCCGGGCACACGTGTTTGGTCCATTCTATTCTTCTTATTGCTGACAATTGCGTCCCTTACCTCCACAATATCTATGGGCGAAGTTGCCATAAAATACGTAATGGATAGATATCATAAGTCAAGATTATGTTCAACACTATTAATATTCATTTCATTAAGTGTGCTTACTGTTTTTAGTAGCCTTTCGTTCGGACGGCTCTCAGATTGGAAAATCCGTGGAATGACATTCTTTGATTTCCTCGATAATATAACGGCCAATTATATGTTGCCATTAGGAGCACTCTTAATAGCAATCTTTACAGGATGGATCATACCAAAGGGGTTCTTCCGCAGGGAGATCACACCTGTAGGAGGTAGGGACATTTGGCTATATCCAACAATCGAATTTATCATCAGATGGATAGCCCCTGTCTTAATTATTATCGTTCTTCTGTCCTCATTATAATTGTGGCTTCACCCCAATAATGATTTGCATAATCGACTGTTCGTCAATGTAGGGATACACTCCGGGACTTCCGTTTCCCATCGATTTCAGAGCTTCGTAGGACTGACACATCAGGGTACATCCCTACAATTCAAGGGATTGGGAGCAGCCGAATAGTTGCTTCGTTAATTCTAATGTATTTAATTGCTAATATGTTGTGGGTAATGGAACTTTTTCGTAATTTTGCAAAACATGGGGATTAGATTTTTATTGACCGTAATAGCATTCCTATTCTGCTTTTCACTCTCAGCAAGAAGAATACATGGCAAGGTAGTTGATTCCATTGAGAATCATGCCATTTCGCTTGCAAATATCTCTATTGTCAAGAATGGTAGTCCAAGTGAGGAATCAGCAGTAGCCGACAAGAAGGGACGCTTCTCGATAGTTTTAGATGACAATGATTCCGTAAGAATTTCTTCTTATGGATATGACCCTGTGACTATCTCTGTAGATTCTTTCCCGGCCAATAGGATGAAAATTTACTTGACACCCTCTACAACAGAGCTTACTGAATTCATCGTCAATCCTAAGAAGCAGAAGTATTCAAAAAAGAATAATCCCGCATATGATTTGATGATGAAGGTGAGAAATTGCAGGAAACAGACAAACCCGATCTACGAACCCTACTATTCATATGACAGCTACGAACGTATTACCCTTGGATTAAATAACTATACTCTCCCGGAAGATATCAGTTCCAAGAAATACAACTTCATGAAAGACTATGCAGATACGGCGCGCAATACGGGTTTGCCTATTCTCTTGGTGAGTGTCAAGGAAAAGATATCTAAGGCTCTTTTCAGCCACTCTCCGGATCGGGCTAAGGATATCGTTGTGGCAGTAAAAACAGAGGGTATTGATAAATCTTTCAATCAAGACAATATAAATCGAATGCTCCGCGATATTCTTCGCGAACCGGATATATATTCGAATGATATTAATTTGCTGCAAAACAGGTTTGTCTCTCCTCTGAGCCATATTGCCGGAGATTATTACATGTTTCATCTTGGAGACACTACGCTTATTGATGGTGAGAGATTTGTAGATGTAAGTTTTGCGCCTAAGACGCCGGAATCTTTCGGCTTCAATGGTCATGCACTTGTAGGCTCTCGCGACTCCCTATATTATATAAAAAGGATTGATATGAGAGTGCCCCGAGTAATAAATCTTAATTATATCGACAATATTTTCATTAAGCAGGAGTTTTTTCTCGATTCTCTCGGACGTAGACACAAGATTCTTGATGACATGTCCGGTGAGCTACAGCTAATGCCGGGAACACAGAGTTTCTATATCTCGCGACTCACTTCTCGAAAAAATTTCTCTTACGTGAAGGATAACCATTTTGCAGACTTCTACGACAAGTTAGGGCGGGATTTCATGCTTCAAGAAGCAGAGACACGTCCCGATGCTTTATGGAATCAGATGAGAATGATACCTCTAACAAAAGCAGAGGCGAGTATGGGCAGTATTCTCACAAATATGAGGAAATTGCCATGGTTTTATTGGGGAGAGAAAATCCTTTCGGTTCTTGTACAAGGATATGTGGAGCCGGTCAAGGATAGCAAGGTATTTTTTGATGCTGTCAATACTCTTGCGAGCTATAATAAGGCTGAAGGAGTGCGCCTCCGTCTGGGAGCAATGACCACTTCTTTTTTGAGCAAGCGCTGGTTTGCTCGCGGGTATTTAGCCTACGGATTTCGTGATAAGAAGCTTAAATATAATGCAGAGGTGGAGTATTCATTTGTTGACAAAAAGCTTCATGCACGTGAATTTCCCGTTAAGTCACTTCGACTTACCCATAAATATGACATAGATATGCTCGGACAGCATTATCTGTTCACCAACCCCGATAATATTTTTCTGTCGATAAAACGAAAGCCATCATATCTTGCCACTTATCAACGTTATACTCAATTCGAATATCGTCTTGAACTCAACAACAACTTTTCCGTGATTGCCGGAGTGCGCCATGAGCGGCAGGAAGCTACTCAATGGGTACCCTTCATTCTTGCTGACGGGCGGAGTGTGCCGCATTATGATGTAGCTTCTATGTATCTTCAGCTACGATATGCACCCGGAGAGGCTTTCATTCAAGGCAAGAACAATAGAGTGCCGATAAATTTCGATGCGCCTGTCATTATGCTTACCCATGAGTATGGCCCAAAGAAATTACTCGGTTCGGATTTTACGCTCAACCGCACTGAGATTTCAGCAAATAAACGATTCTGGTTCTCCCCTTTTGGTTATGCTGATGTTATCTTGAAAGGGGGAAAGGTATGGAGTCAGGTGCAGTATCCGGCATTGATGTGGCCGAATGCTAACCTGTCTTATACTATTCAACCTGAAAGTTACTCTCTGATGAATCCTATGGAATTTGCCAACGATTATTACGGCGCTCTGGATTTAACATATTGGGCCAACGGTACATTGTTCAATCGAATTCCGCTGGTGAAGAAAGCCAAGCTCCGCGAAGTCATAACTTTCAAGATGCTGATGGGTGGACTGACAAGGAAAAACAATCCCACATACAATCCCGAATTGTATCGCTTTCCTGCCGGAGCAAGAACGACTACCCTGAGGAAGACCCCATATATGGAGATAGGATGTGGAATAGACAATATTCTAACGTTTCTACGAATTGATTATATGTGGAGATTGACATATCGCGATGCTCCGGACATTGACAAGAGTGGCCTACGCATCTCCCTTCATTTTGCTTTTTAAGGAAAGTTTCTTAAAAATAGTAAAAATTTTAGTTCATTTTTATTCTGGATATGAGCCGTTTGTGAAATGATGATAAAAATTTTTATTTTTTCTAAAACAATTTCAACAAAACTGGTGTTCTAAGAATATAAATGATAAAAACACAATAACGATGAAAAAGCAACAATCATTCCAGGAAAAGTTAGTCGGCCTCCAGGGCAATCTACTTAGTTTTGCATACCAGCTGACAACAAATCGTGAAGCCGCTGAGGATCTTCTTCAAGACACCACTCTCAAAGCCCTTAGCAATGAAGAGAAGTATGTAGAAAACGTCAACTTTAAAGGTTGGATATTCACAATCATGCGCAACATCTTCATCAACAACTATCGCCAGAGTGTACGTCAGGCTACTGTAGTTGACAAAACTGAAGACCTCTACCATCTCAACATTTGCCAGGACTCCGGCCTTGACACTCCCGAAGGCTCCTTCGCTGTAAAGGAAATCACCAAAGCTGTCAACGAGTTCAACGAAGACTATCGCGTCCCCTTCAATATGTACGTAGCCGGATATAAGTACCACGAAATCGCAGAAAAACTCGGGCTACCGTTGGGTACTGTCAAAAGCCGCATATTCTTCGCACGCAAGCGCCTGCGCAACAAACTCCAGGGTTATGGTAAATAAGCAGCTACTCAATTTAATTCAACTATCTACTTAATCTTCTATCTCCAAAGATATTAACATGCCGACGATACCACACCTCGCCGACAACTACAACTCCCCCCTCCTCAGTATGTTGCATTCATCGTGTTAATCGTTTATTTATTGTAAGTTGAAGAAGGTCGGTTTTTCCGACCTTTTTCTATGTCCATACTTATTTTATTCTCATTTCTATTCCCGGATTTTTTCGAGAGACTTAAGGACATGTTGCAGGTCGTCTCTTACTTCTTTTAGATTGTTGATAATCTGAATGCGCCGACTTACGTTTTTTCTGTTGGAAGCAATCTGAAGTTTGGCTGCCTCTATCTTCAACCCACGGGTCTTTACAAGATAATAGATGATGCGCAATAGCTCAATATCGTTGGCAGTATAATATCTGATATTCGTACCGGACCGTATCGGCTCAAGTTGTGGAAATTCTTTTTCCCAAAATCTGAGGGTACTCTGTGTGACCCCGATGATTTCGGCTACTTCCTGTATTTTGAAATATTTCTTTTCTATTGGCAACTCCTTGAGGTTTGACATGGCTCTGTTAACTATTTTGGGGGCGTATTGTCAGTCCATTAAATCTGCGGCATTTTCCGACAGCTGAATCATGTCGGCATATCCGTCGGGGGTAAGTTCCATAAAGTAATAATCCACCGGATTCTGGGCCTCTCCCTTGAATCGCACTTCGTAATGAAGATGTGGAGCGGAGGATTTGCCTGTATTGCCCACAGTACCTATTCTATCTCCTCTTTTTACATTCTGGCCTACTTTAACCTGGATATCCCTAAGGTTGGCGTAACGTGAAAGGTAATTGTAACCATGGGAGATATCAATGCAATTACCATAGCCGCCACGTCTGGAAGCGGCCTCTACTCTTCCATCGGCCGCAGCATACACCGGTGTTCCCTCAGATGCGGAGAAGTCCATGCCGGAATGAAAGCGAGACGTGGCATTGACAGGGTCGCGTCTCATCCCAAAACCGGCTGCTACCATGGATGAATTAAATGGCAACGGCAACACGGAGGGTATATGGCGAAATTTTATGGTCTGATCTTCGGCAGTCTTTCGGAGTTCGTCAAAGGATTGGCTCTGAGCTAATATTTGGCGCTCCAGGATATCCATCTCTCGAGCTACTCTAGTCAGCATGGCTGCGTCTGAGAGTTTCGAAAGGTTTTGATAACGCTGCTCATTATCAAGACCGGAGATACGACTGTCGCGAGCTACGGGGTCAAGCTGCAACATCACACGATAGAAATTATCGTCACGTTTCTGGATATTTTCCATTACTCTCAATGAATTGTCAAGACGACGCTCGAGGATGTTGTAGTTTGATCGTAACTGGGAGTTCTCCCTGCGAAGATTGGCCTCTGTCGGTGAGTCCAAAAGAAAAAAAACTATAAGAAAGAGTCCCCCCCCTATGAGAAGGCTCATGCCGAATAGCCTGGCGAAACCAACGAGTCTCGTCTTCAAAGAGGGATAAAATCTCTCAAAACTATCCGTTATCGGATTGTACTTATAGTATATATTCTTCATGTCTACGAATAATCCGGAAGGACACAAAAGTCCATTTCATAAAATTCGACTTGCAAAAGTATAGAAATTGGTGTAATTTTGCAAACAAAACCGCGCCCTTGTCGGCACAGACAATTTACAAATATATATGACCTCTAAGGAAATAAGAGAATCCTTTAAGGAATTCTACCGTAAAAAAGGCCATCAGATAGTCCCCTCGGCACCGATGGTCATCAAAGACGACCCGACATTAATGTTTACCAATGCCGGCATGAACCAGTTTAAGGATATTATTTTGGGCAATCGCCCGGCAAGTTCTAAGCGTGTGGCCGACAGTCAGAAATGTCTGCGCGTATCCGGAAAGCATAACGACCTTGAAGAAGTGGGCCACGATACGTATCATCACACTATGTTTGAGATGCTCGGCAATTGGAGCTTCGGCGACTATTTTAAAAAAGAGGCTATCGATTTCGCCTGGGAGTATCTCGTAGATGTCCTCGGTCTCAATCCTGATAGGCTATATGCTACTGTTTTCGAGGGATACGCTCCCGAAGGCCTCGAACGCGACAACGAAGCTGCCGAAATCTGGGAATCTCATCTTCCCAAAGACCATATCATTAATGGCAATCGCCATGATAATTTCTGGGAGATGGGCGATGTGGGTCCCTGCGGCCCCTGCTCGGAGATTCATATTGACCTTCGTAGCGATGAAGAACGCGCCATGCTTCCCGGAACTGAGCTTGTCAACAAGGATAATCCACTGGTAATAGAGATTTGGAACCTCGTATTCATGCAATACAATCGCAAGGCTGATGGCTCTCTGGAACCACTCCCGGCAAAGGTTATCGACACCGGCATGGGTTTCGAGCGCCTCTGCATGGCTATGCAAAATAAGAAATCAAACTACGACACCGATGTCTTCACCCCTCTTATATCTCGCATTGAACAGCTGACAGGTTTATCCTATGGCAAAGATGAGAAGGTTGATATCGCAATGAGAGTCGTGGCTGACCATGTCCGCACAATCTCTTTCTCTATCGCGGACTCTCAGCTTCCTTCCAATGCCAAAGCAGGATACGTAATCCGTAGAATTCTGCGTCGCGCCGTGCGATATGCCTACACATTCCTCGACCGCAAAGAGGCCTTCCTCTATCAGCTCGTAGATACACTCGTTGACGAAATGGGTGAAGCATATCCGGAGATTGCAGCACAGAAGGAACTTATCAAGAAGGTAATTAAAGAGGAGGAAGATTCTTTCCTGCGTACTCTCGACAACGGCATTCGCCTGCTGGATAGCGTTATTAAGAAGACATATAAGGAAGGAAAAAAAGAAATTTCCGGAGTTGAAGCCTTTACACTCTACGACACATATGGATTCCCTCTCGACCTCACAGAGCTAATTCTCCGTGAGCATGGAATGACTCTCAACCATCAGGAATTCGATACTGAGATGCAGAAGCAGAAACAGCGCGCTCGCAATGCTGCAGCTGTAGAGACCGGCGACTGGGTCAACGTCAGCGATGGTGATCAGGAGTTCGTAGGCTACGACAGCACTGAGTGCACTACTCGCATCCTTCGCTATCGAAAGGTTCATCAAAAAAGTAAAGACTTCTATCAGATTATCCTCGCTCGCACACCCTTCTATGCTGAGATGGGTGGTCAGGTCGGCGACTCCGGTACACTCACCGGCTCTGATGGAGAAGTAATAGAAATCTTCGACACCAAACGCGAAAATAATATAGGTGTACATCTGACTCATAAACTCCCCTCCAATCCTGCCGATGAGTTCAAAGCAGCTATCAACACTGAAGCGCGCGCTGCCACTTCCGCCAACCACTCCGCGACTCACCTTATACATGAGGCTCTCCGAGAAGTGCTCGGAACACATGTAGAGCAGAAAGGCTCTTTCGTCACCCCTCATCTTCTTCGCTTCGACTTCTCCCACTTCCAGAAGATGACACCCGAAGAGATACGGAGGGTAGAACACCTTGTCAACTCTCGCATCCGTCAGGCTATTCCCCTCTGTGAACGTCGCGACATGCCGATAGCAGAAGCTCGCGAGATGGGAGCCATGGCACTCTTCGGTGAGAAGTACGGCGACAAGGTCAGAGTAGTGAAGTTTGGTGACTCTGTAGAACTTTGCGGTGGCACCCACGTAGCCAACACCGGCAATATCGGCATGGTACGTATCCTCTCCGAGAGCTCAATTGCAGCAGGCATCCGTCGTATAGAAGCTGTCAGCGGAGTGGGAGTTGAAGAACTACTCGACAAAACTCAGGACATCCTCAAAGACATTGCTGCACTGCTTGGCAACTCCCCGGACATACACGCTGCCGTAGAGAAAGCCATACGCGAGAATGCCGACCTACGCTCACAGGTAGAGAAATACTTCGAAGAGAAAGTAGCCGACAAGAGCAAAGAGCTGATGAAAGAGGCAGAAACAATAGAAGGCGTTACTGTAGCAAGACTCTCCGGACCCAACCTCCCCGAGATGGTAAAGAACATAGCCTTCAACCTCAAGAAGAGTGTCAAAGGCAACGTAGTCTTCATAGGGACGACCATATCCGGCGAAAACAAACCGCTGCTGACCTTGTTCCTCTCCGAAGAGATGGTAAAGCAAGGCTTCAACGCCGGGCAGATAGTCAGAGAAGCCGCCAAGCTCATCAAAGGAGGTGGAGGCGGTCAACCCTTCTTCGCGCAAGCCGGCGGCAAAGACCCCGAAGGCCTGCAGCAAGCCGCCGAAAAAATCCTCCAGCTCCTCCACCTGCAGCAATAGCTAACATAACACCCTGCCTAACGCGAACAGCCGAGTCCCCGAAGACCCGGCTGTTCGCATATCATATAAATATCTAATACAAAGAAGTGAAAGAATGACAATACAGCACTGTTGGAAGGGCGATTTACAATCGCCCCAAAATTATAAAAAACGTGTTTAAAAGCAAAGAGGATCCATCCAAGTCTCTTATTATGAGTTTCTAAACTTTTTTTGAGAAGTTAATTAAATTTTCAATATAAGTAGCTGTTTAATTTAAATTGAAACTTTCTGCTTGTCCTTTTTGGACATTTCCTCTCTCTCATCAGTCATAATGCCAGCATTATTCCTTCTTCGAGTGAAGTAACTATCACAAAAATAATCGTGCAGAATGTTTAATTTAAATCGATCATCTACTTATCAGACACTTTTGAAAATTATAAAACCGGAAAATTGTTATATTTGCTTTTGGAATTCTAAATATTTGAATAAATGCCAAAAGATTAGACTATTGTTTCATAGGATGTTACATATAGATTGATTCGGCTCGTGGGTAGTAAACCCACGAGGACTTAGAGATTGAAAAAATCGGCTACAACTTTTAGGGGTTGTAACCGATTTTGTTTTATTTCTGCTGTGGGCAGCAAACCTACAGCAGCTGCAACAGTTTGTTTGTTATCGTAAAATAGGGGTTATTTTGCGAATTCTTTGGTGACTTTGTTGCCACGTTTTACTATGTAGAGTCCGTTCTGAGGATTTACTACTTGAACGCCCTGGAGGTTGTAGTAGACGGGTGTTTCGTTTTCTTCTACGTTGAGTTCAACAGCGGATTCGCCGGTTACTTTGATTCGGAGTGTGTTGATATTGAATGTTACATCGTGAATACCAGTGATGTTTGTCTTGATGTTCTTTCCTCCACGAACGAGGGTTACTTCTTCGTTAAGGGAGAGAAGATTGTTTTCTTCAGCTGCACAGAAGTCGGGCCCCCAACCTCTACCTACGATTTTGAACTCAGAAGGAGTATCGCCGAAGTCGATGGTAGCTATGTAGATACCGTCGTTCTGTGTCATGGCTACTGAAGCTCCCTCACCCGGGGCATTCCAGCTGTACATGCTGCCGGTGATCCATAGATCAGGATATGCTACCACAACGTCACCATTTATGGTCAAAGTATAGTCATTGGTGTTGAATACACAAACAGCGTTGTTTACTGTAGTTACCATATTAGCGAAGTCAATGTTGGCGGGGTCGATACCATCAACTTTACCCTTGAGCTGCATGGGTTCGTTGACCACGAGAAGGTCGCTGCTGGATTGTGCACCATACTGGATATCCCAATTGTTGTTTTCAACGTCCACGATTTTGAAGCCGCTACTGAGGCTTTCGATGGTGCATTGGAAGATGCCTGTCTCTTTCTCTTCCATTTGTTTAGCAGTTTCAAGACTCCAGTTGTTGTAGCCGCCGACAACTGCCCATTGAGCTGCCGAGACAGAAGTTGCAGTGGCGAGCACTGCGAGGGAAAGTAAAAGTTTTTTCATAATGTAAAATTTAGTGTTTGACAAAAATTTGCCTTATCCATCTATTTTATTTAATTCTATCACTCCTCATGACTCTCAAAAGTCAGCAACCTAAAAGCAAAGTCTGTTGACTAATTACATAAAAGCTACCACACTTCCTGAGAATGAAAGCAAAGTTAGTCAAAACGTTCTGAATATGCAAGAGTATTTTGGAATGCATGTTTTATTTCGTCCTCATAACAGGAAATAGGCACCGGCGTTTGTAACACTGTTAAAAAGGTCTGTGTCTATACTATCTCAGTCAGTCATCGTATTCTTTTTCCAGGTAGTGTTTTACTTCTTGGAAGAGCTTGGAGGCGAAGACGAAATCGTTTAGGCTTTGACTCTTGCTGCGGAAGATGGTCTTGTTGTTGCCTTGCCAGTCACAGTGGCCTTTGTTTATGAAGACTATGTTCTCTCCTATGCCGAGTACTGAGTTCATGTCGTGGGTGTTGATAACCGTTGTCATGTTATACTCGTGGGTGATATCGCTCAGAAGCTCGTCGATGAGAATGGATGTCTTCGGGTCGAGTCCGGAGTTGGGCTCATCACAGAAGAGATATTTCGGGTTGAGGGCAATCGCTCTCGCAATGGCTACACGTTTCTGCATACCTCCGGAGATCTCTGATGGATATTTTTCATCGGCATTTTCGAGACCTACTCGCTTTATGCAAAAGTGTGCCCGCTCGAGCTGTTCGGCTCTTGATAGAGGCGAGAACATCTTTAAAGGGAACATGACGTTACCCAACACTGTCTCATTGTCGAAGAGAGCGGATCCTTGGAAGAGCATACCGATTTCTGTGCGCAGGCTTCGGCGCTGCTCAGCATCCATTTTCCTGAAATTACGACCATCGTAGTATATTCCACCCTCTTCAGGCGTCAGCAAGCCGATTAGGCATTTCATAAACACAGTCTTACCGGAACCGCTCTGACCGATAATGAGATTAGTCTTGCCGGTTTCCATAGTAGCCGTGATATCAAAAAGAATCTGCTGGCCATCAAACCATTTGGAAATATTCTTTGCCTCAATCATTGCAACAATAATTTAGTGAGTATAACGTCAGCCAAGAGGATAATAATCGAGCTGGAGACTACAGCATTGGTACTTGCCTTGCCGACCTCAAGAGCTCCACCCTTCACATAATATCCGTAGTATGCAGCTATAGAGGTGATTATAAATCCAAACACGAGTGTTTTGATAATCGCATACCAGACATACCATTCCCTAAAGAAAGACTGGATGCCGAAGACATAGTTTTCTACAGAAATCATCGTAGTAAACTCAGCAATAAACCAGCCTCCCAAGAGTCCCATAAACATTGAGAAGACACATAAGACCGGAACGAAGAATACGAAGCCCACAATTTTTGGAAGGACTATGAAATTCGCCGAGTTGATACCCATAATATCCATGGCGTCTATCTGTTCTGTCACCCTCATTGTGCCAATTTCGGAAGCAATATTACTTCCCACCTTACCGGCGAGAATCAACGACATCATCGTAGAGGAGAATTCCAAGATAAGAATTTCGCGAGTGGCCAGGCCCGTAGAATAGGATGGAATCAATGGCGAGACAATATTAATTGTCATCTGAATGCAGATCACCGCACCGATGAAAATCGAAATAATAATTACCAGAGGTATAGAGTCAACACCGAGCTTACCGATTTCGAAGACCAGAGAGCGGAAAAACTCGCGCCACTTGTCAGGAATTCTGAAAACCTGCGTCAGAAAGAGGCAATACCTGCCGAAAGATTGTATAGAAGATACTATCATTTTGGGCTAATCTATTGATTATATACGAATTGTCCTTATGCAGTAAAAGAATTACCATCATGAGACATTAATACGGAGCGTAAAGTTAACAAAAAAAGAACAAATGAAGAGCCCCAATTGGTTGACAAATGGTAAAAGAGGACAACAATTTTCTTACATAGACTAAAAATTAGGTATTTTTGGAGAAAAACGGAAGAACTGATGCATTATGGTACATCCATGCATTAGGACTGAAATATCTGAATAGTTATTATGAGATGTATTAGATTTGGCAGAATGGTCAAAGATTGTTAATTTTGTGGAAATAGATAAAATCGAGACAACATGATAGTGATAGGTATCGCCGGCGGAACCGGATCCGGCAAGTCAACAGTGGTGAGAAAAATTATAGAAAGTCTTCCGGCAGAGGAAGTTGCCATCATGCCGCAAGACTGCTATTATAATGATAATGCTCATATCCCTCTTGAGGAACGTCTGAAGATGAACTATGACGAGCCGGCCTCCATAGAATGGACCTTGCTGACCCATCAGCTTGAGATGCTTAAGGAGGGTAAAAGCATCGAGATGCCTACCTATGATTTCATCACATGCTCAAGACTTAAGGAAACGATTCATATCGAGCCTCGCGAAGTTGTAGTGGTAGAGGGAATTTTAGTGCTCACCGACAAGCATCTGCGCGACATGCTCGACGTCAAAGTATTCGTAGATGCCGATGCCGACGAACGTCTGATACGAGTGATACATCGAGACTGCATAGAGCGCGGACGTACCCCTCAGATGGTAATAGACAGATATCAGGATACCCTCAAGCCGATGCACGAACTCTACATCGAGCCCTCCAAACGATATGCTGATCTAATCGTGCCCCAGGGTGGTCATAATAAGGTAGCTGTAAAACTGCTGACCGACTACATCCGCTCCCTTCTCCCCTCTTGGAAATCAAACAAAAGTTGCAAATGAGCATATTCTCAAGAAAGAAACTGCCGGAGGCACCATCCGCAACAGAACCGGAGGGAGGGAAAGTTCCCGACATGCAGGAGCTGACCATTACCTCAGAGTCGGAATACGCACTCCCCGATGGAGAAGAGCTTGACGTGAAAGAGACTGAGAAGATTCCCGTAAAGGGGGTGTTGCGCACCGACAACCTCGTGAAGCGCTACGGCAAGCGAACTGTTGCTAATCATGTTTCAATCGATGTTACCCAAGGAGAAATCGTAGGACTTCTCGGCCCCAATGGAGCCGGAAAGACCACTACTTTCTATATGACCGTAGGCCTTATCACCCCCAATGGCGGAAGGATCTTCTTAGACGATATTGACATCACCAAACTCCCGGTATACAAGCGTGCACAACTCGGCATCGGATATCTTGCTCAGGAGCCGAGCGTATTCCGCAAACTCAGCGTTGAGAACAACATCCGCTCAGTTCTGGAGATGACGAAAATGTCGAAAGAGGAACAGATAGAGAAGCTGGAGAGCCTTATATCCGAATTCCGACTGGAGAAAGTTAGGAAAAGTCTCGGCGACCAACTTTCGGGTGGAGAACGACGACGCACGGAGATAGCACGCTGTCTTGCCATCAATCCTAAATTCATCATGCTCGACGAGCCCTTTGCCGGTGTCGACCCTATTGCGGTAGAAGATATTCAGAAGATAGTATATAAGCTCAAAGAGAAAAACATTGGCATACTCATCACCGACCACAACGCACCGGAAACGCTGAGTATCACCGACAGAGCATATCTACTCTTCGAGGGCAAGATTCTCTTCCAGGGTACCAGCGAAGAACTCTCCGAAAATCCCATAGTTCGCGAGAAGTACTTAGGTCAGAACTTCATCTTCCGAAGGAAGCACTTCACAGATATATAAAACCTTTAGCAAGATAGGACCTAAAATAGTTGAATACACAACAATATTAGTATTGACACCAAAATTAGAATCAGACAAGCCAATATCTAAGGTAGAGACATACTCAGACAGGATTTCCGGAGTAGGAATGCGGCTGATAGTCCTGCTGGGGGTATTCTTCTGTATGCTCTTCGGCTGTTCTATCCTCTCCTATTCACTGCAATCATCTCTTGGGGCGGATTCGCGACTATCACTTTTTTTAGGGGTTGCCCTTCAATGTATCTTTGCTTTTGGAGCTACGGCACTTATATCTGTAAGAGTCTTCAACAAAAAACCTCTGAAGTTTACAGCCCTCACCTCTCCCTCAGGTTGGCGACCAATAGTCGGAGTGTTGTTGGCATATATCATCGCAACTCCGGCAATGAATCAGATAATCTACTGGAACCTGCAGATGAAGCTTCCGGAATCCATGTCTTCACTCGAACATACGATGCGCAATATGGAAGATGCCGGAGCAGAGATCACCACAAGAATGCTTGACAATCCGGAAATCTCCACCCTCATCGCCGGATTACTGATAGTAGGCCTGCTGACCGGTATTTGTGAAGAACTGCTGTTTCGCGGGGCATTACAAAGAATCATCGGGTTGTCAGGCAGAAAGCATCTGGCAATCTGGACAGCTGCCATTATCTTTTCAACAGTACACTTCCAGTTTTTCGGATTTGTGCCGCGACTGTTGCTCGGAGCTTGGTTCGGATATCTACTGACCTGGACTTCATCACTATGGACTTCAATATTCGCGCATACCCTCAACAACTCCGTTGTCGTGCTCTTTTTCTGGCTCGCTGCTCGAGGAATCAACCATCAAAATCCCGAAACATGGGGAGTAGCCGAAAGCGGAATCCCCTGGATTGCCATCGCCAGCACATTCCTCTTCATAGTATTCATGAAATATTGTCGTAGAATTTTCTTTCATCATCGGCAAAACTGATATAAACTCGACAATTCACACAACTCACCATGGCAAAAAAGTCAGACTCTACATTCAGAGAAATCTTAAATGCAATAAAGAAAGGTACTATCGCCCCCATATATATACTATGTGGCGATGAGCCATACTACCTTGACAAGCTCTGCGACATGCTTGAGGCAACAGTAGTAGAAGAAGCAGACACGGATTTCAATGCCGACATCCTCTACGGGTCAGACTCCACAGCAGAGATGGTAGAAGCAAGTGCACGCCAATTTCCCATGATGTCGCCAAGACGATTGGTAGTATTGAAAGAGGCTCAGACTATGGAGCGAGCTAAAGCTCAGATAGAGAAGCTCCTCCCCTACTTTAAACAGCCTACATCAACTACCGTGCTGGTAATCGTATATAAAGGAGAAGAATCTCCACTGAATGCCGCTGCAACGAAAGCTATCAATGCAGCCGGGGGAATAATCTTTAAGAGTTCGAAACTTCGTGATTACCAGATCTCGGAACCGATTCGCGACTACTGTACAGCTAAGAAAATAAGTATTGAAGACAAGGCATTGCAGCTACTGGTGGAATCTGTAGGATTGGACTTGTCAAAATTGTTCTCAGAAATAGACAAGCTGATGGTGGCCTGCAACGGAAAGCTCAATAGGATTACCCCCGATATGATAGAAGAGAATATCGGAATCAGTAAGGTCTTCAACAATTTTGAACTTACCAACGCTCTTGCTGTTCGCAACTATTCCAAGGCTATGAAGATAGTAGAATTCTTCAGCCGCAGTCCGAATCAGAATCCAACAGTAGTCACAACAGCTACAATCTTCAGCTACTTCCAGAAGATAGTAATAGCACAACTCGAACGCGACAAATCTGACCAGAATATATCCCAAGTACTAAACCTCAAAAACAGCTTTGCTCTCAGAGATATAAGGACAGCTATGGCAAACTTCAATCTCAACCAGTGCTTAATGATAATCTCAGCCATAGCCGATTTTGATCGTCGCAGCAAAGGAATAGGCTCCGTAGCCAATGAGTTTGAACTACTCCGAGAATTAATCTTCAAGATCTGTACAGTCTGAAAACCTCATCAACTCATCAATTCAAATGATATTCTACTACTCCGGAACCGGAAACTCCGCCTATGCCGCCAAGCTCTTAGCAGATGGACTCAATACTGACTTACACTTCATACCCTCAATAGATCCGGAAACATTCATTGGAGAAGCTCGCCAAGAGGGAGAACGAGACGAACATGGTATTGGCATTGTATGTCCGGTATACTCATGGGGCATACCTCCTATAGTACTCAAATTCATACAGAACCTCAATGACGATACAGTCAGCACAATGAGGAATAATAAGGTATGGGTAGTATTGACCTGCGGCGATGAAACAGGGATGGCGCCGGAGATTATACGAAAGGCATTGGCTCAACGCGGTATTGAGCCGGCGGCAGGATGGAGTGTTATCATGCCCAACAACTACGTACTACTCCCGGGATTCAACGTAGATTCGAAAGAAGTTGAGACCAAGAAAATCAATAGTACTCCGGTTCGTATCCATCATATAGTAAGTGCACTCAGAGAAGGCATCTATGAATTCGATTTCACAAAAGGAAGACTTGCAAAGTTCAAGACAACATGCATCTACCCCCTTTTCAAGAAATGGGGAATCTTCCCGAGAAAATGGCGATGGACCCAAGAATGCATCGGCTGCGGCAGGTGTGCAAGGATCTGCCCTGTCAAGAATATTACCCTTGTCGGGAATCATCCCAAATGGGGGGATAAATGTCTTAGCTGCTTGGCGTGCTACCATATCTGTCCCGGCCATGCTATAGAATATGGGCGCATCACGGAGAAAAAGGGTCAGTACCTTTGCCCATCAGGAATTAGATACCTGCTTTCAAAAGACCAATAAAAATTTCCGCGAGTTCGAATTTAACCTTATCGAAATCTATAGATTCGCCAAGTTCCATTTGCATGGAGGTCACACCCTTGTCGATAAAACCACAAGGATTTATCAGTGAAAAACCACTCATGTTGGTGTTGACATTCAGAGCCAGTCCATGCATAGTAACAAATCTGCTACACTTCACACCCAAAGCGCATATCTTACGCTCACGGGGGGTACCGGCGTCAATCCAAACGCCCGAAGCACCCTCCACACGCTCTCCCTTGATCCCATAAGGGAGGATGGTACGGATTACGGTTTCCTCTATTAGATGGACATAGTCTTTGACCCCTAAATGATGTTTCTCAAGGTCGATAATAGGATAACCCACAAGCTGTCCGGGTCCATGATATGTGATATCACCTCCCCTCTCAATCGGTATGCATTCTATACCTAGACTCTGCAAGTGTTGCTCTGTGGCGAGAAGATTCTCGCGGTGGGCATGCTTACCCATTGTCAGTACTGCCGGGTGTTCTGTCAGAAGAAGATATTCAGTAGAAGGAGTTCTCCCCTCCTTCTTTGCAGTCTTTAATTCTTCATGCAGAATTTTTTGCAATGCCCAAGCCTCGCGATAGGGCATTGTGTGCAAATCGCGTATTTCAATCATAAAAGATGCTTCTCCGCATGATAACTTGAACGAACCATCGGGCTACTCTCAATATGGCGGAAGCCGCGACGACGTCCTTCCTCTGCATAGGAAGCAAACGTCGCAGGGGTGACATACTCTTGCACAGGGTAATGACTCTTAGTAGGCTGTAGATACTGGCCTATGGTCATAACCTCACAACCGACATTACGCAGATCGTCCATCGTCTCGAGGATTTCCTCCGGGGTTTCACCAAGTCCCAACATGATACCACTCTTAGATCGGATACCACTTTCGGCAATATGCTTAATTACGGAAAGTGAGCAATCATAGGTGGCACGACTGCGCACCTTCGGTGTAAGTCTGCGTACCGTCTCCATATTGTGGGAAATAACCTCCGGACCAGCCTCAATGACCATATCTACAAGATCCATTCTACCCTGGAAGTCAGGGATGAGAACCTCCATAGTGACTTCCGGGCATGCCTCCTTAATAGCACGAATCATCTTCACCCAATGACCGGCACCCAAATCGGGAAGATCATCACGGTCTACGGAAGTAAGGACAACATGTTTAAGTTTTAGGTCTTTAATAGAGCTAACGATATCAGTGATTTCCTTCTCGTCGAGAGGATTAGGAATGCCTGTTTTCACATTGCAGAAGCGGCATCCCCGCGTACAGATATCACCGCCAATCATAAACGTAGCAGTTCCGGCGCCCCAGCATTCGCCACGATTCGGGCACATACCGGAGGAACATATCGTATGAAGCCCCTTCTCATTGAGAAGACCCACCACTTGAGAAGTTTTAAATCCACGGGGCAGTTTAATTTTCAACCATTCCGGTTTGTGTCGGAAATCAGCTTTTATAGAATTATCATTAGGAGTTGCAGTTACCACATCAGTTTCCATGCCTGAAGATATTTTAGATTTAGAGGTTTGGAACTTTTCCATACTGCAAAATTACAAGAAAGCTCAGAAATCCCCAAACTTAAAGGGATATTCATGCGTTAATAAAGATGAAAAAGAAACACACAAAACACTCTTAATTTACATCACTATGGAATTGACACACCATCATTGCAACAAGCATCATGCTGAAAAGCTTTGTTTCAAGATTATCAAACTGGCCCTGCATGCTGCATCCGTAGCGGCCGCCTTTTTGTTGGTGGACGAAGTACACAGAGTCCACAAAGCCATCAAGGAACGCAAGGAATAAAAGCCTAAGGCTGAAATACCAAGCTTGTTAAGTATCGTCTCTCTAAGCAAATAGAGAGACGATTTTTATTTAATAGCACAAGCGGGACGCCTCTAATAATGATACAAATAATTACACAGTCGAACAATGTGATACTGTGAACTATACCGGGTAGGTCAGTATGGGGTTGGTTAGGTCTTCGGATAGAAATTTTTTTGCAGCTGCCTTGGCTTCCCGAAGATCCATGTATGAGTAATTGCCGCAGTCACGAGGGGTAGCTCCTGGTATCTCTCCTTCAAATTCTGCGACAAATGTCATCGCCTCTCGAATGAGGTCTACAATATTCTCACTTTTGAGGTCGCCTTGCATAAGTAGATAATTTCCTGTGCAACAGCCCATAGGCCCCCAATAGACTACTTTCTCCTTCCACACCGGATGATTCCTTAGGAAAGTAGCTATCAAATGTTCCATAGCATGTAGAGCTTCAGGGGTTAGGGCAGCCTCACGGTTTGGACGGGTCATGCGGATGTCAAAAGTGGTGATACAATCGCCGGCGGGAGTAACATCCTTGCGACTGACATAAATACCCGGGTCAAGAACTTCATGATTTATAGTAAAACTTGCTATCTTTTCCATAATTATATAAGATTATTAACAGATGGAACATCAACAGAAAAGCAGATACCAGAGCAAATACAGACGTTGCAACGACAAGAATTACCCTGCACTTCAGTAAATCAGAGACTAAACAAATAATATATACTACAAGAAACGAGAGGAAGAAGTCGTAAATTAAGAAAGGCTTTAACGGGTATCCATTTACGCTACAATATTTAAATGCAGGCTGTATACAGTAGAAAATCAATGCAATAATAAACATCCAATTTCTTAAAATTGGATTTATCACCAATGATTCAAACCTACCAATATATTTCGTTAAATCACTATACATCATACGCCACATACTCACCGGATCCTCAATGTAGGGATGCAGCACCACGGTGCATCCGTTTAACTTGATTCCTAAGCTTTTATTGGAGGATGCACCCTGGTGCATCCCAATTGTTGTATGATTTGTCAGGGCTGAGTAGTTACCTAATAATTGATTCGACTAAATCATACTTAGTCCATACGCTCGCGATAGTCTTCGTAGGTATATTCCCTTAACAGACGCGGAGTGCCGGAGAGGGGTTGCAACCATATTGAAGGATGCTGGATACCATTAAACATGTTGGTCTTTACCGTAGTATAATGGTTCATATCGAGCAGTGTCAGCTTATCGCCGGCTTTGAGAGGCTTGGCGAATCGCCAGTCGCCGACATAGTCTCCGCTAAGACACGAATTGCCACCAAGACGATATGCATACCCGGAGGTATCATCATCCGGCAGAGACTCAGTAATTGCCGGCCTATAAGGCATTTCAAGACAATCAGGCATGTGGCAGGCAAATGAAGCATCGATGATTGCCGTTCTGATACCGGCATTTTCAACAACATCGAGGACACATGTCACCAAGTCACCCGTCTGCCAAGTAAAAGCCGATCCCGGCTCCATAATAAGCTGAACTCCCGGATAACGACTGCTGAAATCCTTAAGTAATTTCACAAGATGGTCAATATCGTAACCCTTACGAGTCATCAGATGACCACCTCCCATATTGATCCACTTCAAATCGGGAATATACCTCCCGAATTGCTCCTCAAAAGCATTGAGCAGCTTTTCCAAATCATGCGAATCACTCTCACAAAGAGCGTGGAAATGGAGACCCTCAATACCCTCCGGCAACTTGTCGCCAAGAGTGTCAGCCTCCACGCCAAAGCGAGAACCCGGCAGACATGGATTATAAATATCAGTCTCCACAATGCTACAATGGGGATTAACACGCAAACCTGCTGACACCCTCATCCCTCCATTCGAAGCTACAAATTTATTATGCTCCTCAATCTGCGGATAGAATTTATTGAACTGAGAAAGAGAATTGAAGGTGATATGAGAACAGCCGGCGAGAAAATCCGGGAAAGTAGTATCAGTATACACAGGACAATAGGCATGAACGTCATTGCCAAGATATTCCAGCGAAAGCTTCATCTCATTGAGCGAACTGGCAGTAGAGGCACTGATATACTCAGAAATAATTGGGAAAGTCTTCCAAAGAGCATTAGCCTTAAAAGCCATAATAATCTTTACTCCTGCGAGAAACTCTACCCTCTTTATCAACTCCAAATTGCGACGGAGTTTTTCCTCATAAACGATATAGTATGGAGTCTGCAAAGTCATGGCAAAATAGTAAATTTAGCATATTTTAACAACAAACGCTTGATTCCGACAGAAGCAAAGTCCACAGTAAGGACCTCACTCTCGCCGGCAACCTCAATCTTACGGACAATACCCACACCGAATCTACCGTGGTTGATACGGGTGCCCTGAGTGATGGTACCATCAAGAGCCGAAGATATTTCTTGAGCAGTAGTAGTATCAACAGTGGGTCCCAGACCGCCTTGACGGCGGGCATTTCGCGAGCTGCTACTTATGCCGGAGAAATTATTATCGCTGCCCAAAGAGGGAGACTCAAGCATTGACCGAGAATAATTATTGACCGCTCCCATAATACGGGAAGAAGACGAAGGACTGTCAAACTCCATCTCCATCGACGAGGTATAGTTAAGATACTTCTTATCAATATCCCGAAGGAACCGCGAAGGACGGCTAAAAACAGTCTGTCCATTTCTAAAGCGAGTGCCGGAATAAGTGATGACACATCGCTTACGGGCACGAGTGATAGCCACATAGAGAAGGCGTCTTTCCTCTTCTACACCCAACTCAGAGTCCATAGACATTGCCGACGGAAACAACTCCTCCTCTACTCCTACGATGAAGATATTATTAAATTCAAGACCCTTAGAGGCATGTACCGTCATAAGATTTACCTTAGGTCCATTATCCTTTTCAGTCTCATCCTGGTCAGTAGCTAACGAAACCTCCGACAAGAAACTTGACATACTCAAATCATCCTCGCCTGATTCGAGACGTAACTCAACAAACTCCTTAAGACCGGCAAGCAACTCCGACAAGTTTTCCTGCTTGCTGATACTTTCCGGAGTATTATCATGAGCAAGACTTGACAGCAGGCCGGTACGATTGATAATAAGTTGACCTGTCTGGTAAGCATTATTAGAGGTATTATTGTCAGCAATAAATGCCTTAATCATCTGAGAGAAGGCATTCAACTTGCCGATAGTACCCTTATTTATATTGACCTTATATTCCTCCGGATTATTGACGACAGTCCATATGCTGACATTAGCCTCCGAAGCAGCTGCTGTCAGCTTCTTCATAGTCGTTTCGCCAATACCGCGGGCCGGAAAATTAATAATACGGCGAAGAGCCTCATCATCGTCAGGATTCACAGTAAGCCTAAAATAGCTGATAGCATCCTTAATTTCCTTACGCTGATAGAAAGATAGGCCACCATAAATTCGATAAGGAATATTTCGCTTCCTCAGCGCCTCCTCAAGAATACGTGACTGAGCATTCGTACGATAGAGAATAGCAAACTCATCGTAACTCTCATGAGCAGATTGACGAATCTCATTCAGTCGGTTGGCAACAAGGAAAGCCTCCTCCATGTCTGAATAAGTCTTAACGACAAATATAGGATCTCCCTTTTCATTCTCACTGTATACCTGTTTGGGCAACTGCTTCACGTTTTTAGCTATCAGGCTACCGGAAGCATCTACAATATTTTGGGTAGAACGATAATTCCGTTCGAGCTTGAATATTTGCAGGTCAGGGAATTGCTTATTGAGAGTCAGTATATTTGAGATATTCGCGCCACGGAAAGAATAGATACTCTGAGCGTCATCACCAACAACACACAACTTCCGACGTTTATCACTTAGCTGATTGATTATAAGATGTTGGGCAAAATTGGTATCTTGATACTCATCAACAAGAATATATCGGAAGAAATCTTGATAGTATTCAAGGATATCGGGATTGTCGCGTAGCAAGATATTCATATTAACCAGGATATCATCGAAATCCATAGCTGAAGAAATCTTGCAACGTTGACAGTATCTTTTATATATAGTACTGATGAGAGGACGACGGGAGTTGCGGTCACCCTTCTGGATATCTGCATCCGCTGCGTATCTTTCAGGAGTAATAAGAGCATTCTTAGCGTTGGAAATTGCAGAAGCCACTACAGAGACCTTATAGACCTTCTCATCGAGCTCCATTTCCTTAATTATCATCTTGATGAGAGAGCGCGAATCGTTTGCATCGTAGATGGTAAAATTAGACGAGTAGCCTAATCTGTCGGCATGGCGGCGTAGAATTCTCAGAAAAATTGAATGGAACGTACCCGCCCATAGTCGAGAAGCAACGTTAGGACCAACGATTTGCATTATCCTATCCTTCATCTCGCGAGCCGCCTTGTTGGTAAAAGTCAATGCAAGGATGCGCCACGGCTCAATTCCTGTACGCAACAAATGAACAATCTTATATGTAAGTACACGAGTTTTACCGGATCCGGCACCGGCAATAACCAGTTGTGGTCCATCGTTATAGACCACAGCATCGCGTTGCTGAGGATTAAGGAGATCGAGATAATTATAGTTAGAGTCCATCTCAGAAAAATACTCCGACTCAGATTCCATATCAGTTTTGTGCGTTACCAAACTTCAATTCATGATAGTCCGGGACACGAGGGATAAACTGGTAGGAATTAGTTTTATAGTCGATGATACAACAATAATGATGCAATCCGTTGGATACAATCAGATATTTAGCCTTCAGAGACATATTGTAGCGAACAATCTGGTCGAACGTTTGCTGATTGACAACGACTCCCGGCGCCTTATACTCGATGATGAAAAAAGGGCTACCATTACGATCGATGATAACAGTATCGCAACGTTTGAGAGTATCATTGACACGGATACTCATCTCATTTGCAATATTAGAAGCCGGATAATGCAGATAGCAGACCAGCCAATTGACAAAATGCTGGCGTACGTACTCCTCCGGAGTAAGAACAACGTACTTACGCCGCAAAGAATCGTACACCTTCACTTTATCATCCTCCGTCAGCAACTTAAGCTCAGCCCTTGGAAGATTGAGTGGGGGAAATTTCGGGAGTTCAGAATTTTTCGAATCCACTATAAACCCCTATTTTACAAAAGAATTGAGAGCTTGATAATTCGGATCGAATATAGAATTAAGAAGGTCTGCAAGTCTCAGAC
The DNA here is from genome assembly GCA_023667015.1 of Muribaculaceae bacterium. Taxonomy (GTDB): domain Bacteria; phylum Bacteroidota; class Bacteroidia; order Bacteroidales; family Muribaculaceae; genus Lepagella. The sequence continues at coordinate 670,916 of JAMPAX010000001.1, read as the reverse complement.
CACCCTTCAAAAACTGGTTTTCAATAGTAGGAGTCCAGTCAGAGATATAATCATACTCAATGTTAGTATCAACGGGCGTAGTCTCATATACTCTTTTGCAAATTTCATAAGTCTCCTTACCCCAAGAATCCGGATTTCCTCCCTTTACGATAAGGAGGGCCTGATCGGGAGTAGCACGGTCAATTTGGTTGACCCATTCAGAGTAGCTCCACTTGTGGGCAGACTCCGGGAGACGGGAATCCCACACGGTGTGGAGATTAGTAGCAGAACGGAAATACTTCACGTAATGCTTATTGCCACCGAGGTCAGAGGCATGCCCCATATGCATCGGCTGATGGATATCTCCCAGGAAATGAACAATCATTTTAAGAGCGAGCGCCTTCTCATCCTTAGAAGCATTAGGATTTTGGAGAACTGCAGTTTGCTCGTATATAGCTTGAACTATATTCCCCTCCTTGATGTTTGGGGCGTTTTCATATGTCTTGTCGGCGTCTATATTCTTATAGTGCCAGGTTTTAGAATAGGCATATTCAGGAGTGTGGGAGGCATTATCGAGCCAATTAGCGTAATAGACAGGGGATTTACCATCGAGCAAGGAATCAATAGCAGCGCGAGTAGCGTCTGTAAAGTGGTTTTCAGCGATAGCTACAACAGTATCATGCCCCTTTTGTCCCCATCCAAAAGCAGAAGAAGAGCTAAGAGCTAACAGGCCTAAAGCGAGTATCTGACTAATTTTCATAATCATCAAGAATTGTTATTAATATTTATACTGCAAATTTACGAAATTTTAATTGAATCAACAACCTCATTCAGTCTGCACTGTGAAAAGCTCGGGTGAGAATCTCCGGCAGGTTGATGGTGTATCCTTGCGATACAAAATATACCTTATTGAAGGAATCGGCTACTATTGCTATTGGTAGACTGCCATCTGTGAGATTCAGAGATTCCACAAGTTCCTTCCGGCTTGCGCTCTCTTTGTCAATCCCCAATACTACATTTTCCGGCAGTGAATCCATAATAGACCTGTTGAACTTCCCGATATCTTCCTTACTTTCGAATAATACTATTACCTTATTCGAGATATCAGTAGAAGAATTAGAGGCCACGGCCAGATCGTTGAGGATATGAGCGGAAGGTTCATCGCCGGATTTTACTAATATGACGGCATACATATTACGCCCTGCCGTTGATAGCAATGATTTGTCGGAATCTTCTACGATATCATGATACAAGTTTTCGGCATTCAAACTTCCAATTACCTGAAACTTTGTAGAATCGGAACGCAAAACTATCTGTACTGCAATTGACTCAGCATTATCTATTTCAGCCGAATTTACCCTAAAAATCCTTACATTAGACAACACATCGCCACTTGCAAGACGTGTACCGGTGACCAACATATACTGACCGGGGGTAAGGTCCAATGAGAGTTTTCCGTCAGCGAGCGAGGTCCCGTCAGGATATTCCAAAAGATTAGGAATACCGTCAACAATTTTGGAGATAGTAAAATGAGTATAATAAGTCGGAATTATTCTTGACGATTTGTCCTGATTGATGAAATCTACTCTAACTGTTGGCAAAACAGAATTAGCATTATTCCCCATTGAAAAATCAAGAGGATTCCACTTCCAAGCGGACTCGTCATCTACTGCATACATAGCGCGCTGCGAAACCTCGTCAAACTTAGCCGGCACTCCAATAGAGCGGAGCACCCCCACACAGAAGATCTCTCTCGAACGGGAATCGGCACGATGACCTTTCCACACAATTTCCGGGGATATTCGCAACTCGCTATAGTTTCCCTCTTTATCTATGGTAATCTCAGAGGCACACCACTCAGCAAGCTTCTGAGGATCTGATTGCCAAGATAATATTAAGGAATCCGGTAAACTATCTGAAAAGAATCGTCGATATGGACGCAGATGCTCCCATTCTACTCGGGGTGACAATACATATTGAACCACATCATCGGAAATTTCACGCCGCTGACTCTGCAATTCGGAAGCAAAGGTCATACAATCACGCAAAACATCGATTGAAATATCTCTAAGATCCTTATCATTTAATGTCCTCAGAAGTCTCAACGCTAAGTCCCGATTATCAGGAGACTGCTCCTTAAGGAACTCAAACAGAGTTGGGCCATTACTTCGAGCATTGAGCAACAATGGTACGATGACGCTATCATCAAGTTTCCAAGAGCACAATATTGAAACAATCGAGTCCTCTTTAATCATACGCGAAGCGAGGCGGGAAGATCTAATACTGTCTTCCAGAGCAATACGCTGATTACAGCAGTCCAATTCCGCTTGACTTGCAATAGGTGGAGTATAATTTAAACGGGGAGTAATAATATCTATATTCTTCTCCAAAGAACAACTATAATTCTTATCTAAAACAATTTTATACTCCAAAGGAGAAGAAAAGTCAGCATTGATTTTCTTAAAACCAAAATTATAACCATCGGTAGCCCAAACAAACATATCGCCATGACCGGCTAAAATATCAGCATTACCAAGAGGATTGGTATACTTTGTGGCTACAGGGTGAAATTCCGCATAGTTATAGATACAGAAATCTACTTTTGCACCACTTACCGGAGATCCCGTAGAATCTACAACACACACATGGATATTTTGCGCATCAGTATAATTCGGAGTAACATTGATGGTAGTATAAAGATTACTCTCTACAAGGATTTCATCCTCACCGATATAATTACCACATACATCCGTAGTCATCAACATAGCGCGGGAGGCAGATGGACCAAACCACGCCATATTAAGATTCGGAGACGGCTCGCAAGCACCAAGAAAACACCATTTTCCATCGACCCACACTTCAACCCAGGCATGATTATCATCAGTATGAGCCCAGCGAGGAGTATAAATCTGGCGGGCCGGAATGCCGACAGCTCTCAGAGCAGCCACACATAACGTAGACTCCTCGCCACAACGACCCGTAGACTGGGAAATTACACTTAGCGGAGAAGACGTACGAGGGTCAGCAGACTGATAAGTTGCCATCTCGTGACACCAATGATTTACTTCCAGAGCAGCCTCCTTCATCGACATACCCTTCACACGCTCCCTAAGAATCGGATAATACTCAACTCTGAAATTGTCAAGAGTCTCGTTATTAACCCTTAACGGAAGCACAAAATTTCGCCATACGCTAGCGGGGACATACTCTCCCCAAGGCATCTCTCGCTTAGCTTGGACTGTAACGTTTACATTATCAGCAAAGAAATCCTCAGAATACGTCAGCTTATCCGGATATTGCATGTAATGATACAACCAATCAAGAGCCTGACGAGCGTCATTGCCGGAAGCAGCAAATACCGACCCGGCAAAAAAAATTATAATGATTAAAATAAATGTATATCTAAAATTCATCTCGGAATCATTATCAAGGACGGTGAGCTTCCTGCTCGCATTAACCCTAAACACACAATCCGGAGGATTGTGCGACTATGACCGACAGCTCTTTCACTACTTCAGCCGATGTGCGATAGTAATCATAGTCAGAAGTTGAACCATCACCTGTTGAGAGTCTTTCATTACGACACTCCATCTTACTATGGTACAAAAACTTGGCAGAAGCATGAACGTCTCTGACACCTGTAGCCCCAATCAATGCGGCAACATTATCAGGAGTAATACCACCTCCGGCCATGATAGTCATTCCCGGGGATGCTCTCCGTACGAGATCTGCGATAAGTTCACGTCCGCTCCATGCATCAACAGCCTGACCGGATGTCAAAATTCTATTGAAGCTCAGATTCTCGATAGTCTCAAGAGCCTTAAACGGGTCCTTCACAAAATCAAACGCCCGATGGAAAGTCAGTGCCACCTCTTGTCCCGACTTTGCAGCGCGAGCTGCAGATTCCAAGATTTTAGAACAGGCATATTCATCCACCTCACCATCTGGAGTCAGCGCACCGAACACAAGGCCATCCACACCGGATTCTACAGCATAAGCAGCATCCTCAGCCATCAGCTTAATCTCTCTGTCGGAATAATAAAAATCTCCCGGACGCGGGCGAATTAGAAGATGAACCTTTATCGGATTTTCAAGACGAGAGGAAAGCCATAAAGTTCTACCTAAAAGAGCAAAAGAGGGTGTCAGCCCGCCGACTTCCAAGGCAGAACAGAGTTCAATTCTGTAAGCACCACCTTCAAGTGCGTTTCTAACGCTTTCTATATCAGTACAACAAATTTCCAGCATATGAGTTGATGAGTTTAGGAGTTTATTAGTCTATGTTTAGAGCTAACGCTGCTGCGCCTAATAGGGCGCAATCGGTGTCATTTAAAGAAGTCGTCAAGAACTTAACGTCATGATATAAAGACAAAGAAGCATTACGAAAAGCGACTTCTGCGGGTTTTGTCAGTAGCTCACCGGCATGAGCTACACCTCCTGCAAGCACTATAGCATCAGGATCTAAGATAGCTGCAAAATTCGCGCAAGCCATACCAAGCATTCCACCGGTAAAGTCGAAAACATTTTTAGCAATCATATCTCCCTGGCGGGCAGCATTGCAAATGAATTCCGAAGTTAGGTCATCAGCCGGGATATCTCTCAGTATAGAGGGAGAATCCGTAAAACCTAAAAAATCGATTGCAGATCGTACTATTCCGGAGGCAGAGCAGAAAGACTGCAGACAACCCGGTCGGCCACATTCGCAAATACGCTTAGAGGTTGGCTGAACAATAACATGACCAAGTTCGCCGGCAAAGCCATGACTTCCGGAGAGTAGGTGGCCATCACATACCACACCTGCTCCCACTCCTGTACCGAGAGTCAGCAGAATAAAATTGTCGCAATCCTTCATACTTCCGAAGAGCATTTCACCTGCAGCAGCGGCATTAGCATCATTAGTAATGAAAGCAGGCACTTTAAAAAGAGAGCTAAAAACTTCAGCGACGGGAATAGGAGAAGGCCAAGGAAGGTTTGTGGCAGCTTCAATCATACCGGATCGCGAATTAGCACAAGGCACACCTGCACCCATCCCAATAATATAAGAATCATCCGGGAGGAGCGCAATTAGCGAATCCACCTGAGATTTAACTCTCAGGGCGTAACTCATAAAATCGCTATCACCGACAGTCGGTATGGAACGACGTCCTACGATCACACCATTTCTATCTACGATGGCAAGCACCGTATTAGTGCCACCCATATCAACAGCTATTACATAGTCCATAACAAAATCAAAACAATTTGTGACAAAGGTAAAAAATAATTACATGATCTGCAAACTCAAGCTTATTAAGATATTAGATATTAGATATGAGTTATGAGTTATGAGTTATGAATTATGAGATATTGGAGATGAGGTATGAGGTATGAGATGAGAGAGTCCTAATTAATTCTCAATTAATTAGGATTTATGGTTGTAAAATATGTGAATTTGCAGTAATTTTGCATTTAAAATGCTATTATACCTATGGACTTCAAAATAGAATCTACGGCAGAAGGAACAGCCGCCCGTGCAGGCGAGATAACCACCGACCATGGCAAAATTCAGACACCGATTTTCATGCCCGTGGGTACGGTGGCCAGCGTTAAGGCGGTGCATCAGCGAGAGTTAAAAGACGATATAAAAGCCCAGATAATACTTGGCAACACGTATCATCTTTACCTGCGACCCGGACTGGAAATTCTTCGCAAAGCCGGAGGACTCCACAAATTTAACGGCTGGGGAGGCTCAATACTTACCGACTCCGGAGGGTTTCAGGTATTCTCACTATCATCACAACGTAAACTTACCGAAGAGGGGGCATGGTTCAGAAGTCACATTGATGGAAGCAAACATCTGTTCACTCCTGAGGGTGTAGTAGACATAGAGCGAGTGATCGGAGCAGATATCATGATGGCACTTGACGAATGCACACCCGGTGACGCCGATTATGAGTATGCACGCAAGTCCCTTTCCCTCACTCAGCGATGGCTTGCTCGAGGATGGAAAAGATATCAAGAGACTGAGGGCATATATGGGTATCGGCAGGCATACTTCCCGATAGTACAGGGATGCGTCTATCCCGACCTGCGACGCGAAGCAGCCAAATATATCGCTGATCTTGGCGCGGATGGCAACGCCATCGGAGGTCTTGCGGTAGGAGAGCCTACCGAAAAAATGTACGAGATGATCGAAATTGTCAACGATATTTTGCCCCGTGAGAAGCCGCGGTATCTTATGGGTGTTGGCACTCCCATAAATATCCTTGAAGCTATAGACAGAGGAGTTGACATGATGGACTGTGTAATGCCCACACGCAACGGCCGCAATGGAATGCTCTTTACCCGCAATGGAACGATGAACATGCGCAACCGCAAATGGGCCGATGACTTCTCACCTCTGGATGAGGGTGGATCCTCGTACGTAGATGAAGCATATTCCAAAGCGTACGTACGTCATCTATTTGTCAGCAACGAATTGTTAGCAATGCAGATAGCATCCATCCACAACTTAGCATTTTATCTCTGGCTTGTACGTGAAGCCCGTCGACACATAATTGAGGGCGATTTTGCTATGTGGAAGCGAGAGATGGTAGAACGTTTAGCTGTCAGGTTGTAAATTGCAACACAAAAATTTATGAAAAGGCTATTGAGAATATTCAAGATACGCAGGAAGAATAAGAGGAGAAAATCTTCATCAAGACGTCGGCTCGGTCTGAAGATTCTGGATAGGTATATCCTTGGAAAATTTCTTGGTACATACTTTATGGCCACGATACTCTTCTTGGCAGTCATCGCCATGTTCGACACCACTGAGAAGCTCGATGCCTTTCTGACAGCACCGCTGAAAGAAACACTATTTGATTACTTTGCCTCCTTTCTCCCCTACTTTGCCAACCAGTTATCTCCCCTCTTCGTCTTTATCTCTGTAATATTTTTTACCACAAAAATGGCCGGGAATTCAGAGATTATAGCCATTCTCTCAAGTGGTGTCAGCTATAAAAGGCTACTTGTACCGTATATGATAGGAGCGGCCTTCATATCCGCAATGACATTCGCCCTGAGCAATTACATCATACCCCCGACCAACGTCAACCGCATTAAGTACACCAACAAATACGTCAGAAACAAAGCGGTAGAAAGCGGGGTAAATATCCAATTGCAAGTAGAGCCGGGAGTAGTAGCCTATATTGGTAGATTTGAAAACAGCACAAAGACCGGCTATAACTTCTCACTCGACAAATTCAAAAACAAACAACTTGTATCGCGAATGACGGCACAGACCGTCAACTACGACACCACCAAGAACTATCATTGGAAACTCCACAACTACATGATACGTGATTTCGATGGGATGACAGAGAAAATCAGAAAAGGATCATATATAGACACAATCATAACAATAGAGCCAAAAGATTTTCTAATTTCAGTCAACGACCAAGAGACATTGACCACCCCCCAGCTAACCGAATATGTAGAGAAGCAGCGAATGAGAGGAGTAGCCAATATTAAGGGTTTTGAAATTGAAAAAGAACGAAGAATAGCATCAACGGCAGCAGCCTTTATCCTAACGCTAATAGGAATGTCGTTGAGTTCCAAGAAATCCAAGGGAGGGATGGGACTAAATATTGGTATTGGATTAGCATTGAGTTTCAGCTATATACTCTTCTCAACAGTCACGAGTTCTTTTGCAATCAATGGACTGACAAGCCCTATGATTGCAATGGAGATACCTAATATAGTATACCTATTGATAGGACTCTTCCTCTTCTGGAGAGTAGCGAGTTGATAGTTGATAGTTGATAGACTCATCAACTCAATAACTCATCAACACATCAACTCAAAATTGCATATATCAGAGAAAGTTTTTAAATTTGTAGACTGAAGTTAAAACTTTATGCAGTGAACAACGACTACGACAAGATAACCGCAAGCCGCGGTAATAAAGGTGAAGGCTTTATCGGACGCCATCCGATAATAGCCAATTCTATTATAATCATTTTGGTAGCATTGCTTGGAATATGGATAGTGTACATATCCATTGCCCTGTTTACCAAGCATGGTCAGAGCGATATAGTGCCACGTGTAGAGAATATGTCGTACACCAAAGCAATCGAGATTCTGCATGAGCAAGGGTTAAACGTGGAAATTCGAGATTCTCTCTACAAAGACAACGTCAAGCCCGGCTATGTCATTGAGCAGTTTCCAAAGCCGAACAGCGTAGTAAAGCCAGGCAGAAAGGTATTTCTTTACATAAACGCAGTGCATCCCAAAGAGGTAGTCATCGATGACAACCACAACACCAACGAATACGCACTGCGAGGCAAATCTTTCCGACAAGGGATGGCACGCCTTGAAGAATTGGGATTCAAGGATATCAAGGTTGTAAAAGTGCTTGGCACAGACGACCGAATAGTTAAAATCACAGCAAATGGTGTTGTAGTCCGCAACATGCAGAAGATACCCATAAATTCCCGTATAATCATCGAAGTATCCGATGGCAGACTTAATGATCTTCGCGACTCACTTTTCAGAATAGAGCAACAACGTTATTTTGATGATCAGAATATGCGAGAGGTAGCAAGTCCGGACTATGGCGACTCTAATCCCGGCTACTCCCCCGCTCCTGTCAGCGAGCCGGAAACTCCGGCCAGGCAGCAAGAAGCTACCGAGGAAGAAAGCCTCGAATTCTTCTAAGAAACTCCAAATATCCAAAACGCAGAGTGTTTTGGATATTTGCAATTTCTTAGTTTACTAGTTTATACGTTTATGTTTATACGTTTATGAGTTTATCAGAATCGTTTGAGGAGCCAAACGAGAATTTCACATCGGAAATAGATGATGATTCGCCGGCGGCGGCGCCGGACTTTGTGACCTCTGACGGTAGGGAGCTATACGAACATTTCCATTTCGAGGCAGACAAGGGACAACAACTCTTAAGAGTAGATAAATTCCTTGCCGACAGAATGACACGCACCTCACGCAATCGTATCCAACAGGCGGCTGATGCCGGATGTATTCTGGTCAATGGCACTTCGGTAAAATCTTCATATCGGGTAAAGCCTCTTGACAGCATCAGTATTGTCATGGATCGTCCTCGGTATGAATTCGAAATCATACCTGAGGATATACCTCTTGACATTTTATATGAGGATGACACTATCTTGGTAGTCAACAAGCAAGCAGGTCTCGTAGTACATCCCGGACATGGCAACTACTCCGGCACTCTTGTCAACGCCTTAGCATGGCACTTCCGAGACAATCCCAATTATGACGTAGACGATCCCAGACTTGGATTGGTACATCGAATAGACAAAGACACCTCCGGACTACTAGTAATCGCAAAGACACCGGAAGCAAAGACCGACTTAGGATTGCAATTCTTCAACAAAACGACCCGAAGAGAATATCGAGCACTCGTATGGGGAGATTTCGGAGAAGAGAAAGGGACGATAGTAGGAAATATTGCACGCAATCCTCGCAACAAACTCCAGATGGCTGTATTTCAAGACCCCGAAATAGGGAAGCGCGCCGTAACACACTACGAAGTCTTAGAGCGATTTGGCTATGTAACACTGGTAAAATGCATCCTGGAAACAGGGCGAACGCACCAGATACGAGTACACATGCAGAGCATAGGACACCCCCTGTTCAACGACGAACGATATGGAGGAGACAAAATACTTAAAGGCAATCCATCGAGCAGCTACCGCAAATTCATAGAAAACTGTTTTGAAGTTTGCCCCCGTCAGGTTCTACATGCCAAGACCTTAGGCTTCCGACATCCCAAGACCGGCAAAGAGGTAGACTTCGACACACCATTGCCGGCGGACATAGAGGCCCTTCTAACTAAATGGCGCCAATATAGCAATGTTGATAGTTGACAGTTAAAAGTTGAATGTTAAGAGTACAAATAGGAAATTTTAGGAATAAAATTTGCCTATGTGGCGTTGGTTGCTTAACTTTGCATCAGGTGTCCCTGAAATTTATGGGGTATTAGAATACGAATGGTATGACTCACCAAAATATAGATTTTTCCGATATAGCTCCGTATGGAGACTCACAGGTGCACGAGAAGCTCGCCTCGATGGTGAAAGAGCCGGGATTCCTTCATGCACTTAACTATACAATGCCGCCCGAAGCGGTAAAGGCTCTTATTGATGAGTTACTAAAAATCGACAACACTCACGATTTTCAGCGACTTATCATGTACCCATTTTTGGAGATGCTCGCCAAGACTACCACAGCAGGTATTACTCTGGGAGGCATAAAGTATTATCAGCCATCGCGAAACTATACATTTATCACAAACCATCGCGACATAGTTCTTGACGCATCATTTCTCAATTTGGCATTTCTGCGTCGAGGACTGCCTACCACTGAAGTAGCAATCGGCAACAACCTCCTTGTATTCGATTGGATCAACGACCTGGTACGCATAAATAAGAGCTTCATCGTAAAGCGCAACACCGGACTACGCGAAGGGTTATTGGCGGCCAAGCATCTCAGTGCCTATATCCATCATACCATCCTCCACAAACATGAGAGTGTATGGATAGCTCAACGCGAAGGTAGGGCTAAAGACTCCTCCGATCATACTCAGGAATCACTTCTGAAAATGTTGTCGCTCGCCGGAGAAGGGAATTTCGATGAGAAACTGAAAGAAATAAACCTCATGCCGGTAGCTATCAGCTACGAGTATGATCCCAACGACTATCTGAAGGCACGTGAGTATCTGCTAAAGCAACGCGACCCAAACTTCAAGAAATCACAACGCGATGACCTCTTTTCAATGGAAACAGGCCTGTTGCAATTTAAGGGAAAAGTACACTTCCAGTTGACACCTCGTATCAACATGAAACTTGACCAGATTGGTGAATTCCCCGACACCAACACTTGGGCAAAATACGTAGGTCGAATTATTGATCAGGCAATACATCGCTCGTACGAAATCTTCGATATAAACTATGTGGCGTATGACATACTCCACAACACAAAACGCTTCTCCTCCAAGTATACTGAAGAAAAAGAGCAAGAAGTAAAAGCCTACTTCGACAAGCAACTTGATAAAATCGACCTTCCTGACATAACTCCTGAAGAACGAGAATTCCTGATGGAAAAGATGCTGACGATGTATGCGAATCCCTTAAAAAATAAGCTAATAGCAATATTAGGTATTCAATAATCAACAATATGCGTATACCACTAATAATGATTATTTTTCTGTACCTATTCTCAATAGGTACAGATTTGTATATATGGAACGACGTTCGTTGGTTTTGCACAAAGAAGATTAGTTCGAAGATATACGCTGCAACCGCCGTACTGTGTTGGATTTTTCTGACCATTGTATTATGTCTCCCTCGGAGAGAGGCCGACTCCGGCATCCAGACGATAATGTGGATGCTCTACACGTACATATCCGTATATCTTCCCAAGCTGGTATATATAATTTTCTCACTCATAGGGTATATCCCTAAATTATTTAGAAAGCCTCGATTAAATACCGGACTTTGGATAGGGATGCCAATATCCTTCCTAACATTTGTAATGATTTGGTGGGGAGCACTAATTGGTCGGCGTGAGATAGAAATTAAGGAAGTCACAATAGAATCCCCCAGGGTACCGGCATCCTTTAATGGATACAGAATAGTACAATTCTCAGACGCACATGTAGGCACCTGGGGCAACGAAACCAGCTTCATCTCCGAGTTCGTAGATCGGATTAATACTCTGAAACCGGACTTAATAGTTTTTACAGGCGATATCGTAAATAGAGAGACGGCAGAACTCCAACCCTTCATGCAGACACTCTCCCGACTGAAAGCTCGTGATGGGGTAATCTCAATCCTGGGGAACCACGACTATGGAGATTATATCACATGGAAAAGTCCTGCCGCAAAAGAGGCAAATATGACGACCATGAAGGAATGGCAGTCAGACATGAGATGGAAACTCCTCAACAACAGCACACTTCCTCTCTCCTTAGGCACCGATACTATAATGGTAATCGGGGTAGAGAACTGGGGAGAACCTCCCTTTAAGCAATACGGAGACCTCAAGAAAGCATACCCCGGTCCAATGAAAGAAGGACATAGTCTTAACGACAATCACTTCAAAATTCTACTGAGTCATAATCCGGAACACTGGTTGCAGGAAGTGACAAGTATAAGCAACATCGACCTGACGATGAGTGGACATACCCATGCAATGCAGTTTATGATACAGATTGGCAATTGGCGTTGGTCGCCATCGCAATATCGTTACAGCACATGGTCCGGAATGTACGAAAAAACAGCCCATGATGGGACACCAATGCAGCTCTACGTCAACGTAGGCAGCGGGGAAGTTGGACTCCCCTTTCGCATTGGTGCCGTACCGGAGATTACACTTTATACACTAAAGAACTAACCTCTGAGGGATGGAAATACTGGTTAGCATCGGCAGTAACACTGCTGATAGAGTGAAAAAATTAGCTGATGCAGAAGAATGCATAAGGCACAGAGAATCAAAAATAGAGATAAAAGAGACAACACCATTCTATGAAACATCACCCATAGGGGGAGGTAACGAGCCCTATCTCAATGCGGTAATAAGAATGGAAACGGAGCTCAAAGCAGATGCAATCAATAAGATATTTAAAGAGATTGAAAAAGAAATGGGGAGGACAGAAGAGACAAGGAATCGGGGGGAAGTGCCAATAGATATCGACTTAGTGATCTTTGGCAACGAAATCTTGCGACAGCGCGACTATAATACGACGTATTTTCAGGAAGGTTTAAAAAAACTCACATTTCGCAAGTAGCAAAGCGAGATTAGAAATGAAAGTTAGAGTTTAGAGACCACAGACAAAGGTTTCCACCGTAGAAAATATTCAAAAAGGAGAAATCGCAGTTGCATGAAAGGGAAAAAAATCGTAAATTTGCAGTTCGAATGGATTTGAGCCGAGTTGTTCAAAGAAATCGTATATAAAGATACAATGAAGAAGCTTATATATCTCCTACCCCTCGTAATGCTACTCAGCGGATGCGGGGAATATAGTAAGGTTTTGAAGAGCCGAGATATCGAATATAAATTCGATTATGCTAAACGTGCATACGACAAAAAGAAGTATGTGCAGGCCTCGACGATTCTTACCGACCTAATAACACCTCTACGTGGTGGTCCGCATGGAGAGGAAGCATTATTTCTTCTCGCCATGTCTCATTATGAGAACAAGGATTATCTAAGCTCCGGCCTTTATTTCAAGACATATTATCAGAGATATCCCAAAGGTAAATATGCAGAATTAGCTCGATTCTATAGCGGCTATGGCTACTATCTCGACTCGCCCGACCCGCAGCTCGACCAGTCGAATACAATAAAAGCAATCGAAGAGCTTCAAGGATTCTTAGACTATTTCCCACGTAGTGAAAAAGTGACATTGGCACAAAACGCCATCTTTGAGATGCAAGATAAGCTGACTTTAAAAGAATTGCAGAATGCCCAACTTTATTACAATATGGGCAATTTCTTAGGCAATAATTACCAAGCCTCCATCATTACATCTCAAAATGCTCTAAAGAATTACCCATATTCTAAATATAGAGAAGATTTTGAAATTCTGATACTTAAATCAAAGTTTCAAATTGCCAAGCAAAGTATTGATGAGAAAAAAGAGGAACGATATCGTGATGTCGTAGATGAATACTACTCCTTCATCAACAACTTTCCCGACTCGAAACATGCCTCCGAGGCAAAGAATATCTTCAATATAGCTCGCAGACATGTAAAAGAGTAAGGATATCAACCAAACGAAAATACAAGAAAATAATCAGCATAAAATCTGAACAATATATGGACTACAAGAAGACAAACGCTCCCACAAACACCGTCACTCGCGACATGATAGCAATGTCCGAGCAAACAGGCAACGTATACGAGACCGTATGCATTATCGGCAAGCGTGCAAACCAGATAGCAGTTGAACTTAAAAAGGAGCTCGAGAAAAAACTTCAGGAGTTCTCATCAAACGACAATATGGAGGAGGTTTCCGAAAACCGCGAGCAGATCGAAATCTCTAAGATTTACGAACGTCTTCCCAAACCGACCCTACTCGCAACCCAAGAGTACATTGAGCATAAACTCTATTTCTCAAATCCAGCAAAGAAGAAAGAGAATATTCTTGGTGAGGACTAATGTCAAATTTAAATGAAATTGAAACTTGATATTTGATAGTAGATGTTTAATAGTTGATGGTTAATTATCGATGATTGATGGATAAATGTCGATGGTCGATTGACCCGTACTTCAAACTAATACAAGGGGGCTCACAGCCCCCTTAATTACGCAATCTCATCAAAGACGGCGAGCTTCCAGCTCGCATACTCATCAGCTAACTAACTAATATCTGCAATGCGACTTTTATATTACAATCCCGAACACGATTTCACACTTGCATTAGGATCGGGGTACTATACTCCTACAGCGAGCGTAGCCGCAATGCGCTTGCGTACCGCTCCAATGATGGCAGCATTGGGAGAAGCGGGCGATTTGCTGACGATTCCCGCACCTCTATCTGAGGAAGAAAGAAAAGTACTTGAGAACAACCCCTTGATAAAAGAATCCGGAGTTATTCCACTGTCAATTGATGAATTCTCGGAACAAGATCTTAGCAAGAAGATTACAGAAATAATACCCTGGGGATGGGATCTCCAAGTAAAAAAATCACTCCTAAAGATTGGTATTAATCCGGACATAATGCCCTCTGATGAGCAATTGGAAAAACTGAGACAACTCTCACATCGAAATACTACCATAGATTTCAACGCACTGCTCTATAAAACATTGCGCAACGAGTTCTCATTACCCCAAGAATTCTATGATATCGAAGAAGCAATAGCATTTGCTCATAAGAACCCGGGATGCTACTTCAAGGCTCCATGGAGTAGTAGTGGACGCGGTGTTGTCCGATCGTCAGATATACCTGAGGATAAGCTTAAAGATTGGCTTCGGGGAGTTCTGAAACGACAAGGGAGTGTAATGGGAGAAGTGTTAGCTGAAAAGGCAATTGATTTTGCCACTGAATGGGAGTTGCACGGAGGGGAGGCAGACTTCGTAGGATACTCCGTATTTAAAACGGACTCATCCGGCCGTTATATCAGCAATATCGAAGGATCTCAAAATTACCTAGAGTACTATATCTACAACTATGTAAATCAGAATAAACTTCAAACACTCATATCTCTCCAAAAAGAAGCATTAGAAAAGCTAATCGCTACTGACTATACCGGGCCGGCGGGTATTGACATGATGGCCAATGATGATGGGAGTATAATCCCATGTGTAGAGATTAATCTACGAATGACCATGGGGCGGCTACAGATTTATAACAATCAAAAGCGCCGCGATGAAGAATCAGCTCCTGGCTGTGACACTCTTGTAATGCATACTTATCCGAAGGTAACAATTATAGGGGGAGGAAACGTAGCAACCCATTTATACAAAGCATTTAAACCCGTTGCAGATACAGATATCATTGACTCTCGGGCACTGAAAGAAATAAGAAAAGACGCAGACTACTATGTAATATGCGTAAAAGACGAAGCTATTCCTGTAGTTTCAGAGAGATTGGGAAATGTAGGAGGAATCGTTGTACATACTTCCGGAGCCACCTCTATTGATATTCTCAGAAGTCATCCCCTTCGAGGCGTACTCTACCCATTGCAAACATTCACCAAAGATCGCGATATAGATTATAGCTCTATAACATTCTTTATAGAGGGTGATTGTCAACATACAGAACAGCGACTTTTCGAATTAGCCCATAAGATTAGCAACAACGTTAATAAAGCTGACTCAGAACAACGTAAACGATTGCATCTTGCAGGTGTATTTGCAAATAACTTCGTCACAAAACTATACGGAATTTCCGAAGGTATTCTTAGAGATGCAGGATATAGTCCGAAAACAATTCTTCCATTGCTAAAAGAAACGATATCGAAGCTTGGGACAATGACTGCTGAGGAAGCTATGACAGGACCAGCTCGACGGAATGATAAGGCCACCATATCGGCACATGAAGAAATACTCAAGCATGACAACAAATTGAAAGAACTTGAGTTATACCGATTAATAACTGAAATTATAACTTCAGACTATATAAAATCTACTGAAGGATATATAGATACGGAATTATGAGTGGAATAAACTATGATCTAAAGAGGATACGAGCCGTGGCATTCGATGTAGACGGTGTCCTTTCCCCATCAACCATACCGATGTCGTCTGAGGGGGAGCCGTTGCGTATGGTGAATATCAAAGATGGCTACGCACTTCAATTAGCAGTAAAATGTGGATTGCATATAGCCATCATCACCGGAGGCAATACACGAGCAGTAGAGAAAAGATACAATTCATTAGGGATCAAGGATATTTATCAGAAAGCAGCCCACAAACTACCTGTACTCCAAGAATGGATGAAGAAGAATAATCTGAAGCCTGAAGAGGTAGCATATATGGGTGATGATATTCCTGACTTAAAATGTCTGAGATATGTCGGACTACCATGTTGTCCCTATGATGCAGTCTGGGAAGTTAAAGACACCTGCCTATATATCTCTCCTTATACGGGAGGATACGGTTGCGGCAGAGACTTATTAGAACAGATATTGAAAGCAAACGGCCATTGGCTGTCTGATGCCAAAGCCTTCGGCTGGTAATCAATCTAATAATAACTCATCAACTCATCAACTCATATGCTTGAGAATCTGAAGAAATATCATATTTACTTAGCAAGTAAGTCACCGCGACGCCGAGAATTGCTTCAACAATTGCGGATACCCTTCAATGTCATAACCATAGGAGGGATTAAAGAGGATTATCCTAAGGATATGTCAATACTTCAAGTGCCACAATATCTTTCAGGATTAAAGGCAGATGCTTACCATAAGCATCTTAAGGACAACGATCTGATGATAACCGCCGACACACTTGTGATTCTTGACGGCAAAGCCTATGGGAAACCCGCCAACTTAGAAGAGGCTGAAGCGATGCTCAACGAGCTATCCGGGAAAGTACATCAAGTAGTAACGGGGGTAACAATTACGACGAAAGATCAGCGCACTTCCTTTACGACAGTAACGGATGTTAAATTTGCAGAATTGACGAAAGAAGAGATTCATTATTACGTTTCAAACTTCACACCTATGGACAAGGCGGGGGCATATGGCATTCAGGAATGGATAGGAGCTGTAGCGGTAGAGAGCATGGAAGGATCATTCTATAATGTGATGGGATTGCCGGTCCATCGCCTATACCAAGAGCTCAAACTCTTCTGACCTGTCGGACTTGTCTGATTTGTCGGACAATAGGTCTAAAAGAATCCGAATTGCTAACGCAATTCGGATTCTTTTAGAATGAAATTCTGCCTGATTTTGCCTGGTCAGCCATTTTTTTGCCGGGCATCAGATATATTTCAAGGCGTCGATTTTTCTCCCTTTTCTCAAAAGAGTCGTTATCCACAAGGGGCATTTCATCGCTCATAGCATATGAGAAAAGATAACTGGTGTTGGCACCGGAAGCCTCAAACCAATCGAAAACTGCATCAACACGATCCTCAGTCAGGATATCGCGATACTCTTCAGAGCCGGTATTATCAGTATGCATCACCAAGAGTACACGATACATATCCGGGTCGCGGAGATATCGCTTGATTGGCTCCAAATATTCAGCGGCAGTAGCGCTCAGTTTCGTTTCGTTGGGGCCAAAAAGTAGAGAGGCGGGGATTGTCAGCAAAAGTACTTCCTTATTGCGGTAGCTCTCTACGGTGCAGGGACCTGAGGACTTATACTTTCCATTTAGCAGACGTGTCCTGCCCTCCTTATCTTGAAACTTCTGCACTGTTGCAGATCCCTTGCCAAGTTCTACAGAATGGAGCATATCTATAAAGCTCATATCATCGAGCTCAGCAACACGCTCTACCGGAGTATTATCCGGCTTCCTTTCTGCGGTTGCCGGCATTGATACAACCAACAACCCGGAAGCCAATACACCTGCGGCGAAATATTTACACAAAGTCTTCGAGAGATTCTTCATATTCAAGTTCAGCTTTTACAATCTTATCTACATCCCTGGGATCCATCAAGATTTCATGGTCGTTGGCGAGTTCCTTCTTCACGTATTGTGTGAGCTTCTCAGGGTCGAGCAGTTCTTCTTCGGTGATATCAGAGTCTATGGTCAACATACCATTTTTCTCATAGTAGTCCCATATGATGTCTATAATGTAGAGAATTTCATCGTCGGTATAGCTGGAGGATATGTTCTCGCCCACATATTTGCGGATGAAAGCAACAGCCTTATCTTCGTCAAATGTGTTTTCCTGATTCATAGTGTCCGGTATTTATGGTGTTTATATGGTATTAATCTCTATCTGATATGTTTAAATGGATAAGGTCGTCCGGAACGTCTACATCCACTATCCTGGCATCATCATTAATTTCGATGATGAATTGCGGAGCCATTGGTATAAAGAATGTATCACCATCCTTGGTCTCTACGTTCAAAAGCACATTGACAGTAGAGTCATCTACATGAACAATCTTTCCTAATATGACTCCATTAGTATTTCTTACGTCATAATCAACTAAGTCTTCGGGAGAAGATTCCAGTTCGTCTCCGAAGTAATCCTTTAAGTCGAAAATTTGTGCATAAATTTCCTTATTGACAAATTCTTTAGCGGCATCTTCTGTGTCTACACCTTCGATTTTAAGCAAATCGCTTTTGGCACCCTTGGGCCGTACTGTATCTATATAGAAGGGCACAAAAATTCCCTCCACCTCAACAATCATTGGGTAGCCCTCAATAAAGAAATCCGGGTCAACGTTGACAATAGCATTGAGCTCACCGTGTAAACCATGAGTTCTTTGGAATTTTCCTATAGATTTTAGCTCTTTGATATCAATCATATAATGTCAACAACTTAGGATGTAGTAGAGTTTAGATAAATATAACGGCTTTTAGTTTAAGAGTCTTCGAATATTAAGTTTATCTTTTCCTTATTGGGTCTCATTAGCAGCTCAATATCAGGGATACTATCGTATACGTTGAATATGAGCACCGAGATTATTGAGACGCACATCAATAGCTTCATAGCCACGATCTATCTGCCCAATATTCTGTATCTTACTTGTACCCTTAGCGCCCATGGCAGCAATAAGCATAGCTATACCGGCTCGAATATCCGGAGAGACAAGATTAGTGGCTTGTAGGCAATGAAACTTACCGGCGCCGATAACAGCGGCTCGGTGAGGGTCGCAGAGAATTATTCTTGCCCCCATATCTATTAGCTTATCAACGAAGAAGAGGCGGCTTTCAAACATCTTCTGATGAATCAGCACACTACCACGTGCCTGCGTAGCCACCACCAGGAAAATACTCAACAAGTCGGGAGAAAGGCCCGGCCATGGCGCATCGGCAAAAGTCATTATACTTCCATCGATAAACGTCTCAATCTCATAGATTTCATTCTGGCAAACACGAATATCGTCACCCAAGCACTCAAGGTTAACCCCCATACGGCGAAATGCCTCAGGCATTATACCAAGATCCTTTATACTTACGTCCTTCAGAAGAAGATCGGAGCCTGTCATAGCAGCCATGCCAATGAAACTGCCTACCTCAATCATGTCGGGAAGCAGAGTATGGGAAGTTCCCTGAAGGGAGGGAACACCGGTAATACGCAGGAGATTGGATCCTATACCATCGATTTTAGCACCCATACTGACGAGCATCTTACAGAGTTGCTGGATGTAAGGCTCACAGGCTGCATTATAGATAGTCGTAACACCTTCAGCCAAGACAGCTGCCATTATCAGGTTTGCAGTGCCGGTGACGCTTGCCTCATCAAGCAAAAGATACTGACCCTTAAGTCGGGAATCGGAGGTGATATGATACGTTTTGTCGGAGGAGTCGTATCGAAAATCAGCACCAAGCTTTTGCAGACCCATGAAATGAGTATCAAGTCTGCGACGTCCTATTTTATCTCCACCCGGTTTTGGCAGAGCTGCTTTTCCAAAGCGAGAAATCATAGGACCAATAATCATCACCGAGCCACGAAGCGACTGGGCTTTTGCACGGAATTTATCGGTATAAATATAATCCAAGTTAATATCATCAGCCTGAAATTCGATATCATTAGAACCGACAAAGCGTGTCTTAACCCCCAGTTCCTCGAGTAGATGTATAAGATTTCTAACATCGGCGATATCAGGAATATTGTGGATTGTTACCTTGCGGTCAGTAAGGAGAACAGCGCAGATAATCTCTAATGCCTCATTTTTAGCACCTTGAGGGCGAATCTCCCCATGTAATTTGTGGCCTCCTTCTACGATAAACGTGCTCATAGTGTTTGCATTGGTTAAAGTGTCAGCTTCGACCGATTCTTCTTACTTCTCTTAGTTGGGTCGTCAACGAAATTGAAGGTAGGAATCTCATACTCCTCAGGAGTAAGATCTATGAGTCCCTTAGATATTTTATAGAGGTCAGAAAGCACGCGTAGGTC
Organism: Muribaculaceae bacterium; assembly: GCA_023667015.1. GTDB lineage: Bacteria > Bacteroidota > Bacteroidia > Bacteroidales > Muribaculaceae > Lepagella. The sequence continues at coordinate 650,422 of JAMPAX010000001.1, read as the reverse complement.
ATCGGCAGTTTCCGGATTGTGCAGGAGAAGGCATTTCTTCATCTGGCATACCACCTCAAAAACGAGATTGTCTTTTTCCTCAGAATTGGGCATATCGAGAATAGCATCAATCAAGTTTTCGATGGTAGTGCCATATATGGAGCGCACACGCTTATTATCGGTGTATGGAATCTTTCGTGGCTTTACGGAAGAATGTTCCGGACCGGCTACTTCACATGGAAAGTCTATGTCAAGCTCATAGCGAGCCATGATATTTAGATGATCCCAGAACTTAGAATCATCCTTTTTATCCACAAGCGCTTTCGGGAAAAGAGACTTCATAGTGTCAATGATTCCGTAGGCGCAGGCAGTACGCTCCTCGCGGTTTTCTATCATTACACAATGGTCTACCATATTCTGGATGGTGCGGCCATACTCGGGAAGGGGCAATGGCGCATTGCCGGTGTTGTAAGGAATAAACTTTCTTCCTTCTATATTGAGGTCTAAATCTGAAGTCATTATACTCAATTTTCAAGCTGCAGAGCAACTATTCTAACTAATTCAACGTGTAAAGTTAATAATTTTCGGCAAATAATTCAACTCTCTAAGAGTTCATCTCATAAAAATTTTCCAAAATTGCCTCAATCAATCATCAATCATCAACCTAACACTTCGGCTTTGTAGAAATGTCTCCAAGCACTTTATTCTTAGGGAGTGTTGCCTGATATTCTTTCAGATACTCCGGTGTGCTATAGGCAAGATCGAGGAATTCCCCCTTTCGATAGTAGAGTTCCGAAAGAGCTGTCATATCGAGTGCTAACGGAGCTTTGGTGCCAAGCCATTCTATTCCGGGTCTTACAATTACATCGCGAGCCTTAATTGTTCCATCTCCAATTCCTATCAATGTCTTACCCTCTTCAAAGAATTTATCATACGAATTTTCGTCAAGGATAATAGGCTGAGGTTCCATTAAGGCATCGAGACGGAAATTGTAGACCGCCGTATATACTTCCATCCTTCGAGCATCAATCATAGGTACAAGAAGATCATCGCCCTCCCATTCTGAATTGCTAAACATTGCTTTTACTGCCAAAATCTTCAGTGTAGGAACACCAATAAGAGGTATTTGCTTGCTGAAACATAACCCTTTAGCCATCGACAGTCCAATACGTAGACCGGTATAGCTACCGGGGCCAATACTAACGGCCACTGCGTCAAGCTTCTCCTCGCGCCTTGCCAATTCATCAAGACATCTCTCTATATACGGTCCGAGACATTCCGCATGCTTCATTCCCTTGTCAGATTCGATGTGGAAATCTACCCCACCATCCTTAGTTAAAGCTACCGAGCAGATATCGGCAGAGGTCTCAATATTTAATATAATTGCCACTTATTTAGGTTTTAAGTATTAGTTATGAGTATGAAGTAAACTATGATACAAAGCGTCTACACAACGTCGACCATCAATTGCAGCGGAGACGATACCACCGGCAAAACCGGCACCCTCGCCACACGGATAGAGGTCTGCAATATGTGGATGGCAAAGAGTTTCCTTATCGCGAGGTATTCTTACAGGACTTGAAGTACGCGACTCCAGGCCAATAAGTGTCGCTTCATTAGTCAGGAAGCCTTTAGCCTTTCGTCCAAAATCCTTAAAACCCTTCTGCATTCTATGTGCTATGAAGGGGGGGAGGAGCTTGTCGAGACGTGCAGGGTGGATTCCGGGAACGTATGAAGTTGCAGGGAGTGTCTTTGAATCTTTTCCTTCGGTGAAGTCTTTCATTCTCTGAGCGGGTGCGGAGAGTGTTTCCTTTGCCTCTATGTAAAATTTCCTTTCGAGGTCCTCTTGCAAATGTAGAAGTTGCAAATCTCCATACTTTATATATTCTGGGAAATCTCCGGGGCGTATCTCAACAACCATACCGGAGTTCGCCCATCGTCCGGCGCGAGCTGAGGCCGACATACCATTGACCACAAGCTGAACCGGGCCGCTTACAGCCGGAACGATTACTCCGCCGGGACACATACAGAAACTGTATACGCCACGACCATCAGCCTGAGTGACAAAATTATATTCAGCGGCAGGGAGGTAAGCACCTCTACCCTGAGGATTATGATATTGTATTTTATCTATCGTTCGCTGACTGTGCTCAAGACGAACTCCTATAGCGAAGCCTTTAGCTTCGAGAGATACCTTCTGCTCATTTAGCATTCTGTATATATCGCGAGCTGAATGACCCGTAGCGAGTACCACCGGCCCCATTAATCGGCGTCCATCGTCTGTTGCGATGCCAACTGCTTTTGAATCTTCAATTAGCAACTCAGACATACGGGTATTGAAGTGGACTTCACCTCCATTATCGAGGATGGTCTGTCGGATAGCTTTGACAATCTGCGGAAGGCGGTCGCTCCCTATATGAGCGTGAGAGTCTATGAGGATATCCTCCGATGCGCCATGCTGATGAAGCAGTTGGAGTACATCATCAACGTTACCTCTTTTTTTGCTACGGGTGAAAAGTTTTCCATCAGAGAAAGCTCCGGCACCTCCCTCCCCAAAACAATAGTTGGAGTCCGGGTCTACGACCTGAGTACGATTAAGCCTTGTCAAATCAAGACGTCGGCTATCTACATCCTTACCACGTTCTATAACAATTGGACGCATACCAAACTCCAAAGCTCTCAAGGCTGCAAAAAGTCCGGCAGGCCCGGCGCCAACGATTACAACCTGCTGAGCATCCTTATCAACCTTGGTGAATGATATAGGATTAATTAGGGGTCTAACCTCAAGGTCCTCGCCCGTAGCAACACGGATGGTCACATTGAGCACTATAGGGGACTTACGTGCATCGACCGACCGTTTAATAATCTTATAGTCATGGATATCCTCCGGAGGCAATGAGAGGGCTCCTCCAATTATTCTCCGCATAGTCTGCGAATAAGGAGCCTCCTCGGGAAGAATTCTAAGCTGTAAATCCTGAATCATAGCAATAAATTCAAAAATAAGTTCAAGGCCAACAAATTCCTACAAAATTATAAAATATCTGTAAAAGAGCAAAGCTTATGCAATCTCATAAACAGGGCGAATCTCCCTTCCAACCGGGCGATTGCAAATCGCCACTCCATCCGGGCGATTGCAAATCACCCTTCCAACCAACTTATTGGGGGATGGTGGTGGACCGAATGGAGGTGCCGTAGTCTGTCCGGCAGCCTAAAGTCCCGGTGATGTTGCCTAAACCGTAATTCATACCTGAGTGGGGAGGCACTAAGGATGTCTTCCCATTTACCTTTCATTTTTTACAATTCGCCGGACTATGAAAAAAGAGGATTGGGATTCCTCCTTTTTGCATGGTTCAACCGGATTTATTACCTTTGTATTGATACTTGACAAAGACAGACAATGAGTAATAATGTAGCTTTTCTTTTTGACCTTGACGGAGTGCTTGTAGACAGCGAGCGCGAATATACCCGCATTTGGGAGACTATCAATCAGGAGTACCCTACCGGAGTCGAAAACTTTGAAATAAAAATTAAGGGCACAACCCTCACTAATATTCTTGCCACTTACTATCCGGAGCCGGAAGAACGTGCAAATGTAGAGAAAATGCTGTATAAATTGGAGCAAGAGATGGTTTACTCCTATTGCATCGGTGCTAAGGAATTGCTTGACTCTATCAGAGATCGTCAGATTCCGACAGCTCTTGTGACCAGTTCAAATGATATTAAGATGGCTCATCTCTACAAAGATCTTCCTCATTTTAAGGAATTTTTTGTAAAAGTCATTGATGATCATTGCGTACATCATTCCAAACCTGATCCGGAAGGTTACCTACTCGGAGCGGAGGCTACCGATGTAGAGATCAGCCATTGTTGTGTAGTCGAAGACTCGCTACAAGGAGTACGAGCCGGGCGGTGTGCCGGAGCCTATGTAGTTGGAGTTGCCGGCACACTCCCAAAAGAGACACTCGCCCCGGAATGTGACATAGTTGTAGAAAGTCTTAAGGAAATTAACTTAGACAAACTTATAGGTATACTGAAATGTCGATGAACAATATCCCACTTGCTGAGCGACTCCGTCCGGAGAAACTTGACAGCTACATTGGGCAGGAACATCTTGTGGGGCCCAATGGAGTAATACGCAGAATGATGGAGAGTGGCAGGGTCAACTCCTTCATCCTCTGGGGACCACCGGGAGTTGGGAAGACCACACTGGCCAAAATAGTTGCCAAAGCTGTAGATGCCTCCTTCTACACACTCAGCGCCGTCACATCCGGAGTAAAAGACGTCCGCGAGATTATAGAGAGATGTCGCAAGGAAGCGCAAAGCGTCTTTACTAAAGCGCGACCTATACTCTTCATCGATGAAATCCATCGCTTTAACAAATCGCAACAAGACTCCCTGTTGGGAGCTGTAGAACAGGGTATACTTACACTCATCGGAGCTACAACGGAGAATCCTTCATTTGAAGTGATCCGACCATTACTCTCCCGTTCGCAGGTCTATACTCTTCAGCCGCTATCTCAAGAATCCTTAGAAAAGCTTCTTCAGCGAGCCATTGAGGAAGACCCTATCCTGAAAGAGCGCACCTTTGATATACAGCAGACGGCATCCCTCTTCAGATTTGCCGGTGGTGACGCTCGCAAGTTGCTGAACATTATAGACCTCATCGAGCAGTCTACCAAGGATGGAGAAACAGTAGTCATCAACGACAAAAACGTAGTAGAAGCCCTGCAAGAAAATCCTGCAGCCTACGACCGCAATGGAGAGATGCATTACGATATCATTTCAGCATTTATCAAATCAATACGCGGTTCAGATCCGGACGGTGCATTATACTGGCTGGCGAGAATGGTAGCGGGAGGGGAAGATCCGGCATTCATAGCGCGCCGACTTGTGATAGTTGCGGCTGAAGACATCGGACTTGCCAATCCCAACGCCTTACTGTTAGCAAATGCCACCTTCGACTCCCTACAGAAGATAGGATGGCCCGAAGGGAGGATAATCTTGGCAGAGTGTACCGTCTATCTTGCCACCTCACCCAAGAGCAACTCCGCATACATGGGAATAGCAAATGCAATGGAAGAAGTCAGCAGGAGCGGAGATTTGCCGGTGCCATTACATCTGCGCAATGCCCCCACCAAGTTAATGAAACAATTAGGATACCACGAAGGGTACAAATATGCCCACGACTACGAGAATCACTACGTAGAGCAGCAATACATACCGGATGGGGTCACAGAAAGAATCTACTGGCATCCGGCGAACAACCCGGCCGAGGCCAAGATGACCGACACCCTACAGAAAATGAAAAGCAAGCAATAAGACTCCGGGCTTATTGCTTGTTAAGGTATTTTTAGAAGTATCGGGAATTATGGGAGGTTTGGGAATTGTCAAATAGATAATTTTTTAATCCGGCTGGGATATTAGAGACATAAACTCCTGGCGAAGGAAAGGATCTGATTCAAACTTGCCGGTGTAGTCAAAGGTAACTGTAGACGAGTCTTGCTTTTCGACACCGCGCATTTTCATACACATATGTTGAGCTTGGCAGAAGACAATTACCCCCTCATTTGGTAGAGTTTCGGAAAGGATTTTACATACCTCATGGGTGAGACGTTCCTGGACTTGCAGTCGGCGAGCATATACATCAACCAAGCGAGCCAATTTAGATAAGCCGATCATCTTACCCTTAGGGATGTAACCGACAGAGACCTTTCCGAAGAAAGGAAGAATATGATGTTCGCACATCGAATAGAATTCTATATTCTTTACAATCACTATTTGGGAGCCCTCGTGTTCGAAGATAGCCTTCTGAGCAATTTCCACTGGGTTTTTTCTATATCCAACGGTGATGTCGATAAGTGCTTTGGCTGCTCTCATCGGAGTTTTCTTAAGGCCCTCTCTTTCCGGGTCTTCACCGATTAGACGAAGGATTTCTTCGTAATGAGCAGCTATTTTCTTTGTTAGCTCTTCTTCGTGAAATTCTTTGCGTGACATCGAAATTTATAAGTATGGGAGTAATGATTTTAGGGAGCTTAAAGAATTTAAGGAACTTAAGAAATTTAAGGAGGTTAAGGAGAGTCGGGAATTATCTGACTATTGTTACTTGGCATTTTACTACTCGCATTTCGGAGGCGAATTGCGGGAATGCTCTTTTAAGCTCGGCCATTGCGGAGTTTGCTTCTGCCTGAGTGCGAAAATTTCCAACTCTGGTAAACCAATTTGGGGCTGAGGAGAAAGTATATACTTGACCTCGATACTTAGGGAATCGGCTTACGATGGCATTGCCGCGAGCCTTGGCACGCGCCTGTAAAGAACCCTGGTTGCGACCATCGTTGAAGACTTGAATACGAAAACCATTCTGCTTAGATACTCCATGGCGACCTCCTCGCTGAGCCGGAGTATGCACTATCTTCTTGGGAGCCGTGGGAACAGAGAAAATTTTACTTTCTATATTCTCAGGAATTTCGAAGATAATATTTCCGCCACTCTCCTCCTCTATACGAGTGAGCAGAGATTGTGCATTATCGGAATTTTCAACCGATTCATCAGCAAAAGCTGGTAATGTCGGAAGAGACAGGACCGCTATTATCACAAACTTTAAAAGCCTCTTTACGATGTCCTTCATTGCTGGTAATTTTATAAGGTAAGGAGAGTTTTTGAATAACTAAGAAGAGTATTCAGAGGGAGAGAGTCTGAAGAATATGGGTGAGTGTATCTCAAATAGTAACGCTTGGACAAACAACCCGGGCATCCGTTATAAACGCTGATTAATTACGGACGAACGGGCCGTACGTCCCTACGTTCTATTGAGAATACGTTAATGATACATCAACCTTATATTAGATATTAGTCAAAAGCTTCGATAATACCCATGAAAGAATCAGCCTTAAGAGCCGCGCCGCCAATCAGGCCACCATCCACATTGGGTTTTGAGAAAAGCTCCTTGGCATTGGCGGGCTTGCAGCTGCCACCATAAAGAATCGATGTATTATCGGCGATATCATTACCATACCTGTCGGCGATGACCTTGCGGATGTGGGCATGCATATCTTCAGCCTGCTCTGCAGTAGCAGTCTTGCCGGTGCCGATAGCCCAAACCGGCTCGTAAGCAATAATAATCTTGCTGAAATCCTCGGCAGAAAGTTCAAAGAGAGCCTCAACCTGACCCTTAACGACGTCATTATAAGAGCCGTTCTCACGTTCCTCGAGGACCTCACCTACACAGAAGATGGGAGTAAGCTCGTTGGCGAGAGCCTGACGAGTTTTAGCGAGGAGCTGCTCATTATTTTCTCCGAAATACTGACGGCGTTCGCTATGGCCAAGGATTACGTGGGTAGCACCTGTAGACTTCACCATAGCAGCGCTAACCTCACCGGTATAAGCACCCTTGTCATGTTCGGAGCAGTTTTCGGCACCCAGCCCAACTACTCTGGGCTCTATTACAGCGTTTACGGTTGTAAGGTGTGTAAAAGGCACACAAATAACCACATCGCAATTCACCTTCTTACCCTTGAGGGCATTGTAGATATCATTAGCGAGATCCACACCCTCATTGAGGGTAGTGTTCATTTTCCAGTTTCCTGCAACAATGTTTTTTCTCATAACTTAAGATTTATTAATTTGCAAAATTAACAAAAATATCCGAAACAACAACTTTCAACCATCTTCTTTAAACCATCTTCTTTAAACCATCAACCATCGCATCAGAAATCGAAATTATTTTAATTTCTGATGCGATTACGGCTGTAGAGGCGGTCGATAAGGTCCGGGCGATGCATACGCTTAAGACGTTCGATGATATCACGCCTTGATTCCGGCTTGTACCAGAAGAAGAATCTGCGTTGATCCTGCTTCTGACGCTCCGTGCGGGCTGTATATACCTTCTCGCCCGTATAGGGATTGATACCGGTGTAATAGATTTCCGTAGAAAGAGTCATAGGGGTAGGAGTAAAGTCCTGCACTTGCTCAAGATGAAAATCCAGGTCCTTAGTAATTGCCGCCAACTCTGCCATATCTTCTTCCGAACATCCAGGGTGGGAAGATATAAAATAAGGTATAATCTGTTGGCGCAAGCCGGCCTCACGATTTTCACGATCAAAAATTCTTTTGAACTCACGGAAAAGAGCAAACGAAGGCTTACGCATGAGATTTAATACATGGTCTGAAGTATGTTCGGGAGCAACCTTCAACCGACCACTGACATGGTTGCGGATAAGTTCGGATATATACCTTCTGTTGGCCTTCGATATTTTAGAATTCGGATTAGGAGCTATACAGAGATCATAACGCACACCACTTCCTATAAACGACTTCTTAACACCGGGAATATCGTCTACCGACTTATAAATATCAAGAAGCGGGCCATGGTCATTGTTAAGATTTCGGCATGGTGCAGGATGCAGACAAGAAGGACGTTTACACTTCTCGCATATCGACTTATCTCTACCGCTCATTGCATACATATTAGCCGATGGTCCTCCAAGATCTGAAATATAACCCTTGAAATCCTGCATTGCGACAACTTGCCCGGCCTCCTTGAGTATGGACTCCTTAGAACGAGAGGCTATAAACTTTCCTTGATGGGCAGAGATCGTGCAAAAAGAACAACCGCCAAAACAGCCTCGATGCATGCAGATAGAATGACGTATCATTTCATACGCGGGGATGACTTTACCACGATAGCGAGGGTGGGGTAATCGGGTGTAAGGGAGGGAATAAGGCTCATCCACCTCCTTAGTAGACAATGGAGGATACATAGGATTTATACGCACTAAATGTCCCTCCGCACTCTGAAAGATTATCTTACCATACATCCGGTTAGACTCCGTCTCCACTTCCTTAAAATTAAGGGCCTGAAGACGTTTATCCTTAAGACACTTCTCATAACTATGCAATACTATAGAATCATCAGAGGGAGTCTCGGAAGAAAAAAATACTGTTTGCGGAATATCGCAAATATCAGAAATTGATTCTCCGGAATTGAGCCTGCGGGCTATTTCAATCATCGACTTCTCACCCATGCCGTAGACAAGCATATCCGCCGGGGCGTCTACAAGAATTGGCGGGAGGAGGCGATCTTGCCAATAATCATAATGCGAGACTCTCCTCATAGAAGCCTCAATACCACCGGCAATTATCGGCACATCGGGATATAGCTCCCTGAGAATTTTTGAATAGACTATAGTAGGATAATCAGGACGCATGCCATGTCTTCCTCCGGGAGTATAAGCATCATCATGGCGCAGACGGCGAGCAGCTGTATAATGATTGACCATCGAATCCATAGCGCCGGCCGACACACCGAAAAAGAGGCGGGGACGATCAAGTTTCTTGAAATCGCGCAAATCATCACGCCAGTTGGGCTGAGGGACTAAAGCGACTTTATAACCGGCCTTCTGGAGAGTCCTGCCAATCACAGCAGCTCCAAAGGAAGGATGGTCTACGTAGGCATCACCTGAGAAGATAATAATATCGGGGCGATCCCAGCCAAGTGCCTTAATCTCATCGGCAGAGGTGGGTAGATACTTATCCTTGGGTGGGTAATATAAATCCTTCATATCAAATTATGACACATCAAATCAATATGTACTCTCTGATTACTTCTGAGTCTGCAGGCGTTCCTCGAGAGCCAACATCTCGTCGCGATACTGAGCAGCCTGAATAAAATCCGTTCGCTTGGCTGCCTCCACCATTTCTGAACGCAGATGGATTATCATTCGTTCCAAATCTGCAGGATTCATCATTTCGTAGGCCGGGTCAGCAGCATACTCTACACGATGCTCCTCCTCGATATAAGGTCTTGGCGATTGTGTTTTCTTGCCGCCACTCCCCTTTCCGGACTTTGAAGACTGCGGCTTGTTTCTATAAGAAGACTCATTGCGTGTCGCCTCCTCATCAACGGAATAAAGCTCAATAAGATCATTCTTAGTAGTCTTGACAATCGGAGTCGGCGTTATGCCATGGGCTTCATTGTAAGCCATCTGTTTAGCACGACGCCTGTTTGTCTCATCAATCGTAAGTTGCATAGACTGTGTAATCTTATCAGCATACATAATTACCTTACCATTGACATTACGAGCGGCACGGCCGGCAGTCTGTGTCAGCGAACGATGATTTCTCAAGAAACCCTCCTTATCAGCATCCAGAATAGCTACGAGACTTACCTGCGGCAGGTCCAACCCCTCGCGCAGCAGATTGACTCCGATAAGAACATCATACATACCTTCGCGAAGATTTTCAAGGATACGTATTCTCTCGAGCGCGTCGACATCACTATGTATATAGGCGCAACTCAATCCCCAACGTGTAAAATGATCGTTGAGTTCCTCAGCCATACGCTTGGTAAGAGTAGTGACCAGCACACGCTCATCGGCATCAGTGCGACGCCTAATTTCCTCCATAAGGTCATCAATCTGATTGAGAGAAGGCCGCACCTCAATCTCAGGATCAAGCAATCCGGTAGGGCGAATAATCTGTTCTGTAAAGACACCCTCGCTTTTTTGAAGTTCATAGTCTCCGGGAGTCGCTGAGACATAGATAGTCTGGGGAGTCAGACGTTCAAACTCATCAAACTTCAACGGACGGTTGTCGAGCGCTGCGGGGAGACGAAATCCATACTCTACAAGATTTGTTTTTCTAGAAAGATCGCCTCCATACATACCACGAATCTGAGGAAGAGTCACATGGCTCTCATCGATAATAGTCAAAAAATCCTTGGGGAAATAGTCAAGAAGACAGAACGGACGGGCACCGGGTTGACGGCCATCGAAATATCTCGAATAATTCTCGATGCCCGAGCAATGTCCGAGCTCCTTAATCATCTCAAGATCGTATGTTACACGTTCACGCAGACGTTCTGCTTCAAGAATACGACCTTCACTGCGGAAGAACTCACACTGGGAACCGAGGTCTACGGCAATATGATCTATCGCCGAGGCTGTTCGCTCCTTAGTTGTCACAAAAATATTCGCCGGATATACCTTGAAGGCATCAAGGTTTGTGAGCACAATACCAGTCCGGGGGTCTACAGTCTGAATTTTCTCAATCTCATCACCCCAGAATACGATACGCAGCTGAATATCCTCAAAAGAGAGCTTAATATCAACCGTATCACCCTTGACCTTAAACTGTCCGGCACCGAGTTCACCCTCAGTACGAGAATAAAGAGAATTGACCAACTCACGTAAGAAAGCATTGCGGGTTATGATTCTGCCAACATGAACGTCCACAATACTCTGCTGGAAATCCTCAGGATTGCCCATACCATAGATACAGCTAACCGAAGAGACAACAATCACATCACGACGCCCTGAAAGCAGGGCAGCCGTCGTTGAGAGTCTGAGTCGTTCAATTTGGTCGTTGATCATCAGGTCCTTTTCGATATACTTATCAGAGCCGGGGATATACGCCTCCGGTTGGTAATAATCATAATAGCTAACGAAATACTGCACTGAATTATCCGGAAAGAAATTCTTAAACTCCGAATAGAGCTGAGCGGCAAGAGTTTTATTATGAGAAAGTATAAGAGTAGGCCTTTGCACCTTCCGGATGACATTAGCTATCGTGAAAGTCTTACCGGAGCCCGTGACGCCCAAGAGGGTCTGATACGGCATACCGGCGTTGACGCCATCGGAGAGTTCAGCTATAGCCTCCGGTTGGTCACCGGTGGGACAATACTCAGAAGAAAGTTTGAAATCCATTGATAAATCTTAAAATCCAACTTCAAATTTAATAAGAAATCTTTAGAAACAGTCTTAAAATATCCAATAAATTCTTAAATTTGCAAAAAATACGAAAAAAGATAAACCATACTTTAAATCTAATGAATAAACTACCCCTGAAAATGAGTGCAATGCTACTCCCGGGACTTCTAATTGGATGTAACTCCTCCGGAGCATCCGACGATGAGAAGATCATCGAAAAGCCTGTAGTGGAGATTAAAGACGGCATGCTGACACCCGAGGTGCTCGAAGCCTTTGGCAGAATTGGAGAGTTCACACTTTCACCTGACGGCAAGACAATAGCCTTCACACTCACCTATGAGGATATCGAGGAGAACAAAGGGAACTCCGAAATCTACACCATGAATGCTGATGGCTCGGAGATGAAACGGCTTACCACTACAGCCGGGTCTGAATCGAGCCTCCAATGGATAGACAACGGAGAGCGCATAGCCTTCCTCGCTAAAGACAAAGAAAGCGGCAAGCCCCAGGTATTCTCCATGAAGGCCGATGGCGGCGACAGAATATGCCTTTCATCGATGGAAAATGGCGTAGAATCATTCCGCTTCTCCCCCGATGGCAAGAGAGTAGTCATGAGTGCCGCTATCAAACCCTTCAACCAAGATACCACCGTATTCGAGGGACTGCCGAAAACCACAGGACGCGTTGTCAACGACCTGATGTACAAACATTGGGACGAATGGGTTACACAGATACCCCACCCCTTCGTAGCCAACTTTGATGGCAAGAAGATATCAGATGCCAAAGATATCATGAAAGATGAGCCCTATGAGTGTCCGATGCGACCCTTCGGCGGTGCAGAATCCTTCGCTTGGAGTCCCGACTCAAAGCAATTGATCTACGTCAGCCGCAAAGAAGTAGGCAAAGACTATGCATTCTCTACCAACTCCAACCTATATCTTTACGACCTCGCGAGTGGCAAAACCGTCAATCTCACCGAAGAAAATCCAGGCTACGACACAGCTCCGAAATTCTCCCCCGATGGCAAGAGCATAGCATGGTTGTCCATGGCCACTCCAAAATATGAAGCTGACAAAAACAGACTGATGGTGATGGATATGGCCACAAAAAAGAAGAGAGACCTTACTGCCAACTGGGATCGCTGGCCGGAAGAATTCACATGGGGGCCTGACGGCAAAGAAATCTACTTCGCCGGCTACCACAACGGCACAGAGCCCGTATTTAAAATCAACGTAGCCACATGCGCCGTAGATACCCTCGCTGCTGAGATGTGGGACTACAGCAGTGTTGTGCCAACGGCTCAGGGCAAAGTATATGCCATCCGCCACAACATGCTTCAGCCCAATGATATCGTAGCTATCGAAAAAGGAAAGGTCACACCTGTCACCGACATAAACCAAGATATCCTCGACAAGCTCGCTCAGGTGAAGGTAGAGAAAAGAATGGTGCCTACCACCGATGGCAAAGAGATGTTGACATGGGTGATACTTCCCCCGAACTTCGACCCCAACAAAAAATACCCGGCACTCCTCTATTGCCAGGGTGGTCCTCAGCAGGCCGTAAGCCAGTTCTGGAGCTATCGTTGGAACTTCCGCATCATGGCAGCCAACGGATATATCGTCATAGCACCTGCACGTCGTGGCACCCCCGGCTTCGGCTATGAATGGAACCATCAAATTTCCGGTGACTACGGCGGCCAGAACATGAAAGACTACCTCGCAGCAGTAGACTACATGACAAAAGAGCCATACGTTGACAAAGAACACGTAGGAGCTGTAGGAGCAAGCTACGGGGGCTTCTCCGTATATTGGCTTGCCGGCCATCATGAAGGACGCTTTGCAGCACTCATAGCACATGCAGGAATCTTCAACATCGAAGCTCAATATCTTGAAACCGAAGAGATGTTCTTCGCAGACTACGACATGGGCGGCCCATACTGGGACAAGAGCAATGTCACAGCACAGGGTACATTCGCCAACTCCCCCCATAAATTCGTAGACAAATGGACGGCACCGATGCTCATAACGGTAGGAGAACTCGACTATCGCATCCTTGCATCTCAGGGAATGATGGCCTTCAATGCTGCCAAAATGAATGGTCTCGAAGCTGAAATGCTCGTATTCCCCGATGAGAACCATTGGGTATTAAAGCCTCAGAATGCTATTCTATGGCAACGCGTATTCTTCCGCTTCCTCGACAAATACCTGAAAGGGAAGAAAGCCGACAAACCCGAAAAGCCCTATGCCGTAACAACAGCAGACTCCTTCTGAAAGGAGAAAATAGCGAAATAAGATACCTACATGTAGGTATTTTGAGATTAACAACAAATAAGGATTCGTCTGAAAATAGGCGAATCCTTATTTTATGACTAAATTTGTAGACTAAACTACAAACTACAGAGAAATGAGACTTTCCGCACTACAACCCGGACAATCCGGAATCATCATAAAGATTCTTGGGCATGGAGCTTTTCGCAAGAGAGTCATGGAAATGGGTTTCGTAAAAGGTCATGAGGTTACATCCATTCTCAACGCACCGCTCAAAGACCCTGTCAAATACCGTATCATGGACTATGAGGTCAGCTTGAGGCGGGCTGAAGCTGAGCTTATTGAAGTAGAAACTCCTGAAGAATATAAGAACGCCACTGTTGATAAGCATAGTGCTAATATCGGAGAACATGACGATCATAACTCCGACCTTCAGATGCGCAAAGACCGCATAATTAATGTAGCACTTGTAGGCAACCCCAACTGCGGCAAAACTTCCCTTTTCAATATAGTCTCCGGAGCGCATGAGCATGTAGGCAACTACGCCGGAGTGACCGTCGGTGCAAAGGCCGGTTCTCTGATGTATAAAGGATATAAAATAAACATCGTAGACCTTCCGGGCACTTATTCTCTATCGGCTTATTCACCGGAGGAACTATACGTAATGAGATACTTGCGCGAAGAAACACCCGATGTCATTGTCAACGTCGTAGTAGCTTCCAATCTGGAGCGCAACTTATATCTGACTACTGAGCTTATCGACATGAACCGAAGTATGATTATAGACCTCAACATGTACGATGAGCTCGAACGCTCCAATCGCAAACTTGATTTCCAACAGCTCGGGGCAATGTTGGGAGTTCCCATTGTGCCGACAATAGCATCTACGGGGAAAGGTGTTGACAACCTACTTGACACGATTATTGAGGTTTATGAATTGCGCAACAAGCACGTGCGCCACATTCATGTCAAAATGAATCCCATAGTTGAAGATGCCGTCACAGCCGTCAAAGACGAAATCAAAAAAGACACCTCCCTTCCCCAGACCTTCTCACCGCGCTATCTCGCCATAAAAATGCTTGAGAAAGATCCGGAAGCAGAACATATCCTCAGCAAGCAAAAAGATTATCAGCAGATAGTAGAGATTAGAGATGACGTATCGGCCAAAGTCGAAAAAGAGATGGGCAATGACCTCACAGACATAATTTCGGCAGAAAAATACGGCTTCATAGCAGGAGCATTGGCAGAGACACTCAGCGGCGATAAACTCCAAGAAGAGAAATCAACAAAAATTATCGACACATTTGTCACCAATAAGCTATTTGGATTCCCGATATTCCTACTGATAATGTGGTTGATGTTCTGGGCCACTTTCGAGATAGGCTCCTATCCAATGGAATGGATAGAGAATCTTGTAGGATGGATTTCAGAACAGATAGGAGTACATATGGCCGATGGCCCGCTAAAGGATCTACTGCTCGATGGCATAATAGGAGGCGTTGGAGGAGTAATAGTATTCCTTCCCAATATTCTGATACTCTACGCCTTTATCTCCTTCATGGAAGATTCAGGATATATGGCACGCGTAGCCTTCATAATGGATAAGCTAATGCACCGGATGGGGCTACACGGTAAGTCATTCATACCACTTGTCATGGGCTTCGGATGTAACGTCCCGGCAATTATGTCAACACGTATTATCGAGAGTCGATCCTCACGACTGATAACAATACTGATAAATCCCTTTATGAGCTGTTCGGCTCGCATACCAATCTACGTATTGCTTGTCGGCGCATTCTTTCCGAAACATGGCTCGTTGGTATTCTTCGGACTTTACCTTTTGGGAATAATCGTAGCGGTTCTGACTGCCAAGCTACTCAGAAAATTCTGGTTTAAAAAAGACGAGACACCCTTCGTCATGGAACTTCCCCCCTACCGCATACCTACATTGAAAGCCACTCTGAGAAACATGTGGGCAAAGGCACGTCAATACCTCAACAAGATGGGGGGCATAATTCTGATAGCCTCAATCATAATTTGGGCATTATCCTATTTCCCACGATATAATGCCTCACAGATTCCGGCAGATTATACGGCAAAAGTAATGGAAGATATGCCGAAGTCTACCTTAGCAAACAGCGATTCTGAAGAAATAGAAAATCTGATCGTCAGCCAATATCAGCAGGAACACTCTATTTTGGGATATATCGGCAAAGGAGTGGAACCCGCAGTCAGGCCAATGGATCTTGACTGGAAAGTCAGCGTCTCGCTAATTGCAGGCACAGCGGCCAAAGAAGTGGTAGTCTCTACCTTAGGAGTACTTTATGTAGGTGACGACGATGCAGATCTATTGTCACAGAGACTACAAACTACATCGAAGGTAACCGGAAAAGCGCCCTTCAACAAAGCCAGCGCGCTGGCATTCATGGTATTTGTGCTACTCTACTTCCCATGTATTGCCACATTAACCGCCGTAATCCGTGAAAGCGGCAGTTGGAAGTATGGACTCTTCTCATTCTTATATAATACGGGGCTTGCCTGGGTATTATCATTCATCACATATAGAATTGCAATGCTACTGATATAAAAAAGTCGGCCGATTATGACATAATCGGCCGACTTTTTATGGAGTCTGACTATTCGGACCGGTCGGACCGGTCCGACCGGTCCGACCGGTCCGACTTACTATCTATTTCATTGCGATAATTGAAGGTCAACTTATCAGCGCCCTCAACGTATCCGGCATTGATAACACCGCCAATCTGTCCTTCTGCATTTAGCTTCAACATAATCTCAGCGAGATCATCTTCCAAATACTTCTGTATTGCACGCTTCAGCGGACGAGCACCGAAATTGCGGTCATAGCCCTTTTCAGCTATGAAATCTTTAGCCTCGTCAGATAGATTGAGAGTGAGGCCCATAGCCTGAATTCTACGGAAGAATCCATCCAGTTCAATGTCAATAATCTTGTGGATAGCCTCCTTATCAAGAGAATCAAACATGATTATATCATCTACACGATTGAGGAACTCCGGAGAAAAAGCGCGATTAAGAGCCTTTGAAATCACACTATTAGCTTGTGCCTTGCTGACCTCAGCCGTGTTGAAACCAACACCACCACCAAAGTCTTTCAGCTGGCGACTGCCAACATTGCTGGTCATAATCACGATAGTATTCTTGAAATCTATCTTACGGCCAAGAGAGTCGGTGAGCCGTCCCTCATCCATTACCTGCAGAAGCATATTGAACACGTCCGGATGAGCTTTTTCAATCTCATCGAGAAGCACTACAGAATAAGGTTTACGACGCACCTTCTCAGTGAGCTGTCCACCTTCCTCATAGCCAACATATCCCGGAGGGGCACCCACGAGACGGCTGACGGTGAATTTCTCCATAAATTCACTCATATCCAAGCGAATCAAAGCATCGGAAGAGTCAAATAAATACTCAGCAATGCGCTTAGCCAAAAGCGTCTTACCAACACCTGTAGGGCCAAGGAACATGAACGTACCTATTGGCTTGTTAGGATCCTTCAAGCCAATACGATTGCGCTGTATTGCCTTTACCACCTTCTTGATAGCATCATCTTGACCAATAACGGAACCCTGCAGTGAACTACCCATTTCGAGCAGACGTTGACCCTCACCTTGGGCAACACGCTGTGTGGGCACACCCGTCATCATAGCGACAACCTCACTGACTTTCTCTTCATCAACCACCTGGGGAGAATTCTCAATACCCTTTTCCCATTCCTTCATCTTAGTGTCCAGTTCGGAACGCTTCTGAAGGACTTGATCGCGATATTGAGCGGCAAGTTCAAAATTCTGAGACTTTGCAGCCTCAAGCTTTTTCTCGTTAAGGGCAGCAATTTCCACCTCTAAAGAATCGATTTCCTCAGGGACAACGAAATTGGAGATATGAGCACGCGAACCGGCCTCGTCAAGCGCATCAAGAGCCTTATCCGGAAAATTGCGGTCGCTGACATACCGCTCCGTAAGCTTCACACAAGCCACGAGAGCATCGTCCGTGTATTTTACATTATGGTGTTTCTCATACTTCTCCTTTACATTGCGAAGAATCTCAAGAGTCTCTTCTGGAGTAGTCGGATCTACCATTACCTTTTGGAAACGGCGTTCGAGAGCACCATCCTTTTCGATATTCTGGCGATATTCATCCAGTGTGGTAGCACCAATACATTGAATTTCACCGCGAGCAAGCGCCGGCTTAAGCATATTCGCCGCATCCATAGAACCGGGAGTAGACCCCGCACCAACAATAGTATGTATTTCGTCGATAAACAGAATGATATCCGGATTTTGAGACAACTCCTCGAGCACTGCTTTTATGCGCTCCTCAAATTGTCCACGATATTTAGTGCCGGCAAGCATACCGGTCATATCCAGACCCACTACTCGCTTATCAAAGAGGATACGGGGCACCTTCCGCTCATTGATTCTCATAGCGAGACCTTCAACGATAGCAGACTTACCAACACCCGGCTCACCGATAAGGACAGGATTGTTCTTCTTACGGCGAGAAAGAACCTGAGCCAAGCGCTCAATTTCACGTTCGCGTCCCACAACCGGATCGAGCCTACCCTCAGCAGCAGCCTTCGACATATCATATCCAAACTTATCGAGAGCAGGAGTCTGAGACTTAGACTTACCCTTGGGCTGACGTCTCTGAGTGCCAAAAGCCGGAGACTCTTCATCATCGGCAGGCTCATCATCATCGAAATCACTCTCAGCAGAAGGCTCTTGCTGTACCGGACTCGTACCGACAGCCTGGATAGAGATGTCAAAATTAAGATACTTAGCCTTAAGGTCACGCAAGAAATCATTATCCATACTGCGTGTATCATGCATCAGAGCGAGCAGAATATGTTCACCGCCGATTATAGAAGATGCCATTTTTCGCGCTTCAGAAGCAGCCAATTGAAGATGACGGATAGCAGCAATGCTGATTTGATATTGCTGTTCAAAAAGAGTAGTAACTTCCCCGGAAACGGGAGTAGAAGCTACATGTTCATTCAACTCATTGAGCATTGTAGGGATAGGCACACCGAGCTGAGAAAGAATCTTATAGCAAGTTCCATTCTGATTCGAAAGGCCAGCCATCAAAAGATGTTCCGGGCGAATGACGGCCGGAGAATCCTTAGAAGCAATAGCATTAGCAGCCTCAAGAATCGGGCGGAATTGTCTTGAAAAATCGTTTTTCATTATCTATTGTTTAGTTATTAACTTAATCAAAAGGGAGTTGCAAGATACTCGAACTTCAATAAGAACTGTAGTTGAAAAGAACAACCAACAATTATTATAAGAATATAACAACTCAAAAGGAAAAAAGTACAATTATCGTGCCAATAAAAATTAAAAAAATTTAATTTGTCAACCATCAACCATCAACTATCAACTATCAACTATCAAAAAATTGGAGAACTCCAAATCTTTAATTGTTAATTGCGCATATCGGATTTTTTTTGTAATTTTGTTCCACAAGAGAAGGGATATGGGAGGCCGGACAAATAGGTCGACCCATACCTTGTATGATTATCAAAGAGATAAAAAAACATGTTTGGAGATGACAAGATAATTCCGGTCAATATTGAATCGGAAATGAAGAGCGCCTACATTGATTATTCAATGTCGGTGATTGTATCCAGAGCACTTCCTGATGTCAGGGATGGCTTCAAGCCCGTACACCGCCGTGTGCTATACGGTATGAATGAGCTTGGCAACTTCTTTTCGGGCGACACAAAGAAATCCGCGCGTATCGTAGGAGAGGTGATGGGTAAATACCATCCCCATGGAGACTCCTCTATATATCTGACCATGGTCAGAATGGCACAAGATTGGTCATTGCGTTATCCATTAGTATTTGGACAAGGCAACTTCGGCTCCATCGATGGAGACTCTCCGGCGGCTATGCGTTATACAGAGGTGAAGCTCGCCAAGATGGGGGAAGAGATGCTTTCAGACCTGGATAAAGAGACTGTAGACTTTGCACCGAACTTTGACAACACTCTGATAGAGCCGACAGTACTCCCCACAAAGATACCCAACCTGCTGGTCAACGGAGCCTCCGGCATTGCCGTAGGTATGGCAACAAACATGCCGCCACACAACCTGACAGAGTCTATCAACGCCTCATTAGCACTAATTGACAACCCGGACATTGACCTTGACGGGCTGATGGAGCACATTAAAGCTCCTGACTTCCCCACAGGAGGAGAGATTTTCGGACTTCAGGGAGTTCGCGAAGCATACGAGACCGGCAAAGGGCGACTAATAATACGGGCAAAAGCCGAAATAGAAAATGACGGCAACCATGACCAGATAGTCATCTCAGAAATTCCCTACGGAGTAGTCAAGAATGAGCTGGTAGAGAGCATAGCCAACCTTGTACGCGACAAGAAGATAGACGGCATTGCCGACATCACCGACACATCCGCTCGCGGACAAATGCATATCGCCATTGACATCAAACGCGATGCTAATGCCAATGTAGTACTCAACAAGCTTTACAAGCTCACACAGCTCCAGACCTCCTTCAGCATCAACAACGTAGCACTGGTCAAGGGACGTCCGAAGACACTGACTCTAAAAGAGATACTTGAGGCCTTCGTAGAACATCGCCACGAGATAGTAATCCGCCGTACACGCTACGAACTCCGCAAAGCGGAAGAGCGTGCACATATCCTGCGTGGATTAATGATAGCTACCGATAATATCGATGAGGTAATAGCAATCATACGATCATCGGCCACCACCGAAGAGGCTCGTCAGCGACTATCTGAGCGCTTCGAGCTCGATGAGATTCAGACTCGAGCAATTGTAGAAATGCGTCTGCGTCAGCTAACCGGACTGGAGATGCAGAAATTGAAAGCCGAATACGATGAGTTGATGGTATTGATAGAGCATTACAACCTCATCCTTAGCGATGACCAAGAATGCCGTAGGGTAATGAAAGAAGAGCTTATCGCAGTGCGCGATAAATATGGTGATGAACGACGCACCATCATCTCCAAGTTCTCACCGGATCTTAACGCTGAGGACTTCTATCCGGATGATGAGATGATTATTACCATCTCTCACCTTGGCTACATCAAGCGCACTCCCCTATCAGAATTTCGCGCACAACATCGCGGCGGCATAGGACACAAAGGCTCCAACACACGTGATGAAGACTTCATTGAGCATATTTATCCGGCTACAAACCACAACTACATGCTCTTCTTCACACAGAAGGGACGTTGCTACTGGCTCAAGGTATATGAAATTCCCGAGGGTGCTAAAAACTCCAAGGGACGTGCCATTCAGAACCTTCTGCAAATAGAATCTGACGATTGTGTCAATGCCTTTATCCGAGTGAAACATCTGGATGATCCGGAATATACCCGGTCACACAACCTTATATTCGCCACAAAGAAAGGTGTGGTGAAGAAATCCTCACTCTATGATTACTCACGTCCGCGCACGAGCGGTGTCAACGCCATCGTAATCCGTGAGGATGATCAGGTAATCCAGGTACGACTGACCAATGGTAACTCAGAAATCATACTTGCCAACCGCAAAGGACGAGCCATTCGATTCAACGAAAGTAAAGTACGCACCATGGGTAGAGTATCGACTGGTGTGCGCGGAATGACACTCGACGGACCCGACGACGAAGTTGTCGGCATGATTACAGTCAATGGCAATCCCGATGAGACAGTGATGGTAGTCAGCGAAAACGGTTATGGCAAACGATCCTCTCTGGAAGACTATCGTGTGACAAACCGTGGTGGAAAGGGAGTGAAGACACTCAACATCACAGAGAAGACCGGCGAACTCATTGCGATAAAGAATGTCAATGACAACAACGACCTTGTCATCATAAACCAGAGTGGAATCACCATCCGCATCAGAGTAGCCGACTTCCGCATCACCGGACGAGCCACACAGGGAGTGAGACTAATAGACCTTGCCAAGCGCGATGACAAAATAGCCAGCGTATGCAAAGTAGAGACCGCTCCGGAAGAAGATGAAGAGAATGTTGAAGGAACCGAAACCAACGACAATACCACCTCTGAGCCAGCAACTACTGAATCAGAATATACTGAAGAGATAGCAGAAGGAGAAGAAAATGTATAAACTCCGAAAAACAATCAGGGAGAATAAACCATTTATAATAGGAGAATAAACCATTTATAAAATAGTTGGTCGAAAGTATATAACATTAGACAATCAACAAAAGTAAAGATATGAAAAAGCTATTGACATTTGCACTCTGCTTCTTGGCCATTGCCGGAGCGAGCGCACAGAAGGCCAAAGTAGACGAGGCTAAGAAACTCGGAGGGAAAGACCTTCCGGCAGCTCGCGCACTGATTAAAGAAGCTATCTTCAATTCCGAGTCAGCAAACGATCCCTACACCTACTTCACAGCAGGACAGATAGAATGGGATGCCTACGACAAGGCCAACAACATGCTGATGATAGACCCCAACAGCGACAAGGTCGACAAATCAGTGATGCCCACACAGCTAATGAACGGCTACGAATACTTCATGCAGATGCTTCCTCTGGACCAGCAACCCAACGAAAAGGGACAGGTAAAGCCTAAATATACAAAGAAAGTGCTCGGCGAGATAGAATCCCACCATGAGAACTTCTTCCGTGAGGGAGCTAATGCCTTCAATGCTCAGAAATTTTATCCCGAAGGCTATAAGCTCTTCATGATTTATGGCGACATGCCTACAATGCCCGAATTCAGCAAGAAGCTCGCAAACTTCCCCGACTCCGTGCGCGCCACATCCTACTACAATGCCGGTCTTGCAGCTTGGTCAGCAAGCCAAGTAAAGGATGCTATCAAGGCCTTCGAGAAAGCTCGCAAAGCCGGGTATGATCAACCCGAGGCGTACATATATGAAATTGCCGGATGGCAAAACCTCGCACAGAACGACTCCACACTTGGAGACAAATCAGAGCAAGCAATCATGGAGATTGCAACAGCCGGATATAAGCAATTTGGTCTGTCACAGCCACTCTTTATCAACAACATGGTCAATACCATGATGAATAATGGTAAAGATGCAGAGGCCTTGGCACTTCTCAACGACCTGCTTGCACAGCACCCTGAGAATGCAGATCTCTACGGACTTCGTGCCTTTATATATGACAGAATGGGAAATGCCGATGCTTCAGAAGCAGACTACCGTAAGGCCACAACACTTGACGGTGTAACTTACGACATTCTTAAGGTAGCAGCCAACAAGCTTATCCGAGTAGGAACAGAGAAATGGAATGTAGTAGATCCGACAGATCGTGCAGCCAAAACCAACATTCGCGACAACTACTTCAAAGCTGCACAGGAGCTATTGGAGCGCGCCAAGCAGATGAAACCAGAGGGTGATGGCGACCTCAATTACCTTATTGACACAGTTAACTACGCACTTGATACCTACTTCAAATAAACAGTATAATCTCAATACAAATCGCACACAGCGATAGCAAGAAAAAAGGAATCCGAACTCCATAGAGTTCGGATTCCTTTTTATAAGATGGACACTAAGAGTAGGTCAAGGCAACCATACATTAAAAAATAATAAAAATTGAGAAAAAAACGAGTTTGAAAATTGTCGGAGAATTGTTAACTTTGCAATCACTAATGCAAAAGAGAGAGCAATCTCCTTAAGCAGAGACAGAAGCAATAGATGAAATGAGTCTTAAATCATTAATCAACAGAAAAATGGGACTTTTCTCCTTCACACAAGAAATAGCAATGGACCTTGGCACAGCCAACTCCATCATCATACACAACGACAAGATCGTAGTAGACGAGCCCTCAGTAGTCGCCATAGAGAATAAAACCGACAAGCTATTGGCAGTAGGCACACAAGCCCACCAGATGGAGGGCAAGGAGCCTCCCGGCATACGCACAATCCGACCGTTGCGTGATGGCGTAATAGCAGACTTCAACGCTGCGGAGCAAATGATTCGCGGCATGGTCAAGATGGTCAGCAACAAACGTCGTTGGTTCTCCCCCTCCTTAAGGATGGTAGTATGTATCCCCTCTGGATCCACTGAGGTAGAGATTCGTGCGGTACGCGACTCATCGGAACATGCCGGAGGACGAGATGTCTATATGATATACGAACCCATGGCAGCGGCCTTAGGTATCGGACTGGACGTAGAAGCTCCTGAAGGCAATATGATTGTAGATATCGGTGGCGGATCTACAGAAATTGCCGTCATATCACTTGGCGGTATTGTCAGCAACAAGAGTATCCGCGTAGCCGGCAACGACCTCACGGCTGATATCCAAGAGCACATGGGACGCGTTCACAATCTGAAAGTGGGCACGACAATGGCAGAGCGTATCAAAATCAACGTAGGCTCAGCGTTGCCCGAACTTGAAGACGCACCGGAGCCGTTCGTAGTTAGTGGTCCGAACAGAATGACAGCACTTCCGATGGAAGTACCGGTCACACATGAAGAAATCAGCCACTGCATAGAGAAATCAATATCAAAAATGGAGGCCGCCATACTTGCAGCACTGGAACAGACACCTCCTGAGCTATATGCCGACATCGTCAAGAACGGCATCTACCTTGCAGGCGGTGGAGCACTGCTTCGTGGACTTGCCAAGCGATTTACAGACAAAATTCGCATAGAATTTAAAATTGCGGAAGATCCATTACACGCAGTAGCCAAAGGTACCGGAATAGCACTGAAGAACATCAACCGCTTCTCATTCCTTATAAGATAAAGTCAAAAGGTGAGAAATCTCCTTAACTTCATACTCAAAAACAGCACATGGTTTGTCTTTACATTCTATGTGCTGATTAGTTGTATGCTATTGTTTGACTCCGACAGCTATCATCAGAACGTATATCTAACGAGTGCAAACTCAGTGAGCAGTAGCGTATACGGAGTATCCAACTCAGTGACAGGATATTTCAATCTTCGAGAGATCAATGCTCAGCTCCAGGCATCCAATGCCAATTTGGAGAATGAAGTCTTCAACCTTCGGCGAGAATTGGCTGTAAGCAAGGGACTCCTTTCGGACACGGCCTATTCACGCAATGAAAATAGATTCAGCTACGTTCTGTCGACCGTCATCAACAACTCCACACGCCATCCTCGCAACTACTTCACAATAGACAAAGGGCGCAATGACGGCATAGAACCCGGAATGGGAGTTGTGGACCACAACGGAATAGTAGGCATTGTCAACGTAGTAGGACCAAATACGGCTCGAGTTATATCTTTACTCAACGAGACACAACACTTCTCAGTAAAGATCCACAAGACACCCTACGTAGGACAGCTCAGTTGGCGAGGTAGCGACCCCAATATCGCCTATGTTGAAGAGATAGCGCGTCATGCCAAATATCGCGTTGGAGACACAATAGTCACCAGCGGGTTCTCCACAACATTCCCGGCCAATCTCCCGGTTGGAGTGATACTCAATCGAGTAAGGACATCTGACGACAACTACTACGTATTCAAAGTGCGACTTACATCCGACTTTAAAACACTGAGTACAGTCAGAGTTATCAAGGATATATACAAACATGAACTCGACTCTCTGGCGACATTCGACATTCAGACCGATAAGAAGTGAGGAATTAGAACTGAGAACTGAGAACTGAGAAGTGAGAACTGAGAAGTGAGGAATTAGAACTGAGAACTGAGAACTTATATAAAAAGATGAATCGCGACGTAAGAATATTCACAGTGACATTTATAATCGTGGTCCTGTTTCAGGTGCTGATATGTAATCATATCGCACTGTTTAACGTTGCCATACCATTTCTTTTCATATTCTTTATAATTCGGCTACCAATAAGCCTGAACCTCAACTTGCTATATACATTTGCATTTCTAGAAGGCTTCATCGTAGACCTCTTTTCCGACACTCCAGGCATCAACGCACTCTCATGTGTACTTCTTGCCGCAGTGAAAAAACCGATATTCTTCGCCTACGTACCGCGCGACGATAAAACCGCCTATATGACACCCTCATTGTATTCTATGGGATGGGCAACATATAGCAAATACCTTCTGTCGATGACCGGACTATTCTGTCTGCTGAACTTCTCAATAGAATATTTTAGCTTCGCTTCCGTTAAAGAAATAGTTATCATGACCGCTGCGAGTACAATACTCAGCTTTATACTCATACTCGCTGCCGACAGCCTAATTGTCAACAATCGTGAAAGATTATAAATACGAGAAGAGGAAATATATCATCGGAGGCTTCATATGCGTTATAATCGCACTATACTTACTGCGGCTTTTCAATCTACAAGTATTGGACACCCAGTACAAAGAAAACGCCATCAGCAACGCATTTCTGAAACGCACCATATTCCCGGCTCGAGGACTGATCTACGACCGCAATAGAAAACTTGTTGTCTTCAATCAGCCCACGTATGACGTTATGCTCATACCCAAAGATATCGGAGAGAAGTTCGATTCCTTAGCATTTTGCAAAATATTGGGACTCTCGATGGAAGAGCTCCGGCAGAGATGTGCCGATATGAAAAATCCACGATTAAATCCCGGCTATTCTGCATATACACCCCAGAAGCTAATATCACAGCTTTCTCAAGAAGACTATGGGCGACTGGAAGAGAAGCTATACCTGTTTCCCGGCTTTTTCATCCAAAAACGTACAATCCGGCAATATAACTACGCTGTAGCCTCCAATATTCTCGGAAACATCCGAGAGGTGAATGCCCATGATATAGACGCAGACCGCTACTATCGCCGTGGAGACTATACCGGAGACCTCGGAGTGGAGAAAAGTTACGAGAAAGCACTTCGTGGCAAGAAAGGCGTAGAGATACTGATGAAAGCCGCCAATGGAGGTCTGAAGGGAAAGTATCATGATGGTGCCGATGATATCGCACCCGAATCGGGGAAGAACCTCACACTGTCGATCGACGTAGAATTGCAACAATATGGCGAGCAGCTAATGAAAGGAAAAATAGGAGCCATAGTAGCCATTGAGCCGGAAACGGGCGAGATATTAGCACTTGTGACCTCCCCCAACTACGACCCCTCGTTGCTCATCGGTAAAGACCGAGGTAATAACTATGCCAACCTTGTAAAAGATCCTTTCAAGCCACTCTACGACCGGGCACTTCAAGGAGCATATCCACCGGGGTCAACGTTCAAGCCAACCCAAGGATTGATATTTCTACAAGAGGGAGTAGTCACCAACGGGACCTCCTATCCATGTCATCGTGGCTATGTCAACGGCCTCAGGGTAGGCTGCCACGGACACGGATCCCCCATCGCCTTGAAGCCAGCCTTGCAGACATCATGCAACGCGTACTTCTGCTGGGGATTGAAAAATTTCCTTGACAAACCCCACACCAGCCCCGGGAAACAACTTGAGAAGTGGAAAAACTACATGGTTGAGATGGGATACGGATACCCCTTAGGAGTAGACCTCCCCGGCGAAAGTCGAGGTTTCATACCCAACCCTAAATACTACGACGACTCCTTCCGCGGGCCAACATGGCGAGCCAATTCCGTTATATCCATAAGTATCGGACAGGGAGAAGTACTTGCCACGCCATTGCAGATTGCAAATTTAGGAGCAACCATAGCCAACCGCGGATGGTACTACACCCCTCACATTGTAAAGGCTATCTCAGACAGCATCATCGACATAAAATATCGCACCCGACATAAGCCCCACATCGACAAGCGACACTACGAGACAGTAGCCGAAGGAATGCGTATGGCCGTCACAGGAGGTACCTGTCGCACAGCCAACCTTCCCGGGCTTGAAGTGTGTGGGAAGACAGGAACGGCACAAAATCCTCACGGCCGCGACCACTCCGTATTTATGGGATTTGCTCCTTACCACAATCCGAAGATAGCCATATGCGTATATGTAGAAAACGCAGGATTCGGAGCCACATTCGGAGTGCCTATTGGTTCGCTCATGATTGAAAAATATCTCAAAGGGGAGATAAGTCAAGAAAGACGCGGGTTGGAACAACGAATGTTAACTTCTAATACAATATCGTCAAGTGGAGTTAAAAAACACTGAAGCTAATGCATCCGTCTTCCGGTCGATCGACTGGATTACGGTACTGCTGTTTCTGATACTGGTAATATCCGGAGCTGTCAGCATCTATGCCGCAAGCTACAACTTTGATCATGTCGGGATGTTTGACTTCGACACCTTCAGCGGCAAGCAATTTCTGTGGATAGGACTATCGTTGATATTAGGATGTATGATACTCCTTCTTGACTATCGACTATATGAAGCATATGCATATCCTATATATGGCATCATCCTGTTATTATTGATAGTCACGATATTCGTAGCTCCCGACATCAAAGGTAGCCACTCATGGCTCGTATTCGGTCCGGTCAGTCTCCAACCCGCAGAATTCGGAAAATTTGCCACGGCACTGGCCTTGGCAAAGCTATTTGACTCCTACAATTTTAATCTCAATGCGAAGATAAGCAACTATTTCCGGGCAATGATTATTATCTTCTTGCCTGTCATATTCATACTTGCTCAAAACGAAACGGGAAGTGCGTTGGTATACTTCTCGCTGATATTCGTCCTTTATCGCGAAGGGATGAGCGGAATGGTACTCTTTTCAGTGCTTAGTGCAATCACCTATTTTGTAGTAGCCGTAAAATTCAGCACACCATTGGTACTCGGCATACCTATCGGCGAATTCTCCGTCTTCCTCATAATCTTGCTAATATATTCATTGATGTTGCTCTTCTACTGCAAAGATATCATCATTGCCCGCAACGTCATCTTTGGATTTGTAGGATCCGGAATAATTGTAAGTGTACTTTCACTATGTGGAATAACAATACCCGGAGAAATATATTTTCTAAGTATTCTCGGAGCTGCTATGATATATACAGCCATTGCAATGTTCCGCCACAGGATACAAAAATTCCTGATTACCATTAGTTTTGTCGCAGTATCGGTAATGTTTCTCTTCTCGGTGAATTATGTCTTCACCAACGTCTTGCAGGCTCATCAGCGTCAGAGAATTATGGTAGCATTGGGAATAGTAGATGACCCACGGGGGGCAGGCTACAACGTCAACCAGTCGAAAATCGCCATTGGATCCGGTGGTACAACCGGAAAAGGCTTCCTCAACGGCACACAAACAAAACTTAAATACGTTCCCGAACAGCATACCGACTTTATCTACTGCACAATCGGCGAAGAGCAAGGGTTTGTAGGAGCCTCTTTAGTACTGGTATTCTTTTTGGCATTCATCCTGAGGTTGATACATGTAGCCGAACGACAACGAAGTCCCTTTGGGCGAGTCTACGGCTACTGTGTGGTATCATTTTTGATATTCCATTTAAGTATCAATGTAGGAATGGTGCTCGGATTGTGTCCTGTCATAGGCATTCCTCTCCCCTTCTTCAGCTACGGAGGATCATCATTATGGGGCTTTACCATACTACTGTTTATACTCCTGCGGCTGGATGCCAGCAGAAAAGAACGGCGAGCATAGACTCAAGCGGAGTCTGAGATAGAAAATACAATAGCCATACAACAAATGGTCTATAAAGAGTGTTAATAATAATAGATAGAAAATGTCCGAAAAAGTTAGATTTACATAACATCGGAATAAACTATATAAAAACCATGGCAAACAAAAGAACATTCAAGAAAGTGGTAGACATCTTAGGTGCCGACCTGTGTGAGAACATGATGATCTCCTTCGTCAACTTAGAAGGAGTAGACAAGGCAAAAGTATCAGAAGCAATAGGCAAAGTACTTGACGCAACCGAAGAAGCCCGCCTGCATTCCAACGTCTTCTTCGACAAGGGAGTCAAAGCCTTCCCCAGCAAAAAAGAGTACTCCACAGAGAAGAAAAAATTCTTCAAAGCCCTCTACAATAAGATTGAGAAAGACTTCAACGAGAAGATTTCAGAGGCACTGAAGCTTTACAACTCCGCAATACCAGAATCCGTAAAGCAGGAGCAGAAAGCAGCTGTCAACTAACGAATCATATACCAATCAAAGGACATGGCCAATATTTGGGGATACTGTCTCAGGCTCGCCGGGTGGAAGGTAGAGATTACTGCCCCCCGACGTCAGAAGTGTGTGATATGCGTAGCACCCCACACTTCCAATTGGGACTTTATCATCGGACTGGCATCGTATAAATCACTGGGAAGAGAAGCCAATTTTCTGATGAAGAAATTTTGGTTTTTCTTCCCATTGAAATATTTATTGAAATCACTTGGGGGAATCCCCGTTCCCTCCGGGGCATCAGGCTCTGGGCTTACCGAAGCAATTATCCATCAATTCGAAAAAACAGACTACATGAACCTTGCCGTCACCCCGGAAGGGACGCGCAGTCTTAATGCTGAATGGAGATCCGGATTCCTACGGATAGCAATTGGAGCCCACGTCCCCATACAACTGGGATTGATAGATTTCAAACACAAAAGAGTCATAATACAAAAAGAGTTTGAGCCATCCGGCGACATTGTTGCTGACATGCAAACGGTAAAAGCCTTCTATGCAAATAGTGCGCCATTAGCTCGTTATCCTGACAAATTTTCTATATAAGCAGTTGACAATCTGCATAGTAAAACAATTATATAAATAGATGTTGGACAAAAATCTAAACGTCTGCCTTTTCCCCATGGAGATAACCTGGGAAAACAAGGAAGAGAACCTTTCCAAACTCGAAGAGGCAATGAATCGCATACATCCGGCTACAGACTTAGTCATAATTCCGGAGACCTTTTCCACCGGTTTCATAACCGGAGACAAAGAACACGTACGCAGCTTTGCAGAACGCAACACCGGACATACGATAGAATTTCTAAAGCAAATGTCGTCAAAGCATAATATGGCCATAGCCGGCACATACATCGCCGACACAGGAGGATCGCTCTACAATCGGGCATTCTTCATAGAGCCGGGAGGCGATGAAACCTTTGCCGACAAAAAACATCTTTTCACCATGGCCGGAGAAGACAAAGTATTCTCCCACGGTCATAGCCGCATGAAGATACGCTACCGCGGCTGGAATCTGGCAATGGTAGTATGCTACGATATACGCTTCCCGATATGGTGTAGAAACGTAGACAACGAATACGACGCTCTGATATGTGTGGCCAACTGGCCTATAGCACGTGTAGCGGCCTGGAATCAACTATTGATAGGACGTGCTATAGAAAACGAGGCATATGTCTGTGGCGTTGACTGCAAAGGAACAGACACCGGAGGGTTTCTCTACAATGGAGACTCAGCAGTAATAGACTTCAAAGGGAAAAGAATCGATACCTGCAGCTCAGTAGAGGAATTCCAATATGCAGTGCTCGATCGCGAGAAGCTCGACTCCTTCCGCAAGAAATTTCCGGCATGGCGGGATGCCGACAAATTCACCATCATGGAAGATTAGAGACGAGTGACGGGGGACTCGGGACTCAGGATGTTGAACATTCACTGATGGTAGTTTGTTTAGATATTAGAACCAAAGAAAGGACTAATATGGAAAAGTTTGAAGATCTTATCAAAAGTGAAGTACCCGTATTGATAGACTTTTTCGCAACATGGTGTGGACCATGCAAGATGATGCACCCCATACTTGAGGAACTGCATACCAAAGTAGGCGACAATGCCAAGATATATAAAATAGATATTGATAAGAACCAGGAACTTGCCGCAATCTACAACGTTCGCTCAGTTCCTACATTGATGATATTCAAAAACGGAGAGCTTAAATGGAGAGCATCCGGCGTACACAGTGCCGATGACCTCAAGTCGGAGCTTGACAAATACGCGTGATGAAAAGAAACTTCAACAGAATAATCTCGGTGATAATCCTAACAATTATTGCCGGGATTTTTGCATCTATATCCGAAGCTGCTACACTCTTCAACGAAACCTTAAACTATACCATCACTTATAAGTGGGGGATGATTCATAAAGATGCGGGAAAGGCAACACTCCGGCTGACAAACGTTGGAAACACATATCGAATGATACTGACGGCCAAGACTCTGTCATGGGCCGACAAAATATACAAAGTTAGAGATACATTGGAATCTACAGCATTGCGCAACGGATTTGTGGTCACCGGCTACGAAAAGACTACACATGAAGGGGGGCGATATGGTCGCGATGTATTAAAATTCACCCGAACCGGAGGAAACACCAAAGTCTCATGCAATAGAGTCAGAGAAGGGAAAGACGGGAAATTCTCACGATCCCAGAAATCACTGTCTGCCATTGGTCCCGGGTTTGACATGCTATCCATATTCTACTACATACGCCTCTTAAACTTCCATAATATGAAGAAAGGAGAGACATTGAAATTTACGATCTTTTCAGGGAGCAAGACAGAGACACTAACAATCAAAATGATTGGACTGGAGACACTAAAATTGCGCAACAAAAGTGTGAGACAGGCCTACAAGCTAAACTTCAAATTTACAAGCGACAACAAGAAAAAATCGAGCGATGACATCCATGCATGGATATCGGCAGATAAAGACAAAATACCACTATACGTAGTTGGTAAACTACCCATAGGGGAAGTCCGCGTCTACTATACACCCTAAATGTATCAAAGAAAATTATATAAACACTCTCGACTACGCACCATGGTACGTCCGTTATAACAAGTTGATTATATATGGACGCTCCATGGCGTCCCGCATTTTATTTAAAAGACGATTTATGATACAACCTCCAACTGTAGCATAGACGTCCCCTACGTGCTGATTAATCACAACCCCTTGGGTTTGGAAAGAACAATTTGAACAAATTTGAACAATTAAAAAACATTTTGGGGATATTGAATTAATTTTATAAATTTGTAGACATTTTTGGTCATACATCAGTGGAAAAGAGAGTTTCCAAGATAGACCACAAGAAATTACAAATCTATAAAACTAACCTACAATATCTTATATCATGAACACCGACGTAAGACTCTGCCCCAACAAGGTAGTGCAGTATCTTCAAAAGACTCCGGAACAGATCCGAAAGGCAGACATCATCAGGTTTGTCAAGGAGAATGACATAAAGATGATCAACTTTATGTATCCCGCAGATGACAATCGTCTGAAAACCCTCAACTTTGTAATCAATTCAGAAGACTATCTGAATTCTATACTGACATTTGGAGAACGAGTAGACGGTTCTTCCCTCTTCCCCTTTATTGAGGCAGGTAACTCTGACTTGTACGTAATTCCCCGCTTCAGCACAGCATTCGTAGATCCCTTTGCAGAGATTCCAACACTGGCCATGCTTGCCACATTCTTCGACAAAGAGGGTAATCCCCTTCAGGCATCTCCGGAATACACACTTCGCAAAGCGTGCGAATCCTTCCGCGAGGTGACAGGGATGGAATTCTACGCCATGGGAGAACTCGAATACTATGTAATCGCTGAAGATCCGGGACTGTTCCACGCCTCTGATCAGAAAGGCTACCACGAGTCTGCACCCTTCTCAAAATTTAATGAATTCCGCACAGAGTGCATGGCATTGATAGCTCAGGCCGGTGGTCAAATCAAATATGGCCACAACGAGGTTGGCAACTTCACACTCGACGACGTAATCTACGAGCAGAACGAAATAGAATTCCTTCCGATTCCTGCCGTTCAAGCTGCCGACAATCTAATGATTGCCAAATGGATAATCCGCACACTTGCCGGAAAGAAAGGCCTGGACGTAACCTTTGCACCTAAGATTACAGCCGGGAAAGCCGGTAGCGGTCTGCATATCCACTTCAAGGTGATGAAGGGAAATCAGAATATGATGACAGAAAACGGTGTACTTTCCGACATCGCCAAGAAAGCCATCTCCGGCATTCTTACATATGCACCGGCACTTACAGCTATGGGCAACAAAGTGCCCACCAGCTATTTCCGCCTCGTACCTCATCAGGAAGCACCAACATCCATCTGCTGGGGCGACCGCAATCGCTCCGTACTCGTACGTGTACCTCTGGGCTGGACAGGAGAGAAAGATATGTGCTCCCAGGCCAATCCCCTTGAGATTGACGTTAAGGAAGAAATTCCGCAGAAGCAGACTGTAGAGCTCCGCTCTGCTGATGGTTCCGCCGATGTTTATCAGCTGATTGCCGGCATGGTAGTAGCTGCTCGCACCGGCTTCGAAGCTGCCGATGCTCTGAAGAGAGCCGAAGAGATGTACGTCAGTGTCAATATCCACAACGAAGAGAACAAAGACAAACTTGCCTCTCTAAATTCACTCCCCGACAGTTGCAAAGCCTCAGCTCAGGCACTCCGTGAACAGCGTGAGGTATTTGAGCGTAACGACGTATTTTCACCCCGCATGATTGATGGTATCATCTCCAAGCTTGAGAGCTACGATGACGCCAACCTCCGCAAGAAGCTCGAGGGCGACCATAAGGGAATGCTCAAGATGGTACGTAAATTCTGGCATTGCGGATAAAATAATCATCAATCCGATTCATAACAAACACTAGCCGAAGACATCAACAGTCTTCGGCTTCTTTTTACATGTTTCACAAAGAGGGTGTATCATAAATGGGAACTTACCTCGAAGATAACCCGAGATAGCCACCGGCCATGCAAGCTACAATACCCACCAATATGCTTGAGAAGATATAGATAATTGCCGGAAGCCAATCCCCGGTTCGCAGCATAGAAAGTGTATCATTGCTGAAAGTAGAGAACGTTGTGAAACCGCCACAAAGTCCGGCAGTCAAAAAAAGACGTGTCTCTTCTGAGAGATTAAATCTTGCAGAAACTGCGTAAAAGAGTCCGATAAGGAAACTGCCTATAATATTGACAGAAAAAGTGGCCCACGGAAAATGATATGTAGCGATGCGTTCATGCATTATCAGCTGCATGCCATAACGCATCACACTTCCAAGTCCACCACCAAGAAAAATAGCAACAAAATCCTTTAGCATATAATAGAAATTGTAAGCACTAAGTAGATGGTCAATTTAAATTTAAACTTTATGCGCGGTTATTTTTGTGACAGTTTCTTCACTTGAAGAGGGAATAATGCGAGCATTACTCCTTCTTCAAGAAACGAAATATTCTCAAAATCTTAATGAATCTCGCATTTGAAAAAAGTTTAAATCACTTCATAATGAAAAGACTCCGATCGCAAGAGGTCGGAGTCTTCATACTAAAAATAAGAATTATGAATCTATTGTAATGACTCTTAAGCGTCGCTACCGTCCTCGATATTGATATCGAAATTGTGGAGGAAGTTCATTGTAGCAGTGATGTAATCTGTCATTACAACATCGTCTGTCACAAAGGGAACATGCTCACGATAAGCCTTCATTACCTTTTCAATGTATGGAGAAGACTTCAGGGGACGGCGGAAGTCGAGACCTTGCGCAGCGTTCATAAGCTCAATAGCAGCGATATATTGTAAATTAGCAATAATCTTGTGGAGCTTAGTGGCAGCGTTAGCACCCATAGACACGAGATCCTCCTGTCCATTAGAACTTACGATGCTATCACAACTTGCAGGCCATGAATACATCTTATTCTGGCTAACCATAGAAGCTGCGGCATACTGCGGAATCATGAAACCGGAATTCAGACCCGGCTTAGCCACGAGGAATTCAGGAAGGCCTCTCAGACCAAGAATCAGCTGAGCCACACGGCGTTCGGAGATATTTCCAAGCTCATGAAGGGCCACACCCATGTAGTCAAAAGCAAGAGCCAGAGGTTCTCCATGGAAATTTCCACCACTGATTACGAGATCCTCATCCGGGAACACAGTGGGATTGTCAGTTACGGAGTTAATCTCGATATGAAGCACGTCGGTAACGTGGCACATTGCATCCTTAACAGCACCATGAACCTGAGGAATGCAACGGAAAGAGTAAGGATCCTGCACGTGGGCCTTCTCACGTTTGATAATCTCGCTACCGTTGAGAAGATTGCGGAAGATTTTGCCGGTCTGAATCTGTCCGGGATGAGGACGAACCTGCTGAATCTGATCCCAGAAAGGCTCAATGCGGCCATCGAAAGCCTCCAAGCTCATAGCGCCAAAAAGGTCGAAGCAATTGACAAGATGCCAACCATCAATAAGCGCCTTAATACCATTAGCACTCATAAACTGAGTACCATTCAGAAGAGCAAGACCCTCCTTAGACTTCAGCTTGATAGGATTCCAGCCGAAGATATTGAGAGCCTCTTTACCTTTGATTACCTTATCCTTAAATACAACCTCACCCTCACCGATTAGAGGCAGGAAAAGATTTGCCAAAGGAGCAAGATCACCGGAAGCACCCAGAGAGCCACGATCGTAGACAACCGGGAGGATGTCATTATTGTAGAAATCAAGGATTCTCTGTACAGTCTGAACCTGCACACCACTGAAACCCATGCTCAGAGCGTGAGCCTTCAGAAGGAGCATCAGCTTAACGATAGTCTTATCAACGGGGATACCAACGCTGCAGGAATGGCTCTTAACGAGATTTTCCTGAAGTGTGGAGAGTTCATCCTGAGAGATATGCTTGTTGCAGAGGGAACCAAAACCGGTAGTAACACCGTAGATAGGAGCACTGTTTTCATCAGTTTTCTTGTCGAGAAAATCTCTGCAATGGGTAATTTTTGCGATAGCCTCATCGGAAAGAGTCAGCTTAGTATTATCCTTAAGGATCTTTTCAATAAGATCATAAGTCAGCTGGCTGCTACCAATAGCATATGTTTCGAGCTTTGCCATATATTAAATTTTAGAAATTATTTTTCAATAGATTGCTGGTCTGACACTACGCGCCCCTGACTAATAACAGTCTTAACGCAGTTCATACCAACATAATAGGGAAGCATCCGATAATTATCAAAATGAAGGATAGCAACGTCGCCGGACTTGCCCACCTCAAGCGACCCCGTCTTGTCGGCCAAGCCGACAGCAGCTGCACCATTGAGGGTTAAAGCCGTTAAGGTTTCCTCAATTGTCATATTCATGTAGATGCAAGCCAGAGCAATAGTCAGAGGAATAGACCCCGAGAAGCAACTACCCGGATTCAGGTCTGTAGCAAGCGCTACTGCAGCCCCCGCATCAATAAACTTCCTTGCCGGGGCATAAGGTTCCTTGAGTGTGAAAGCCGTAAGAGGAAGAAGAGTGGCTACTACTCCGGCTTCAACCATACGCTTCACACCCTCATCGCTGACATGCAAGAGATGGTCGGCAGAAACGGCTCCAACCTCAGCTGCCAACTCAGCGCCACCGAGAGTAACGATTTCATCGGCATGCAACTTCAACTCCATACCCGCCTCCTTAGCAGCATTGAGCAGACGACGGGAATCCTCAATCTCGAATACATTCTTTTCTGTAAAGATATCAAAGAAACGAGCACGGTCTTTGACCTTCGGGAGCATCTCATCTATGATGATATCGCAATACTCAGCAGTACGTCCCTTATATTCCTTAGGAACAGCATGGGCTCCCAAGAAAGTGCTTACCACCCGAAGCTTCGTAGAAATGTCATTGGCGATGTCGCTGATAGCATCAAGCATCTTCACCTCCGATTCAAGGTCAAGACCATAGCCACTTTTAGCCTCCACTGTAGTCACGCCCATCTCTACCATTCTATTGACAAACCATTGAGCCTTAGCTGCAAGATGTTCGCGAGAAGCCTCACGTGTGGAATTGACAGTACTTTGAATACCACCGCCACGTTCCATAATGCTCATATAAGTGTCACCTTTAAGGCGCCAGCCAAACTCATCAGGGCGGAAACCTCCAAAGATCAGATGGGTATGAGAATCAACGAAACCGGGCAACACAGCATTACCATGAGCATCAACAATATTATACTTAGACTTGTCAAACTCCGGCATGTCTGCCATAGGTCCTACATACGAAATAGTACCACCGGTAATGACAACGGCAGCATCGTGGACTGTTGATATATTATTCATCTCGCTACCCTTCCGGGCTGAATTGCCCAGAGGGGTAGTGAGAGTAGCATTGATGATTACAGTATTGTTCATCACTCGTCGATCAATTTGCTGACTTTTTCCAGCAGGATCTGTTCACGTTCAATAGCCTTGGCAGCATATTCAGCTGCCTCGCCCACGAGCATCTCAGCAGCCTGACGATCCTTCAATCCGGCAGCATTGATTCTTACGTTGAGCTGAGCACCGAGCACGGCAGCACGAGCAGCGAGAATACCCACACCCACATCGGTGATAGAATTCGGATTCCCCTTCTGGACCATTTCTTCAAGAAGATCGAAAGTCTCATAAGCTGTTTTTATAGTATTCAGAGGCACCTGAGTGGCATAAAGAGTAGCAGCCTCCATGGCAGCTGCGCGAGCAGCCTTCTCCTCCTCAGTCTTCTTCGGCATTGCGAAGACATCCATAATACGATTGAAAGCTTCAGTATCCTCGTCGACAAGATGAATCAGACGATCCTGGATACCACGACCCTTCTCAGCCGCATTAGAAAACTCCTCCCAACGGTCGTCCCAACCGGCCTTATGGGCAGAAAGGTTAGCAACCATCGAACCAAGAGCAGCAGCCAGCGCACCCATATAAGCAGAGATAGAACCGCCACCCGGAGCCGGAGATTCAGAAGCTGTCTCATCAGCAAAACCGACACAAGTAAGGTCTACCAGACGCTTCTTGCTATTGTCCTGAAGCATATATTCAATGACCTTCTCGTCAGGATTAAATGGTTTAAGCTCATCAAGACCCATAGACTTAACAGCAATCTTGATAATCTCACTTTCCGGAATACCAACAGAGCGCTGTTGCATACGCAAATAATGCTTGCCGGCATCTACGATGGCACTCTTGGGTACAAGGCCTACAATCTCAGTGCCCGTCACGCGAATACCGCGAGCTGCAGCTGCTCTGCACACTTCGTCGAAAGCTACATGCAGAGGAGTCTCAGCAATACTTGTAATATTCATTGACACTTGGGCGATACCATATTCATCTATATACCAGCCGATAGCCTTAGTACCCTTCAGAGTACCGGGGAGCCAGATGACGTTGCCATTCTCATCCTTGAGCTTCTTGCCGGTCACCTTGCCACCCTCACGCTTCGGGCGTCCTTTCTCACGAACGTCGAAAGCAATAGCATTAGCACGACGGGTAGAAGTAGTATTAAGGTTGAAATTGACAGCGATAAGGAAATCACGAGCACCAACAGCAGTACAGCCCGTACGAGCCACGCCCTCATCAAAGGGACGATTTCCGAAATCGGGACCATTGGCCTCCTTACCCATTCTGTCGGACAAGCCTTCATACTCACCCTGGCGGCAAACAGCCAAGTTCTTACGCTCGGGAGTAAAAGCGGCGGCCTCATAGCAATAGCACGGAATATTCAGTTCATTTGCGGCACGCTCTGCCAACTTACGAGCTAATACAGCACACTCCTCCAGGGTAATTCCACTTACAGGAATCAGCGGACAAACGTCTGTAGCACCCATACGGGGGTGAGCTCCATGATGCTTGCTCATATCAATGAGCTCAGCAGCCTTCTTCATACCGGCAAGAGCCGCCTCGATGACAGGCTGCGGCTCTCCCACAAACGTTACAACAGTACGGTTTGTAGCCTCACCCGGGTCAACGTCAAGAACCTTGACGTCGCCACTTTTTTCTATGGCCTCAACAATCTTGTTGATAACCTCCTTATCGCGTCCCTCAGAAAAATTTGGGACACATTCTATAATCTGTTTCATATATATTAATAGTGAGGGTGTAAATCGATAGTCGATTTATGATACCCCCCCTTAGATGAATTTACATATTTTTGACTGCGTTCTCAAGGAGAGTGGAATCCGCCACGAAGGGTTCGGTAATCACAAAGCCATTCTCACCCTGAGTTTCGTTCCACTCCTTAACTGTAGACATAGCATTCTCGTTACGAGCCCAAGAACGACGAGCCACACCGCCCATTACGTCCCAGAGCATAGCTTGCTTGAGGATATTATCAACTCGCTCGCTACCATCGCAAACCATACCGAAGCCACCATTAATAGACTTACCGATACCAACACCGCCGCCATTATGGAGAGCAACGAGGCTCATTCCACGGGCACAGTTGCCTGCAAAGCACTGGATAGCCATATCTGCCATAACATTGGAGCCATCCTTGATATTAGAAGTCTCACGGAAGGGAGAGTCGGTACCGCTGACATCATGGTGGTCACGGCCGAGCATAATCGGTCCAACTTCACCATTACGCACCATTTCGTTGAACTTCAAGGCGATTTTCAGACGCCCCATAGCATCTTGATAGAGAATACGAGCCTGGGTACCAACTACCAGGGCATTCTTCTCAGCATCGCGAATCCAATTGTAATTATCACGGTCCTGGCCACGACGATTGACGTCGATGCAATCCATAGCAGCCTTGTCAGTCTTCACAAGATCCTCATGCTTACCACTCAGACAAACCCAGCGGAAAGGTCCATAACCATAGTCGAAGAGCATCGGACCCATGATATCCTCAACGTAAGAAGGCCAGATAAATCCATCCTTCTCGTCAATACCATTCTTGGAAATTTCCTTAACTCCGGCATCATATACTGCCTTCATAAAGGAGTTACCATAGTCGAAGAAATAGGTACCATTGGCCACGAGAGCCTTAATAGCCTCATAATGACGACGCAGAGACTCATTAACGAGTTGGCGGAATTTCTCAGGGTCGCTATGAAGCAGTTCTGTACGCTCCTCAAAGCTCAAGCCGACAGGGCAATAACCACCCTCATAAACAGCATGGCAAGAAGTCTGGTCACTAAGGAGCTCCACTTTCTTATTATGTTCTACAGCATATTCAAGCAGATCAACAACGTTACCATGGTATGCAATAGATATTGGACGCTTCTCAGCCAAAGCCTTCTCAGCCAGTTCAAAAGCCTCAGGAATTGAGTCTGTAACTTCCTCAACCCAACCTTGGTTCTTACGAGTCTCTATACGGGAAGCATCAACCTCAGCGATAATAGCAGCCGCCCCGGCAATCTGAGCAGCCTTAGGCTGAGCACCACTCATTCCTCCAAGACCTGAAGAGATAAAGATATGACCACGAAGGTCACCATCCTGGGGAACGCCAAGCTTCATACGCCCGGCATTAAGAATTGTATTGAAAGTACCATGTACTATACCCTGTGGACCGATATACATCCAGCCGCCGGCAGTCATCTGACCATAATTGGCCACACCCATCTGCATAGCCTCATGCCAGTCGGTAAGATTGTCAAAAAGACCTACCATCATCGCATTAGTAATAATCACACGGGGAGCATCCTTACGGGAAGGGAACAGACCAAGAGGATGGCCGGATTCTACTACGAGAGTCTGCTCATCGGTCAATTCCTCGAGGTATTTTTTAATCAGACGATATTGAAGCCAATTTTGGCAAACCTGACCTGTCTCTCCATAAGTCACAAGCTCATAAGGATAGAGAGCTATATCGAAACAGAGGTTATTGTCGATCATGACCTGAAAAGCCTTACCCTCAATGCATTTGCCCTTGTACTCATCGATAGACTTGGCAGCGAGGTCTCCCTGAGGGCGGAAACGATAGCCGTATATACGACCGCGAGTCTTCAACTCCTCAAGAAATTCAGGAGCAGCCTTCTGATGGAGTTCCGGGGGAAGGTAGCGCAGAGCGTTAGCAAGTGCAACTTTAGTTTTCTCAGGAGTAAGGGTGTAGCCGCGATCCGGAGCACGGCGTATACCCTCTTGAAATTCAGGCATCTCTGGCCATTCGTTATCAAGAAGGATTCGATTATCTTTCATGGTTAGTTTGAATTGATAATAGATTCATTTGTATTTTTGGCAAAGATAACACATTTTTGGGGAAGAAAAAAACACATCTGTCCAAAATCAGAAAAGGATCATTGAAAGCTCAAAAATTTATTGTATCTTTGTAGAGACAATCGGAAAAATTCATTGCCGGCATTCCGGCTATTTGATATTCCGGCTGTGACTTCTTCTCATAAAATACTCACTAATATGGCCGATATACCATTTACTCATCTACATGTTCACTCTCAATACTCACTTCTGGACGGTAAAGCCACAATCCAGGAGCTTGTAGACAAAGCCATCGCCGACGGCATGCGCGGCATAGCTCTGACCGACCATGGCAATATGTTTGGTTGTAAGGAATTTTACAATTATGTAAAGAAAAAGAACGGCAGTCTTCCACCCGAACAGCAATTTATGCCAATCCTTGGATGCGAAATGTATGTAGCAAAAGGGTCTATGCATGAGAAGAAAGGAAAGAACTCCAACTCCAATCATCTTATAGTTCTTGCTAAAAACAAGACAGGCTATAAGAATCTCATCAAGCTTGTCAGCAAAGCTTGGACGGAGGGACAACACTACAAACCTCGGACCGACCGTGCAGAACTCGCCAAGCATAAAGAGGGACTGATTATATGCTCAGCATGTCTGGGCGGGGAGATTCCGCAGTTGATACTTGAAGGAGACTTGCAAGAGGCTGAAGAGAGAGTGAAATGGTATAAGGATACCTTTGGCGATGATTATTATCTCGAGCTCCAACGCCACGAGACTTTCAAAGAGAATGCCAACACCGAAACCTTTCCGCAACAACAGCGAGTAAATAAAGAGCTCATCGAATTCGGCAAGAAATATGGTATAAAGCTCGTAGCCACCAACGACGTCCACTTCACCAATGAAACCGATGCCGAAGCCCACGACAGATTAATATGCGTATCGATGCAGAAATCCTTCAGCGAGCCGCGAATGCACTATACAAAGCAAGAATGGCTAAAGACCACAGCCGAGATGAATAAAATCTTTGCTGATATTCCCGAGGCACTGACTACAACCGGAGAGATTCTGTCAAAAATAGAAAGCTACAGCATTGACCATGAGCCAATCATGCCCTTCTACGAGATACCCAAAGAATTTGGCACCGAGGAGGAATACCGCAATCGAATTACGGAACAGGAACTCTTCGATGAATTTACCCAAGATGAACATGGCAACGTAGTCCTTTGCAAAGAAGAGGCCGATAAGAAAATACAACGTCTTGGAGGGTATGACAAGCTCTATAGAATCAAATTTGAGGCCGACTACCTATATAAACTAACAATGGAGGGAGCCAAGAAACGCTATGGCGATCCCATACCCCCGGATATCCTCGAACGTCTCGAATTCGAGTTGTATATCATGAAGACCATGGGCTTCCCCGGCTATTTCCTTATAGTCCAGGACTTCATCAATGTAGGACGCAACAAATTGGGAG
Organism: Muribaculaceae bacterium; assembly: GCA_023667015.1. Taxonomy (GTDB): domain Bacteria; phylum Bacteroidota; class Bacteroidia; order Bacteroidales; family Muribaculaceae; genus Lepagella. The sequence continues at coordinate 607,272 of JAMPAX010000001.1, read as the reverse complement.
TCAGCGTCGGGCCGGGACGTGGTTCAGCCGCCGGCTCGGCGGCTGCCTATTGCTTGGGTATCACACAGATTGACCCGATAAAATACGACCTGCTGTTCGAACGATTCCTGAATCCGGACCGTATATCATTGCCGGATATCGATGTTGACTTTGACGACGATGGCAGATACGAGGTATTGAAATACGTCACCGAAAAATATGGCGAAGAGAAAGTAGCTCACATCATCACATATCAGACAATGGCTACAAAGTCAGCTATCAAAGACGTAGCTAAGGTGATGGAAGTACCCCTACCTGAGGCCAACAGACTTGCCAAACTCGTAGTTGACAGATTGCCGGAGGTCGATGGCAAATCACCGAAAATCAACTTCAAGAACCTTCTAAAATATGATGCCAAGTTTGCCGCCGAAAAGAACAACCCCGACCCGAAAATTCGCGAGGTCATGGAATATGCCGAACAATTGGAAGGTAACATCCGCGGCACCGGCATACATGCCTGCGGCGTCATCATATGTCGCGACGATATAACAGACTGGGTGCCGGTATCGATGGTCACCGACGCCGATGGCTCAAAACTAATATCTACAGAATACGAAGGAAGTGTCATTGAGGAGACCGGGCTGATAAAGATGGACTTCTTAGGACTCAAGACTCTCTCCATCATCAAAGAAGTACTCACCAATATCAAGAATGCCAGAGGTATAGACCTTGATATAGACCACATACCACTGGACGATCCCAAGACTTTCCAGCTATACTGCGACGGACGCACTACAGCCACCTTCCAGTTTGAATCACCGGGAATGCAGAACTCACTGCGAGGTCTTCAGCCAAGTAAATTTGAAGACCTCATAGCCATGAACGCCCTCTATCGCCCCGGGCCTATGGACTACATACCCTCCTTTATTGCCAGAAAGCATGGACGGGAGCCGATTACCTACGATATTCCTATCATGGAAAAATATCTTAAGGAAACCTACGGCATTACCGTCTATCAAGAACAGGTCATGCTCCTATCCCGTCTACTTGCCAACTTCACCCGCGGCGAATCCGATATGCTCCGCAAAGCCATGGGTAAAAAGCAGATAGACAAGATGGCCAAATTGAAAGTAAAATTCATGGAGGAAGGTCAGAAAAACGGACACAAACCGGAAGTGTTGGAAAAAATCTGGGCAGACTGGGAGAAATTTGCCTCCTACGCCTTCAACAAGAGCCATGCTGCATGCTATTCATGGGTGGCCTATCAGACAGCCTATCTGAAAGCCAACTATCCGGCTGAATACATGGCAGGCGTCATGAGCCGCAATCTCTCGCAAAGCGACAAGCTCAAGAAAATCATGGATGAATGCAAGAGTATGGGGCTGACCGTTAAAGGTCCGGATATCAACGAAAGCTACGAAAAATTCGGTGTGTCAAAAACCGGCGAGATACGCTTTGGACTCGGAGCCGTCAAAGGCGTAGGAGGAAATGCCGTCAACGCCATCATAGCCGAGCGACAGAAAAATGGGCCCTTCAAGGATATATACGACTTCGTAGAGAGAGTGAATCTCAGTGCCTGCAATCGTGGAAGTATTGAAAACCTGGCAAAAGCCGGAACATTCGACTGCTTCGGTATGGCACGCGAAATGTTTGTAGCACCCGTAGGCGATGTCAGCTACACCGAACAGCTTGTAAGATATGGCCAGAACATACAGAACGACCGCAACTCACTCCAAGCAAGCCTCTTCGGAGATCTTGAGCCAATCGAAACAGATCGTCCTCCCTATCCTCAATTTACTCCATGGAGCCGTATGCAACGTCTCGAAGAAGAGAAAAACCTCGTCACCGTATATCTCTCAGCCCATCCATTAGACCCATATTATATGGAAATAACCTACGGTTGTAACTGTAAATGTGGAGAATACGAAGAGCGAGCAGAAGCCGGGACTACACTCTCAATAGCCGGAATGGTCACCAATTTCCAAGAAAAAATGAGCAAAAAAGGGAAACCTTTTGGCATACTGACCATCGAAGATTTCGATGGGAAAGCAGAACTGCGACTCTTTGGCAAAAACTACGACACCTTCAAAGGGAGATTCGTAAAGGGGGACACAATATATATGCGCATCAGTCATCAAGTCGCCCAATACAATCCAAACTTCACAGACGTGAAATTTGAAGCAGTAGAGCCACTCGAATCCAAGCGTGGCACACTTGCCAACGGAATAAGGTTACTGATAGGATCAGACTTCGAAAATGAAAACTTCATGAAAGCACTTTCAAAATTCAGCACTACCGGCGACAATGCACGCAAGGGAGACCTTTATATATCGATAGCGGATCAAAAGCACCGACAGGTACTGAAGATACGCTCACGCAAAAAATACGCAGTAGACAAAGAAATGCTCTCCGAACTTAAAGAATGGGGAGTACCCTTTGAGATATTCACCGTAGAAGCTGACAGATAACAACTTGACACCATTCAAAGGAACAAGAGAACCCTCAAAGAAACAGAAAAAACAAACAGAAAGCCTCAAAAATTTGGAAAAGGCTTCAAAAGATACTAAATTTGAAGACTGAAAATAAAAACCAACCTTAAAAAAAGAACATAAAAAATGGCACTTCAATTCACAGATCAGACAGCCCGTGAAGCAATCGAATCGGGCAAGCCTGTGGTAATCGATTTCTGGGCAACATGGTGTGGACCCTGCATCAAATTAGGCCCCGCAGTAGAAGAACTCGCTGAGAAATATGGTGATAAAGCTACTATTGGCAAACTAAACATCGACGAAAACGATGAAATAGCATCAGAATTTCGTGTACGCAATATACCTACGGTACTATTCTTCAAAGACGGAGAATGCAAGACCAAGACAGTAGGACTCGTAAAATTAGCGGATCTCGAAACAAAACTCGCAGAAATCCTTTAAATACAATAAATAGGCGCACCTGAATGGTGCGCCTATTCATTGTATGGTTGATAGTTGATGGTTTATAGTTTAGAGAGAGCAGTAAACTGAGGGATACGTCCATACATCAAGAAATTACGGGTATAGTATGGATTACTCATCCGGCTGACTACAACCCCCTTTGAAGAAGAAGCATGGATAAAAGACTCCGTATCGAGCATAATCCCCACATGAGAAACCTTAGTCTTATCCTTACCGGTAGCAAAAAAAACGAGGTCTCCGGTAGTAACATCCTTCTTTTTTAGGGGAGTACAGAACTCAGCCTGCTTTGCAGAATTACGTGGCAACTTCATATCGAAAACATCGCTATAAAGCTTCATAACAAATCCCGAACAATCAGTACCCTTACCCTTCTCAGCAGCAGCATAAACATAAGGAGTACCCAACCACGACTCAGCCTCATTAACAAGACGCTTCTGAGCCTTGGAAAGATGAGAAGGATGAATAATAGGAGACTCCCTTACAGCAACAGCCTTGACGGACTTTTTAGAAGAGCTACAAGAAGAGAGCGTTGCCGCGCCAAAAGAGAGCAACGAAAGTAGCAGAATCGTATAGAGTGAATTAATACGTTTCATTATTATTACATAATGCTACAAAGCACTCCACAAATTTACAAACAGAAATTCATTTTTGCAAATCAAATTTAAAAGAAGGTAAAGATCGAAAAGGCGGGTGCACCAGGGTACAACCCTACAGTTCATCAATTTAGCATTATTTTGCAGATATGATATGATTGCTATGATGTTAAAGTTTCTTAATAACGTATCAATTTGTTAGGATCAAATATAATAATGGAGAGATTTTTGCATTAATAACATAGGATAAATTGGGTTCAGGATATAAGTAACTGTTCAATTTAAATTCAAACTTTCTGCTTGTTCTTTTTGGCCAGTTTCTCCCCTCTCATAGGTCATAATGCTCGCATTATTCCCTCATCGAGTGAAGAAACTGTCGCAAAAATAACTGAACATAAAGTTTAAATTTAAATCGGCCATCTACTTAAGGACTCAGAAATTATAAAGTGTAAAACCCAAAGAAAACAAAATAGACATTTGACAATGATTAAGAAACTAATAGCGACATCATTATTTGCAGGAATGATATTCAGCGTATCGGCTTCTGAACATCAAGGCGTCGGTTTTGTAAGAACCGCAGCAACACCTACATTTGAAACAGACTTCACAGTAGCAGCCGAAAAGACCGTCAACGAGGTTGTATGTATAAAGAGCTTTGCCTCGAGTCGTTCACCCCGTCGTGGCCAACAGCAGATGCAAGATCCGTTCGATTTCTTTGACTTCTTTTTCAACGACAGAGGGAATCAGCAACGCCAGCAGGGGCAACGTAGAGGAGAGCGACAACAGCAACCATCAGAACAGAATAAGATGCAGCAACTCGGCTTAGGATCGGGCGTAATTATTAGTTCAGACGGATATATTGTGACCAACAATCATGTCATAGATGGAGCAGATCGGCTCGATGTTCTTCTCAACGACAACAAGACTTACGTAGCACGCGTAATAGGAACAGATGAAGCTACCGACCTTGCGCTCATAAAGATAGATGCCACCGGCTTACCCTTCATCACCTTCGGCGACAGCGACCGTCTGAAAGTTGGCGAGTGGGTATTGGCAGTTGGTAATCCCTTCGGCTTCAACTCTACGGTTACAGCCGGAATTGTCAGTGCAAAGGCTCGTGCCATAGGGCAAGGAAACCGTGGCGGCAATATGACTATTGAATCCTATATTCAGACCGATGCAGCCCTTAACCCCGGCAACTCAGGTGGGGCATTAGTCAATCTCAAAGGTGAACTTGTAGGTATCAACTCAGCGATCTACTCCAATACCGGAAGCTATACCGGCTATTCCTTTGCCATACCGAGTACGATTGTGCAGAAAATAGTAGAAGACCTTCGCGAATATAAGAGTGTGCAGCGTGCTGTATTGGGTTGCTCAGTAGTAGAATTGACCTCAGAATTGGCAGAAGAAAAAGGTATCACAGCAACAAGCACAGGAGTTGTAGTAGTATCTGTCAATGATAAGAGTACCGCCAAGGAGATGGGACTTCAGGAGGATGATGTCATCATCGCGATAAATGGGGTACACATAGGCAAATTCTCTGAGCTTCAGGGAGAGATGAGTAAATTCCGTCCCGGCGATCAGATTACTCTTACCTACTATCGTAAGAACAAGAAATACGAAAAGAGTGCAACGTTGCGCAACTCACAGGGTGAGACCGTCATAGTAGCACCCGTAGACTTCTCAACACTCGGAGCGGTATTTGCCAAGATCAGCGAAGAGAAGAAGGAAGAACTCGACATCAACAATGGCGTAGAGATCAAAGAACTGAAAGACGGCCCCTTTAAAGATGCCGGCCTGAAAGTAGGGTATGTCATCACCGAAGTAGACGGCACGCCGGTATCCTCACCCGATGACATCGAAGAAATCTTCAACGCATTGCAACGTGAAGGCAACGCCCAATACTTCTTTGTAACCGCCTACGACAACAAAGGCAAGAAACTGGGCTTTGCAGTGAACCTTTAATCAATAATTCAAGGCCAAAGCCTTGAATTATTGACAACCGCCTCAAATTCGATGAAAACGAATATGAGAATTGTAATTATGCAAAAAATTTATTAATTTTGCACGAAATTTTTGGATGGCAATAATATATGAGACAACTAAAAATAACAAAATCAATCACAAACAGGGAGAGTGCATCGCTCGACAAGTATCTACAAGAAATTGGACGGGAAGAACTAATCTCTGTAAGTGAAGAAGTCGAACTGGCACAACGAATCAAGAAAGGGGATCAAAAGGCACTTGACAAGCTTGTAAGAGCTAATCTTCGATTTGTAGTATCAGTAGCCAAGCAATACCAGAATCAAGGGCTTAGCCTTCCCGACCTCATTGACGAAGGAAATCTCGGATTAATTAGAGCTGCCCAAAAATTTGACGAGACACGTGGTTTCAAATTCATCTCTTATGCGGTATGGTGGATCAGACAATCTATATTGCAGGCATTGGCAGAGCAGAGTAGAATTGTGCGTCTCCCCTTGAATCAGGTTGGGTCGCTCAATAAGATTACCAAGGCTCTGACAAAATTTGAACAGGAACACGAACGTCGTCCATCGCCTGAAGAGCTTGCCAACATACTTGACCTCCCCGTAGATAAAGTAGCAGACACGCTCAAAGTATCAGGACGTCACATCTCTGTAGACGCACCGTTCGTAGAAGGTGAAGACAACTCACTACTCGATGTTCTCCCCAATGATGATAGTCCGATGGCTGACCAGACACTCAATCAGGAAAGTCTATCGAAGGAAGTAGACCGAGCTCTTCATCAGCTTCTTGACCGGGAGCGTGAAATTCTTAAGATGTTTTTCGGCATAGGTTGTCAAGAGATGACACTCGAAGAGATTGGCGCAAAGTTCGACCTTACCCGCGAGCGTGTACGTCAGATTAAGGAGAAAGCAATCAGACGACTTAAAGGACAGAAGAGCAAATTGCTGAAAAGTTACCTTGGAGAATAAACCTCCATCTACTCTACTATATAACAATACTGCCTATGCGGATAACAGAAGTAATACAACGCTTATCATGCATAGGCGTTATTTTTTTTGCCTCTCCTCTCTTTGCATCAACAAATTCAGATGCCGAGATTCAGGATATTCTCTATGTTAAAGAGACAATCATTGAAAAGCAATTAATTGCGAAAGATTCAACTGAGAATAACCGGAACATTACGATCGAAAAAACAATCGATATTGATACTGAGCGAGAGTCACTATTTCCGGGAGCAACAAAAAGCTTGATGTTCTCTCACTTTACATGGGGGGCAGAAGTAGGCGGATCAATCGACCTCACCGGTCACGACATGTCTACATTCGATATTGATGCATTATTTGGTTATAAGAACGATTATATCCGATTGTTGGGAGTGGGTGTGGGAGTACAAAAATCCTTTGGTGCCAACAATATGTTTGTACCACTCTATGTCGTATTCAGAAGTTCCTTCCGGAAGCAACCCTCATTATTATTCTTCAATATCAAAGTAGGCTACTCATTCAACACCATAGAAGAATCACCCACCTATGGAGACATCTCCGCATCGGTAGGAATAGGCATCAATCTCGCGATGGGCAAGAAATTCCAGAGCCATATACTACTAAGCTGGGGATATAGACACTTCACAGATCGACACAAGGCCAATTTCAATCTCGACACACGCAATATAAACATGGCTCAAATAGGCTTTGGAGTAAACTTCTAAAGCAATAAGCTTGAATCAGGTTGAATAAGGTTATAAATAAAAAAGACGCCTTTCGGCGTCTTTTTTATTTAGGAGTATGATCTATTTTATCATTACTTTCCTGGGTTCCATTAATGTTACTTTTATGTAGATTCCGGGAATGGTTGGTCTGCCGGAAAGTTTGCGACCCTGGAGATCGTAGTAGGTTCCTTCAGTACCGTAGATTTCTACAGTTTCCACAGCTGAAGAATCACTATCAGTCTTCACAGCAACCGTCATTTTGGAAATACGACTCTGCTGCATCGAAGTCAGAACAACTTCCTCCACACTTTCCTCACCGGCATACCAGGTAGTATCCTCCCAAGTATACTCACCGACATTGGCATCGAAAGTGACATCGGAAGTGCCACTCTCCGAAATATCGAAGGTAATCTGAGAAAGTTTTACAGCAGGATTAAAAGAACGAACAATCATCTGCTCACCATCATATATCCTGAGGTCGCAACCTGCATCGTAAGAACCATAAAGGCGTACGTGGGTATTACCCTGCTGGGAAGCGACGAAAGAAACTGCAACATCACAATTGGTGAAAGTGCGCCCGTCAAGCAATACGGATTCCTTCTGTGCTGGAGCTGCGACTGAAGGATTCAGCGACTCCGGATTAGCAAAATCGAAAACCATAGCCATATCAGGGTCAACATTAACAACTCTATATGTTGCTTGAACAACCTCACTATCGAGCATACCCTCCTTAGCAGCGAAAGCCTGGAGAGTGATATCTTCATTAATCACTACAGGAGCGGAATAAACAGTAGAGAGTGTAGTAGGTTCAGATCCATCAATAGTATAATAAATAACGGCATCGGGAGTATCACAAGAGATTTGTACAGCTGTACCGGCAGTAACGGTACCCGTACCGGGGAGGAAAACAGGCTCCAGAACCTGAGCCTTTTCTTCGGGCACCTCTCCATTAGCATCGTCATAGAATATTGTTATCGACTGGATATAAAGTCTTTTATCCGCCTTTACTACAATATTCTCAAGAATAGGGAGAGGGCGAGAAGGGATCTCGATAGTATAAGTTTCAGGAGTCAAGGAAGGGATTGCAACAGACTCTGCGTTGATAGAAAGAGTAGCCTCAGCATCGCGGTCATTATCAAAGCGGTAAGCCACTATCTCAAACTTAGAGGCAGCGATTTGAGCCTCCGAGCTAAGATGAAGATTAAACTCACCGGTTTTCTTTGCGGAAGAGAGCTTAATAGCATCGAGCTCCGGGAATACGGAGATAACACTTGAGACATCAGAGATATAGGAACCTCCCGACTTTACAGCAGTCATAAAATTGCTTGTCTCGAGAGAGTTGCTATTGGCAGCCTCAGCGCCAAACTCGATAGAGAACGACTTCTCAGCAGAAATACCTGCCAGAGTAGTCATCATAAACAAAAGGAGAAAAAAATGTTTCATAATTAATTGATATTTGGAATAAAGAATCAAAACTTGAAACTTGAAAATTATAATACAGTCCTCGTGGGTTTGCAATCCACGAGGAATTGCGCTTACCCGCTGTGGGTTACATATCCATAGCGACTAAAATTATGAATAAAAACAAAAAGCTCAGATTAATCCGAGCTTTTTGTTTTTTTTCATTTAAGGCCATCACGCTTGAGAAGTGCGTCGACAGAGGGCTTCTTACCTCTAAATTCAATGTAGAGAGTCATGGGATCTACAGTACTACCGGCTTGCATCATCTTGCGAAACTTGGTGGCAGTTTTTTTGTCGTAGATACCATTATCTAGGAAGGCTGCAAAAGCATCAGCGTCTAATTCTTCGCTCCATTTATAGCCATAGTAGCCGGCGGCATAGCCTCCGGAGAAGACATGAGCAAAAGAAGGAGAAACGACACAACCTTCAACAGCATCGAAAATCTTTACCGGTTCGAGGGCATTATTCTCGAACGCGGGGATATCAGCAGAGGCGCGCAGCGGCTCCTCAATAGTATGGTATGCCATATCGAGATAGCCAAAGCCGAGCTGACGAATGCAAGCGTAGGCAGCTCCGTAATGTGAAGAATTTACAAACTTATCTACGAGACCTTGTGGTATCTTCTTGCCAGTCTTATAGTGTTTGGCAAAGCTATCGAGGAATTGCTTCTGCGATAGAAAATTCTCGTTAAACTGAGAGAAGAGTTCCACGAAGTCATGATAAACATTAGTACCGCTAAGAGAAGCATACTTAGCCTCAGCGGATAGACCATGGAGGCAATGTCCAAACTCATGAAGGAATGTTTCCACCTCGTAGGGGGTGAGCAGAACAGGTTCCTTACCAACGGGTTTTGTAAAATTAGTCACCAGAGAGATCAGCGGAACGGTTTTCACGCCATTGTCATCCTTGTACTCTGTACGATACTCAGTCATCCAAGCACCGGGAGCCTTACCGGGACGATAGAAGAAGTCAGTATAGAGAACGCCGAGAAGTTTCTTATCCGGTCCATAAACATCATAAGCCTTAACATCGGCATGATACACGGGGATATTTTTATTCTCCTTAAAAGTGTAGCCATAAAGCTTAGTAGCCAGGCCAAACACACCCTTAATAGTATTGTTCAGCTCAAAATAAGGCTTCATATCCTCATCATTAAAAGCATATTTCTCATTTTTAAGCTTGTCAGACCAGAAAGAATAATCCCAGGGCATCAGGACGAAATCAGCACCCTCAGATTGGCGCGCATAATCCTGAATTTCAGCAATCTCCTTCTTCATGGGTTCAGTATAATTGTCGCGAAGCTCACCGAGCATAGCATATACATTCTCCGGGGTTCCGGCCATAGTCTCCTGCAACTGGTATTCGGCGAAGTTTTTCTTACCCATCAATTGAGCGATTTGCAGGCGGATGTTAGCAATATCCTTCAGAATCTGATTGTTGTCAAACTCACCACCATTGTTGCGAGAAGTATACATCTTATAGAGCTGACGACGAAGATCACGCTCTGTAGAATACTTCATGAAAGGAGCATAAGAGGGGTAGAAGACAGTGAAGAGGAATGAGTCCGGATTATCCTCCTTACCTTCAGCGGCGAGAGCATCAGCAGCCTCATGGCGGGCAGCAGCGATGATAGACTCAGGGAGCCCACCGAGTTGACTCTTGTTGAGCCATAGACGGCGTTGAGGATTTTTCATATCGTTAGTGACGTTCTGAGCGAAACGTACATTAAGGTCGGAGAGTTCAGCCATAAGTTTACGATACTTCTCACGGTCTTTACCGGTAAGGTTTGCTCCATTGAGGGCAAAGCTCTTGTATGTTTCCTCAAGTAAGCGCTGGTCTTCGGAAGTGAGGTCGGAACGTTGGTCGCGGCGGTCGTAGACCTCCTTAATACGCTGGAAGAGAGCATCATTAAGCATTATATTTGCTTGATGTTCAGAGAGCAGGGGAGTAACGTCAGCAAGAGCTTTCATCAGAAGAGTATCGCCCAGAGCATGCTCAAGATTAGAGAGAGCCTGGCTGGCAATAAACAAGAGATTACCACTGCGATCGAGGGCTACAATAGTATTTTCAAAAGTAGGGGTAGACCTCTGGGATGTAATGGCTTGAATCTCCTGATTCTGCTGGCGGATACCCTCCTTGATTGCCTCTTCATAGTCTTGTGCAGAAAGCTCAGTAAAAGGGAGAGTTCCATATGGAGCTTTCAAAGGCGCGAGAAGGGGATTCTGTCGCGCCGCATCGGATGTTGTTGCCATAGTCATGAGAGAAATAGCGGTTAGGGTTCCAAAAATAAATTTTTTCATGGCGTTAAGCTAATTTCGAAAATCAAATGCAATGTAAAATAAAAAGCAATGTAGGGGAGTCTCCGAAATCCGAGACTCCCCCTTTACGTTTATATTGCTTTGCAATATATAGAATTCATCATTAGAATTCGGGGCTTCCGTTCATGACAACCTCTACGTGGTTCTGACCTTTGTAGAGTTTTTTCATAAACTTGTTCAATTCAGGAAGGGTCATTCCCTCGAGGGTCTGACGATAGCCGGTGAGCATATCGTATCCACGGAGGTAAGCGAAGAGCTGGTTGCTCCACCATTTATTGTTTCTCTCCTTAATGTCAAGTTGCTTGATAGCAGCCTCTTTCACCTTGTTGAAATGATCCTGCTTAGCATCGCCACCGAGAAGCTCCATAAGTTCCCTCCAAGCGCGATCGCGAAGGCTCTTCTGCTGTTCGGGATTTGTCTGGAAGCTATAGAGAACTACCCACTGCTTAGTGTTGGGATTGATCGTAGAGCCACACTGAGCACCGTATGTTCCACCCTCTTCCTCACGAAGAGTCTCAACGTAGTTCATATCGAGGAGATCGCCAATCATATCAATCATGATATAATTCTTGACATTGTAAGCCACGTTAGAACCCATAATCTGGTCGAACACCAGAACGGAAGGAGTCTGAGTTTTCTGATTAAACTCATCGGTGATAGTACCGGGGAGCAGACTTACGCTGGAAAGTTGCTTGGGTTTGCCGGCCTTCTTAGAAGTGGGTAGTGATGAGATATACTGATTGATGAGAGGTTCGATTGTCGCCCTGTCGATATTGCCGGTGAATACGAAAGTATAGTCAGCGGGGTTAGCGAGAAGCCCCTGAAGGATTGCGAAAGTCTCATCATAGTTAATCTTATCAAGGTCAGCAGCAGTCTGAGGAAGCATCCAAGGATTGTTGCCATAACGAGCCTTAGCCATTTGACGGCTGAAAATCCAGTTGGGGTCCTTTTCATAGTTAGCCATCAGAGATTTCGCCTTTGATATCATAGCATCGAAAGACTCCTTATCAGGCTTGACATCAGTGAACGAAGCATAGATAAGCTCGAAGAGAGAAGGAAGATCCTTTACAGTAGAGCTTCCATCGAAAACGTTGGTATAATTGCCGACATCATAAGAAAGACCTACCTTCTTACCGGCGAGATACTTCTTAAGCATGTTGACATCGAAGGGACCAATCTTAGCGTAGTTGTAGACATCGCCTACGACGCTGACATTATTCGCCATTCCAACAGGGAAACTACGTTTGCCACCCTCTGCAAAAGCAGTGAAGATAACCTCATCGGCAGCGAAGTCAGTAGGCTTAATAACTACCTTCACACCATTAGAGAGAGTATAGGTAGTAATACCAAGTTCTTTATTCTCCTTAACAGACTTAATCGAACCGGGCTGAGGAAGGTTAGCGATAAGGGGATCAGTGATCACCTCATCTACATAGGGTTCGTATTCAGCAGCGAGAGCATTTTCGAGAGTAGATACAGCCTTATCCTCAGGTATCAGATTTACGCCCTCAGGAGCAGCAATGATGATAACCTGATTCTCAGGAGTCAGCAGAGCGGAAGCAATCTGGTTGTAAGCTTCTACCGGAACATTGTTGAGGAACTGGTTGGCAAATTGGTTTTCAAACTCAATACCGGGAGCCGGTTCATTATCAATAAAATGGCGGATGAGCTCCTGGGCACGATCATCGTTGTCGGTTTTATCCTTCTCGTTGAGAGAACGCTGATAACCGGCAAGGATTTCATCGCGTGCGCGTTCCATTTCAGAGGTAAGGAAACCGGTTTTACATGCACGAGCTATGACAGACATCGCACCCTCAAAAGCTTCCTGCATATTGTCACCCTTAGCGATAATCTGGATATTGAAAGCATCCTTTGTTTTAGATACCATGAAATCGCTAAAATATACGCCAGACTGGGCATAGGGACATTCAGGCTTTTGAGCATACTCAGCCAGACGATTGTTGATCATCTTTGAGAGCATCGTAGGTATAAGAGTCTCCAGGATATAGCCTGTGTCGGAATTATGAGCCTCGAAGGGAAGTTTATCACTCTTGAAAGAGACGGTAATCATCGAGAACTGAAGTTCCGGATCTTGGAAAGTAGCTACTATCGGCTTCTCATTGTCGCTAACGGTAGGATAAGTGCGTTCGGCTGCATTTTGAGGCATTGGAATAGTTGAGAAAAGTTCTTTCACCTTCTTTTCCATTTCGGCTGCATCGAAGTCACCGACGATGACAATACCCTGCTGGTCGGGACGATACCATTTCTTATAGTAAGCGCGGAGCACAGAGGGATCAAAGTTTTCTACGATCTCCATCTTGCCGATAGGCATCTGCTGATATTGATACTCAGCATAAATTTTCGGAAGGATAGACTCGTACATACGTACCTGAGCATTGTTGCGCTGGCGCCATTCCTCCTTGATGACACCACGTTCGGCGTTAATTTCTGACTCCTCAAGGAGGATAGAGCCACTCCAGTCGCGAAGTACAAGAAGGACGGAATCCATCAGAGGCACATCAGTGGTAGGTACATTATTGATGTTGTAGACAGTTTCATCGAAAGAGGTGTAGGCATTGATATCCTGTCCGAAACGAATACCTTTGGTCTGAAGGTAGTTGAGCATAGCCTTACCAGGGTAAGTTTTCGTGCCATTGAAGGCCATGTGTTCAAGGAAATGGGCCAGACCGAGTTGTTCGGGAGTCTCCAAAGTAGAGCCCACCTTCTGAGCGATGTAAAAATTTGCTCTCTCTTTCGGCTCGGCATTGTGAAGAATATAGTAATGCAGGCCATTTTCCAGCACACCCGCCTTCACATCCGGACTAAGAGGCAGCGGCTGAGGTTGAGGCTGCTGAGCATTTGCGGCAAACACCCCTATGAGGAGCATTACCAGACTTAATACTTTCTTAATCATAGAATATAATAGTTAAAAAATTTTCATGGCTTGAAATACAATGCAAATTTAGGGCTTTAGTTTGGAATATGCAAATAAAAATTTATTGTTTTTCGATAATTTTTTATTGTTTTAATGAATTTTCGAATTGAATCTGATGGAAAGATTCGTGAGATTAAGGAATTTAATGAGCTTAAGGAGAAGAGACGGAAGAGGCCGGGCGGGGCGTAGTGGGGCTTGGCGGAGGCGGGGGCGGGGTGGATTAGATTATTCCTGACATTAGGGCGTAGATGGAAAGACCTGAGGCTGATTTTATACCTAATTTGGTTGAGATATTTTTGCGGTGGGTGATTGCCGTATTTACTGAGATGTTTAATCTGTCTGCAATTTCTTTGTTGGCAAGGCCCCCGGCTATCAGCCTGAGAACCTCTTTCTCTCGGGATGACAAATCGGCAGATGGCTCTTCGCTGGATTTAGCTTGCTTTACGATATGTCTCAGAGACCTCTCCAAATAAGCCTCATCTGAATTATGATAGATTATAAAAGGTTCACTATCTATAGATGCAGTATCTACCGAATGTGGGGTTTTAGCGGAAAAGACTACTACTGTTCTATCCTTTCTTGGGAAGAAGAATGATGAATTTAGCAAGTAAGATTCTGAGTCGCAGACATAGGCTTGAAATTGCTGTGTATTCTGCATGAAAAAGCTGCAATCAGCGAAAGTATCTGTAGAAACCGACGGGATTCTACGTAACACCTCCTTAACTGCAATATTCTCAATAGTTGAGAGACCTATTATTGCAACAGCTATATGATTACTCATGACTTATCAGAGAAAAAGTCTACCAACTATGGGGAGCAGAATCCGGTTGCGTATACGATTGTTCTGGCGAATATCCTTATGGAGCATAAAAATAGCATTAATTACTGCAAGACATAGGGTCTTATCGTAATCGCCATGGAGATGCAATATAAATAAGGATTCGAGATCCGCTATCTTATCCTCGACGGCATCGCGAGATAGAAAAGCCTCAGACAAGCCATCAGGAAGGGCATGTACGAGATCCGGATTCCAGCATATCGAATCGTTAGCATAGATAGTATCCTCACTTTTCTGATAAATATATGGAAACCAATGCTCAGTATCAAGTCTATCACATTCCAGGAGATCTGCCTTCAACTCAAGGAAGAAGTTGAAAAAAGACTGCAAAGACCGTTTATCATGAGAACGTTGTAGCAATAAATTGAAATGACGCTCGATATTTGGCAATTGCTCCCGAGAGTAATATTCATTAGTCTTAGCGAGGAAATCTATAAGAGCGGAAATTTTAAAAGTATGGGATATAGCCTCCGGGAAATAATCATCGTTGAGGAAAGTATTGATGACAGCCAGAAGAAAATCAGGGTTCAGGTCATGGGAAAAGCAAATATCCTCAATAGTAGCATCACCGACACCGAGGGTTATTCCGAAACGATCGAGAACAGGCAGGAGTGACGGATCACAAAAGATAGCGTCATACAGTTTTGAATCTTTACTAAATAGAGGCATATTATTTCTTCTTTTTAAATTCTCGCAAGACGATGGTAGTTTTTTGAGTAATTATCATATCCATAGGCATATCGTGGGGTTCTATAGGAAGACTATCGAGAAGTTGGAAATCATACCCCACACCTATTTTAGCAGCTTTAGTAGTATTGAGCAGACGGTCATAGAAACCCTTACCACGACCGAGGCGATTACCGCTACGGTCGAAAGCCACAGCCGGCACTATAATAAGTTCGATATCGTCAGCATCTACAAGATCATCTCCTTGAGGCTCCTCAATATGGAAACTGCCGAGTTCAAGTCGACTTTGATCATAGGGCAAAATTTCCAGATTTACGCCATTGACACGAGGGAGGTAGAACCTCTTGCGGGCAGCCCACTTTTCGAGGAACTTATGAGTAGAGAGTTCATCGGGTAGGGAATGATACATCAGAATATGGTCAGATAGGAGGAATGCAGCAGTCTGTTCAAGGCGGGAGAACACCTCTTCAGCGGCATTAGCCTTTTCCAGTTCGGAGAGCATAGTGCGGAGATTCTTGATTTTCCTTCTGATTTCTTTCTTTTCCATAATATAGAAGATTGGAGATTAATTAGAAAATTAATTAATGAGTTGTTTTTAAGACATCTACATATTAGGATAATGCGTATTATTTTCTATTGACATCTATAGGCCGGACACCTTTTCTGAGTTTCTCTACAGCAGTAGAGAGGGTATTGTCATTTTCGTTGAGAACTTGGATGAAAGATTCATATCCCAATACATCTCTAACAATGATAGCCTTCAGTTGCTGTAGGAGAAGTTTTTCCGATTTTCGGATGTAGAACCATCTTGCAGGCACTCCATTAGCGGCAGCATAGTTAACAAACCCCGTGAGGAGCGTATTGTCTCTGGGAATAATATTCATCACCTGAGCAATCGAATTAGCATCCATTAGCAGACTTCTGTAGTTTTCAACAATTTTGTAGGCATACTTCTGGATAAGACCGGCATTTGATACAGATATATAGTATGAGGACATCCCTACAGTATCGCTGGGAACAAAAATATCGGGCATGATACCGCCCCCTCCAAAGACATTTCTACCACCTATAGTATGGAAGAGTTTTGAGCGATCGAGTTTAATAGAATCAGCAGAATAAAACTCGCCATGAGCGTATCTATCAGAGATATCGAGGTCATACTTGCCACCCTCGCCGATGACATACTCCTTTTGAATGGAACGTCCGGAGGGAGTGTAATATCTGGCAACAGTAAGTCGCAGTCCTGAATTGTCGAAGAGAGTGTTTTGATTTTGTACCAGACCCTTACCAAACGAGCGTCTTCCTACAACCAAGCCTCTGTCATTATCCTGCATCGCTCCGGCAAAGATTTCAGAAGCTGAGGCAGAGAACTCATCAGTCAGCACGGCCAGAGGGTAATCTTGGAAATCGCCCGTGCCGTCAGAATATGCCATACTCTGGTTAAGACGATTTTTACCTTTAGTATAGACAATAAGGCGGTCGGCAGGGAGGAACTCATTAGCCATGAGAACTGCCTGGTCCATATATCCTCCGGAATTACCACGTAAATCGATTACAAAACTTTTGGCACCTTCAGCAACCAGCCAATCTAAAGCCTTATGGAACTCATCATAGGTAGTGCGAGAGAACTTATTGACTCGAATATAGCCCACATCCTTGCCAATCATATATTTAGAGTCTACACTATTTACCGGGACATCGCCACGCTCGATAACGAAACTCAGAGGCCTCACAGCGGATGACCGCTTAATGCTGAGTTTCACCTTAGTACCCTTTTTCCCACGAAGATACTTATAGACATTTTCATTAGTAGCGTTGGAGCCTGTAAGATCAAACGTATCAGCCTTCAAGATAATATCGCCGGCCTGAAGGCCTACTCTCTCAGATGGGCCACCGGCTACTATTTCAATTATATGAACAGTGTCGTTAAGAATCTGGAACGAGACACCCACGCCACTAAAATTGCCATCAAGGTCCTCATTGACAGCCGTCAGCTCACTTGCCGGAATATACGCAGAGTGAGGGTCGAGCAGAGAGATAAGTTGCGAGAAATTTTTCTCCAGCAGCGAGTCCGTATTGATTGAATCGACATAGTCAGCATCGATATAATCTAAAATATCGAGTAGTTTCTGCTGTGATGGAGAAAAACTTGGGGCATAAATAGTCTTACCGATAAAGATACCGGCACCGACACCCAAAGCAAGGATTGCCGGTATAAGAACAAAACCTAAATTACGTTTATTAGACATTCACAGAACTATTATCAACGGGGACAAAGACAGTTTCGATTCCGGCCTCACGAAGGAGGTCGAGGCCATCGGTGATTCGATACATTTCAGAGAAGACAACCCTGCGGATACCGGATTGGATTATAAGCTTCGCACACTCCAGGCAAGGACTTGCCGTAACGTAGAGAGTAGCACCCTCACTGGAATTATTACTTCTGGCCACCTTAGTAATCGCATTAGCCTCAGCATGGAGGACATATGGAAAAGTAGCTCCATATGAATCTTCACACACATTATCAAAGCCGGAAGGAGTGCCATTATAACCATCGGAAATAATCATCTTCTCCTTAACGATTAGGGCACCAACCTTACGACGCACACAATAAGAGTTTTCACTCCATATGCGAGCCATACGCAAATAGCGATGGTCGAGACGCAGCTGTTTGTTATCTTCAGAGAAACTCATAGAGAGACAATATACAATTAGCAATAGTAAGTAGCTGTTCAATTTAAATTCAAACTTTCTGCTTGTTCTTTTCGGACATTTTCTCCTCTCTCATCAGTCATAATGCCCGCATTATTCCTTCTTCGAGTGAAGAAACTGTCACAAAAATAACCGCGCATAAAGTTTAAATTTAGATCGACCATCTACTTATGGGTGTCGCAAGCACGTAGCCTGCGACACTCAATTAAATGTAGTATTAGAGTTCGTTGCGATCGAGAAGGAATCTCTCAGCGTCGAGAGCAGCACGACAGCCGGTTCCGGCAGCGCACACAGCCTGGCGATAAACGGGGTCGGCACAGTCACCGGCAGCAAAAACGCCCGGGATATTAGTGCGGGTAGAAGCACCCTCCACCTTTATATATCCTTGCTCATCGAGTTCAAGCTGTCCCTTGAAAATCCCGGTATTGGGACGATGGCCAATTGCCAAGAAGAAACCGTCGATATCAATCTTGAACTCCTCCTCTTCCGGAGTGCCGAGGTGACGTACCAGAGTAGCACCCTCCACACCATCCTCACCGAAGAGACCGCGAGTATTGGTATTGAAGAGGATTTCGATATTCTCTTTTTCACGCACACGACGTTGCATGACGTCAGAGGCACGCAAATAATTCTTGCGCACAATAAGATATACCTTCTTAGCGAGAGTAGAAAGATAGAGAGCTTCCTCGCAGGCAGTATCACCACCACCTACTACGGCCACATTCTTCTTCCGATAGAAAAAACCATCGCAAGTAGCACAAGCGCTGACACCAAGGCCGCGATATTTCTCCTCATCGGGCAGACCAAGATACTTAGCACTGGCACCGGTAGAGATAATCACGCTTTCCGCCTCAATTATGTCGCCGCGCTCATCGATACACTCAAAAGGATATTTGGAAAAGTCAACCTTATCGATAGTTCTTGACTTAATTTCAGCACCGAATCTGATGGCCTGAGCACGGAATTCCTCCATCATTGACGGACCCTGGATGCCATTGGGATATCCGGGAAAATTTTCAATCTCAGTGGTCTGCGTCAGCTGACCTCCGGGCTGGTCACCCTCATAAATTATGGGCTTCAGATTGGCGCGGGATGTATAGATACCGGCTGTATAACCGGCCGGACCGCTACCGATGATTAATACTTTAGTCTTTTCCTTATTCATGGTTTTTAAGATTTATATAATATCTAAGTAATATCTTCCTTTGATAATTTATTAATCCTATCTAAGATCAACTACTGTCACTCCCGGATACTTCTTGGCCGGATACACAAAAGTAGAAGCAGCGAATTTCACACCGAGTTTCACATTGCTTATACTAAGAGTTACAGCCCCACCCGTAGATGGATACACAACAATCTTGGAAGGAATCAGAGTCTTTGCATTGAGAGTAACAATAATCCTCTTCACCCCCGTCTTCTTAGACTTAGGCAGGAGTTGAATCATTTTAGTACCGGCAGGACTACCCTTCACAAATGCCGCGTTAAACTTAGACGCGCCCCCCACATAAAGAAGCGGATTCGACTCCTGGAGTTCGGCAGAAGTGGGAGTTACAAGAGTCGTTTCCTTAACTGCGGGATTGTAAGTCCATAGAGAAGAGCCATTATACCAAGAACTTGAAGCACCGGAAATAATAGCAAACTTCTTTCCCGAAGAATAGATCGTACCACTTGTAGAGACCCCACCCGACAAAGAGAAAGAAGCCTGAAGACCACCGGAAGAAGAAATCTTCGAAGATGCCCGACTGAGCAACTGCGAAGCCGTCTCAGTAGCAGCAGCATTCATCGGGCACATAGCAATAGCCACAAACATACAGAATGTTGTGACAATCGCTAATCTTACAGTGAATGCTTTCCCTAAAACTTGTCTTATACTGACCATATTCAAAATTAATAACAATTATTGCATAGCATTGTTTATAACCTCCATTGCCTCCTGAGGAGACATAAGGACCTGGCGAGGCTTACCACCCTGAGCGGGGCTTACAACACCAAGAGCCTCCAACTGATCCATGATTTTACCGGCGCGATTGTATCCAAGGCTAAACTTACGCTGGATATTTGAAGTCGAAGCATACCCTGTCTGAACAACATGGGTAGCTACCTCCAGGAACTTCGAATCCTTTTCGAAAGTTCCATCGAAACCACCCTCGTCGAAACCATCCATATCGGCAGACATCATCGGTTCAGGAAGAATGTATGCACCGCCGCCATAAGGCTGGCGAGAAATCCAATCTGTCAATTGTTCAACCTCCGGCGTATCCATAAACGCACATTGCACACGTGTAGTCTCCGAATTAAAATTAATCAGCATATCGCCGCGACCAATAAGTTGCTGCGCGCCGGTTGCATCAAGAATCGTTTTCGAATCGATACTTGAGCTAACCTTAAAAGCCACACGGGTAAGGAAGTTGGCCTTAATGTTACCTGTAATTACAGTAGTAGAGGGGCGCTGAGTTGCAATAATCTCATGCATTCCGACAGCTCGAGCCTTCTGAGCAAGACGAGCAATCGGCTTCTCAACCTCCTTCCCTTGCGACATAATAAGGTCGCAGAACTCATCAATAATAACTACAATATAAGGCATAAAGCGATGGCCCTCACGCACATCAAGTTGTCCGCTAAGGAACTTATCATTATATTCCTCTACCTTACGGCAACCCGCACTCATCAGAAGCTTATAGCGATCCTCCATCTCCTGAACCAAAGAATTAAGCGTTGCCACAGCCTTGGTCATATCCGTAATTATAGCCTTATCCTCACCGGGAAGTTTAGCAAGATAATGCTTCTCAATCTTCGAATAAAGAGAAAATTCCACCATCTTCGGATCGATCATGACAAACTTCAGCTCATGGGGTTTCTTGCGATAGAGCAAAGACGCGATAATGACGTTGAGCCCCACAGACTTACCCTGACCTGTAGCACCTGCTACAAGCATATGGGGCATCTTGGTAAGGTCTGCAATATAGACATCATTCGAAATAGTACATCCAAGAGCTATCGGGAGCTTATATTTAGACTCATTATACTTTCTTGAACCTATTACAGTGCGCATTGACACCATCTTCGGATTCTTATTTGCCACCTCAATACCGACAGTACCCTTCCCCGGTATTGGAGCAATGATACGCACGCCGATAGCAGCGAGCGACAAAGAAATGTCGTCAACCAGTTTCTTAATATTGGCAACCTTCTGACCCTTATCAGGACGAATCTCATAGAGGGTTACAGTAGGTCCCACAGTAGCCTCGATACTCACTATAGGAATACCGAAATCAGCGAGAGTCTGGCGGATTTTCTCCTTATTTTCGAGTTGCTCCTCAGCATTCACCGCAATACGATCATCCACAACACTAAGAATTTCCAATGGTGGGAACTTATAGTGCTCCGAACGGCGGTCGATATCAGAAGGATCAGCAGATGCAATATTATTGACATTTACAACCATCTGAGATCCATCATCCTCTGAAGCAGGATTTTCCTCTATATTTTCAGTAACATTCTCTTCATCGGTATTATTCAAAGAATCATCCGGCTCCTGAGAATCTTGCGAACCGACCGAATCTACAGAATCAAATGAGTCTTGAGATTCCGTATATTCTTGATCATATTGGGAATCAAGAGATTCCTGAGAATCCGAAGATTCAGTTTTCAGAGCCAGTCTCTGTTGATTGACAGGGTCGTCTATATCAATATTATATTCATCGTAGATATCATTAGAATCGACAGGGTTAAAGCTGACAGTATCTCCACCATTTGAAGGATTAGACGGCTCATCAACTGTCTCACCGTAAGCCTCCCCCGAAGAGACATCGTCTTGCATCTCCTGACGCTTCATTTCCTCAATCACCCGTTGCTCTTCGAGTCTTCGAGCCTTCTCCTCAGCAATCATTCTGCGACGGGCAGCGTGCTTAGCGCGAACTCGTCGAATCCAATTAATTAAATCGCTCATACATATCACCACGAAGATAAATATCATGACGACACAGAGAATAAAAGCACCCCACACACCAAGAAAATTCTGCACGAACTGATTAACATATCTACCATGGTATCCGCCCCAATTGACGTAGGTAGTAGCATTGATAGTGACCAAGCCAACAATCAGACTCACCGTAATTAGAGCTACGAAACACTTGATAGTAAAATTAACCGACTTGAAGTGGGGACGGCCTGTCAGCAACTTCAGGCACATAGCGAAGAGCCAGAAAATTATGACAAACGAACCGAGGCCAAACCCCTCGTTGATAAAAAGTTCGGAGATACGAGCTCCCCCTTCACCTGCCTTGTTGGCTACCGGTGGAGCCATACCTACCGGGGAATTCTTGATAGGAGCCTGGTCGGCGATACAATCAGAGAAATAAGAAATAAAGGCAATTAGCAGCCACGCACCAATGCCACCGAGTATGATACCTGTGATATAGCGGGTAGTAGAAGATTCTGCCCAATTTTTAACTCTCCGGAAGAAAGGTTCAGAAGAAGCTGAAGACTTTGCAGACGCCATTCGAGCACGACTTGCGGGTCTAGATTTTTTTGACCGTCCGTCATTTCCTTTCCGGTTTTTCTTAACAGACTCAGCCGCCGGCAATTCTCTACCCTCTTCAGGCAGAGAATACGAGTCCACACCGGGTATTTCAGGATTATAATTATCGTATTGATTCATATGGTGAAGTTATTACTGTGCCGGCTCAGCGGGAGAGACCGGAGTTGAGGGAGTTTGAGGAGTTGAAGGAGTCGAAGGAGCAGATGGAGTCTGATCTGCGGGGAGAGGCTGTTCGGCAGGCTGATTCTCCAACGGTGACAGCTCTGCGGGAGAAACTTGTTCGGCGGGTACAGAATCTTCCGGCGCCGCCGACTTCTTGGCCGGCATGTTATACTTAGGAGCAGCTCCCTTGACGGCACGTGGCTGACCGGGAACAACGACAACAGAAGGGATACTGTAGCCCTCACGTTCGTTGACAGCAATATCTGCCGGACCCGGGGAAATAATTATAACCATACCTACCTCAGCTTGAGGGGCAAGCTTCTTTATACTTTCATTGTTTAGGCGCATGCAACCATGCGAAGCACGTCGACCAATACTACCGGGGGAGCTTGTGCCATGAATACCGATAGAGCGAGTATTGGGAACATCTACGCGAATGAATATCGGTCCATAAACGCCCTTAGCGGGACTTGTATAGCCGGAATCATCGGTATATAGCCAGCTGGTAGAATCATAGATACCTTCTGCTGTGAAAATTCCGTCCGGCGTGCGATTGTCCCCCTTGCGATGTTTGGTACCATAATATCGGGAGCATGCCATACCATATCTGTCAATTTCACGACCATACTTATCATAGAGATAGACATGCATCGTATTCTTATCAGCGATGATAAACTTAGAATGGGGATTATTAACAATTTTGGTGAAATAAGGCAAGACATCACGAGCCATCTCCGGAAGGATACCGGACTGATACTTATCCCAGTGGCCTGATTTTTTCATCCAATTGAGAGCTTCCTCACTATTGGCGAACTGAATACCCTTTTTAGCCTCAGCTATAGAGTCGGCCTTACGAACAGAATCGTTCATCGCGATAGCCTCCGGTCCGAGCGGAGCGGAATACCCTGAATCCACTGTAGAACCCGGTTTCGATTTCGTACACCCGGAAGCCACAAAGAGCATAATAACCGAGGCTATGAAAAGCGTGTAAGTAAAAAAAATAAGTTTAAATTTCATAATTTGTTTTGAGTTACTTTTTTGTAAGGATACCGTCATCAGAAATAGAAAGTGGAGAATTGGGAAAATCAGACATAGACATCTGACGAATAAACTTAGCAGCGGCATTGGAGTTGTCGAGGCGTGGACCTATCCCTGAATGTTGAATTAGAGAATGGATCTTGCCACCCAGGAAATTACCCTTAGCATCTAACTGCACCTCAGCAATTGGAGCATAACCGGAGATACCGGAAAGCGACATCCTAAATGGAGTACAGAAATTGCCAAGGCTATAGAAAATTATTTTCTCCTTGTAGATTTCAGCGGCTCGCGGTACGTGAGGACCATGTCCGAATACAATGTCAGCACCGGCGTCTACGGCAGTGTGTGCAAACTTCTCAACATTGCCTCGACGCTCACCAAAAGCTATCTCATCCTTATGTGGGACATGAGGCACACTCTTACCCTCGGCACCGCCATGAAAGCTAACAACAACGATATCGCAATTCTTACGCAGATCGGATACCACTCTTTTCACCTCACCATAATCCATGATACTCAAAGTATTACGACTGTGACCAAACTGGGTAAATCCTATTTTCAGCCCTCTACACATTATGGTATCCAGTTCACACACACCACGTATACCGGCATATTTAATCCCCGCCTTACGTAGGTTGGAGTGAGTAGCCGTGCGTCCCACATCGCCAAAATCACTTGCATGATTATTGGCAACGCCGAGGAAATCGAAGCCCGCATCAGTCAAATTTGTGATGTACTTAGCAGGGGTACGAAAGGCATAGCTATTAGGACCGAGAGGTTTACTGCTGGCAGGTCCGTCGAAAAGAGTACCCTCCAGATTGCCGGCAACAATATTCACCTTCTCAAAGACATACTTAGCATCATCGAAAAGATGGCTGCCGTCATCAGCAGGGAGGTAAGCCTTTGGAGTAATTGTACCCATCATGATATCACCGACCAAAGCAAAACTTATAGTATCGGCATGGGAAGCCTGCCTTTTAGAGATCAAAGAATCAGGGATAGAGATAGAGTCGGACGATTCTCCGGCACTAACAGTATTTTGACCGCCACAAGAAGAGAGAACAGCCGCGACTACGACAGCAATAGTGGCAAAAATTGTTTTACAAATATTCATTCTGCAAAATTACAACTAAAAAAGGCATATTACAAGCTAAAAAAGAAAAAATGCGAGTTGTACATAATGTGAGAAAATGTTAATTTTGCATTTTATGAATTGGACACGAAAATTTGGAATAGTGATTCTGGCCATACTTTGGGTATGGCTTGTGCAGGCACTATTTGTCAGAGGAGGCGGATTCACAGCCAAAAACGTCTTTTTGGCAATAGCCTCAGCTATTATTATATTCGCACCTCTGTATAAGAAATATAGAGTGTCCCAAAAAGATTCAGATAAAAAGAAATGAGCGAGAGCAACCAAAAGAGAAACGAAAGCAGCGCAATGCAATGTCCGGTTAGCCTTGTAGAATATCCATTGCTAAGCAAGATTAATAGTCCTTCCGACCTGCGCGGGCTTCCTGTGGAGCGACTTCCGGAGGTATGTGCAGAGCTTCGCAGCTTTCTGATATCCAATCTCTCCCATAACCCCGGCCACTTTGCCTCAAGCATGGGAGCTATCGAGATAATCGTAGCCCTCCATTACGTCTACGACACTCCGACAGACCATATTGTCTACGACGTAGGGCATCAAGCATACTCACATAAGATACTTACCGGGCGTCGCGACAAATTTGCAAAACAGCGCACCAAGGGGGGTATCAGCGGATTCCCCTCCCCTGCCGAAAGTATCTACGACACCTTCACGGCAGGACATGCCGGCAACTCCATCTCAGCAGCATTGGGAATGGCCGTAGCCGACAGATTAACACCCGGACATGAGCACCATAAGACCGTAGCCGTCATCGGAGATGCATCCATCAGCGGCGGTCTGGCCTTTGAGGGACTCAACAACGTGTCCAACAGTCCTAATAATCTGCTAATAATACTGAATGACAATGATATGAGCATTGACAGCAATGTTGGAGCACTACATCATTATCTCTCAGAAATCACAACCTCCAAAGGATACAATCGCCTGCGCAACAGAGTTGCGAACTACTTCAAACGCAAGGGAATGCTGGATGATCATCGCAAGGGAATTTTACTGCGCTTTAACAATTCATTGAAGGCACTCATTTCCCACCAGCAGAACATCTTTGAGGGATTAAACATCCGATACTTCGGACCCTTTGACGGTCACAATGTAGAGAAAATCGTCAAAATACTGCAAGAAATCAAAGATATGGAAGGGCCTCGCCTTCTACATCTTCAAACAATCAAGGGGAAAGGGTATGATGAAGCAGAAAAGGATCCAACGACATGGCATGCACCCGGAAAATTTGATCCGGCAACCGGGAAGCGCATAAAATCCGACTCACTGCCAAAATGGCAGGATGTCTTTGGCGACACCCTTGTGGAGCTTGCTACAGAAGACAACCGCATAGTAGGAGTGACAGCGGCGATGCCCTCCGGCACATCAATGATCAAACTGTCGAAAGCCTATCCCGCTCGCACATTCGACACCGGCATATCAGAAGGACATGCCGTCACCTTCAGCGGGGGTCTGGCAGCCGCCGGGAAACGCCCCTTTACCGCCATCTACTCCTCCTTCCTGCAGCGAGCCTATGACAATATCATACACGATGTTGCTATTCAAGGTCTTCCTGTAACCTTCTGTATAGACCGCGCTGGAATCGTTGGTGAAGACGGGGTGACCCACCACGGTATGTTTGACTTAGCATATCTTGGTTGCATACCTGGAATGAAGATAGCCTC
This sequence comes from Muribaculaceae bacterium, assembly GCA_023667015.1. Taxonomy (GTDB): domain Bacteria; phylum Bacteroidota; class Bacteroidia; order Bacteroidales; family Muribaculaceae; genus Lepagella. The sequence continues at coordinate 580,550 of JAMPAX010000001.1, read as the reverse complement.
ACCGGCCGATCCCGAGACATTGCGTTCGCTAATGCGGACATCACTCGAACAAGATGGACCCATGGCCATTCGGTATCCAAGAGGATCAGTCAACGACATGCCGGAAGAAGGATTTGCCAAACCCATATCGCCGCTAAAAATTGGAAAAGGACGCAAGCTATTATCAACGCCCGAAGCAAAGACTGCACTGTTGACAATAGGGCCATTAGCTCACGAAGCGATGGTGGCAGCAGAGAGACTCCGAGCCAAAGGAATACCCGTAGATATCTACGACATGATATGGCTAAAACCAATAGACAAAGAACTGCTACAAGAGATTGCCAAGACATACGACTTTGCAGTGACCGTTGAAGATGGAGCAATAAGCGGTGGATTCGGACAGAAAGCCGGAATAGAACTTCATAAGACCGGCCACTGCATAGACGTGACCAACTTAGGGATTCCCGACCGATGGATACATCATGGCACACCGGCTGAGCTCTATGCCAATGTAGGCATAGATGCTGCGGGGATAGAAAAGACAATAGAAAGTCTCCTTCAGGTCAACTCTGAATCAACCATCTAACAGACCAGACTGATTATAACGATTGTAACAAGATAACGTCATGAAAATCATCATTGCCGGAGCGGGAGAAGTTGGCACTCATCTTGCGAAGATGCTATCCAACGAAGATCAAGATATTATTCTCTTGGACTCCGATCAGACACGTCTGGACATCATCGATGCCAATTATAATCTGATGACTTGGAATGGGTCTACCTCCTCCTTTCAGACTCTGCGAGATGTTGGCGTTGCAGAGTCCGACCTATATATAGCTGTCACTCCCTACGAGACACGCAACATATGTGCCTGTGCCATAGCCAAACGTCTCGGGGCAAAGAAAACCGTAGCTCGAATCGACAACTACGAGTTCCTGCGCGAACAGAACACAAAAGTGCTGAAAGAGCTCGGTGCCGACTATCTTATTTATCCTGAAAACCTTGCAGCCGAAGAGATCAACATAGCGCTATCCCACAATTGGACACGCTACTGGGGAGAACTCCATGGTGGAGCTCTGCTTCTTATAGGAGTAAAAATCCACAAAGAAAGTCAGCTGGTAGACCTTCATCTGAAAGACTTACCCAACCATGACTTTCACATCGCAGCCATCAAGCGAGACAGCCAAACAATTATCCCTACCGGTAACGACGAAATTCGTCAGGATGACATAGTCTACTTCATTACAACCCCGGAATTTGTATCAGAAGTACGCGAGCTGTGTGGCAAGAAAGAGCGAGAGATCAAGAAAGCCTTGGTAATAGGTGGTAGTCGAATTGCCATAAGGTTTGCCAAGCAGTTTCATGACAAGTATCTTATAAAGATCATCGACAATGACCGCGATAATTGTGAACGAATGGCCACAGAATTGCCGGATTGCGAGATTATATATGGAGATGGACGCGATATAGAGGTGCTACGAGAGAATAACATATATCAGTTTGACGCATTCTTGGCACTGACGGATTCTTCGGAAACGAACATTCTTTGTTGTCTGACAGCCAAAGAGTTCGGCGTACCCAAGACAATAGCAGACGTTGAAAACCTTCAATTTCTCAGTCAAGCAGAAAACCTCAATATCGGCACCACCATCAACAAGAAGCTATTAGCTTCGAGTCGTATATTCAAGCTATTGTTGGTAGCCGACGAGAGCAATACGAAATTCCTGTCGCTTGCAGATGCAGAAGTAGCCGAGATGCCGGTAGCGCCAAAATCCAAGATAACACGCGCCCCGGTAAAAGACTTAAAACTTCCATATGGAATGACCCTAGCAGCGATGGTACGAGGCGATGAGTGCATGCTCGTCAGTGGTAATACCCACATTCAAGCCGGTGACTTTGTGGTAGTATTCTGTCTTAGTGGAATTTTCCACAAGGTAGAAAAATGGTTTATCTGATGAATTCGATATTCAGAAACAGAAGTTATATCAATATCCTGTTGCTACTGAGGATTATCGGATGGCTGTTGCTGACCGAAGGAGCGATGATGGTCATACCGGCTGTGTGTGCCCTGATTTGTGGCGAACGGGAAATATGGCAATTACTCATATCCATTGGGATAACATCAGCATGCGGATTCGGACTAATGAGTCTGAGGCCACATACCCGAGAAATGGGAAAACGTGAAGCAATCTTGCTGACAGGACTCACATGGGTAATACTCTCAATCTTCGGGATGATACCCTTCCTTATTACGGGAACCCATATGTCGGTGACCGATGCATTCTTCGAAACCATGAGTGGCTTTACCACCACCGGAGCTTCCGTACTCAACACACTCGATGGAGTACCCCACTCTATTCTACTCTGGAGATGTGTAGTACAATGGGTTGGAGGTTTAGGAATTATTCTCTTTACTCTCGCTATTGTGCCGATGCTAAACTATCAGGGAGGTATGCAGCTCTTCAATGCCGAAGTCACAGGAATTACCCACGACAAACTTCGACCACGAGTAAGTTATACAGCCAAAGGACTTTGGGGAGTATACCTCATACTGACAGTATTGCTCATCATCCTATTGAACTTCTCCGAGATGGACTTCTTCGACTCAGTATGCTACGGACTAAGCACCATGTCAACAGGAGGATTTGCCACCTCCGACATGACCATAACTGAGCTTGACAACGATTACGTCAAGACACTGATAACCATCTTCATGTTTCTCGGAGGTGTCAACTTTGCACTCATCTACAAAGCATTGCACGGCAAAATTCGTGATGCCCGAAAGAATGACGCACTGAAAGTTTATCTCTGGACAATACTTATATGTTTCATCATTTTAGCTGCCAACAAAGCAGCCAACGGACTTGTCAACAACGTCTCAGACCTGACACTCGACCCTCTCTTTCAAGCAGTCAGCATATTATCATCTACCGGACTGACCGAACCGGACTTTCACGACTGGGGACCAATAGCAGTTGTAGTACTGGTAATTATGATGATAATGGGCGCATGTGCGGGAAGTACATCGGGAGGAGCGAAAATAGACCGATTTATAGTACTGTTCAAGTTTCTCCAGAATGAATTCTACAGATTGATGCATCCCAATACAATTCGTACAGTATGCGTCAACGGCAAAGGTACACCGACAGCCATAGTAATGAAGACATTAGCCTTCCTCTTTCTATACATAATTGTAATAATATTAGGAGGGGTAGCCTTATCGCTATTAGGATTACCCTTGCGGGACAGTCTATTTTGTTCATTGTCGGCCATTTCCAACACCGGATTAGGGACAGACATCACTGGATTGGCCGGCAATTACGCCTATGTTCCCGACACAGCGAAATGGATATTGAGCTTTATCATGCTTGTAGGACGTCTTGAACTCTTCACCGTGTTAGTCATCTTCACCCCCAGCTTCTGGAAAAAATAATTAGAGGACTCTTAGATTTGGCATCGGTCGGACTGACAGTTGGCTGTTACGTAAGCATCTAATGCTGCAATCGTGGCCAAGTTGACTATTTCTCTTTCTGTGGATGACATGCTGGTGAAGTAGATCGGTCGACGTAAACCCATCTGAATTGGACCTATGATTGTGCCCACACCCAACCCGAGCAACATCTTATAGGCAATATTTGCAGAACCTAAGGATGGGAAAACAAGCGTATTGACCCTCAAACCACGCAATTTATTGAAGGGGAATACCTGATCTCTCAAATCCGTATCCAGAGCATAATTAGCTTGCATCTCACCGTCAACACAAATATCGGGATAATCACTATGCAGAATCTCAACTGCCTTAGCGACTTCTCTCGGTTCCGGATCATTGGCATTGGAGCCAAAATTACTATAAGATAGCATAGCTATAGTCGGATTAAAACCGAAATAAGAGACAGCATCAGAGGTAAGACGGGCGATATCGACCAGAGCCGCACAACCACCTTCGGGGTTGACAGCCGTATCAGCGAGGAAGAAAGTACCCTGACGGGTGATTGCTATATGCATTGTTGCAAAATGAGAATATCCATCTTGAATACCTATAATATCTCGAGCCTTCTCCAAAGCCTCGTTGGCTGCAGAGAAAGAGCCACCCAAAAAAGCATCGGCATCGCCGGATCTAACCATCATCATTCCAAAATTAACTCTCTCATGCATAAACTCTCTTGCTTGCGAAAGAGTCATGCCACTACGCTGCTTGAGTTTCCACAGACGGTCAGCATAGCGATAGCGCGCATCAGCAGAATCATCATCATGAGTATCAATAACATCCACTCCACTCACGTCAAGACCTATTTCAGATGCAATATCAGCGATAGTCTGCTTATTGCCCAAGAGAATAGGATGGAGGGTACCCTCATGAGCCAAGCGAGCGGCAGCACGAATCATATTCGGACAAGACCCCTGCGAGAAAACAACCCTCTTTGGATCCTTACGAACGATATCCGAGATATGACGGATTAGCTTACCCTCATCGCCCATGATAGACTCCAGATATTCGCGGTATTTATCCCAGTCGGAAATTTCACAGCGAGCTACGCCTGACTCAACAGCAGCCTTAGCGACAGCCGGAGCCACACATGCGAGCAGACGAGGATCAAGAGCCTTCGGAAGAATATAATCGGGACCATACTTAATATTAGCTAAGCCATACGCCTCATCCACAAGGGAAGGAACCGGCTCCTTAGCCAAAGATGCAATAGCATATACAGCGGCCACCTTCATTTCTTCATTGATAGCAGTGGCATGGCAATCAAGGGCTCCACGGAAAATATACGGGAATCCAATGACATTGTTAATCTGATTCGGATAATCGCTACGCCCCGTGGCAATAATGACATCCTTGCGAGCCTCACGAGCATTCTCATAAGAAATTTCCGGGTCAGGGTTAGCAAGAGCGAAGACAATAGGGCGGGGAGCCATAGAGGCCACCATCTTCTTGGAAAGGACGTTACCCTTACTGAGACCTAAGAAAACATCAGCATCTACCATAGCCTCAGCGAGAGTATGGATATCTCGGGTTGTAGCAAATTCCTTTTTTTCCGGTGAAAGAGAGGGCCGGTCAGCTCTGATGACACCCTTAGAGTCACACATAACGATATTCTCAGGCCTAACACCCAAGACTTTATAGAGGCGGGTACAACTGATAGCAGCCGCACCGGCGCCATTGACTACAAGACGTATTTTCCCTATCTTCTTACCCTGAAGGTCGAGAGCATTGATAAGGCCGGCAGAAGAGATAATAGCTGTACCATGCTGGTCATCGTGCATGACAGGGATATTCAGCTCCTCCTTAAGTCTACGTTCAATTTCGAAGCATTCCGGAGCCTTAATATCCTCAAGATTAATACCCCCGAAAGTAGGTTCCATAGCCTTGACAGCCTCAACGAACTTATCCGGGTCTTTCTGATTCAACTCAATGTCGAAGGCATCCAAGCCACCGAAAATTTTAAACAGAAGAGCCTTCCCCTCCATGACCGGTTTACCGGCGAGAGCGCCAATATCGCCCAATCCCAGCACAGCAGTGCCATTGGAAATAACACCGACGAGATTACCCTTGTTCGTGTAGCGATATACATCCAAAGGATTTTTCTCAATCTCCTTGCAAGGGAAAGCCACACCCGGCGAGTATGCCAACGAGAGATCTCTCTGGGATGAATAAGGTTTGGTAGGTACTACTTCAATTTTTCCGGGACGCCCCTCCTCATGGTATTCCAGGGCAGCTTCTTTAGTAATCTTTGACATAATACAATTGAATTATCATCTTCATATATACAATGAAAATCCGGCATAAAAAGTTTAAATTCTATTTAGACCTCAGCTCTTATACACAAACCGGAAATATTCACAATGAATCATATTGAAGTGATTTAAACTTTTTTCAAATGCAAGATTTATTAAGATTTTAAGCATATTTCGTTTCTTGAAGAAGGAGTGATGCGGGCATCACGACTGATGAAAGAAGCGAAAGATGCCAAAATATTAATAAAAATTGGGTTTGAAGAAAACATATTTAAACACTTCTTTATTTTCGTGAAAAGTTTTAATCACTTCATTACTAAAAAGTATATTTAATGTAAAGTTTCCCAAAATATTTTTTATTATCCTATTTTTCTTTGGTTTAAAAAATCAAAACAATAAAAAGGTTTTCCAAAATGAAAACTTTAATAAAAAAATTACGTTTGAAAGTTTGCAAAAAATCGAGAAGTTTTTCTAACTTTGCAGACACAAAAAAACACAACGAATATTGAGCCCTCGGGTCACTCCTCATAGAATAAATTACAGATGATACAGATAGTAGAAAAGCGCGATGGCAGAGTCGTCGGCTACAACGAAGAGAAAATCAAAGCCGCCATTCGCAAGGCCATGCTGACCACTGAGATGGGTGAAGACGAAACCCTAATCCAGAAAATCACCGACAGAGTAGGGATGGGAGGCACTGAGCGAATGACCGTAGAAGAGATCCAAGACCGAGTAGAGATTGAGCTGATGAAATCTGCCCGCAAGGATGTAGCCAAGCGATACATAGCCTACCGCGATCAGCGCTCCATAGCTCGTAGAGCCAAGACACGCGACATTTTCTTGGAAATCATCGAAGCGAAAAACAACGACATCACTCGCGAGAATGCCAATATGAATACTGACTCGCCGGCGGGAATGATGATGAAATTCGCAAGCGAGACCACAAAACCCTTCGTAGATGACTATCTGCTGTCGCCGGAAGTAAAAAATGCCGTAAAGAGCAACTATATTCATATCCACGACAAGGATTATTATCCCACGAAGTCGCTTACCTGTGTGCAACACCCCCTGGATCGTATTCTTCAGAGAGGATTCGTAGCAGGCCACGGAGAGAGTCGTCCCGCCAAGCGCATAGAGACAGCAAGCGTCATCGCATGCATTTCCCTCGAAACAGCTCAGAACGAGATGCATGGCGGGCAAGCAATCCCGGCTTTCGACTTCTATCTTGCTCCCTTTGTGCGTGCAAGCTTCAAAGAGGAAGTCAAGAACCTTGAGAATCTCACAGATAAAGACCTCAGTCATCTTTACGACGTAAAACTCAAAGACTTCGAAAAGAAAGAGCTCGAAGGCCTCGAAGGAGAAGAGAGATTATTGCAACATGCAGTCAACAGAACTGTAGGACGCGTACATCAGGCAATGGAAGCATTCATTCATAATATGAATACCATCCATTCGCGCGGTGGCAATCAGGTCGTTTTCTCCTCCATCAACTACGGTACAGACACCAGCGCTGAGGGCAGATGCGTAATCCGGGAGCTACTCAACTCCACCTACGAAGGAGTTGGCAACGGAGCTACTGCCATCTTCCCCATACAGATATGGAAAAAGAAGCGAGGCGTCAGCTATCTGCCGGAAGATCCCAACTATGACCTATATCAGCTCGCCTGCAAGGTCACAGCTCGCCGATTCTTCCCCAACTTCTTGAACCTTGATGCTACATACAATCAGAACGATGCCTGGAAAGCCGATGATCCCAAGAGGTATATTCATGAGGTTGCTACAATGGGTTGCCGCACACGAGTGTTTGAAAACCGTTATGGCATGAAGACCTCCGTGGGTCGTGGCAATATTTCTTTCACCACTATTAATATAGTACGTCTCGCACTCGAAGTGATGCACATTCAAGATCGCGACGAGCGCATTGAAATGTTCTTCCGCAAATTTGATGATACCCTTAATCTGACGGCACGTCAACTTGATGAGCGCTTCCAATTTCAGAAGACCGCACTTGCCAAACAATTCCCTCTGGTCATGGGAGTACTATGGAACGAATCCGACAACCTCGGACCCAACGACCGCATAGAGAGCGTCATAAACCAGGGTACGCTGGGCATAGGATTTATCGGACTCGCCGAATGTCTGATAGCACTGACAGGCCACCACCATGGAGAAGACGAACAGGCACAAGCTCTTGGACTTCGTATAGTAAGCCACATGCGTAGCCGTGCGAATGAATTCTCTGAGACTTATGGCCACAATTACTCAGTGTTGGCAACTCCAGCTGAAGGACTCTCCGGACGCTTCACAAAGAAAGACCGCAAGACCTTCGGAATCGTGGAGGGTGTGACTGATAAAGATTACTATACCAACTCAAACCACGTGCCGGTATATTATCATTGCTCACCACGTCATAAAGCCAAAGTAGAGGCTCCTTATCATGAGTTGACTCGCGGTGGTCATATCTTCTACGTAGAACTTGATGGCGATGCCACCCACAATGAAAAAGCTATCATGGATATCGTAGACATGATGGACAAGTACAATATGGGGTATGGATCGGTCAATCACAACCGTAACCACTGTCCCAACTGTAGCTACGAGAATGCAGATACCTCAATGAGTTGCTGTCCGAAATGTGGAGCAAAATTTGAGACCATCCAGCGAATCACCGGCTACCTTGTTGGCACAACCGACAGATGGAACTCCGGCAAGCTCGCTGAGTTGCGCGACAGAGTGGTACATAAATAATTATTTCAGTCTAAAACCGAAATAATTATTTGGTTGATGGTTGATGGTTAATGCGAGCTGGAAGCTCGCCGTCCTTGAATGGTTGAATGATGAAACCTACTTATAGAGTTTTGGATATACGCCGGGGCACATCTGTAGATGGCCCCGGTTTCCGAACGTCGATTTATTTCGCCGGGTGTAACCATGCCTGTCCGGGATGTCATAATCCTGACTCTTGGGACTTCCTGGGGGGAGAAGAAATGACGCTGGAAGAGATTATGGAGGTAGTTCGCGAAGAAGACTTCGATGTCACCTTCAGCGGTGGCGACCCACTGATGCACCCTGAAGAAATCGCCACCCTTGCCAAAGCAATAAAAGAAGAAGGACATACCATATGGTTGTACACCGGCTATACCTGGGAGGAAATACAGCATGATGAACGATTACAACTCACCCTCCCCTATCTTGAAGCAATCGTAGAAGGCCCCTTTGTTGAATCCCTTAAAGACCCTGACCTTCTATTTCGAGGTTCTTCCAACCAGCGGATTATCATGCTTTGAGAATTGAGAATTGAGAATTAAGAGTCGAGAGATTTTCGGCTTTTTTTAAAAAAATTAGTACCTGGTATTGCATAGTACTAAAAGAATGTATATCTTTGCGGTGTCTTTGGAAGTTCAAGTCTACCATCGACGCCGCCAAAACTATATATTTATCTAATTATCAACGCTATTCTCACTTCCAAGGCCAAGCTTTAGAAGTATATTGAAAAAAACAAGTATTATGAAACAAAACTGCAAATGCTCAATCTTCAAACCATGGTCGAGCTTCGTAGTCATGATTGCAGCCGGTTCATGGCTTTCGGCCTCTGCAACTGCATTCGGACAGTCTCCGATAGAGACTACCGACTCTATCAATGAGCAAATACCGACATACACAAATCTTGAAGAAATAGTAATCCAAGCGAATTCTCCACTGCTAAAGTCTGATGGCAGCAAACTTGAATACAACGTAGCTGAAGACCCTACGGCAGCATCTTCCTCAGTACTTGACATATTGAGAAAAACACCCCTTGTGACTGTAGATGGCCAAGACAACATCCAGGTCAATGGCAACGGCAACTACAAGCTCCTTATCAACGGCAAAGAAGAACCGATGGTACAACAGAATGCCTCACTGATTCTCAAGAATATGCCCGCGGCTGCTGTTTCTCGTATCGAGGTAATCACAGATCCCGGAGCCAAATACGATGCCGAAGGTGTAGGTGGGGTTCTGAATATCGTCATAGGCCAACAACAAAAAAGCACCGATGGCTACAACGGTCAGCTGAGTCTAACTTTTGGACGACAGAACTCCAACATCTCAGCCTACGGCACAATGAAACATCGTAATGTCACTATTGGAGCCAACGTAACATATGCTGACGGACACATCTTCCCGATGCACCAAGAACAAAATGCAATCTATGAATATCGCAACAATCCGGCGTTGAGCGATATGCACTCTTGGCAGAAAAGTCGTCAGGAATTTGGCTTCACAAACGCCGCCATCAACGCATCCTGGGAACCCAATGCTACCAATCTCTTTACAGCTTCGGTATCGCTAACAAATGTTGACGCTGATATCAAAACATTCAACACCTTCTCACGAAGTTTCTCCCACACCGGCGACCTACTCTTTGGCAACGACCAGAGTATCACCGGCGGAATGAGCGTCATAAACGCCTCCGGAAATTTATCCTATCAGCACAACTTCCGTCCGGATAACAACTTCCTGACACTCTCCTACCTATTCAACTTCGGACGCAACCGACTCGACCTGCTCACCGGCTACGACAAAACTTATAACTTCCAGCCGGAATACAAATATCTCAGCAGTGACAACACCAACTTCACACGCGAGCACACCGTACAAGCAGACTACACCAACGACTTTGCCTCCGAGCATCATCTACTCGAAACAGGATTCAAAGGGATCTTCCGGCGCAATGGCAGCTTTAGCTATCAGAATCAAGGAAATGATAACATTAGTTTAAGCCCGGTGCCGGATGCTTATCAGGTCTTCTCCCAATATCAGGACATTTACGCAGCCTATGCATCCTGGAGCGGCACCTTCGGAGCTCTTTCGAGTCGAGCAGGAGTAAGATACGAGCATACAGATATGGGAATGAAATTCCATGTTGGCAACAACCCCGACTTCAACCGTAGCCTTGACGACGTAGTTCCCAACGCCTCAGTAGCCTGGGCGTTCAATCCGGCAACGAATATCAGACTCGGCTACAATATGAGAATATCAAGACCTACAGTGCAGCAGGTCAATCCATTCGAGACCAACCTCCGTGGAGAATCTATTCGCAAGGGAAATCCCGATCTCGAGAGTGAACGCAACAACACTATCCGACTGACCTTCTCCAAATTCGGTCGCGTCTTCGGAGGCAACATCGGCGTAGAATACAGCAACACCTCCAATGCCATCTCATCCTACAGCTATATGCGCGACAACGTATTGGTGACCACCGAGGCAAACATAGGTCGACGTGAGGAGGTAGCCTTTACAGGCTTTATCAACTGGAACATCATCCCGGGCATGTCGGCCAACGTCAGCGGCCGCCTTGCCTACAATTATCTTTGCGCTCCTTCACTAAAGGCGAAGAGCTACGGATGGACAGGAAACGTCAATGCTGCATGGTCTTACCGCACCGCGAGTTCATATACATTCTCAGCCTACGGAGGATACTCTGCAAAGAACATTCAACTTCAGGGATCATTTTCCGGATATCATTACTATGGGTTATCAGCCGGAAAAGATATGCTGAAAGACAAGACACTCAACGTCACATTGACAGCCATGAACATGTTTGAAGATCGTAGCGTCTTCCGCACCATAACCGATACGCCCGACCTGTATAGCAACAGCACCTTCAAAATGCTGTCGTGGAACGTAGGAGTAACCATCAGCTGGAAATTTGGTAACTCCAACACCAAGGTAAAAAAGACCAACAACGAAATAGAGAATGATGACAAGGCCGGCTCTAACTCCGGAAACGGCAACGGCATTTCACTTTAGAGTTCCCGCTTAAAACATCTGAAACATGACACAAAACGAAATCAACAACATACGATCGCAGATGCGGAAGGGGATGTTGGAATACTGTATTTTGCTGAAGCTCAGCACGGGTAAATACTATCCCTCCGACATACTCAACGCACTGAAAGAAGCAGACATGATAGTAGTTGAGGGTACCCTCTATACCCTACTTAACAGACTGCGCAGAGAGGGAAAACTTGACTATGAATGGCAAGAATCCCCTAAAGGACCGCCGCGTAAATATTACTACATGACAGATGCCGGACGAGAAGTACTCCGGGTGATGTCTGAATCATGGCAAGAGATATGCGCCACGGTAAGTCATTTCGCCACAACAAAACAGAATGAAAACAAATAAATGAAAAACATATGAAACGTACATACTCAATCAATATAGCCGGCGAACCCTTCATAATAGATGATGACGCCTATGCAATGCTACGAGACTATCTTGATGCTCTGCGACACTCCTTCCTGAACACTCCCGATGGACAACAGATTGTAGAAGATTTAGAGAGTAGGATTGCTGAAATCTTCTTAGAAGAGGAAGAAGCCGGAAGTAAAATTATCACAATAAAGAAATGCGAGGGGGTAATCAGCAGAATCGGTCGTCCGGAAGAGTTCGCTCCCGAAGATAACAGCAACGAGCATCCGGAGGAAGGAAATTCAGAGCAACCCCCGATACCGGAAGAACCGACTACATCCGGGAGAGCCACTCCCCCACCCGTCACATCAGCACACGTAGGGCTTCCCGCGGGAGAGCTTCAGAAACGACTATACAGAGACCCCGAAGATAAAGTTCTCGGAGGTGTTTGCTCCGGCTTAGCCCATTATTTCGGCATTGACCCTGTCTGGATTCGCATAATAATGATATTATTACTATTTCTCTCCTCATCCACAATCTTTGTAGTTTACCTTGTACTCTGGATAGCAATACCTGCCGCCGACACACCCGTGAGACGTCTGCAGATGTATGGTAAGTCCACATCGATACAGAATATTGGAAAGATGGTCAACAGCATGTTCACATCCACAGAGACCGCCACCGCTACAAATCGGCAAAGCACATTTATGCAAATACTCTCAATCCTTGGCAAATGCTTCATGATACTGCTGACACTCGTAGCCGCCCCACTGATGATAGCCGCAGCATGTGTGTTAATAGCAGGCTTATGTATGTTGGTATTAACACCATTTGAACCAGCAGGGATGATGAATATACTTGATGCATGTGAGCCGGACGTCAACCTCTTCATATTAGCGCTGTCAGCGATCGGCGGGGCGATATCAGTAGGGATACCGAGCCTGGCCGTGATATGGTGTACCGGCACGATGTTTTTCCGCGAATGGGTAATTCCTCGCAAATGGGTAATGGTTATGCTCATAACCTGGATAGCAGGCCTTGCAACCGTCGGCATCAGCTTCGCCTTCTTATAAGTATATCAGCAAGTCTACCAGCTGTGGGTTGCAACCTCACTGCGATTAAACAGGTGTTCGGTTTGAGGAGCTGTTGTGCTATTGGGAAAATACCCTTCCAACTTTCAGACCTCGTGGGTTTGCAACCCACGAGGGTTTATACAATTATATCACATCTTCTTTTATAATTCCCTACTTTTTATTAATTTTGCATAAATTATACATATAATCCGACGAATATGGGATTTTTTAAGAAACTTTTCGGTAAGAAAGATAAAACCCGGGAAGAAGTAGTAGAAGAAAAAGAGCATCTTGACTCCGGTCTTGAAAAGACCAGAACCGGGATGTGGAGCAAGATTACGCACGCCGTAGCCGGCAAGTCGAAGGTTGACGAAGACGTACTTGACAACCTCGAAGAAGCCTTCATCACCTCCGATGTAGGCGTAGACACGACCCTCCGTATCATCGAACGCCTTGAGAATCGTGTAGCCCGCGATAAATATGTAGGCACCGATGAGCTCAACTCGTTGCTATGCGAAGAGATCACAGACATGCTCGTAAAGGGAGAAGCTGTCAACTTCGAAGAACCCGGCGGCGATGTCAAGAAACCATACGTAATAATGGTAGTGGGAGTCAACGGAGTTGGCAAGACCACGACTATTGGCAAATTGGCCTACCAATTCAAGCAAGCCGGTAATAAGGTCATACTCGGAGCTGCCGACACTTTCAGAGCAGCATCCATTCCTCAGCTTGAAAAATGGGGGGAACGCGTAGGCGCTCAAGTCATAAAGCAAAAAATGGGTAGTGACCCGGCGGCTGTAGCCTTCGACACGCTAAGCTCAGCAGTAGCCAACGACGCAGACGTAGTCATCATTGACACAGCAGGCCGACTCCACAACCGCAAAGACCTGATGGATGAATTATCCAAGATAAAGAGGGTAATGCAGAGAGTAGTACCTGATGCTCCTCACGAGATATTACTCGTACTCGATGGGTCTACAGGACAAAACGCCTACGAACAGGCCAAACAATTCATCGCAGCCACCGAAGTCAACTCCCTCGCGGTCACCAAGCTTGACGGCACCGCCAAGGGAGGAGTAGTCATCGGCATCTCCGATATGTTCAAAGTACCCGTAAAATACATTGGCATAGGGGAAGGAATCGGAGACCTACAATTGTTTGAACCTCGTGAATTTGTAAAATCATTGTTCGGCAATAGTGCCCGATAGCAAGACCTTATATCTAATTAATAAAGCTGATGAAGAAAGGGAGAGTAGACATAATCTCCTTGGGATGCTCCAAGAATCTTATAGATTCGGAGCGCCTGTTGCGACGTCTTGATGCCAAAGGATATACAACCGTTCATGATCCCGAAAAGGCAGAAGGCGAATTTGTAGTCGTCAATACCTGCGGATTCATTGCAGATGCCAAAGAAGAGTCTATCAATTTAATATTGGCATTGACAGAAAGCAAAGCTCGCAGAGAGATCGGCGAGCTGATAGTAATGGGGTGTCTGTCGGAGAGATATAAAGAACTACTGCCCGGCGAGATACCGGAAGTTGACCGTTGGTATGGCAAATACAATTGGGCAGAATTCATAGAGACTCTACCGGATAGAAGAAAAGAAGCAGTACGCCCCGAAAATTGGGAACGAGAGTTAACCACTCCCGAATGGAGCGCCTATCTAAAAATTTCCGAAGGCTGCGACCGTTTCTGTGCCTTCTGCGCCATACCTCTGATAACAGGGCGTCACACATCTCGTCCAATAGAAGAGATACTCACAGAAACTCGAGAATTGACAAAACGCGGGGTTAAAGAATTCAATATCATAGCGCAAGATTTATCCTCCTATGGAATAGACTTGTATGGTGAGAAGCGATTAGCTGAACTTATAGACAAAATGGCAGACATCGAAGGAGTAGAATGGATTAGACTTCACTATGCCTATCCGGCAGACTTTCCCGATGACATCCTCGACGTTATGGCACGTCGTGACAACGTCTGCAAATATTTAGATATCGCCCTTCAGCATGGGACAGACAAAGTGCTCACCAACATGCGGCGGCATATAGACAAAGCTGCCACAGAAGAATTACTTGAGAAAATCAGAGAGCGAGTCCCCGACATCAAGATACGTACTACATTAATGGTAGGCTTTCCCGGGGAGGGTGAAGAGGAATTCCGGGAGCTCCTTAAATTTGCAGAGCAACAGCGTTTTGACCGTATGGGAGCCTTTGCTTATAGTGAGGAAGAAGACACATATGCAGCACGCCATTTGGAAGACACCATCCCGGAGGAGGTTAAGCAACAACGCCTTGACAAGCTGATGCAACTTCAGGCAAGAATAGCTGAGGAGAAAAACGAAGAGATGGTGGGGCGAAGGATAAAAGTACTCGTAGAGCGACGCGAAGGAGAAGTTGTAATAGGGCGTAGTCAATGGGATAGTCCTGAAGTTGACCCCGAGGTGATAGTATCCGGCTCTGATGTCGAGCCGGGAGAATTCATTGACGTAGAGATTACCGGGTATATGGGCTACGATTTGCTTGGTCAGCAAGTATAGATTCCATCTCATAAAAATTTATGAATTACTTTGCTTATCGATTGCCCGGGGAAAAGGAGATCGTCAAGAGAGCTTCCAATAGAGATCTTTCTATAGAAGGGAATTCACTGCCGGAACTTCCTGCTGAAGGAGGATTTATTGCAGCGCCCTTCCGTATAGAAGACTGGCCAACCATTATTATACCCTCCGATGAAGTACTCGCCGAGATACCTCAGAGAGTAGATGGAGGATATATTGGATTTTTTCCGGGGCAATCCACACTTCGCGAGACCTATCAAGAAGAGATTTTAGGAATACAGGAACTACTCAGAAATCTATCGGAAAAGATACAGCGAAGCTCGAAGATAGTAGCAGCCAGAGTTCTGCTTCAAGAAGGGGAATTCAATCCACGAGAAATCTTCCATAAACTTTGTGGACTACCCGGAGATAACTTCGTGTTCCTCTTCTACACACCGCAGACCGGATTATGGATGGGGGCGAGTCCAGAGCTGTTACTTAGCTACAATAGCGAGGGAATAAGAACAATGTCCTTAGCAGGCACAAGAGAGGCAGGAAGTAACGAAGAATGGGATCTTAAAAACACGCTGGAACAAAAGACAGTCACAGACTTTATTACAAAAGAAATTGCAAAAAACGGATATATACCTGAGATACTGCCAACATATACAAAAAAGACCGGCACCGTAGAACATCTCTGCACACCGATACGAGGAATAATTCAAACTCAGAAGGCAAAAGCAACGCCATTACGAATAGCCAATCGTCTTTCACCAACCCCGGCATTATCAGGATATCCGCGGGAAGAAGCAATAGCATTTCTGACAAAGAAAGAAGAAATCGACAGAGGTTATTATGGAGGCTATTGCGGGCCAATAACAGAAACCACCGGCAAACTATATGTCAATCTCCGGAGTGGATGCTTTATACCCGGTTGGGGAGCCTTATACGCCGGAGGTGGGATTACCCTGCTGAGCGAATCAGACAAAGAATGGGAAGAGACAGAACGCAAGCTCAAAGCGATGCTTACCGGGATTAGTGATTAGGAATTAGGAAATTGAAAATTATAAATTGAAAAACGGAAATATTTTGCTATAAAAGAATAAAATTTTGTAATTTTGCAGAATATGAACAGGACGTTAATCAATTTCTTGAGTGTAGTAATAATAGCCATACTCGCAGCTTCAGTGCTTTTGCCGATACTTTCCATAGTAGCCGGTATAAGCGACGGATTTTCAGCTGATGATCAACCACAACAGGTAGCACCGGATCCATATAGCAACCCGGTAGTCATATCCATGAATGCCGATGAACAGACATTATTGAGTCCGCGCGACACGATATACTTTGAAAAGAGTGGAGAGGCATATCCATTGACAGTCAAGCAGGCAATCATCATGTTGCCGGAAGACAAGGCTCCCGGCTGGACAGAGACCGCAGTAATGATAGGTTATTGTCTGACTACGATATGCTTCATCCTGCTGATGATAGACTTTGTAAAATTCATCGTAAAGATTAACCGCGGACAGGTATTTGTGCCGATCAACGTCAGATATTTACGTAGAATTTCCCTATGGCTTATCCTAATATCCATCTTCAGCGTAGTCTCGGGTGTTATGGATGAGATTACAGTAGACAACCTTAATCTTGAGCTTTACGGCTATACCCTCTCAGCGAGCTGGGAGCTACCGTGGACTACACTGATGCTCGGTTTTCTGTCATTGCTTATGGCGCAAATATGGCGTCGTGGCATAGAGCTGAAGGAAGATCAAGAATATACTATCTGACCATCATAGACCGAAGAACATGCCTATAATAGTAAATCTCGACGTAATGATGGCCAAACGCAAGATGTCCTTAGGGGAGCTTGCTGAAAGAATGAACATCACAGCGTCCAACCTCTCGATACTCAAGACCGGAAAAGCGAAGGCCATAAGGTTTTCAACCCTTGAGCATATATGTGAAATACTGGACTGTCAGCCCGGTGAACTGCTCGAATATCGCTCTGAGGAATTAAAACGACAATAAACTACTAACAAACAATACTAAATTTAACCATGAAACATCTGAAAGTGATTGCCTTGGGACTCCTCGCAGGCGTTGCGCTGAGCGCAACAGCTGAAGAGCATCTCAAGAGCCTGGATCCAAAGTCGATAGATCCTTCCTACTCACCGAAGTCGGACTTCTATCACTATGTAAACAACGGATGGATGCAAGCCAATCCGCTGACTCCGGAGCACTCACGCTACGGCAAGTTCAACATCCTAACCGACTCCAGCCAGAACCGCGTACGTCGTATTGTCACCGGCCTTGCCGCCACAAAACCAGAACCCGGCACACTGGCCTACAAGGTAGCCGCACTCTATGAAGGAGGTATGGACTCCGTACGCCGCAATCAGCTTGGCGCCACTCCCATTCTTGCTGACCTGAAAAAAATTGAGACCACCGATGCCGCAGGCATGGAAGACCTCTTCCTATGGATGCACAAAGAGATTTCCAATCCCTTCTTCTCCGCAGCTCCCCAGGAGGATATCCACAACAGTCAGCGCTACGCCATGTACGTAGGTGGTGGCGGTATGACTCTCGGCGACCGCGACTACTACCTGAAGCAGGACAAAGAAAACAAGAGAATCCGCGAAGCATACAAGAAACTCATCATCACCAATATGCAAAACGCCGGATACTCCAAAAAAGATGCCTCCCGTATCGCTAAGAACGTACTGAAGATTGAGACACTTCTTGCCGACTCAGCTTGGACTCGCGAACAAAGCCGCAATATGCTCGCTATGGACAATCCGCGCTCATTCCAACAGCTGACTGAGATGTATCCCAACCTTCCCTTCGGCAAGTTTTTCCCCGCCACCATGGGTATCAATGACGTTGACACTGTATATGTCACAGAAATAAACTCTGTAAAACAGGCTGACAACCTCATGCGCACCCTCAGCAACCGTGAGAAGAAAGACTACTACCTCTGGCTTTATGTCAACCAAGCCGCTCCCTATCTTTCCGACAACTTCTCAAACGCAGAGTTTGAGTTTGAAAAGATTATGAGAGGCGTTGAGCAGCAGGAGCCACGCTGGAAACGCGCTCTCAGCACAACTGAAAACTTCATGGGTGAAGCTGTAGGTGAACTCTACGTAAAAGAATACTTCCCCGAGAGCTCCAAGAGATATATGGAGGGTCTTGTAGACAATCTGCGCAATGCTCTTGCCAAACACATCATGCACCTTCCCTGGATGAGCGATGACACAAAGGTACAGGCTATGAAGAAGCTCAACGCCATCACTGTCAAAATCGGCTATCCCGACAAATGGAAAGATTACACAACTTTAGTAATTGATCCTTCCCTCTCCTATTACGAGAATGTTCATAACGCAGGAATGTGGGCAAGTCAGGACTATCTCTCACGCTGGGGTAAACCTGTAGACCGCAGCATGTGGCACATGACACCACAGACTGTCAACGCTTACTACAATCCTATGAACAACGAGATTGTCTTCCCCGCAGGTATTCTTCAGGCACCCTTCTTCGACCCTGAGTCTTCCGACGCAGAGAACTATGGTGGTATCGGTGTGGTAATCGGCCACGAACTAACCCATGGCTTTGACGATCAGGGTTGTAACTTCGATGCCAATGGCAATATGGAAAACTGGTGGACACCGGAAGATGCTGAGGCATTTGCCAAGCTGACACAGGGACTTGCAGACCAGTATAGCGCGGTAGAGGTACTCCCCGGTCTTCATGCCAACGGCCAATATACACTCGGGGAAAACATCGCTGACCAAGGTGGTCTTCGCATAGCACTGACTGCTTTCCTTGATGCACAGAAGAAGAAAGGTGTAGACATCAACGCCGAAGAAGCCAAGATTGAGGGCTACACACCAATGCAGGTATACTACATGAACTTTGCCAACCTTTGGGGACAGAACGTACGTGACCAGGAAATCCGCAAGCTCACAATGGGCGACCCCCACTCACTGGGTATCAACCGTGTGAACGTGGCAATCCGCAACATTGCACCCTTCTTCGAAGCCTTCGGTATCGAAGAAAACGACCCGATGTATCGTCCGGAATCTGAACGTGTCATCATCTGGTAAGACCAACTCATCCATATAAAAAAAAAGGCTGCAATATCTTGATTGCAGCCTTTTTTATGGAATTATAATAACCTTTATGGTTTTTCAAAAGTACCGGTGATGATGGACCGTTAATCCACCGCGACTAAAAAACAAAATTACATGAAGCTAGCATGACGCTAAGCAACTTTCTAATATTTTTCTTTATTTGAAGAGATATTGACTGGAGATTGACTGGTTGTTGTGGATTCTGCGGATGGTGTCGGCAAAGAGTTTGGCAACCGGCAGAATTACAGCCTTGGAATTCTCCTTTACGTAGGGTATGGAGTCTGTGAAGATGATTTCTGTGAGACCGGAGTTTGAGACGCGCTCTGTGGCAGGGTCAGACATCACCGGATGGCTGCAAAGAGCTCGTACGGACTTCGCACCCTGACTGATCAGCAGGTCTGCGGCTTTAGTGATTGTGCCTGCGGTGTCTACAATGTCATCTATAAGGATTACATTCTTATTCTCAACATCGCCAATTACAGTCATCTTCTCAACGACGTTGGCCTTGGCACGCTGCTTGTGGCACAAAACGAGGGGTACATCGAAATACTTAGCGTAAGAATTAGCACGTTTCGCTCCACCCACATCGGGCGAAGCAATAACCATATCCTTAAGATGGAGGCTCTCGATGTAGGGGATAAAGATTGAAGATGCATAGAGATGGTCGACGGGAACATCGAAGAAACCCTGAATCTGATCGGCATGGAGGTCCATCGTGATAAGACGATTGATACCGGCTACACTCAGCAGGTCGGCTACGAGCTTGGCAGCGATGCTGACACGGGGTTTGTCCTTACGATCCTGACGAGCCCATCCAAAATAGGGAAGGACTGCAACGATGGTAGCAGCAGACGCACGCTTGGCAGCATCGATCATCAGGAGAAGCTCCATAAGATTGTCGGAGTTCGGGAAAGTGGACTGAACGAGATATACCTCAGCGCCACGAATTGACTCCTCGAAGGAAACTTCAAATTCACCATCGGCAAAACGTTCGATTTTCATTTTGCCCAATTCTATCCCTAACTCCTTGCAGATAGATTCGCCGAGGTAATGGCTTTTCGATCCGGCAAAGACCTTTATGGGAGGCAGACTATTGCTCATGATACTTTTTGTGAGTTATAAATGATAATGCAAATTTAGGGAATTTTACTCTAATGTCACTAACGATTCGTTAATTTTTCTTTAGGAATTTCTTTATAGGTAGGATTATGGCATCTCTCCCTCCGACCTCCATCACTACCCTTTCATCAGCTTCTACACTGAAAGAGTGAAGCTTATTCCAAAGAAGATCGCGAGATTTTTGAGACCCACTCTGAAGTTCTGCCATCTTCATGGCAACCTCCGGAATTCGCACACCAACCTTAGCAGCCTTATCAGAGAAGTTGGCGACTATCAAGTAAGCTTCATTGTCATCATAACGAAGAAAAGCGAATTGCTCGTGAGGGGAAAACATATCGTTGTCAAGATTGACATACATAAGGTCGAAGAACGCGCCGTATCGAAAAGCTGCAACCTCATTACAAAGATGCAACACCTTAGAATAAACATCTCTGAGCCATCTCTCCTGAACAGTTAGTTTGGCATCACTACATTTTCCGGCATCATACCAGCGACGCAGAGTGTCATAGCTCCAATAATCGAAGATCGTAGAACGGTGGTTATCTCCGGCAAATCCTTCATTATCGAGTGCTCTTTCCCCAAGCTCCTGACCGTAGTAAACCATGAATGGACCTGAAGATATCAGAGCGCTGACAACAAGATCCGGCACTACCCTACCGGGGTTGCCGGCAAATTCCGAAGAACCATATCTGACTTCATCATGATTTTCAAGGAAATTGAGCATCTTATTGCCAATACCATCCACACTTTGCCAACAACCCGTAAGTCGGGCTGCAGAGAAATTATAGCGCTCAATACCCACGAGAGTGTCGTAAAGATTCACCTTATCATAAAGATAGTCGAAACAGCCATAGTCAAGGAAAGGTCGGTACAGGGAGACATCATAAATCTCACCTATAAATATAATATCCTGAAAAAGAGCCTTCACCTGAGGGATAGCCCAATGCCAAAAAGCGAGAGGCACCATAAAGACCATATCGCATCTAAAGCCGTCGACACCTTTAGAGGCCCAGAACTTCAAGATGTTAAGCATCTTATACCATGTATCCGGAGTCGGATTGAAGATATCTTGTCCTCCCGGATCATGTCCATAATTCAGCTTAACAGTCTCATACCAGTCATTTCGGGAGCAGAAAGCTGTGAAGCAATCGTTGCCGGTAGCCTTAGCCGGGAACTCTACGTAAGGCTCTGTGCCGGGAGCAGCTATATCAAAGTCGGGGGAAAATTGCTGATTAGTGATGTAATAGTAATTATTTTTCAGTGAAAAGAACAACGTAGTATCATCATCGGCGCCAAAATCCTTGACTCCTTTGGGTGCAGAATCTGAATGATATCTTCGAGCAGTATGATTGGGGACAAAATCAATGATAACCTTCATACCGGCATTATGGATTCTCTCTACCGACTGCTCAAATTCAAACATACGATTGGGGACATCCTCAGCGATAGCAGGGTCAATATCGTAGTAATCCTTAATGGCATATGGAGACCCAGCCTCGCCCTTAACCACATTCGGATTATCCTTAGGAATACCATACGCAGTAAAGTCGGACTTGGTAGCATGTTCTATAACACCGGTGAGCCACAGACAGTTGACCCCCATATCCTTAAGAGAGAGAAGGAGATTGGAGGAGAGGTCGTTGAGATGGCCGGCTCCATTCTGCTCGAGGGTACCGTCAGCCACCGGCCGCGGAGTCATATTAGTAAATATTCTCGGAAAGAGTTGATAGATTATCAAGCGGTCGGACAGATTGGTATTCATAAGGAAGAATTATTTTAGAGATTTTTCGAGAACCCTGCATGCTGTATCATAGCCGGTGTTGACCACATCTCGAAGCGCCCTGAGAGCGAAAATACCTACATTCGACACCTGTGGCAGTGAGATGACATGGTCGCAGAGATGAATATCCTGAAGTGTATTGCTTTTGGCCATCAACTGATAAGAGCGGTAAGCTATATCAAGAATTGATGACTTATACTTATAATCGGGTTTTAGTGGTGAGCAATTGACGCCATAAAGAGTCTTGCAATAATCACGAATAGCCCAAGCCGGAAGATTTCTGAGCACACCCCCATCAACATAATGCACACCATTAATATGCACAGGAGGGAAAACAACAGGTATGGAACAGCTTGCGAGTACTCTGGGAACTATTTCACCCTTTGACCATCCTACAGAACGCCCTCGGTCGAAATCCGTAGCACAGACCACGGTAGGGATCGTAAGCTCACTAAGGTCCTTTACAGGGAGCCAGCTGTCCAATAGAGTGCCAAACTTGTCAAGACGAAATATTCCCGATTTAGGAATAATAAACTCGGTGAAATCGCCAAACTTGTTAGTTTCTGAAAAACACTCTATGATATCAGCTGGAGAAAGACCGGCAGCATAGAGAACCGCAGCAATAGAACCGGCAGAAACACCGGACAAGACACCGGGCTTAAGGCCGAACGACTCGAAAGCCATGAGCACACCGATGTGGGAAAACCCCTTTGCGCCTCCACCGCTAAGAGCGAGACCTACCAAGGGCTTCTCCACCAGACCGATTTTTTCTAAAAGACCATCGATTCTCCAGAACATTGGTCAAGAGTTTATGCAAATTTAGGAAAATTAATCCGAAATAACCTTAAAAAATTGGGGAAGACATTAGAAAAAGCAAAAAAAATGCTATTTTTGCAAAAACATTAATAAAACGATGAAACGAATTTATACCATGTTATCACTGGCGCTGGCTGTTTCCGGAATGGCAACGGCAGCGACACACTCATTGTCGATAACCTTCGATGAGGAGAAGATTCCTGCCGGAATCGAACTGAAAGAGTATGCCGAAGGCACACCGGACGAAACATACTACTATATTAAAACCGATAAATTTCCTCATTTCGGCAACGGATGGGCATATCAGCCTGTTGCTACCGATATGGGATTTGAGAAAGCCGGAGTCGGAGCATGCATAGCACTTTCTCGCTTTAAAGAGAAAACTGCTCCTGATGCATGGATGATACTCCCCGAACTCAGCGTAAATGAAGACACTCGCTTAATTTGGGAAGCACGCTCTGTACACGCTGAAGCCCGCAACTCCTACGATGTCATGATTAGCGAAGGAGGCACATCCAAAGGAGATTTCAAACTTCTGACCCACGTAGACAAAGAGACTTACTTCTTCAACACTCATTTTGTATCTCTGAAAGAATATGCCGGCAAAAACGTGCGTATAGCCTTTGTCAACAACGACCCCACGGGCTACATGATAGCCATTGAGAAAATAGCCGCCGGCACACCCGAATGGGGACTTAAGGCCATTAAGACCGGACATATCTACTTTGGACAGAACGACCCCAAGAATTTGGAATTTGCACTTACCAACTATGGGTCAAAAGAGCTAAAGAGCCTGAGTGTTGTGGAGAATGAGAAACCCGAGAACGTACTTGGTACAGTTGAAATAGCCGAGCTTCCCGCACCGGGAGAGACAATAGATATTGTCATCCCCTTCGAAGCCGAAGTAGGCACAGCACTGAAATATGATCTTGTTGCAAACTACGCAGACAACAGCACTGAGACTCTGCTCAACGATTATCTCAACGTATCGTACTATCGTCGCCGCGCGCTGATAGAGAAATTTTCCGGCACATGGTGTACAAGTTGTCCGAAAGTAGCCTACAGAGCACACGTATTCGAGCACATGCTTGGCATAGATGGTATTTATGCAGAAACTCATGTTAGTTCCAACAGAGATGCCAATGCTTGCGATGATTACTATCAACTTATAAGTTACACTAAGCCAATAGGTGGAGATTATCCGGCATTAACAGTTGATCGTGTGGGAAAGGTCAATACTAATAAACCCAACTCCAACGACATTCTCGAAGCTGCAATTAAAGAACCATGCACCGCTGATGTCAAATTGGAAGTAAAATCATATGATGGAGAAAACTTTGAAGTAGAAGCTACCTTAGTCAGCGCCGTTGATATCGACAATACAAACGACTTATATCGAGTAATGTTCCTACTGTCAGAGAAAAACGTACCCCTGACAGAAAATGATAAGGAACAGGGATCTCTACAGGGTTGGACCGGTACATATTATTATGGTGAAGTAACGTTCCTCCCTACTAAATTTCCCCGCGATATTACGACCTTCCACAACATCACTCGTTCATGTTCAAAGAACGGGGGCGCCGGTATAGCCAACTCCCTTCCCGCAACAATCAAAGCCGGAGAGCCTTATAAAGTCAGCTGGAGCGGCATACTTCCCATAACCGTAAAAGACCCTCAGAATCTCCATGTAGTCAGTTCTTTTATTCAATATACGGAAAACAAAGGGAGTTCTCCCGTAGCAGTATACAATTCCTGCATGGCTGAAATGAAAAGCAATCAGCAGACAGGCGTTGAAACTATAGAGATTGCATATCCTGCTGAAACTGCATACTATACTCTTCAGGGACTTCGCGTCAGCGAACCTACCACTCCCGGCATCTACGTAAAAGTAGAAGGTGGCAAAGCTACTAAATTTATCGTTCGCTAATCACGACAACATTGCAAAAATACAGAGAGGTCGGAATATTCCGACCTCTTTCTTTTTCCGACTTCTTCCTTTTGGGAAAAGTTCGCCGGTACAAACGGGGTTGTCACTATCCACAAACATCCGGTAATACCAAATGTTTGTTATCTAATCGAGTCGTGCTGTTGTTCAGGTATTTTCGGTCGTCTGCGAAGGAACGTAAATGGATTGTCGAATTCGCGGCGGTAGACAATTCCTATACCTTGGGTAGTCAGAGCCTGGCGCAAATAATAGTTCTGATCGTTGAAATGGTTATATGCCTTAAGACGCAGATTACCACTGGCATTAAGAAGATATTCAATATCAAAATCCCCTACGAAGGTTGTGCTTGAGGTATTATGGTCGCGGTAACCGAAGTTGCCATTAATAATAAGGCGATTGTTGAGAAGGCGCGAGCTGAGAGCTACGTCTACCTCCACGTCTGAAAAGTCACCACGATCGCTACGCAGAGAGGGCATAACACTGACCTTATCGGTGAGCTGTCCCAACATATTGGAGAGCTGAGAAGAGAGAGTAGAAGAAGCTACTGAAGCCCACTCCCCGCCATGGCTGGAAGTATCCATATATCCCGGGGTATAGAATCTGTTAAGAGCCAAAAGATAAATAATCTGACGGCTCATCATATCCTCTGTAGATATAATAGATCTCACCTTCCGAGCCGTCTCCTCGGTAAGTGTAGGGAGGTCGATATCGAAAGTGACATTGGGGGAGGTCATATCGCCTGTTACGTTCAAAACAGCATCTACAGGCACATTCGTACGATTGAGCTCCTTATCGGTAGCGAACGACTTGTCAAGGTCGGTCAAAGAAGTGTTGACACGATAAGCCGCCGAAATATTCAGCATTGCATCGAGAGGATCTCCATTGAATGAAATGCTGCTACCGGGGCGAATTATGAAATCCTTAAGGATAAGATCTTGGAGAGTAAAATTGTAAGTACCCTCATCAAGAGTATAACGTCCATACATGTACATATCATTATCCTCAGAAGAATAACCGAGATTAAGACTTCCCGAACCATGCGCAGTAATACGGTCGCCACCCTTAGGGTCCATGACGATAGCCATGGTAGCCGTAGGAGTCACATCCACACGAAGATCCATTTCAAAAATCGTGGGAGGTCCGTCAACTTGGGTTTTGCGATTTCTGAGATACTTCATATACTCCGGTTCGTTTTGCAAGGCCATTTTCTCAGCTTCCTCACGGCGTTTGTCGGTGAAGGTCAAGAAATGATACTCATCAGCATCGAGTCTGTCGTTAAGGACAAATGTAAAGTTAGACTTTTCGGCAGTAGTAGCGTTAGCCCCAATACGAACAATGCCGGGACGCCCAACGATATTTGCAGAGCCGGAGGCAAAGATAGTGCCATACCAATCGGGATTCAACCTGCTGTTGGTGTCATAACAGAGCATTTTATCAATATCTGTAATACGGAAATCAAAAGAGGGCTGGTGGAAATATCTATGTGTCAGCTCGCCACTAAGACGGGCAGTGTTTCCATACTTGTCATAGAGAGTAAACTCAGGAATTGTAATTCTACCCGGAGTAATCCTAACAGAATCGGAACCGGAATAAGCCACATTAGTAAAGCCCAACTTTATAGAAATTGTATCGGCAAACACATCACCACAAAGGTCGATATCGCTAAAAGTGCCATAGAGCAGAGCATGGCCGGAGGCACGTCCCTCGAACTCATCAGCGAAAGCAGACATAAAAGGCTTAAGGAAAGCTACGTTGACCTTGTCGGTATTGAAATCAAATGAAAGAGAATCGCGAGTCACCCATATACCACCCTTCATATCCACCGTTTTACGCTTACCTTCAGAGATTAAAGCATCGATGGTCACACACTTCTGATTGTTGTCCCAATGGCTTGAGAGGTCGCCATCGCCAAGAAGAGCTCCATTATAGGATAGGTCTTTGACAAACAACTTCTTGGTGCGAGCTTCAGGAGCCTTAGAGAATACTGCTGCTGCATAGAGGTCGCCCGTAGCCAATCCTCCGAAATTGACATAATTAATATTTAAGGTGTCGAAAATATATTGAAGGTCAATATTGGCTAATCCAATGTTAAGGAGGTCATCCTCCGAAGCTCCGGCCACACCGGAGATATCCACAAACTGGTCGGCATGCTGAAGATTGAAGTCAGATATTCTGAGTATCTTGTCGCGATACGTAATATCCGACTCTCTGAGTTTCCATTCTGCTTTATTAAGGAAAAAAGAAGACGGGCGGATATGAAGAGAACCCTGGAGAGAATTATCGGCTATATTACGTTGCAGGAGACCATCAAGAGAAAGAGAGCCATAAAAAGAGACATCCCTATCTCGATTAAAATCTGTATTCACCACAAATCTATCATCACAAGCAGAGACGTCAAGGTCAAGACGAAGATCGCCCTTCTTAGTAGGATACATCACTCCGGCAATTATCGATGCCGTATGATCAGAGTCATTAAGAGACACATCCAACGACAGATCACGAACGAGCTTATCCTTTCCCTGCAACAGATAAGGAACATCTGTTTTAAGAGAGAATAGACCGGGGTTGCCGTTAAATTCACCGGAAATTTCAATGTCCGAAAGAAGATGAACCGGAAGATTAAGAATGTCAATCAAATCATTATCCCGGAATACTACCAACCGATAAGAACCCTTCATATCCGAATGCCAATCGGAAGATGGCGCAGAGACGAGAGTCGGGATAGCTTGGGAAACTAATCCCTTCATCAGCAGAGGAATTCTTGATGGTAAAAATTGCCCCTCCACATTAGCTTCAAAGAAATCTGAATGGATATCAAAGGTTCGATAATCCTCATCCACTACCGAGGAAACATTCAAGTTCCTAATCTCGAAATCCCCATTAGGATCACCAACGGCACGGAAATCAGTCAAACTGAAAGAGCCATGGATATTGTCAATATTCGACCCATATATATCAGCATTTATATCCCCTGAGAAAGAATATCCGGCAATCGAAGGATGGTAGAAGAAATCGGCGGGGCGCACATTGTTGAGAGCTGCACTAAGAACATAATGAGAACTCGGGCCTTGAATCAGAGCCTCTCCTGAGAAATCAAGCATGAAAGAATCATCATTTACACCTCCTTGAGCAATAATTCTGTCACCGCTCTTCTCTACAGATGCGGAAATATCCGTAATCAGACGATTCTTATACGACACCTGAGGTATTTCAACTCGAGCTGAACCTGAGAAGTCATTCCCATATATATCAATATCGGCATTTGCAGACAAGGAGAGCCGGCCAAGATCCGGAAAATCCAACAAAGATCCGGCATTAAGATTGTCGATATCGACATCGCCATCAATATGCCATCCATTTCGGGCAAGGCGCATAGCGGAGGCATCAAGCTTCACAATGCCGACTGAAAGTTTCACAAAGCCATTGGCGTCGAAACGTCCGGCCCCCGGATTGGCAGTACCCTTAAGATCAAGGTTAATATCTCCGGCTGCCAAAGCTACCTCTCGTGCGCGTTGAGGAATAGCCGGGAAGGCACTCATTACCTTGTCGACAAACCGAGAATTAGCAATAAGTCTCAAAGAGCGTATATTTGTTTGCAACTCCTTGGGGATAAGCAACGATTCGAGATTGCCGGAAAGAAACAAGGTAAAATCATTATCAGAATCAGTAAGCTTAAAGTTCTTGACATTCAAAGAATTCAAATTTCCAACAACCTCAAGATTGAGATCATACTTCCCTCTAAAATTGGAAAGAGAAGGTAGAAAACCTCGAAAATCATATGGGGAGACCGTATTATCAAGGAGCAGCAGAGAATGATTACCGGACTTTAGGGCATCAGCAATATGCTTGAAGTCAGAAAAACTCAGAGAAAAATCCACCGGATGAATATCCGTGTCGGGAAGCTTGACAATAAGGTTTGCAACAGAAATTGAGTTAGGAGTAATGTGAGCCACACATCCGATTTTCTCTACCGATAATAGCTGAGGAACCTCAAAAGCCAAACGACGCACATCTACAGAGAAATCATCATTCCGAAGGCGAGGCAACTCAATGTCGGCATTAATATCAGTGAGCCGAATATGATTGAAATCAATCTTCATAGGATTCCTTAGCTCCGGTACCCACAGTTTTGAGAATGAGAAGCAACCACCACGTATTACGACATTGTGGATTTTAAGGTCGAACTTTGTAGGAGGTTTATTCTTCTGCTTCGGCTTAAAAGCGTCAATAAGGAACTGAATATTCAGAGGGCCACCTTGTCTTTCCTGCCACAAACGAATATCCGGCGAAATAAGCTCAGCGTAAGTAATCTCAATTTTGTGGTTGACGATGAGTTGCCAGAGACTAATACCGGAGCCCACTTTACCGATATAGGCACATCGCTCTCCATTAGGGTCATCAAGCGAGGCATCGTAGAGTACAATTTCATTGTAGGGAAAAACCTCCAGACGCCCGATAGAGAGCTTTCCTCCCAACAGCTCCGAGAGTTGGGACTCCGCCTCACTTCTGATAGAATTCTGCACCGAAGGGATCGAGAGCAACACATAGAGAATGACATACAACGCTACTGCAGAGAGAATCGCGGTAAAAACGACACTCCTTATAACCCTGTATGCATTTCTAACTGCAGAATTCATAAAAATAAATAAACAGAATAAAGTACAAAATTAGTAAAACTTTTGAGGACACTGGCGAATGTTACCGGAAAATTTGTTACTTTTGTGTTTGAAAATCTCAAAAGCAATGTCAACAATAATTCTTGGTATAGAATCATCTTGCGATGACACCTCAGCAGCAGTGGTCCGCGACGGACTGTTGCTGAGCAACGTAATAGCGAGTCAAAGCGTACATGAGGCCTACGGAGGGGTGGTGCCGGAGCTTGCCAGTCGGGCACATCAGCAAAATATAGTGCCGGTAGTCAGCGAAGCTCTCCGCCAAGCCGACGTTGCTCGCGAAGATCTCTCCGCGATAGCCTTCACTCGCGGACCGGGACTATTGGGATCTCTGCTTGTTGGCACGAGCTTTGCCAAAGGATTAGCCCTCGGATTGGGCATACCTCTTATAGAGGTCAACCACCTGCAGGCTCATGTACTCAGCCACTTCGTGAAGGAGACGGAGGAGGATGAGGTGCCGGAATTCCCCTTCATATGTCTGCTGATTAGCGGAGGAAACTCACAGATAATATATGTGAAGAGTCCCACAGAGATGGAAATAGTAGGTAAAACAATAGATGATGCCGCCGGTGAGGCCTTCGACAAATGTGCGAAGGTAATGGGACTCGGCTACCCCGGCGGTCCACACATCGACCGTCTTGCACAGCAAGGAGACCCTACACTATTTAAATTCAACCGTCCGCACGTAGATGGACTTGACTACTCCTTCTCAGGACTGAAGACATCCTTTCTCTACACTCTGCGCGACGGACTGAAGAAAGACCCCGGCTTCATAGAGAAAAACAAAGCCGATTTGGCCGCCGGACTCCAGCACACCATAATAAAGATACTTCTCGACAAACTTGACAAAGCTGTGAAACAATACCGACCTACGCAGATAGCGATAGGAGGGGGAGTCTCCGCCAATTCCGGAGTAAGGACAGCCATAGCCGACTATTGCCGGAAAAGAGGACTAAAGAGCTGGATACCGAAACGCAGCTTCACCACCGACAATGCTGCAATGGTAGCGACAGCCGGTTTGTTTAAATATGAGAACAAAGAATTTTGCGACATCTCGCTTCCACCATACGCAAGAGTAGAAATATGAAAGACATTACACCAAAGCCCGAAAAAGAAACCTCAACAAAAGGAAATAAGACTCCGGGGCAAACGGGGAAACACACCGAGACTCGCCACGTAGTAATCTATGGATATACGCGGCAGGAGCTGGCGAAGGTGATGCGACATTTTGAGCAACAGCTTCCGGAATTCGTAAAGATTTCCATCGACAACTCACATCTCGTCACAAAGATAACACTGACAGGAATCGACAGCGGAGTAGAGCTATTGCGATTCCGCATGAACCGCTATCAGCAAAACATCCAAGATCTTTTTGAGCATGAAACGCTGGCTATGGAAGACAAGAGTGTGGCTCAAGTGCTCGGAGAGCTACTCAAGGAAAGGGAACTAAGTGTAGCATGCGCTGAGAGTTGCACCGGTGGCAACATTGCCCACCGCATCACCCAGATACCCGGGTCGTCCGCCTACTTTTTAGGGTCT
Source organism: Muribaculaceae bacterium (assembly GCA_023667015.1). Lineage (GTDB taxonomy): Bacteria > Bacteroidota > Bacteroidia > Bacteroidales > Muribaculaceae > Lepagella. The sequence continues at coordinate 549,049 of JAMPAX010000001.1, read as the reverse complement.
ATTGTCAGCTATTCCAATGAAGTGAAAGCCGAAGTCCTAAACGTATCGCGCAACGACATCAACCAGTATGGAGCAGTCAGCCAGCAGGTAGTAGAGTCTATGGCACGAGGAGTGTCGAAACTCATGAGGTCAGATTGTGCGATAACTACGAGTGGTATTGCCGGGCCTGATGGAGGCACACGCTTCAAGCCCGTAGGAACTGTTTGGATAGGTGTCAAATACAACGACCAGGTAGTATCAGAATGTATACACTTCAAAGGGGATCGCAACCACGTCATTGAAGGAGCTACAAACCATGGTATGGTGATGCTCATCAACCTTCTGCGCGATAAATATGAGAGCCAGGAGGAATGGAATGAGGAGTAGTCAACTTTAGGCTCTGCCGAAAGTTAGGTTTAGGATTTAGGAGAGCCGGAAGCTCGTCGTCCTTGGAAGTTTCCCCTTGAAAAAAATATTTCTAAAAGAGTTGCATAATTGTTGGAAAAGTATTAATTTTGCAGATGATTTGTGGCACCTCCAAAAAAGCCGCTAAAAATGATGCATTTAGCGGTGATATGAGATCTGAGATGGCGGCCACGGGTCATAAGAGAACATAAAAAGAAAGATATAACAGAAACAGCCATGTCAAAGATTTGTCAGCTTACAGGGAGAAAGGCCCAGACGGGCAACAATGTCTCTCACTCCAAGCGCCGTACCAAGCGCAGATTTGAGGTAAACTTGCACAAAAAGAAATTCTATTGGGTAGAGGAAGATCTCTGGATTGAGCTCACAGTATCCGCCCACGCTCTTCGTACCATCAACAAGATAGGTCTTAACGCCGCCATTAAGAAAGCGGAAAAAGAAGGGTATCTTAACCTCAAAGAAATCACAATTCTCTCACTCTAAACGCATCATAAACAATCATGGCAAAGAAAGCTAAAGGTAATCGCGTTCAGGTGATACTCGAATGCACCGAACACAAGGCAAGCGGTATGCCCGGCACCTCCAGATATATTACCACCAAAAACCGCAAGAATACTCCGGGTCGTCTCGAGCTCAAGAAGTACAACCCGATTCTTAAGAAAATGACAGTTCATAAAGAAATCAAATAAGCACTCTGAACAATGGCAAAAAAAACCGTGGCGTCTCTTCAAAAGGGAGAAGGACGTACCTACAGCATGATCATCAAAATGGAGAAATCCCCCAAGACAGGTGCCTATGTTTTCAAATCTGAAATGGTGCCCAACGATGCAGTAAAAGACGCTCTGAAATAATAAGCAACTCCGCTTATTGCCTACGTGAATTGCACGTAGAAAGAGCTACCCAATATTAAACAGCCCGCAACTCTTCTGTTGTGGGCTGTTTTAATTTAGACCCTTTTTTATGTGATGGGGTCTTACAAATATAGCTGCTACTCAAAATTGAATAGCAGCTATATTTGTACCTATAATTCTTTTTCAGAATACGTAGCCTATACCCATGTCGATGAAACCACCACCCGTGTCGTTCATCATAGAATATTTACCTTGTAGATTGAGCTTTAGATTACTGGTTAAGTATATATCGAAACCTCCTCCAAAGTCGGCTCCCAGTCGGCTGGCATGCCCCCCGCCACGATAAGACCAGTTGTTGAACGTCACACCCGCCAGAGGGTAGACAGCAAACCCTTTTGCCAGACGGAAGGGGAATTGCACGTCGACACTCATCTCGAAGGCTGATTTCCCTTCATTGCGGAAGACGTAGCCAATCTCCGGTGCAATACGCAGATAGTTCAGCACTGAATACTGGAAATAAAGATTAGCATAGCCACCATTGTTGTAGGTTGCGAAACCTCCGGCAACACCTAAGGTCTTTTCTCCTCTCTGAGCACATGCCTGCTGAGGGAAAACAGCAGCGATCATAACTACGATACCAACCGTTAAAATGGAGAACAGTTTCTTCATAATATCTAAATTTTGGAACGCCCTTCGGAAAGGATGTTGGGTTAAACTTTTTTCACAATCTAAACACTAATTAATAGATTTTGGTTTATCTTTGCATAGATAATTTCACAAATTATTCTCATGTTATAACTTAATTTTCTATATATAAACATTATGGCGATTAAAAAAATTTTTAACGAATATTCAGATTTAGGTTTCTTTCCTGTAACTTCCATATGTCCGAAGATTAAGACTGCAGATCCGCAGTTTAATACGGACTCCATCATCAACGAGGTCAAAAGATACCGATATAGTGGCATTCTTCTATTTCCGGAACTATGCATTACAGGTTATACATGTGGCGACCTGTTTACTCAGCAGAACCTTGTTGACGGTGCATACGCGGCATTGGAAAGGATTCGCGAATACTCAGCTGAGTCGGATGCCATAATAGTAGTTGGTTCGCCACTTTGCAGCGGCAATAGGTTGTATAACTGTGGTGTGGTAATTTCGGGAGGACACTTCATTGGCGCCGTTCCGAAGACTCATATTCCAAACTATAGTGAATTCTACGAAAAGCGCTGGTTTTCCCCCGCCCATCATCTTCTTTCCGATATAGTAACCATTAACGAAGAAACGGTTCCCTTTGGTACTGATATCATATTCAAAACCACTTCCGGCGTAAGCTTTGGCTTAGAAATATGTGAAGACCTTTGGGTAGCTAATCCACCCTCAACAGAGCTCTGTCGACAGGGAGCTGAGATTATTCTGAATCTATCAGCCACCGATGAGGTACTTGGCAAGCATAAGTATCTTCTCGACCTCCTTCGTCAGCAGTCAGCACGTTGCCGATGTGGGTATGCATATGCCAGTGCCGGAGCCGGCGAGTCTTCTACCGACCTTGTATTCTCCGGCAACTGCATATTGGTAGAAGATGGGAAGATTCTTGCCAAGGGTGAACGATTCAGTCGCACGGGGACTTCAGCCACTACCCTCTTCGACCTCGAGCATATCCGTCATGACCGCCGACTTTACAACACATATGGCGACACACCTGCAATCAAAAGATATCGCGAAGTAAAGCTTGAAAACAAACTGCCGGAATATCCTCAGTGGAAAGACCTCCTTGCGGGTGTAGATCCCCATCCGTTTGTACCCGAAGACATTACCCATCTGGATGAAAACTGCCGTGAGATTCTATCAATCCAGAGTTGGGGGCTCGAACAGCGACTGGAGGCTACTGGATGCATGTGTCTGGTAGTGGGTATTTCGGGAGGTCTTGACTCCACGCTTGCACTACTGGTAGCTTGTGAAGCCTTCGACAGACTCAGACTGCCTCGCAAGGGGATCATTGGAGTGACCATGCCGGGACTTGCCACGACAAATCGCACCAAGAACAACGCCACCGAACTGATGCGACTACTGGGCGTGACCTGTAGGGAGATAGCTATCGGCAAAGCAGTGGCTCAGCATTTCACTGATATTGGACAGGATGAAAACCGACATGATGCAGCCTATGAAAACTCACAGGCCCGCGAACGCACACAAATTCTGATGGACTTAGCAAATAAAGAAAGTGGAATGGTCTTAGGAACCGGGGATTTGTCGGAGTTAGCCTTAGGATGGTGTACCTACAACGGAGATCAGATGTCGATGTATGGCATCAATGCATCAGTGCCGAAGACAATGGTGAGACACCTCGTAAGCTGGATGGCAAGATATCGTATGGACGAAGCTACCAGAGCTGTACTATTCGACATCATAGACACACCCATCAGTCCTGAGTTGATTCCCGGAAAAGAGAACGAGATAAGCCAGAAGACAGAAGACCTGATAGGCCCATATGAGCTTCACGACTTCTATCTCTATCACACATTACGTTATGGCAGTTCACCGAAGAAGATATACGTACTTGCATGTGAAGCCTTCAGAGGTATACATAACGAAGATACAATAAAGAAGTGGCTTATCTCCTTTTATCGACGTTTCTTCAGTCAGCAATTCAAGCGTTCATGTATGCCCGATGGTCCGAAAACCGGTAGCGTATGCCTGTCTCCCCGAGGCGACTGGCGAATGCCCTCCGACGCCAGTGTAGCCCTTTGGCGCAAGGAATCAGAAACCCTGTAAATAAGCTCTATTGCCGATTAACGAATATTTTATATTGGACGTTTATAATAGACGCACGACCCGTGCGCCCCTACATTTTGGTGAAACTTCGAAAGCTGAGTATTATGACTGAAGAAATGGATGAATCATCCGAAAAGAACTCGCATAAAGTTAAAATTTAAACTGAAGACAGTCTCCTCTGGAGTTGACGATCCGTGTTTAAAACAAATGTGGATAAAGACGCTGTCCGGAGACGAACTGAGACTGGTCTGTCTTTTTAGATAGGTGCTTTGTATTGAATCTTCTTAGAACAGCATTGCACAAGCCTTTTGTCTTCATATTCGTATGAGATATGAAGAGGAAGAATCCTTATTTCGAAAATTTTGTATATTTGCATAAGATTGAATTTTTCTTGGCAGAATGGGAAATTTATACTAATTTTGAAAAAAAGGGAAAACAAAAGGTCGTTTTATAAGATGAGAATTAAAATGGATACATCAGTAACGCGAGACTTTGATACCGAGTTGTCATCCCCTGAGAGGGAAGATCTTCGGCGTGCTCTCAGTGTGCTTGCGGCCGGAGGGATTATCCTTTATCCTACCGATACTGTATGGGGTATTGGCTGCGATGCTACCAATGAGTCTGCTGTTCAACGAATATTCCGACTCAAACAGCGCTCAGATTCCAAGTCTATGCTTGTACTTGTAGGTTCCCAATTGCAATTAGCTGATATAGTTGGCAATATTGATAATGAGCATAAGAGACTTATTACTGACACCTCAAGACCGACGACCATTATATATCCGAAAGCTACCGGACTGTCAAGAGTCCTCTATGCCGAAGATGGGTCCGTAGGAATTCGAATTACCGCAGAAGAATTCAGCAACCGCCTATGTCAAGAATTCGGACGACCGATAGTTTCAACATCCGCAAACATCTCCGGAGAGACAACCCCCTCCACATTCATAGAGATTGCCGATGAGATAAAACGTCAAGTAGATTATATCTGCACTTCAGGACGCGACAATCCTCCATCTTCATCGAGCAGTATCTTGAAAATTATGCCTGATGGCAGCATAGTCACACTCCGTTAGAGTGGATGAATGGATGAGTGAATGAGTGAATTATAGAAAGATATGAATATACGGGAAGAGAATCGCAAAAAGACTCGGATGCTGTATGTGGCCAGCGATTGGCTCACAGGCAACGTTGCGTTCTTACTTTTTAATATCTTCCGATTTCATACAATTGTCAAGTTCCGATTTGACTTAACGCTTATTGAATACCTCTCATCAGACGTACTTGTAGTAGAGCAGATATGCTTTCCATTATACTTCCTATGTATCTATTGGATATCAGGATACTATAACAATATTGAAGAGAAATCACGCCTCGAAGAGTTGATGACCACTGTAGGTTGTTCCATTTTCAACACCTTCAGCATCTATATGCTGATGCTCATCAACGACTTTGGAGGGAGACGATTGATAGATTATGAACTGATACTGATGCTTTTCACATTGCTATTCGGCATAACCTACGTCTGCAGACTTAGCATAACCACGGGGATAATCCACAAACGTCGCACCGGCAAATGGAAACTCAACACCATAGTTGCAGGGAATCAATTTCATGCAGTAAAAACAGCGCAACGATTTGCTCGCAAAGAAAATGGAAACCTCTACAATATCTTAGGCATAGCGCCTTTAAATCAGCAAGGATACGAAAAAGAAAAATCGAAATTTCTCACGTGGGAAACGATAGAAAGTAAAGCTCAAGAAGGGGAAATAGATCAGATAATCATCGAACCTCGAGGGAGTAGAGAGCAAGACATCCTTGACTCCGTAGGCCGCTTTTACGCACTTAATATACCTATTCGCATAGCCCCGGACACACTCTCATTCATGACCTCGTCGATTCATCTCGACAATGTCCTCGGCGAACCTTTCGTAGACCTTACACGTCCAAGGCTCAGCGATTTCAGCAGGAATGTAAAGAGAATATTTGATGTAGTATTATCGGCAGTCACCCTCATTGTCATCTCCCCGCTGATGGTTGCTATAGCCATAGGAATAAAACTGCAGGGAGATGGCGGACCAATATTCTATTCACAAGAACGCATAGGTCGTTCACAGAAGCCCTTCAAGATCTACAAATTTCGAAGCATGGTAACAGACTCCGAGAAAGAAGGACCACAACTTGCAAAAGATGAAGATCCGCGGATTACTCCACTTGGAAAGAAGCTCCGTAAATATCGGCTTGACGAATTGCCACAATTCTGGAACGTCATACGCGGCGATATGTCGCTGATAGGACCTCGTCCTGAGAGAGAATACTTTATCCGGAAGATCGTTAAGAGAGTGCCACAGTATACCTTGCTACAGCAGGTACGTCCGGGGATAACCTCCTGGGGAATGGTCAAATATGGATATGCCAAAAACGTAGGGGAGATGGTGAAACGTTCCAAATTCGACCTTATTTATCTCAACAACATGTCATTGGCGATGGACATGAAGATCATGCTCCATACCATCAGAATAATTATAACAGGGAAGGGAGTCTAAAAAATGGCATATACAGAAAGACACAACCGCTGGACAGAGCTATGGCTAAAGATAGTAGGCTGGAGGGAGCGTCATTTCAAGGAAAGTAGCTTCCTGATATTCTTAGCATTGGCAGTAGGAATCATCTGTGGGTTTGCAGCCCAATTGCTAAAATTTCTTATCAACTTCTTCCAGAAATTGCTTACGGCACATGTAGACATGACGCGAGCAAATCCTCTATATCTGGTGCTCCCCGTCATCGGTATACTACTGACAGTCATATTCGTTAAATACATAGTCAAAGACAACATCTCCCACGGTGTCACACGTGTACTTTTCGCAATATCACAACGCAAATCTCGCCTTAAGAAGAAGAACATCTGGGCCTCCTTGATAGCCTCTTCCGTCACCATAGGCTTCGGAGGATCCGTAGGAGCTGAAGGTCCAATAGTCTTCACAGGGGCAGCGATTGGCTCCAATATCGGACAAGCCTTTAGACTCTCGCCGAGGATATTGATGATACTTGTAGGGTGTGGAGCCGCAGCCGGCATAGCCGGCATCTTCCGCGCCCCCATCGCCGGTATGCTGTTCACATTGGAAGTACTGATGCTCGACCTGACCGGGGCCACCGTCATGCCCCTGCTGATAGCCTCCATCTCCGGAGCAACTGTAGCCTACATCCTGGAAGGATACAATGCAGAATTCTTCTTCGCACAGAGCGAACCCTTCCTGACTCGCAAGATACCATACGCCATACTTTTAGGAATATTCTGCGGTTTCGTATCGCTATACTTCACTCGCGTAATGTTCTCAATGGAAGGGATGTTCCGCCGTATCCACCATCAATGGATAAAGCTATGCATCGGAGGAGCAATATTAGCATCTCTTATCTTCCTTCTTCCTCCTCTATATGGCGAAGGATATGAAGCTATCAACACATTGCTTGAGGGAGATACGTCCAGCATTCTCGATGGAACATTCTTCTACGTTGACCGCCACTCGATATGGTTTATCGCACTCTTCATCGCCATGATAGTGCTGATGAAAGTATTTGCCACCAGTGCTACGAATGGAGCAGGTGGCGTCGGCGGGACATTTGCGCCCTCCCTATTTGTCGGAGCAATGTCCGGATTCCTCTTTGCATACATACTCAATAATCTTGACTTAGGAATAGAGATATCGAATAAGAACTTCGCACTTATGGGTATGGCCGGAGTCATGAGTGGAGTCATGCATGCTCCTCTAATGGCCATCTTCCTTACGGCAGAGATGACCGGTGGGTACGACCTCTTCCTCCCGCTTCTTATAGTAAGCTGTTTGAGCTATATGACCATCAGATGTTTCGAGCCTTACAGCATCTACACAATGCGACTCGCCAAGAAAGGGGAATTGCTTACCCATGAAAAAGACAAGGCCGTATTGACACTTCTGAAAGTAGACAACGTCATCGAACATGATTTTATCCAGGTACATCCGGAAATGAATCTCAAACAAGTAGTAGACATCATATCCAAATCGAGCCGCAACCTGTATCCCGTCACCGACAGCGAAGGGATGCTCGTGGGAATAGTACTCCTTGATGATATACGCAACATCATGTTCCGTCCCGACCTCTATAAAAAGATGCACGTCACTCGCTTTATGTCCATGCCACCGGCAAAAATAGAAATTACCGACCCGATGGATAAGGTGATGAACACCTTTGACAAGACGAATGCCTGGAACCTCCCGGTAGTAGACAATGGGAAATATGTGGGCTTTGTATCAAAGTCAAAAATATTCAATTCATACAGACGAGTATTACGGCATTATTGCGATGATTGAGACAATTGGACAATGAAGTGATTTAAACTTTTTACGAAAACTAAAGAAGTGTTTAAATATGTTTTCTTCAAACTCAATATTTATTAATATTTTGGCATCTTTCGCTTCTTTCATCAGTCGTGATGCCCGCATCACTCCTTCTTCATGAAACGTAATATGCTCAAAATCTTAATAAATCTTGCATTTGGGAAAAGTCTAAATCACTTCAATTAGGAACTATAGACAAGATGAAGATAGTATTTTTTGGAACACCTGAATTTGCCGTAGAGAGCCTTGACAGGCTTTTGAAAGATGGCCATGAGATTGTAGCAGTAGTAACAATGCCCGACAAGATAGCGGGACGCGGGCATAAGCTCATACAAAGCGATGTCAAGAAATATGCACTCGAAAAAGGACTGAAAATCATGCAACCTCCGAAACTCAAAGACCCGGAATTTCTCCGCGAGCTGAAGAGCCTTAATGCTGACCTGTTCGTAGTCATAGCCTTCAGGATGTTACCGCGGCAGGTATGGGAAATGCCTCCTATGGGAACCTTCAATCTTCACGCAGCTCTGCTGCCTAAATACCGCGGAGCCGCTCCAATCAATCACGCCGTCATCAACGGAGAGAAGACCACTGGTGTAACCACCTTTTTCATAAACGAAGACATCGATACCGGAGAAATCATACAACAGAAAGAAATCGAGATCTTAGCAGAAGACAATGCCGGAACCGTCCATGATAAATTGATGCATCTCGGAGCTGAAATGACGGCACAAACCGTTGCAGAGCTTGCAAAAGGGAAAGTCACGACGATTCCACAGCCTGAAGGAGACTTCATTCCCGCACCCAAAATATTCAAAGAAGACTGCCGTATCAACTGGAACTTAGAAACGATACAGATACATAACTTTGTACGAGGTCTCAGCCCCTATCCTGCTGCATGGAGCAGATTGACCGACAAGAACGGTAAAACATTCGACGTAAAAATCTTCAAGACACGCCCGAGATTCAAAATATTTCCCGCTAATCCGGGAGAAGTTAAAATCTATGGTGAACATATGTATGTAGCAACGGGCGATGGCGGAATCGAGATTCTTGAACTCATGCCGGCCGGAAAAAGAAGAATGAACGCCTCAGCCTTCCTACTCGGCTATCAACCGCAATCATTTGAATAGACAGATGACTCAACCAACAGGACAAAATAATAATCTTGACACATCTATTCGTCCCGTCAGCATACTCCTCGACGTACTCGCAGCTCACGGAGTGAGAGAAATTGTATGCTCGCCGGGCAGCCGTGACACCCCCCTGCTGATAGGAGTAGACTCCAGAGATGAATTTCGCAAGACCATCATTGTAGATGAACGAGTAGCAGCCTTTATAGCATTAGGAAAAGCTATAGTGAGCCGGAAGCCTGTTGCACTAATTTGTACATCCGGAACGGCGGCACTAAACTATGCTCCGGCTCTTGCCGAGGCATACTATCAACGTGTCCCACTGATAGCTATCACAGCAGACCGCCCTGCAGAATGGATAGACCAAGATGACTCTCAGACCATCCGGCAACAAGAAATTTTTCATAACTTTATCAAAGGGAGCTACGATATAATTTCCGGGAGAGAAGACACAGACTTTCTATGGTACGTCAATAGGATTGTAAACGAGGGAATGATACGGTCGCTCAATACTCCTCAAGGTCCTGTCCACTTTAACATACGCCTTTCTGACCCATTGGGTAAAATGACAGAACGTATCGTTGAGCCACTCCGGAAAGTAGACAACATCAATCCCTCCGAAATATCACGCCGCTATGTCTCAGAGATAGCTCAAAGAATAGCCGGAAAGAAAATACTGGTAGTTGCCGGTTTTCACTCACCGGACGCGGCACTGCAAAAGGCTGTAAGTCGGATGTCATATGTCCCGAATGTAGTAGTAAAAGCTGAGACTATTTCCAACCTCAACCTCCCCTCATATTGCTACTCTATCGACACTACGCTGTGCAGACTAAACAAAAATGATAAAGAAGAACTCTCGCCGGATGTACTGATAAGCATAGGAGGAGCACCGGTCAGCCGGATGCTAAAAGAATGGTTGAGAGAATATCCCCCGGGAGAACACTGGAGCTTCAGCAATGGCAATATCCTTGCTGACTGCTATAAATGCATGAGCCATCGGATAGAGGGAGACCCGGCAAAATTTCTATCGATGCTCTCCGGGGCTCTGATAAAATATTCATTTAGCGCAATTAAAGAGAAGAGACGTTCAGGTTATTTCACCTTCGATTATAGAGCATACTTTAACAGGGACTCCGCCGGGAGGCAAATTCAAAATGATGAAAGGCTTAAAAAGTTCGGTTGGACAGATCTTATCGCTTACGACATCCTACTGAAAAATATCCCTGAAGATGCCAACCTGTTCATATCCAACGGAACAGCCATCAGGTATGCTCAGATTCTCACCAAAAAAATACCACATGCAACGTATTGCAACCGAGGAGTCTCCGGCATTGACGGCTCCACCTCTACAGCATTAGGGGGGGCCAGTGTATATGACGGACCAACAATTTTACTCAGTGGAGACATGTCGTTTGCCTACGACCTCGGTGCAATAGGTTCGAGACTTGCCGATGGTAGACTTCGAGTCGTTGTGGTCAACAATGGGGGTGGGGGAATATTCCGATTTATCAACACGACCTCCAAGCTCCCGCAATTGAAAGAATACTTTTGTGCAGATCCCGAAGTACCAATAAAAGTGCTATCTTCAGCCTACGGTTGGGAATATTATAGCGCAGAGAATGCAGATCAACTCGAAAAGACAATCGGCAGATTTATGCAATTCGGCCGTAGGGAAGATTCTCCGAGGATTCTTGAGATAAAAACCCCGCCGGAAGAGAGCGCAGAGACACTGCGCAAATTCCTGTTCAGGGATTAGAGATTAGAGATTAGAGATTTATGAATTATGAATTATAAATTATAAAAGGATGAGTGAATTTAATTGGAAAACCATCAAAGAATATGAAGATATCCTCTTTGAGCAATTCGAGGGGATAGCCAAGATAACAATCAATAGACCTCGAGTCTACAACGCCTTCAGACCTCAAACCAATATGGAGATGCTGGACGCGATGCGCATATGCCGAGAGCGTCAAGATATCGGGGTAGTAGTACTGACCGGTGCCGGCGACAAAGCCTTCTGCTCCGGCGGCGACCAGAACTACAAAGGGCGTGGAGGATATATCGATGCTGATGGTACGCCACGACTGAATGTACTTGACCTTCACAGAGCAATACGCTCTATACCCAAACCGGTAATAGCGATGGTCAACGGCTACGCCATTGGAGGCGGCAACGTACTCAACGTCATCTGCGACCTTTCCATAGCCTCAGAAAACGCCCGCTTTGGACAGACAGGTCCGAAAGTAGGAAGCTTTGATGCCGGCTTCGGAAGCTCATACTTAGCAAGATGTGTTGGACAGAAGAAAGCACGCGAAATATGGTATCTCTGCCGCCAGTATACCGCACAGGAAGCTCTGGAGATGGGTATGGTCAATACTGTTGTGCCACTTGAGAAGCTGGAAGAGACAACCGTAGACTGGTGTCGTACAATTCTACAGCGTTCACCGATGGCTATAAGAATGATAAAGCGGGCACTCAATGCAGAGCTCGATGGTCAGGCAGGACTTATGGAATTTGCCGGGGATGCCACCCTCATGTACTACATCATGGATGAAGCTCAAGAAGGGAAAAATGCCTTCCTCGAAAAGCGAGACCCCGACTTTGGACAATTCCCTAAATTCCCCTGAGTAGAGGTTAGTGGTAATTTAAAATTATATACTATGCGATTAGCTTATGCTCCCGTAATGTTGAAGTTCCGACAACCTGCCGGTACTTCGCGCGGTGTGCTTTATGAGAAACCTACTTATCTTCTAAAGATATGGAATGAAAAGGCTCCGGAAATGTTCGGCATCGGAGAGGCCTCTGTCTTCCCCGGTCTGTCCCCTGAGGCCGATGGCCGATACGAGTATAAGATTGTTGAACTCCTTGCCAACATAGCTTTGGGGCGAAGTACGACCCTTTCAGGTTATTCCTCCCTGCAGCTTGGACTCGAGGAAGCAATACGCGACTACTCATCGGGGGGAAAGGGAATATACTTTGACTCCCCCTTTGTACATGGTAAAGCTCAGATAGCAATCAATGGGCTGATATGGATGGGCAATTTTAAAGAAATGGAACAGCGGGTTGCCGAGAAGCTTGAAGCCGGTTTCAAATGCCTGAAATTCAAAATCGGAGCACTGGATTGGCAAGGAGAATTAGAAATGCTTCGTGCTGTTAGGAAAAATTTCAGTGCGAAAGAACTTGAAATACGAGTTGATGCTAATGGAGGATTTCCGATCAGCGAAAGCCTAAAACGACTTGAAGACATGGCAACTCTCGAGATCCACTCTATCGAGCAACCCATACCCGCCAATCATTGGGAAGAGATGGCAGAGATATGCAAACACTCACCCGTCAAGATTGCTCTTGATGAAGAACTCATAGGGATCTCCGACCTTGAGGAAAGAGAACGGATGCTTGACAAAATCAGACCAGACTATATCATACTTAAGCCCTCATTATGTGGAGGATTTAATGGAAGCGACATATGGATTGAGATGGCTGAGGTACGAGGCATTGGATGGTGGATCACCTCTGCCTTGGAATCCAACGTAGGATTGGATGCCATAGCTCAATATGCAGCATCGAAGGGTGTAACCATGCCTCAAGGGTTGGGTACCGGAGGATTATATGTAGAGAATTTCGTCACCCCTATCAGTCTCCAAGGTGAATATATGACATATAATCCGACAGCAAACCCTGACCGCCGTCAGTATGAAACTCTCGACTGGCGGTATTGAGTAGATGAGTGGATGAGTTTATGAGCGGATTGGAATTCAGAGAAGAATATCTTCAGGGAGGTAATATCATTGCGCATACCTCCGGATCTACGGGAGAACCTAAAGAGATTATTCTCCCGAGGGATTTAGTTGTCTCGAGTGCTCAACGTAGTATTGCATTTTTTGGTATTGATGATCAATCGAGACTACATTCATGCATCGGGTTTGAGTATATCGGAGGGAAGATGACCTTGGCCAGAGCTGTTGAGGCCGGATGCGTCTTGACAGCTGAGACACCGAGCAATCGACCGACACTATGCGGAGAAGTAATCTATGGAAGATCAGCATCAAAAGAAAAGCCTATTACACTCGTATCTGTCACAGCCTCTCAGATGCCCTACCTATTGGACCATCACAGCGAACTGCCACAAGTAGAGAAATATCTGATAGGAGGAAGCGCCATACCGGCAGATATACGTAGCCGTATTGTAGAGTCACGCATAGAAGCATGGGAATCCTACGGAATGACCGAAACCGCGTCACACATAGCACTCCGACGAGTCACAGCTGACCAGGGGTTACCCTTCAAAGTACTTCCCGGAATAAGCATTTCACAAACTGCCGAAGGATGTCTCTGCATAGAAGTTGCAGAAGGAGAAACTGACGTTCACATTGAAACTCATGATATCGTAAAAATTATCAACAATCAGGAATTCGTACTGATTGGGAGGAGTGACGATGTCATCAACACCGGTGGCAAGAAATTTCATCCGGCAAGGGCAGAATATCAACTTGAAAAAATCCTAAATGAGAAATATGGATTCAAAGTTCGGCTGATGTTTCGCGCGGAGCCCGACCGCAAATGGGGAGATGCAATAACTCTATTATGTGAAACAGTAAATGATGACAACGGGAATAACGAGCTATTGTCAATACTGTCAGAAATATGCCGATCACAATTAGAGAAATGGCAAAACCCCAAGAAGATATCAATAGTCGACACACTACCGCGAACATCCAACGGCAAACTAAAACGAAAATAGACAAAATAAGGGGAAATAAGACCACAAATTTGGCATATATCAGAAATATGTTGTAAATTTGTGTTTAAAAACATACTTATAGTGAAGTATTAAGACTTCACAATCACGGTTCAAAACAATTCTGGTTGACTCAATAGACAGTCAACTTCAAGTTTTAAAGGTTCTTAAAGGTAATGATAAAAGAAAGTACATTGGAACATATAATCAGTCATGACATGGCCGAGCTATGGAGTGTACTGACAGCCGAAGAGAAACGACTTGTCTCCGACAATTTTGATATTCAGCGATATCGCAAAAATCAGATAATATATGCTGAGGGAGATGAGCCGGAATATCTGTGGTGCCTCCTGAAGGGCAAAGTGAAGATGTACAAGAGTGGTATCGGAGAGCGGATACAAATTCTCAGGCTCTATCGGCCGGTGCAATTTTTTGGATACCGCGCGTATTTTGCCAAAGAGACATATGTTTCATCCGCACAAGCATTTGAAGCAAGCACTATAGGGCTACTACCCATGGCGATAGTAGAAAGACTCATCAAGACAAACAATGATGTGGCTATGTTTTTCATCCATGAACTATCGCGAAATTTGGGAGGCTCAGATACGAAAATAGTTAATTTGACCCAGAAGCACATTCGTGGACGCCTGGCAGAGTCGCTATTGCTCCTTGCCGACAACTATGGGCTTGAAGACGATGATGCCACCCTAAAGATTTACATGAGCCGAGAAGATCTGGCCAATCTATCAAATATGACGACTTCGAACGCTATACGAACGCTTACCACATTCGTAACAGAGAAGTTGATAATCGTGGATGGAAGGCGAATAAAGATTATCAATGAGCCTCAGCTCAGGAAGATATCAAAATATGGATAAAGGGATTTCGAAAATATCGAAATCCCTTTATTATTAATTATAGAATAGATTACTGTCCTTGGACACAGGCAGGACGCCTGTATCTCTGTGATTATATAGCTGAGCGAATTACTCCTCTCCCGGAATTATTTACGAAATCTACTATTTCATCGCGAACGGGCGACTGGGGGATCTCCTGAAGGATGAGTCGAACTGCATTGGTGACATTCAAATCTGTCAGATATAGTAGACGATATATCTCCGAAATCTCCTTAATCGTCTCGGGGGAGAAGCCATTTCGATGAAGTCCTACTGAATTGAGACCTACAAAACTGATGGGTTCGCGAGCTGCTTTCACGAAGGGAGGAATGTCTTTATTCACCAACGCTCCACCTTGAAGCATTATATACTTACCAATATGGCAGAACTGATGGATAAGACTTCCGCCGCCAATGACTGCTCCATCATCTACCTGGACTTCGCCGGCGAGCTGACTGGCATTGGAGATAATTACCCTGTTGCCGATAAGACAATCATGAGCAATGTGAGAATATGCCATAATAAGGCAATTCTCCCCTACTACGGTCTTTCCCTTAGCTGCTGTGCCACGGTTGACCGTGACACATTCGCGCAGGGTCGTACCATTGCCAACATATGCCAGAGTATACTCCCCACGAAACTTTAAATCCTGAGGGATGCCGGCAACTACTGCTCCCGGGAAAATCTTCACCCCATCTCCAATTCGAGCACCGGGGAAGATTGTGACATTACCAAAGATTTCGCAGTTATCACCAATTTCTACATCTTCGTAGATTGTAGAAAAATTGCCAATTTTGACATTATTGCCAATTTTAGCTTCCGGATGTACTGTATAGAGAGGATTCATTATCGCTTATTATTTTTAATAATCTGAGCCATGAATTCTGCTTCACAAGCTATCTTATCGCCGACAAATGCATATCCCTTCACAACGGCACATCCACGACGTATCTCTGTCATCAAGCTGACAGTCAGGAGCAGAGTGCTTCCGGGCACCACCTTCTGACGGAATTTAACATTGTCAATCTTGAGGAAATACGTAGAATACTGGTCCGGGTCATCAAGGAAATTAAGAACGAGGACACCGGCAGCTTGAGCCATAGCCTCTACCTGAAGAACACCCGGCATTACGGGCTCCTGGGGGAAGTGACCCTGGAAGAAAGGCTCGTTGGCAGTGACATTCTTGACAGCTACACAGTGTTTGCGATCGAGCTCAATAACCTTATCAATTAGCAAGAAAGGATATCTATGAGGGAGCAACTTACGAATACCAACATTGTCGATTATAGGTTCATCGTTGGGGTTGTAAAGCGGAGATTGAATCTCTGTATGCTTAATTTCCTTACGAATTTTCTTAGTGAGCACACTATTGATCGTATGGCCAGGGCGGATAGCTACCACACGACACTTGAGTGGCCTTCCGATAAGAGACAGGTCGCCAATGACATCCATGAGCTTATGGCGAGCGGGCTCATTATCCCATTTTAGGGGAGAAGGATTAATGTAGCCTAACTTGTTGAGATGCATACGTTCAACCTGCATGAGGTCGCAGATTTCATCAATTTTATCCTGCGATATCGGGTGATCGTAGATGACGATGGCATTCTCGAGGTCGCCACCCTTAATTAGGCCATTCTCAAGAAGTGCCTGAATTTCACGTACAAAAACGAATGTTCGAGCACTGGCCACCTCTGTGGAGAAATCGGCCATATCATCAAGGATGGCAAACTGGTTGGGGAGAACAGGGCTATTATACTCTACCATAACCTCAACGCTGAAAGAATCGTCGGGGTATAGAGTAATCATTGATCCGGTCTTCTCATCCTTAATCTGGGTCTTCTCCTTAATGATATAAAAATCCTTTTCAGCCTCTTGTTCTTCAAGACCTATTTTCTCAATTTTGCGCACATATTCCGAAGCACTTCCATCAAGGATAGGGAGTTCCGGGCCGTCAAGTTCAATCAAGCAGTTGTCAACGCCGAGAGCATAGAGAGCTGCCAAGGCATGTTCTACAGTAGAGATCCTGACATCCCCACGTCCAAGAACAGTACCGCGAGTGGTATCTACTACATTTTCTGCAACACCATCTATAAGGGGTTGCCCCTCAAGGTCTATTCTTTTAAACTTGTATCCATGATTGTCAGGAGCGGGCTTAAAAGTAGCCTCTATGATTTGTCCGGTGTGAAGGCTTTTACCCTTAACAGAAAACGGAGCTTTAAGCGTAAGTTGATTCATTGTTTGAAAAATATTTTGAGTGAGATTATTTCTTATTTATTGTGCTGATAATCTCACCAAGTTTCTTTATATATACTTGATTTTTGGCAAATTGACGGGCATCTATTGCGGGATATCCGATGATGCGGCGTTTATCGCCAACATTGTTAGGAATACCGCTTTGAGCACCAATTTCATTGAAAGAACCGACCTGGATATGACCTGCAAACCCACATTGTCCACCAACACGATTCCAGTCGCCCACATGAGTACTCCCGGCAATTCCTGACTGGGCAGCAAAGACATTGTTATTGCCAATTACCACATTATGAGCAACCTGAATAAGATTGTCAAGCTTCGTACCTTTTCCAATCACTGTAGAACCGAAAGTAGCACGATCAATTGTAGTATTTGAGCCAATCTCTACATTGTCTTCGATGACCACATTCCCAATCTGAGGAATTTTCTCATATCCATCCTTAGAGGGAGCGAAACCAAAACCATCGGCACCAATAACGACTCCTGAATGAACGATACAATCGCAGCCAATGACACAACCTTCATAGATTTTTACTCCGGGTCTAATAATAGTGTTGTCGCCGATAATACAGTCGTTGCCAATAAATACCTGAGGATAAATCTTAACACCTTTACCTATTGTGACATTCTTGCCGACATAGGAAAAAGCACCGACATATGCATCTTCAGGAAGTTCAACTGTCTGATCGACAAAAGCCGGCTGTTCAATACCAACAGGCAAAGAAGACTTGGGAGCAAAAGCCATCAGCAATTCAGCGAGAGCCGAATAGGGGTCAGCAACTCTGATAAGTGTCGTAGAAATATTATCGGGAGCCACGAAATCGCAATGCACCAATATGGCAGAAGCGGATGTTTCAGCGGCGAAACGAGCGTACTTCGGATTAGCGATGAAAGTAACATCACCTGCTTTAGCATCCTCTATTTTCGCGAATCCGGATATTTCCACTTCGCCGTCACCGTCGACAGAACCCTTGACGAATTGCGCGAGTACATTTGGGGTTAGTTTCATTCAGTTAACATAGTAAGAGTCACACAAAGAAAGAGGAGAAAAAGTTGTGACCACAAAATTTCTGCAAATTTGATAAAAAATACAGACATAGCCAAATTAGAATGGCCAAATATGACAATTTTAGAAAATTTGAGTTGAAATGAAGATGAAAAGCTACAATTTCCAAAGCCCCCCTAAGCTACTTAAACTCCATAAACTACAACAAAATCGAAAGCAGAATTCAAAAAAAATTGATAGTAGTTTCCTAGAATCTAAAATTTTATTAAATTTGCACCCAAATACAACAAACCAATAACACTTAAATCAAAAATCAATGGAAATCTCTCACATTGAACACATTGGAATAGCAGTTCCAAATCTCGAAGAAGCTATCAAGTACTACGAAGAGATCCTTGGCATGAAATGCTACAAGCAGGAAATCGTAGAAGACCAGAAAGTTACCACAGCCTTTTTCAAGGTAGGTGACGTAAAGATTGAGCTTCTTGAGCCTACCAGCCCTGAAAGCACAATCGCCAAATTCATTGAGAAGAACGGTGGCCGTGGAGGCATGCATCATCTTGCATTCGCAGTTGAAGACGGCGTAGCCAACGCACTTGCAGAAGTAGAAGGCAAAGGAGTAAAGCTCATCGACAAAGCTCCCCGCAAGGGTGCCGATGGTCTTCAGATTGCTTTCCTTCACCCTAAGAGCACACAGGCCGTACTGACCGAACTCTGCGAAGATCCCTCAAAGAAATAAAAACAATGGATACTAAGCCTATGGATTCCATAGGCTTAGCCTCTTTCATACAACTACAACAATGACTAAATCAGAAGAAAAAATCCAGGAACTCATCGCCAAGCGTGCGGAGGCACGCTTGGGTGGAGGCCAGAAAGCTATAGATAAGCAGCACGCACGTGGCAAATACACAGCCCGTGAACGTATCGCTCAGCTTCTTGACGAAGGAAGCTTCGAAGAGCTCGACATGTTCGTAACCCATCGTTGCACCAACTTCGGTCAGGATCGCAAGCACATCCTTGGTGATGGCGTAGTAACAGGTTTCGGTACAATCGAAGGTCGACTGGTATACGTATTTGCGCAGGACTTCACAGTCTTCGGAGGCTCACTTTCCGAAACTATGGCACAGAAGATCTGCAAAGTAATGGATATGGCGATGAAGATGGGCGCACCCGTCATCGGTCTTAATGACTCAGGTGGAGCGCGTATCCAGGAAGGTATCAACGCACTTGCAGGCTATTCAGAAATCTTCCAGCGCAACATTCTTGCTTCAGGTGTAGTTCCCCAGATTTCCGCAATCCTTGGCCCTTGTGCCGGCGGTGCGGTATATTCACCCGCGTTGACCGACTTCACAATCATGGTGAAGGGAATCTCATACATGTTCCTTACAGGCCCGTCAGTAGTAAAGACCGTTACCGGCGAGGACGTAACTCAGGAACAGCTTGGCGGTGCCAGCGTACACGCTACCAAGAGTGGTGTAACCCACTTTGCAGTAGAAGATGGCGAAGCCGCACTTGCACTCATCCGCAAGCTGATGAGCTACATACCTCAGAACAATCTTGAGGAAGCTCCGCTTGTGGCCTGCGATGATCCGATTGACCGCCTTGAGGACTCACTCAACGAGATTATCCCTGACACTGCAAAGCGTTCCTACGACATGTACGATGTCATCTCCAAGATTGTGGACAATGGAGAATTCCTCGAGGTTCAGGGCGACTACGCTAAGAATATCATTATCGGCTTCGCACGTTTCAATGGCCAGAGCGTAGGTGTGGTAGCCAACCAGCCTAAGGTACTTGCCGGCGTACTCGACTCCAACGCATCACGCAAGGCAGCACGCTTTGTACGCTTCTGCGACTGCTTCAATATCCCCTTGGTAACACTCGTAGACGTACCGGGCTTCCTCCCCGGCACAGGACAGGAATATAATGGAGTAATCCTCCACGGTGCTAAACTTCTCTACGCTTATGGAGAGGCAACAGTGCCCAAGGTGACAGTAACACTACGTAAGAGCTATGGTGGTAGCCACATCGTAATGAGCTGTAAGCAGCTCCGCGGTGACGTCAACTACGCTTGGCCTACAGCAGAGATCGCCGTGATGGGAGCAGAAGGTGCAGTAGGCGTGCTCTATGGCAAAGAAGCAAAAGAGCAGGCAGATCCCGCAGCCTACAAGAAAGAGAAAGAGGATGAGTACCGCAATCTCTTCGCCAACCCGTACAATGCAGCGAAGTATGGCTATATTGATGACGTAATCGAACCGCGCAACACTCGTTTCCGCATCATCAAGGCCCTGCAGATGCTTGCAACCAAGAAGCAGGTGAACCCCGCCAAGAAACACGGCAACATCCCCTTGTAAAAAACAGAATCCACCGACGATATGTTAAAAAGAATATTTTTAACGTCGACATTAAGTCTTATGTTGATCGCAGGAGCATCGGCTCCTGCGACAGCACAGGACGTACGTCAGGACCCGCAGGACTCAGTGACAACACTGGCCGGCGGAGAAGAGGTGGTCAGCGGAGAATGGACCGACTCCAAGGAGGTCAATACAGTAGAAGAGAGTCCTGTAGCACAAAAGATGACACAGGCTGAAAAGAATGCAAACGCCAAGGAGAATGACTCTTGGGGTGGTGCTATAACAATCATTGCGATGAGCATCGTTTTGTCAGCATTGATAGTACTGAGCATTCTTTTTTACATCTTCGGAAAGATATCATCCTCACTGATAGCCCGTAAAGAGAAAAAGAATCCGGGGCATGCCAACCTTAGCAAAGAAGAGCGAAAGTCACTGGATTCAGGAGGTGCGGTTGCTGCTATAGCCATGGCACTTTCAGAGCACTTCAGCGCCAAACATGATGAAGAGAATACAATTCTCACTTTACGCCGCATGAAGAAAGCTTACTCACCCTGGAACTCTAAAATCTACAACATGCGACATCTGCCGGAAATGCCGACTCATCAGGGAGAAATTCCGCGCATGCGTCCATAAATCCCGGTTGATACTCCATTAATGTTTATACTCAATTAAAATGGAGAACCTGCACAGACAAAGGGTAAAAAAGATATAGGAAAACGAATCCCCTCATTCGAGAAATCATCAAATGAAACTGAAAGAATATAAATATAAAATCAACGGCACGAAATTCACTGTAGGAATTGGTGAATTAGAAGGCAACGAGGTGCACGTTGAAGTCAACGGTATTCCCTACACCGTAGAGCTTGAGGACAATGCCTCAGCAAAGACCAAATTGGGAGCCGTCAAGAAACCCACAGCCGCTCCACGGACGGAAACCGGCGAAAAGCTAATCGCCAAGCCCGCGCCCTCCTCCGGTTCGACCCACGCAGTAAAGTCTCCCCTTCCGGGCACAATTATGAGTATCGGAGTGAAAGTAGGCGACACGATTGCATCGGGAGCAACAGTATGCGTACTCGAAGCGATGAAAATGGAAAACGACATCCACTCCGGCTTTGGAGGCGTCGTAAAAAACATATTGGTCAATGTCGGCGACACCGTGCTTGAGGGTACCGACATCATGATTATAGAATAACGGAGCCATGTTATTAGCAAACGCATCCTATTCCTTCACGGACTTCATGAGCCAGACATTCGACACGTTCTGGGAATTCACAGGCTTTGCCAATTGTGAATTTACCAACGTTGTAATGTTGCTTGTGGGCTGCTTCTTCATATGGCTTGCCGTAAAGAAAAATTTCGAACCGCTGTTGCTGGTGCCTATCGGCTTCGGTATGCTTATCGGCAACATCCCCTTCGAACCGGGAATGGATATCGGTATCTACGAACCGGGGTCGGTTCTTAACATATTATATAATGGTGTAGAAAAGGGATGGTATCCCCCGTTGGTATTCTTAGGAGTGGGAGCTATGACCGACTTCTCGGCATTGCTGGCCAATCCAAAGCTGATGGTAATCGGAGCCTGCGCACAGTTTGGTATCTTCGGTGCCTATATGCTGGCTCTCCTCTGCGGTTTTGAGCCATTGTCGGCAGGCTGTGTAGCCATTATCGGTGGTGCCGATGGACCAACAGCCATCTTTACTACATCAAAGCTTAACCCAGCACTTTTAGGAGCTGTAGCCGTTTCAGCATATTCATATATGGCGCTGATTCCTCTGATCCAGCCCCCCTTGATGCGACTCTTCACTACAAAGAAAGAGCGTCTTATCAAGATGAAACCGGCGCGCGTAGTCACTCAAAATGAAAAAATTATTTTCCCCATCGTCGGTTTAATTCTGACGTGCTTTATCGTACCCTCCGGACTACCTCTGCTGGGAATGCTATTCTTTGGCAACCTGCTCAGAGAGTCGGGCGTCACCGGCCGCTTGGCTAAAACAGCCAGCAATGCGATGACCGATATCGTCACTATTCTTTTGGGTATGACCGTTGGTGCATCTACACAAGCCGATAAGTTTCTGACAGTAGACACCCTATTGATTTTCGGTCTTGGTTTCTGTGCGTTTATTATCGCATCCTCAGCCGGTGTACTAAGTGTGAAAGTCTTCAACCTATTCCTACGTCCGGACAAAAAGATTAATCCGCTTATTGGCAACGCCGGTGTATCTGCCGTACCAATGGCTGCCCGTATCTCCAACAATATCGGCTTGGAGTATGACCCGTCCAATTATCTATTGATGCATGCTATGGGACCTAACGTAGCCGGTGTGATAGGATCCGCAGTAGCTGCCGGTGTGTTGCTGAGCTTCCTCGGATAAAAGTCCTTCAGGAGGTTTACACCTTCCCTACTCTATCTTCATATCAGGGGATAAATACCGAACATGGCATTTATCCCCTGATAATTAACTCAAGTTTAGACACCATCCATTTTAATATACAATAATATACAAAATCTATCACTCTTCCAAAAAAAATGTGAAACGGATGAACAATACGTGGAGTATTGTCGTTTAACATAGGAAGACTAAATCTTTTGCCGATGATTACCGAAGAGGTTATAAAAGAAATATACAAAAAGTACAAGAAACCGCCTAAGGATTCTTCGGAGTTGGAGCTTGACAAATATATAAAGATGCTAAGCGTCCACCATAATATTAAGACCGATGGATTCGAGGTTGTACTTGAAGATTTAGACGAATTTGATCCATTCCGGCGATTTTTGATTCGAAGTCTTAATGCGGTATTGGATTTTGACAAGATGGTGGCATTCGTATTCCGCAATCATATCCTATTTTTAGGGAAAGAGGGAAAGGCAATGAGAGTCCACCTAAAGCCCGAAGAGAAGCAATCGCTTTTCGGCAGACTGTTTGGAAATTGAAACAAGAAGAAATATTTTAACGGTTAATAATTTAGGAATTTAATAACTGTTACGTCAACAGCTATGCTGAAATTAAAAGAGGATGGTCGTGTGAAACAACCATCCTCTTAACAATATTTGAAAACAATATGAGGGTCTAATACGGTCCATCCGAAAACATAGCATTATTCCTCTTCAAGCTCAGCGAAGCCTTCGAGGTCTTCCTCATTATACTGAGAGCCAACGTATATATCGTCGTCATCGATATCCTCGATACTCTTGGTCACTACAGGTTCGTTAAATATTTCGAGAGGTAAAGTCTGTTTTGGGGGGGTACCCTTTTTTATTGTGCATACAGGAGCTGAGAGATGTTTCTCAGGGATTATCTCTGCAAGTTCCATAAAGAAAGAGCGTTCGGAAAGATTGTCGAAGATGAATCTAAGCTTCTGACCCTCGTCTTCCACAAGTTCGCTGACGCTTGTAGAGTCCATGAGCCATATGTCAACATCGCTCGAAGAGCCCATGTCCTCGATAACGACTTCTTCATGGCCTTCCCAATTGTCATCACAAAGGAGGAAAGAATCAAGACTGTCTTTAGTATAGCCAACAGATTCAAGAATTGCGTTACGGAAAATAAAGAAAGATGCCTCGGAATCGATTTCGATTTCGCGTGCAAATTTTTCAACCTCGTCGCTAACAAATTTAAATCTATAAACCATAATATATTGCAGATAAAGGGGGAATGATAATCTACTTATGAAACAATATACGTAATAAAATGTTGCGAAAACGTTGTCTACCTGATAAATTTATTTGATCAAGTCATATCGTTTGAAGACCTTGTGTATTGCCTCCAAAGAGCGGGTCACCTGCTCCTTGGTATGGGTAGCCATCAGCGAGTAGCGGATGAGCGTATCCTGAGGAGCAACGGCAGGAGTTACGACTGGATTGACGAAGACACCCTCATCAAGAAGGTCGCGGGTGATATGAAAAGTCTTGTAGTCATCACGTATAAATAGTGGAATGATCGGAGTGGAAGTATTTCCGATTTCGCAACCCATTTCACGGAAATTCTCAAGAGCATAGTGGGTAATATCCCAGAGATGCTGTTGGCGTTCCGGCTCAGCAATCATAATGTCCATGGCAGCGGAAGCTGCAGCCGTAGAGGCGGGAGTGATACTGGCGGTGAATATATACGAGCGTGAATGGTGGCGAAGGAAATTAGTGATGGTTTTGTCAGTAGCGATAAAACCTCCAAGGGATGCAAAGCTCTTGGAGAAAGTACCCATTATCAGGTCGACGTCATCAGTGACACCGAAATGGTTGCAAGTACCACGTCCACCTTCACCGAAAACACCGATACCATGAGCCTCGTCCACCATCACAGAGGCATTATACTTCTTAGCGAGACGAACTATCTCGGGGAGGTTAGCTACATCACCCTCCATGGAGAAGACACCATCGGTAACGATAAGCTTCACCTTCTCCGGGTCAGTCTTACGAAGCTGAGCTTCGAGACTTTCCATGTCGTTATGTTTATACTTTAGATAGTTTGAGAACGAAAGACGACGTCCTTCAATAATAGAGGCGTGGTCTTGTTCGTCGCAAAGCAGATAATCATCGCGACCTGTCAGAGTAGAAACGACGCCGAGGTTGACACCGAAGCCGGTAGAATAAAGCATCGCGTCTTCTTTACCCATATAATCGGCAATTTTTGCCTCGAGCTTTTTGTGGAGGTCGATAGTACCATTAAGGAAAGGACTTCCGGCCATACCAGTGCCATACTTACGTGTAGCTTCAATAGCAGCTTCCTTTACCTTAGGATGGTTGGTCAGACCCATATAGCTATTAGAGCCGAACATTAACACTTTTTTGCCATTCATGATGACCTCAGTGTCTTGTTCGCTGTCAATTTCGCGGAAATAGGGATACACGCCGACGGCCTTGGCCTTCTGCGGGGCATCGTATTTTGAGAGTTTAGCTTGTAGCGGTTTCATACTGAATTATAGGTTGTCTCGTTCGATGTTAATGAATGTCATTGAGGGGAATGAATCTCATTGACATCCCATATCGGTGAGTTCAGAATGCAAATTTAATACTTTTTTACATATATCTCTAAAAATGGTAGGGATAAAATTGCTATAAAGTAATAGAAAAGTAACAGAAAAGAGTTAGCCGGATGTCAAAATTGGCATTATTTATGCCTGTAATGTCACATAATTGGCATAGTTAATGATGTCCTACATCATACTTAAAAGAAACATAAATTAGCCAAAATTGAATAAAATTCAATAAAATAAACATCATAAATGCTAAAAAAGATGGAAAGACTGTGAAACTTTTAGCACGCTATTTGTTTATAAGATGAACGGACGGAAGAAGCTACGGCCGACATAGGTCATGAAGAATTCGTCTACAACGAGAAATATAGTTACTCGCAAAGCAAGAAACTACTAATATATATAACCCTTAAATAAGAATATTAACAATAAAACACATTATAAATTATGGGAAAAATAATTGGTATCGACCTTGGAACCACTAATTCATGCGTATCCGTGCTTGAGGGCAAGGATCCTGTGGTGATTCCTAACAATGAAGGACGCAACACTACTCCTTCCGTGGTGGCATTTGTAGACGGTGGCGAACGTAAAGTTGGCGACCCTGCCAAACGTCAGGCTATCACCAACCCGACGCGTACCATCTATTCAATCAAGCGTTTCATGGGTGAGAAATGCTCCCAGGTAGAAGACGAAATCAAGCGTGTGCCTTATAAAGTAGTTTGCCAGAACGACATGCCTAAAGTAGACATTGACGGTCGCGACTACACTCCTCAGGAGATTTCAGCAATGATTCTCCAAAAGATGAAAAAGACAGCTGAGGACTATCTCGGTCAGGAGGTGACCGAAGCAGTCATCACCGTACCTGCCTACTTCGATGACTCCCAGCGTCAGGCTACAAAAGAAGCCGGTGAGATTGCCGGACTTAAAGTAAAGCGTATTGTCAATGAACCTACTGCAGCCGCTTTGGCCTACGGTCTTGACAAGAGCGAGAAGGAACAGAAGATTGCTGTATTCGACCTTGGTGGCGGTACATTTGATATCTCCATCCTCGAACTTGGAGATGGCGTATTTGAAGTGAAGAGCACCAATGGTGATACCCACCTTGGCGGTGATGACTTCGATCATGTAATCATCGACTGGCTCGCCGATGAGTTCCAGAAAGAAGAGGGAGTAGACCTTCGCAAAGATCCTATGGCAATGCAGCGTCTGAAAGAGGCTGCTGAGAAAGCCAAGATTGAACTTTCCAGCTCTACCTCTACAGAGATCAACCTCCCCTACATTACTGCTACTGCAGCCGGTCCGAAACACCTTGTAAAGAACCTCACACGCGCTAAATTCGAGCAGCTTGCTTCCAAGCTCATTGATGCTGTCAAAGAGCCATGTGTAAAGGCACTTGCCGATGCCGGACTGTCAAGCTCACAGATCGACGAAGTTATCTTGGTAGGTGGTTCAACACGAATCCCCGCCATTCAGGAGAAGGTAAAAGAAATCTTCGGCAAAGAGCCCAACAAGGGCGTAAACCCTGATGAAGTTGTAGCCATTGGTGCAGCAATCCAGGGTGGAGTGCTTAGCGGAGATGTAAAAGACGTTCTTCTTCTTGACGTTGTGCCCTTGAGCATCGGTATTGAGACACTTGGCGGTGTGATGACTAAGCTTATTGAAGCCAACACTACCATACCTACTCGTAAGAGCGAAACCTTCTCAACAGCTGCCGACAATCAGCCTGAGGTAACAATTCGCGTACTGCAGGGTGAGCGTCCCATGGCTGCAGACGACAAGTTGCTTGGTGAGTTCAACCTCTCCGGTATCAACCCCGCACCGCGTGGTGTACCTCAGATTGAGGTTACCTTTGAGGTAGACGCCAATGGTATTCTGAATGTATCAGCCAAAGATAAAGCTACCGGCAAGGAGCAGTCCATCCGTATTGAGGCATCCAGCGGCCTTAGCGAAAGTGAAATCCAGAGAATGCGTGATGAAGCCAAGGCTAATGAAGAAGCTGATAAGAAAGCCAAGGAGAGAATTGACAAGCTCAACCATGCCGACAGCATCATCTTCCAGACAGAGAAGCAGCTCAATGAGCTTGGCGACAAGATACCGGCTGATAAGAAAGCCAACATAGAGACTGCCCTCAACAAGTTGAAAGAGGTACACAAGAACCAGCTCGTAGAAGATCTCGAATCTGCTGAGAAAGCAGTGACCGACGCCTTCCAGGCAGCAGCTCAGGACATAGCAGCCGCCCAGCAGGCCGGAGCTCAAGCAGGCCCTCAGCCCGGAGCACAGCCCGGAGCAGGCGCTCACGGACCCGCTGATGACGGAGGAGCCGTAGACGTAGACTTCGAGGAAGTCAAATAAACCTTCTATTCAAAATAGAATAATTTATATAAACGGAGTGTAACAAGTGATTACACTCCGTTCTTTTGTGTATATACTATCAGATAAAACAAAAGGATGCACTAAAGGGTGCATCCTTTTGTTTTGGTGGATATTGTGATGGTTATTTTTCGGGGAGGGGAATGATGGCTTCGGGGGTAGCGTTGCGGGGAGCTTCGTATTTGTATTTGGCTTCCCAGCCGAGAGCACTGGCTCCGAGGACAGCAGCATCGCTTTCCTTGAGTTCGGAGAGAATGATGCTTGTCTTACCCTTGAAGATAGGAAAGAGGCTTCTTTCGAATGCTTCACGCAGAGGACGAAGAAGCAGTTCTCCACTCTTCGCCAGACCGCCAAAGAGAATAATCGCCTGAGGACTGGAGAAGGCTACCATGTCGGCAAACGCCTCGCCAAGAATCTTTCCGGTATATTCGAATATCTCGCGGGCCACCTTATCTCCTGCTACGGCCGCATCGTATACATCCTTGGAAGTGATGTCATCGATTTCAAGGTTGCGAAGTGTAGAGGGTTCTGTGCGGATTTCAAGGAATTCGCGAGCAGTGCGTGCCACACCTGTTGCAGAGCAGTAAGCCTCCAGACATCCGGTACGTCCGCATCCGCAAATACGACCATTGTTGCGTTTGACTACGACATGGCCGAGCTCACCGGCAAAACCATCATGGCCATATACTAGTTGACCATTTACTACGATACCGGAGCCTACACCCGTGCCAAGTGTAATCATGATGAAATCCTTCATACCGCGAGCCGCGCCATAGGTCATTTCGCCGAGAGCCGCTGCATTCGCATCATTTGTGACAGCCACGGGAATTCCACCGAAGATTTTGCTCATCTTCTCAGCTAAAGGAATAATGGGACCCCAGGGGAGGTTGGGTGGATTCTGGATCTCACCGGTGTAGTAATTGCCGTTGGGAGCACCAATGCCTATACCCTGTATCTTATCCTCCGCATCATTGGCCTTAATCAGGCGCTCCATACCTTCATGGAGCTCAGCCAAATAGTCGTCGAAGTTAGCATGCTTCTTTGTCTTTATAGAATCGCTTGCAATCACATGACCGCGAGCATCAACGATACCGAAGACGGTATTGGTGCCGCCTATATCGACACCCATTACGTATGGTTTCATATCTTAAAATTGTTTACCTAAAAATTCTACGCAAATATAAAAAAATCCGGGCAATTATCAAAAAAAATTGAAAATAGAGGCTGAAACATTAATCAGAACTCTATTTTCAATTTTCAACAAATAATCGAAATTAATTTATGTCGTATTTTGATTATTTATTGATGAAGACGAGGTTGTCGTCCTTGACATCGATAACTATCGGGTGTTCACGGTTGACCTTCTGAGCGAGGATATCCTTAGAGAGCTGGTTGAGCACTAAACGCTGGATGGTACGCTTCACAGGACGGGCGCCAAACTCAGGATCATATCCGTCTTCAGCGAGAAGGTCGAGAGCCTCCTTAGTAACTTCGAGAGTGATACCATTTGCAGAAAGCATCTTCTGAACGCTCTTCACCTGAATTTCTACGATTTCCAGAATCTCCTTCTTCGAGAGAGGAGTAAACATTACAGTCTCATCAATACGATTCAAGAACTCGGGACGGATAATCTCCTTAAGACGATCCATGACATCCTGCTTAGTATTGGCTATGACTGCTTGTTTCTCAGTCTCCTTCTTCTCGTTGAATCCCTGGAAGTTCTGACGGATAATATCAGACCCCATATTGGAGGTCATGATAATAATCGTATTCTTAAAATTAATGAAACGACCCTTATTATCAGTCAAACGGCCATCATCGAGCACTTGAAGAAGGATATTGAAGACATCTGGATTAGCCTTTTCAATCTCATCGAAAAGCACCACACTATAGGGTTTACGTCTTACCGCCTCAGTCAGCTGACCACCCTCATCATAACCGACATATCCCGGAGGGGCTCCGACCAAACGAGAGACGGAGTGTTTCTCCATATATTCTGACATATCGATACGGGTCATCATATCCTCATCATCAAAGAGATATTCGGCAAGAGCCTTGGCGAGTTCAGTCTTACCCACGCCGGTAGTACCTAAGAAGATGAAAGAACCAATAGGACGGCGCGGATCATTCAGTCCCGCACGCGAACGGCGTACAGCATCGCTGACGGCACGAATAGCATCCTCCTGGCCTACTACTCGGCGATGAAGTTCCTCTTCAAGATGGAGAAGCTTCTCCTTCTCACTTTGAGCCATTTTCTTAACAGGAATGCCGGTCCAACGACTTACTACCTCAGCGATATCCTCAGAGTCAACCTCCTCCTTGATCATCGCACCCTCACCCTGGAGCTGTTTTAGTTTCTCCTGGATTTCTTTGTTTTCGTCCTCCTTTTGCTTAATCTTAGAGTAACGAATTTCAGCTACCTTAGCATAGTCACCTTCACGCTCGGCACGCTCAGCTTCATAATTGAGCTGCTCTATATCAATTTTATTCTGCTGAATCTTATTGATTTCGTTTTTCTCAGCTTGCCATTTAGCCTTCAGAGACTTCTCGGTGTCGCGAAGATTTGCGAGGTCTGCATCAATTTCCTTAATCTTGTATTGGTCACCCTCACGTTTGATTGCTTCACGCTCGATTTCGAGCTGCTTAATCTTGCGAGCAGCCTCATCGAGCGCCTGAGGCATAGAGTCCATCTCGAGTCGCAACTTCGAGGCAGCCTCATCAATAAGGTCGATAGCCTTGTCGGGGAGGAAACGGTCTGTAATATATCTCACAGAGAGCTGTACAGCTGCGATGATAGCCTCATCTTTGATGCGCACCTTATGATGGTTTTCATAGCGCTCCTTAAGGCCTCTAAGGATAGAGATAGCAGCGAGCTCATCCGGTTCATCTACCATAACCTTCTGGAAACGACGTTCGAGGGCTTTATCCTTCTCGAAATACTTCTGATACTCATCCAGAGTAGTAGCACCAATAGAACGGAGTTCACCACGAGCCAGAGCTGGCTTCAAGATATTGGCCGCATCCATAGCGCCTTCACCCTTTCCGGCTCCTACCAGAGTATGAATCTCATCAATAAAGAGAATAATCTCTCCATCACTCTGTGTGACTTCATTTACTATAGCCTTAAGTCGCTCCTCGAACTCACCCTTATACTTAGCACCTGCTACGAGCGCACCCATATCAAGGGAGAAAATCTGTTTAGACTTTAGATTTTCCGGAACATCGCCACGTACAATACGCATAGCCAGGCCCTCGGCAATTGCCGTCTTACCTGTACCCGGTTCACCTACAAGCATAGGATTATTCTTAGTACGTCGGGAAAGGATCTGGAGTACACGACGGATTTCCTCATCACGACCGATTACGGGGTCGAGTTTGCCGTTTCTAGCACGGTCGTTTAGATTAATTGCATATTTACTGAGAGCTTGATAAGACTCCTCAGCACTCTGATCCGTCACTTTATTACCTTTACGAAGTTCGTTGACAGCAGCCTTAAGACCATCTTCAGTGACGCCGGCATCTTTAAGAATCTGAGAAGCCCTACATCTTGTGCGCAAGATACCCATAATCATGGCCTCAACAGAGACATACTCATCGCCCATAGACTTTGAAAAATCAACAGCCTTCTGCAGAGCATCATTCGATTCACGACTAAGGGTGACATCTCCACCACTTACCTTTGGGAGAGTTGCTATAGCCTGGTCTGTCTGAGAGACTACCACACCAAGATTGACGCCAAGTTTCTGGAAAACGAAATTGACGATAGTCTCACTCTCCGATATAATAGCCTTCAGGAGGTGCACCGGCTCAATCATCTGCTGCCCGGCCTGGCGGGTGAGGTCAATCGCCTTTTGCACAATCTCCTGCGACTTAATTGTGAAATTGTTAAAATTCATATCTTTAGAATTTTGGATTATCAGTATACATCAGTAAAAGTCATATCTTTCGATATGTTTCATAATTTTAACAAATCTACGTTGAAATGGTTCTAATATACGCAAGAATCCAAGTCGCTTCGCGACTTGGATTCTTGCAGTTTATGAGTTGAGTAGTTTAGGCGTTTTCTTAGGAGTGGGCACGCAGGAATTCTGTGCAGGCCTCGAAGGTGGGGAAGGTATGATCCTCAGGGACAACATCGGGAATTACCTTTGACTTGGTCAGCATCAGCAGTGGCTGTGGCTGAATGATAGTCATAAGAACGGTAATCCCGCGAGCCTGTAGGTCAGCGATTGCGGATCGCATAGCATAAAGGCCGGATTGATCCATAAAGTCAACCCTTCTCATGCGGATAATGACGTATTTTACCCCATCCGGAACATCATTCATCACATCCTTGAATCGAGTAATAGAACCGAAGAAGAGAGGGCCGTCAAGACGCTGAATGTAGATTCGATGCTGAATAGCTTCAGGAATACCACCTTCATCATGCCAGGGACTCTCCTTATCGAACGTAGTCATCTCTTGTGTAGAGTATTTTCCTTCTACAAGATCCCCTATACGTTTCATGAAGAGAACACAAGCAATCAGCATACCGATACCCACGGCAGTAAGCAAGTCGACAAAAACAGTGGTGAAGAATACTACGAGCAAAACAAAAGCATCGGAGCGGGGAATTCTACGCAAGTCGCGGAATCCATTAAAGTCAATGATACCCCAGCCAACGGTAATCAGAATGCCGGCGAGTACCGAAAGGGGTACATAAGCCACTACCGGGCCGAGACCATAGAGCACAGCGAGAAGGAACAGAGCATGGACAACACCGCTGAGCTGGGTTGAACCTCCCGACTTCACATTGACTACAGTACGCATAGTAGCTCCGGCACCGGAAAGTCCACAGAAAAGACCGGCCATAGCATTACCGATACCCTGGCCAACGAGTTCCTTGTTTGAATTATGGCGAGTCTTGGTAATATTGTCGGCCACGACAGACGTCAGTAGAGTATCAATAGAGCCCAAACCGGCAAGAGTCAAGCCGGGGATAATTGCGCTTTGAATAGCCAACGTCCAGTCTACATCTCCAAGCCCCTCTTGCAAGAACACCGGCATGGGGAAACCTGAAGGGATCTGGCCGATGCAGAGGCTCATGTCGAGATTCATAGCCAGAGAAATAAGACTCATTATGATAAGAGCAGCCAGCGTAGATGGCACACGCTTTGAAAGCTTGGGAAGGAGAGCCACAATCGCAATAGTGCCAATGCCGAGTCCAAGTGCGGCTAAAGAAACACCCTGAGAAATTCTCTGTGGGAACTGGGTAAGCATATCTACCACCAACACCGGAGATTTCTGGCCGATAAGGGGATAGATTTGTTGAAGGATGATGATTACACCAATGCCACTCATAAAACCGGAAAGGACAGGGTAAGGGATATATCTTACATACTTACCGATACGGATAATACCGAAAAGAATCTGAAACAGACCGCAGCAAATACCGGCAAGGGAAAGAGCCACAATGACAGTAGCGAGATTTCCCGATGAAGAAGCCCACGCTGCTGAAATAATACCGGCAGTCACTACAGTCATCGGACCGGTAGGTCCACTGATTTGAGAATGGGTGCCACCAAAAATAGCGGCAAAGAAACCGAGGAAGATAGCGCCGATAAGACCGGCGAAAGCGCCGAGACTACCGGCGCCGGGATCACTGATACCGCCAAAAGCCTGAATACCGAAAGCCAGGGCAAGAGGGAGCGCAACGACTCCGGCGGTAATACCTCCAAAGAGGTCACCTTTCAAATTTTTCAACATAAATTTTGGGGGCGGGACAAATTCCGCCAAACAGAGCGCGAAATAACAAAAAATTTAGCAAACTACCAAATTTATTGAGCCACTCATCACACTCATCCGCACTCACCGTGCCAGCGAGATATTGCAGGAGATGCCGTAGTTAGAGTTCGATGTCGGGAAAGAAGAATTGGATACCAGCGGCGTATTAATCTGATGGTCGAAGAAGGCATTCAGAGTAATACGCTTACTGAGCTGATAACTTGCCATAAAGTTGAGAGAGAAAGTTTGGGTACCTTGAGTTGCCTGCGTATAGGCAGTCTCTATGCGACGAATGAGACTCTGATTATTGGAGAAAGAGAGGTCCAAATTCAAAGACAGGTCATTATTTACTCCACCCTGGCGACTGCCAATCTTAATAATTGAACTGAAATTAGCTATCTTATACCCGGCGCCTATGGTAATCTGCTTAGATGTTGTCTCCACGACCTGTCCGGCAGAAGAGTTCAAATTAAGGGTACGCGAATCGCGGTATTCTGCATTAAATGTCATGTCATTGAAAAGAGTAGCCTTGACGCCTACAAGGGGAGCAAACTTCTCAGTGATGGCAACGGAAGATATATTGAACGGACTTGAGGGCATCGGACGTTGAGTCTGCTCATTGAGAGTAAAACCAAGATCACCATCAACACCCACCCAATTCAAATAGCTCGTATATGAACCTACCGAGTAGGTACATTGATAAGCATGAGAGATAGTAAACGTCTTAAAGACCTTCTTCATGAATCCCATCTGCTGGAAGCCATCATAGGTGACTTTCCAGTTTGGTAGCATCGATGAGAGACCCGGGAAATGCCGGAGAGTAATTTTACTTACATCCTGTCCGCTATAGGCAGCGATAAACGCCGGAATAAGAACATCGGAGCTCGTTGCACTAACACCACCCACCTCCGGGTTATAGAGAGTGCCACCAAGAGGATTACCGTCAAGAAAACCTGTACGGGGATATCTAAGTCCGGCATATTCACCCTCGATCCTTTGGGCTACTATTGGAATATTCTGCAAGAACTTATCAAAAGCAGCAGAAGCATAACCATTATCGGCCTTAGAGTTCTTCAGAGCTGTTCCTATTGCAACATGCGTACGGGTATATGAGCCGGAACGAGCCGTTGGCATATCGGCATACATGAATTGCACCTGCTGGGTTCTATTGTCGGTAAGATTAGAAGTCAGAGTAATTTTCAGACCACGAATAGGCTCAAGATTCAGTTCAAAAGTAAACTCCCTACCCTGATTCCAAACGGCCGGAGATGTAGATTGACCATCGGTCAGTAGCCAACCGCGCTCTAAGGCTTTGTTGACATAATCCTCATTAAAAAAACCGAAGGCGAAGTCAAGACCGGGAGACATCGGTCCATAGTTATTGCTCTGGCCGAATATGTCGCCAACATTGGGGGTGAACTGGGGAAGATTGAGCGAATGAGTGCTACGCCAACGGAAAGAGAAGCTACGTGGCATCATCAAGAAACGAAGAGAATATTCGGCAAAATCCTTAGCGAAGTTTGAAGACCTCTCCTTCTTATCTTCTGTTACAGTAACTTTAATATTAGACTTACCTTTAGTAAGAACTTCGATTTTATTTTCGTCGACAATGCGAGTCTTGAGCGAAACCGCTCGGCCGTTGATAGTAGCTTTAAACTTTACCTTCTTAGTCTTCAGATTATGCTCTATCATGGTAGTCGTGTCCATAGATAGAGTATACGCTCGTTCAAACTTCTTAATCGTAGGCTTCTTTGGAGCGCCGCCGGATTGACGGTTAGACTTATTTGAAGAAGAAGCAAATCTCTTGTTGATACCCTGCAGGTACTTAGACTTATTGAAGAGAGTCTCAAAATTCAAGCGGGCATCAGCATTCCATGACGACTGATTCTGGATCGTGTTGCCCAAATAGAGGTCATCGACAGTAGCGCCCTTATCCCAACGATAGGTCGAAGTATAGGTTAGATTTCCGGTAAGATAATCTAAGAAACCTATCTTATTGAAAGGAGCACGATAAGTACCTGTAAAAGTTTGGTTATAATTCCACGGAGTACCGAGACCACGGATAGAAGCGAGGACAGTATCCTTCCAATCTCTATACTTGTCGGGGAACAGACGCTTGTTGACAGCGCCGATAGTTTCCTCAATACGGGCAGTTGTATTCGATGAGAACGAGAGGTTAAGACTCTGGATAGGATTCCAAGTAAGAGTCAGCTGGCGATTCCAATAGAAATTCTTGCTGACCTGAACGGGAAGTTGGAAATCCACATCTACCTCACTGCGAGTCTGTTGCTCGTAGTAGTAGCGTGTCATGTTGGTGAAGAACGTCAGATTAGAGAACAGCCAATTGATCTGCCAATCTTTAAAGAACTTAGCAGTTTTACCCTTACCCTTAATCCAAGCAAAGGGTTTAAGAGGGGTAATAATCGGCGAATAGCTATATTGGAAGCTACCGCGGTAATCATTGGTCACTTCATAGAGAGTAGTTGGATCCTCATTACGTTGCTTATTGAAAGAGAAAGCGAGGGTAAAGTTCGATGGATCCCAGGGCATTGGTATTTTGCTTGTGATATCGAACTTGAAATTAGATATTGAGAAGCTCTCAGTATTCTTCTTAGTGACGGCATATCCGCGAATAGAGTCGCGCTCATGTTCCGTAGCTGCGGCATCAAGAGCATCCTTCAGTAGAATATCCTGATCAAGGGGATTATACTTAGGAGTAGTTGTCTCGCTGGATTTCGAGTAATATATAGGTGCTGAGAGTTTCAGCTTCTTGGGCACAAGCTTGCCTACATCACCCTGCACAGCGATGTTATACTGCTGATAATCCTCAAGGCGACGGGAAGCCAAACCTTGGTCTACACCGCCAAAGCCATCCGTCTCGCGATGGTATGAGAAATTGACCATAGCAATATCGGATATCCCGAGATTGGCATTGGCATTAACAGCCCAGCCACCGCTTTCATTGAAGTCCGTCACTTTCATCTCATTGACCCATACTGTACCGGCCTTCGTTGAATTCGACTTGTTTCGTACACCAATAAGCATCACACGAACGTCAGACAGAGATGGATTACCAAGCACACTGACCGTATTGTGTTCATTAGCCGGGTCACGACGAGAGAAGAGGAGATTGTATCCAACGCCCTGTACTTGGGCACTGCGTTCGCGGTTGCGTTCAGTCTTAATATCTGTAAATGCAGACAAGTCGAGGTCAAGCCTATTGGCATATGGCCAAACGATAGCTCTATCTGCAGAGTTAAGGTTATTGTAGTTCCCTTCGGGGGTCAGATCCAGCGGAATCTCATACTCATAGTAGTTATTCTTAACGTCGGAGCCAAGACGGACAAAGAGCGCAAGGTCCCCGTTATGAAGATTCGTCATGTCGCCGATGAGAGCCTCAGCATGGATCCACATCTGTATTCTCTTGTAGATACGGAGGTCGAGTTGTGTATTCTTATAAATACCGCGAGCATCGCCGGCCTGGAGATCAGTGACCTTAAGCGATAGAGCCTGCTCATTGAGCTGAGTAGCCTGAGCTTGTCCCGGGTCTTGAATGCGGTCTACACCCGGCGGCAGAACATAATTGACAGGAGTGCGCCCGGCATTTTCTTCGATATTCACAACAGAGACATCCAATTGTCCCTCAGCCGGAGAGTCATTGCGAGAGTTAAGATTGAAGCCATATGGACGCCATTCGCCACGCACAAGCTCAAGGGTAGCAAATCGCAAATGGGTAGTCTCCTTAAATCCGGTCATAAAAATACGAGCAAAACGGATTGTAGAGAAGTCAGAGATACCTCCCACTACCTTATCGGGGTTAGCCAAAGGAATCTTAAACTGATACCAGGTTACGGTCTGGTCCGATCCATCGCGGGTAGGCACCGGCGACACCTGCTTGTCGGTAATATAATTCTTACCTACCTCCAGGTCTTCAGGGCGGATTGATACCTTGTATTGGAAATAGCGCTCATATTCGTTGAGGGTGTTATCTTGATTGATATCCTCAACGTCAGGGACGTTTCTGGCAGATTGGTATTGTGGATTAGGGCTCTGGTCGGGCGACAGAGAGTTGCCCTCAACGCCATTATAGTGTTTATATCGATCCAGAATTGAGGTACGATGTTCGTCATACCAATTAGATCGGTAGAAATGATAATTATCGCCTGCCGGGTCATTTAAAGCAGAGAAGGGGTCCTCCTGCATCTGATCCATAGCAGCGGGAGTCAATTTAGCGCGAAGAGCATCTAGATATTCCTTGTATGATGAGAAATTAAATTCATCATCATTAGGAAGCCCATCGAGACCAACATCCTGGAGCGGACGAGCATCGGAAGCATTCTCAAAAGCGTAGGTCAGCGAATTCTGGCGTGACACACGTCCCCAGACTGTTTCCGTCATATATTGGTTGTTGCCATCTATAGGAATACCATTCTCATAACTCTTCATACCATCCTTGAGGATATCCTCGCTCATTTCGCCGAAGTTGAAATAGAGGTCGCCACCTTCTCGATTCTGGTTTTCCGGATCAAGAAACGGATCCATGAGCCAAAATTGGATATACTCCACGTTTGAATTTTCAAAGTTGGTATTATCCATCTTTCTCATGATACCACCCCAACGCTTTTCGGGATAGAGGAGATTACCTTCGCCATCGATATTCGTTGCATCGAGGTTGTAGGGGCCT
This sequence comes from Muribaculaceae bacterium, assembly GCA_023667015.1. Lineage (GTDB taxonomy): Bacteria > Bacteroidota > Bacteroidia > Bacteroidales > Muribaculaceae > Lepagella. The sequence goes on along the minus strand of JAMPAX010000001.1, from coordinate 510,480 downwards.
CTCTCCTTAGGATAGAAACTGAGATTGAAAGTCTGAATCAGGTTTTGCTCTCCATAATTGAGCTGGCGATTTGGGAAAAGCTCCGATACAGTCACCTCGCGAACATATGGATTGGAAAGCTGCTTAAGGTCATTTTTCAGATAGCCGGGGAGCATTGACGAATTTCTCTGAGTAAAAATCCTGTCAATATAGTTCCATGCAAGGAGAGCGCGATTCTTACCATATGCTACATTATTGCTTAGCGATGCCTCCGGGAAAAGCGGGTCGGCACCGCCATCGTATGGTGTGGAAGCAAGGAACCATGAGTAAGGGTTGCGAAGGTCTACACCTGTCTGTGTAGATTCAAAATCATCAATATAGCTTGAACCCTTATTGGAGCCTGACTTTTGCTGATGGGGGACGAGCTGAGCAAACTCAGCGTTGAGCTTGAAAGTAGAGGGAGCTACAGCACTGATTGTGGGTACCTTATTAAGGAGATTTGTTAGCCACATGAACTCAGTGTTGTAGTTGAGATTCAGACCCCACATCGTATTGTTGATGACCTCATCTCCGATATTCACCTTTTCCGTCAGCCCCTTTTCCGAAAAATGAAGAATTGTACCGCCCAGGGTAAAATTCTTATTAAAGCGGTATTGGGCATCCAGACCGAGGAGAGTCTTACGTTGCATCGAGAACATCGACTGGTTTTCGAGAGTCACGGAAACATTGGTGCCGGAATCAATAATACTCTGGTTTGTAATAGTCACAATACCCATTGAATAGTCAACAGTATAGTCACTATTCTCAGTCAGCACCACGCCTCCAGCCATTACGACAACAGAACCTCGGGGCACATTCATGGCATTCAGACGAATTGTAGCCCCACTTGAAGCCTGATACTCGCCCACAAGTGAGTACTTATCCTTATCTGCAAACTGTTTTGCCACGACGAGTGTAGAATCGTACAGCTCGTTGAATACGTAGGGGGCTGCAAGATCCTTGTTGCCAATCTTCTTCTCGAGATAAGCGCCAAAAGGTTCGGCCACCGGAAAGATAATCTTACCCGATGAAGACTGCACGGTATATCCCTCAATGTAGTCGAAGAAACCGTCAGGGTTCGACTCCTGATTAGAGTCTATACGGTCAAGATTCATCACCTGCAAAAGAGGGATGTTAGAAATACCCGGCACCGGAAGATAATTGATTTCTATGCCGGTAGTATCACTAAGATACTTGATATTGAGTTTAAACTTATTGCTTGAAAGCTGGTATGCACCGAGGGAGTAGACGTTTTTCATCATCAGTTTCCACATCGGCAATCGAGGGGAAATAGTCGTGCCGCGAAGCATCTTAAGATATAGAGACTCCGAGGTATTGGTTACATCACTGGAGAACTCACCGACCTGGTAGACCTTTCCATTATATGTATATTCATAAGCTACGGCAAGCACCTCGTCTGAATTCAAAGCAGACTTCAGCGAGATGTATCCCAAAGTAGAATTCAGAGTATATTCCGAAGACTTCAGCAAACGGGCACTCTCCACCTTCTCATAGTCCTTACCACCCTCAATGCCATAAGCACGCAGAGGCTCGAGAGCCTGAGTAACTTGATTAATGTTTCTGGCGCCGGGATAGTCCGTCTTTACCACACTCAACAGATTATTACTCTGGTTGGAGGGGATATTGATAGCCATGTCGGGACGCCAATAGTCGTTGGCCAGTCGGGTATTTTCTCCGAGGTCCATGAATCCAACGAAGTTTCGACTCTCCTGATAATTAGAATTTTTGTTGGTCACCCACACCTCTATTCGAGTAATGTTGATACCTGAAGAGACGTGAGGCAGCCGGGAGGCAAACTGATCGTAGTTATCATAGAAATATTGAGCCAAGAAGAAGTGCCTGTTGGCATCATAATCATTAGCGCGGATAGAAAACTTAGTAGCTTGCACACCTCCCTGAGTATTGACAGTCTTCGACTCAGAATTTTGCTGAGATATAAGGCCGGTGAGCGTCAACTTACCAAACTGCAACTTCGCCTTAACGCCGAATAGGGCCGTACCTCCACGAATGAGCGATGACCCTGTAGACATACTGACATTACCCGCCTCAATATTCTTGATGATTTCATCCTCCTTACCCTCATAGACGAGCTTAAGGTTTTTAGAGTCGAAATCGAACGTAGCATCAGTATTGTAAGTCATGTTAAACTTCATTTTATCACCCACCGATGCAGCGATAGTAGCCTGAATTTTCTGGTCGAAGTCAAAGAAAGTCTTACGTCTGGAGCGGAGCGAGAGAGCCGGATTGTCCGTACGGTTGGACTTAATACCCATAGAGAGCTGTATAGAACCCTGCGTAGTCAGCCGCACACCGCCGGGCCCAAAGATTTTCTCCAACGGTCCCAGAGCGAAATTCATATCGAGTACATTGAACGGCTGCTTATCCTTCTGTTCAAAAGACTCAGCATTGCGCGATTGGAAATAGGAGAACATCTCCCGCCTGTTTATCATGCTGTTATATTCATCGGCGGTCATCATATAAGGGGTGACGACATCACGGTCTCCAACCTTAGTATGAATAACATATAAGCCGGAAACGGGATCGAAAACAGCTTCAGTCTTAATATTGGATGGTGTGCGCAAATCAGCAGCATATTCCTGACCTATATAATCCGAATAGCCACGAGGAAGAGTTGGCGAAACCGGAGAGGGAAGGAAATCGCTGTCCGGGATATGCGTACGGTCGAGATACTGCCCCGGAGCCGGTGGTGGCGGGGGTGGCTCAAGCGACGACTTCATGTACTGGGGATAAGACACTACAGCAGCCAACAGCATCAGCACAGACACCGTCAGCACAACACGGAAACGTGAAATCAAATTCCCTTTTGACATCAAGTCATCAAGTTATCATATACTATCCTCACCGAAAGCAAGACCTTTGTCATTCAATGAGGAAATAGTTGTTATGTCGTAAAAAATAAACCCGAAGATAAATTACATCATCGAAAGCACCAACCGGATAGCGGCCTCTGTAGACGCTGAGGGATCCTGAGAAAAAACCTTTTTAAGCACCTTCTCACTTTGAGGCTTAGTAAATCCGAGCATCACAAGGGCAGCCAGTGCGTCCTCAAAAGATTCTGCATACTTCGGCATACTATCAGATAACGTAGCCGATGTTGCATTTATTTTATCTTTCAGGTCAACAATTATACGTTGGGCTGTCTTGGTACCTATTCCCTTGACGCCTTTCAAAGCTGCAAGATTGCCCGCAGAGATAGTCTGTTCAAGTTGTGTGGCATTCATTGAAGAAAGGATAAGACGAGCCATAGCCGGTCCTACACCATTGACACTTATGAGCATACGAAACAAAGCGCGAGTCTCCTTGTCGAGAAATCCGAAGAGAATATGAGAATCCTCGCGGATAATCTCATGGGCATAAAGCTTGACAGTTGTCATTCCTGAGAGGCGAGAATAGTCGGTCAAAGTAATCGCGAGCTCATAGCCCACACCTCCACAGTCCACGACACATCGTGTAGGTTCTGTTTCGGCGATGTTGCCTGCAATATAATCTATCATATTATCGTTAATATTTACTGACAGCCATTAAATATTGAGATAGATCTTCCATCTCTGAAAAAGACTGTCCTTAACATATAACGTAAATGAACGACCAATCTTATAATTCCAGTCTACTTGATACAGCAGTCAGCGAACTCGCCAAGCTCCCCGGCATCGGTCGGAAGACCGCGCTCAGACTTGCCCTCCACCTGTTAAGGCAAGAGAAGTCGGCAGTTGAAGCATTGGGCAATTCATTGATAGACATGCGGCAAAATATACAATATTGCCACGTATGTCATAATATCAGTGAGGAGGAAGTTTGTCCGATATGTTCCGACCACAGACGCGACTCCAATATAATCTGTGTGGTAGAAAACGTAAAAGACGTATTGACTGTTGAAGCTTCCGGAGAATTCCACGGACTATACCACGTCCTGGGAGGAGTCATCTCACCCCTCGACGGCATTGGTCCCTCAGACTTGGAAATAGACTCTCTGATAGAAAGATTACGCAAAGGAGATATCGATGAAGTTATCTTCGCGCTTAGCCCTACCATTGAGGGGGATACTACCAACTTCTATATATTCCGAAAGATGGAAGGGATGTCAGTGCGCACCTCCGTGTTAGCCCGAGGACTAAGTGTTGGCAACGACTTGGAAAATACTGATGAACTGACACTAGGACGAAGTATCGTCAATCGTATACCCTTCTCCGGAAGTTATGAACAATCGAAATAATGGACACAAAAGATTATAACGCTCTGACAATCATTTTAAGAGCCTTCGAACCTGAAGACGTATCGGAAGTTTATGATATGGACAATCGGAGGGAAGACTGGTGGACCGGCGACATGACAGCCCCCTATTCACGTCGTCAGCTCACCGAGTACGCCAGCAGCTACGGAGCAGATCCCTTCAGCGAGGGACAGTTGCGACTCATTGCCCAGATCAATGAAGGCAAAATTGTTGGGATAGCAGATCTATACGAAATCAGTGCACGACATAGTCATGCATTCATAGGTCTCTACGTCAAACCGGAGTATAGAGGTTGCGGAATTGGCAGCTTGATTTTGCAGGAACTACTGAGATATAATCAGGAACATTTAGGGATAGAGAGCCTTGGAGCGCGAATAGCCGAAGGGAACAAAACCTCCCGGAAGCTCTTCAAGAAATTTGGATTCCAATATTGCGGCACCCTGCCAAGATGGCATCGCAGCGGCACCACCCGCCAAGACATCGCCCTCTGGACAATAAACGTTTAGAGTTTAACATTTTCGGCTCTGCCGAATATAGTTTTAGTTTTCCCACGGATGTTCCGGCATCATCAGCCATGGTCGGAAATCCTCGCCAAGGTCTCTTATCTCACGGCGCCAATACTCCTCCCCTTCCCCTATCAGAAGATTATCCGTATGGGGAGAATCATTTACTGCCCATGCTTGATTCTTTATTTCCTGTTCAAGTTGTCCGGCAACCCATCCGCTGTATCCGAGGAAGAAACGCAGTTCCCCCTCAAGTTTCCCTCCCAGCTCAAGATATCGGAAAGCATCACCTATATTATTGCCGATATACAAACCCTTGTCAATCTCCATTGATCCACGGATTACATCGCCCAGCCTATGTAGCATAAAGAGACGTTGGGTATCAACCGGACCACCGAGATATATAGGTATACCCTCAAGGCGCTGCCATCCATCGAAAATATTCTCCATCCTCATCGTTGTCGGCTTATTCAGAGTAAGCCCCAGACAACCTCTTTCATTGTTAGTATCAATCAGAGCAATCACCCCTCTGTCGAAATGAGGTTCCTTCATCAGAGGGCTGGCCAAAAGTAGACACCCGGGACGAAGTATAATATCAAGCGAAGAATCATTATGAATAAAATTATTTAGATTCATAGGAATTTATAGCAAATTAGTCAAGGAAATATGGTAATATGACAAAAACATGTCACATATATAAAACGACAGAGGAAAGATTTTTCCCGAAATTAGCAAAAAAATTGCTACATTTGTAAAATTATTTATAAGATGTTCAAATACGTCGTGTATAATGATAGTACTAAAATTCGGAGGAACATCAGTAGGGACAATTGAAAGTCTCACTAATGTAAAAAAAATTGTAGAAGGCCTGACAGAGGAGGCTATCATCGTAGTCTCCGCCTTAGGAGGTCTGACAGATAAACTAATAGCAACGGCACAGAAAGCCGCCTCGGGGGACGCTACATATAAGGAAGAACTCCCTGGAATAGCAAAACGTCATTATGACATTATCGATGCACTCGTGGTGCCGGAGAAAGGCGATGATGTGCGCACTGCCGTAGAAACACTCCTTGGCGAACTCTTTAGATTGTATGACGGATTAGCATTGATTGCAGACCTTCCGACAAAGACCCTCGATGCCATAGTCAGCTTCGGTGAGAGGATGTCTTCGGTGATCGTAGCAGGTATAATCGCGGGAGCGAAACACCACGACTCTCCTTCCTTTATCAAGACTGAAAAATGGTTTGACAAAAACATAGCACGGACCGAGCTAACCGATCAGCTCATACGCGAAGAATTCAGCGGTAACAAGCAATGGCCCGCAGTAATTGGAGGATTTATCTCCTCCGACTATCAGAGTGGGGAGATTACCAACCTTGGACGCGGCGGTAGCGACTATACAGCAGCCTTGGTGGCTGCAGCCCTCGGAGCCCGCACTCTTGAGATTTGGACCGATGTTGACGGATTTATGACAGCCGATCCACGCATCATCCCCTCAGCACGACTCATCCCAGAAATGACCTTCGTAGAGAGTATGGAACTATGTTCCTTCGGGGCAAAAGTCATATATCCACCCACTATCTACCCAGTCTTCCATAAGAATATACCCATTAAGATACGCAATACATTCCGCCCCGCATCAGCCTGCACCACTATTACAGACCACTCCCCGGCAGATGGAGGAGCTGTCACCGGCATATCCTCGCTCAAAGACACAGCACTGCTAATCATGAGAGGAAATTTCTGTAGCAACGTTGCAGGAATAAATTCCCGTAGCTTCAACGCACTGGCACGCCGAGGTATCAGCGTCTTCCTCGTAGACCAGAAACGAAAGGCAGACTCCTTCTGTTTCGCTCTAAGTCGCAAAGACCTTAAAGTTGCAGTTGAGCTTATGAAAGAAGAGTTTGCACCGGAATTAGCTTCCGGATTGCTTGAGAAGGTAGATATCCGCGAAGGATTAGCAACCGTAGCCGTCGTTGGAGAACACTTATCTAAAATTGAAGGTATCGACACCCGTATCCTCAATGCACTCATCGGTGGAAATATTATCCCCTACGCCTCATCTACATCGAACTCTAAGACCACAGCAACGTTTGTAATAGAGGAGGATCAGTCTGCCAACGCTATAAGGCTTATACACTCCTTATTCTTTCCCGAGACAGTTGAGGAATGATAAATAAAACAAAACTATGGTAATTAAAGACGCGAAATTTGAAATCAGCAACACCGACGTGGCCAAATGTCCTGACCATCATTCACCGGAATATGCCTTTATTGGCAGGAGCAACGTTGGCAAATCATCGCTGATAAATATGCTTGTGGGGCGAAAGGGATTGGCAAAGACATCCCAGCTTCCCGGAAAGACACTCCTTATCAATCATTTTTCCATCAACGACGGAAAATGGTGGATCGTGGATCTTCCCGGCTATGGATATGCCTCACGTGGCAAAAGCCAAAGAGAAGAAATCAAGAGAATTATCTCCTCATATATCGATAGGCGCGAACAGATGACGATGCTGTTCGTACTTCTCGACATACGCCACAAACCTCAAAAAATAGACCTCGACTTTATCCAGATGCTCGGAGAACACGGCGTACCCTTTGCGTTAGTATTCACAAAAGCTGACAAGCTCAGCAAAGCTGCCGGAGAAAAAAACGTGGAAGATTATAAGAAAGAGCTCCGGAAAAGTTGGGAAGAGTTGCCACCAATATTTTTGACCTCCTCTGAGAAGAAACAAGGTAGAGACGAGCTCCTTGACTATATCGACCGAATCAATAGCAGTCTCTGCGCAACGTCTATTGAGAGTTGATGGTTGATAGCTGATTGCTGATAGAAGCTACGCAATTTAAATTGATTACAGACACCTAATAAATAACAGACCATGAAAAAGATAGCATTCGCCAGCGACCATGCCGGCTATGAACTGAAACAGGAACTTATCAAATACGTAGAAGAGAAGGGATACGAAGTAGAAGACTTTGGCACTCATTCTACAGAGAGCTGTGACTACCCTGACTACGCACACCCATGTGCCAAGGCAGTGGAAAATGGAGACTGCGACTTCGGTATAGCCATGTGTGGCTCGGGCAACGGCATCAACATGACCCTCAACAAGCATCAAGGGATACGTGCGGCATTGTGTTGGCAACCGGAACTGGCCTCATTAGCCAAGCAACACAACAACGCCAATATCCTTGTACTTCCCGCACGCTTTATCAGCGAATATGAAGCCAAGAATATCGTAGACGCCTACTTGAATGCCGAATTTGAAGGAGGCAGACACCAACGCAGAATCGACAAAATCCCCGCTGATGACTGCAAATGTTGAGAAACTGACAGTAGAACTCTACAACGTTCGCTTTTATGCGCACCATGGAGTCTTTGAGCAAGAGAAAATAGTTGGCAACGAATTCAAAGTGGATCTCCGCGTCAGCTATTTCCTCAGCTCAGATAAGCTACAGGATGATTCTCTGGAGGGTAAGATATCATATGCGGATCTCTATGAAGAGATAGAGCGAGAAATGGAAGAGCCGAGGAAACTCCTGGAGACCGTCTGCTCACATATATTGAAAAACATCTTTGTCAAGTGGGAAACTATCAGAGAAGCGGATATACGACTTGAAAAACTCAATCCGCCGATACCGGGGATGAGTGGTAGTGCGGCAGTACGTCTTCACAAGACGAGATAGCGAGAGGTAGAGAATGCATAAGAAAGTCAAGACTCCATAGCATACTGAACCACACCTACTTTAGCTAAAATAGTCAAAATAATTCGAAAAAAATCAAAAAAAAGTAGCCAAAAAATTTGGTCAGAATGTAGAAAAGGCTTAACTTTGCACTCGCAAAACGGAAACGACCAAGACAAAAGGTAGCGAACGTTAGCATGGTCCGTTAGCTCAACTGAATAGAGCATCTGACTACGGATCAGAAGGTTGCAGGTTTGAATCCTGCACGGATCACATACCGGCTCCTTAGCTCAACTGAATAGAGCATCTGACTACGGATCAGAAGGTTACAGGTTTGAATCCTGTAGGAGTCACAAAGAGAGTCAAGACTAAGTCTTGACTCTCTTTGTGTGTTGGAAGGAAGATTTGCAATCGTCCCTGACAAAGGCGGGACGCCTGTGTTACCGGGGGTTATTTGGTTAGGAGGTTTTTGACGAAGTCGTAGTCGGGTTCTTCGGCTATTTCGGCGCATACGCCGGAGCCTAAGATTTTACCTTCCTCGTCAATTACTATTACTACTCTTGACATTAGTCCTCGCAGAGGGCCGTCTACCAATTCTACGCCGTAGTCGCGGCCAAAGGCACTACGGAAAGTGGATGCTGTATGTACATTGTCAATGCCATTGACGGTGCAGAATCTTGCTGCCGCAAAGGGAAGGTCGGCAGATACACACAGTACAACGGTGTTTTCGAGTTCAGAGACCTGTTTGTTGAAATGGCGTACAGACGCTGCACAGACATCAGTATCTAAAGATGGGAAGATATTGAGGACAATACGCTTGCCAATATAATCATGTAGGCAGATTTCTGATAAATCCTTTGCCACGAGTGCGAAATTTGGAGCCTGACTTCCCGGCTTGGGCAGTTCACCATAAAGGTGCATTGGCTGACCATTCAGTGTTACTGTTTTCATATATATGTCCATATTTTTGTTTTCAAGAATTAAACACAAAAAAGAGGCATACGGTTCAGTCGCAACAATTCGGCAACAACTGTCGTTATAAAGAAAAAATAACGATTATTATGGATTCCACCGGCTATTTCATACCCCGGAGCATAAAGATTGGCTCACGCCCAGGCTCAAATATTCTTTCCACAGCCTACAAGCTTTTGGACAAGATTTCCATACTCATTCGAAGAGAGAAGACTCATGTCTCCACTCTTCCACCCTTCCGGTCCATCACAGTATCGGATATGCCTAAGATATGGAAATATCTTGAAAGAGAAAAAGGTAGGACCACAGACTTCTCCTATGGGGGTGTACTGATGTGGGTTGACTACTATAATTACGAGTTCTGTATATACAAGGACACACTTTTCATAAAAGGAGTACTTGAAGACCATCGGGACATACCGGCTTTCTCCCTGCCCGTAGGGAAGCTACCACTTGCCGAATCGATATGGCTTCTTCGCAAACAATGTCAGAAAGAAGGGATACCTCTGTACATGTCAGCAGTACCGGAACATGCCTTGGAAGAGTTGGAAAAACTACATCCATGTCATATTAAGGAGATTCCGGACATATCAGACTATATATATGAGGCTGAAAGTTTAGCTTACCTACAGGGTAAGAAAAACGGTAAGAAAAGAAATCACGTCAACAAATTTATCAGTACCTATCCCAATTGGGAACTTGAAGAACTTACAGACGAGAATGCCAATGAGGCATTGGGATTCATGGACAAGTACGACCGGGAGGGAGATGACAACGAATCAGCTACGTCAGAGCGAAGACTAACGCGCAGGGTAATTGAGATGATAGCCTCCGGAGAGAAAGGATTCAGTGGAGGAATATTGAAAGCCAATGGACAGACATGTGCCATCACTATCGGTGACATAAAGGGAGACACTCTCTTCATCCATATAGAAAAAGCACTGCGAGAATACCACGGAGCCTATGAAATGATAAACAAGGAATTTGCAAGCAAAATGATAGAGCTACATCCGGGGATAAGATACATCAACCGCGAGGATGATGCCGGCGACGAGGGGCTTCGCAAAGCCAAGCTATCGTATCATCCATGCGCGATGCTACGCAAATATAACGTACAGTTTTAGAGCCACACAGCCCTAAGCCCCCCCCGGCTCTCACCACACGGGGAGGAAGATTTAACACTTTTACTTTTGTTATTTTGTTAGGGTTATTAACGGAATCCATTTTTTCATTAAAATAATTTTGCAATTAATTTTGCAAAAGCGGCGGGATTTTGCTAATTTTGCATGTTGTATTATATGCAAGATATGAGTGACGTCTTAGTTATTATACCTACCTACAACGAGATAGAGAACATTGAGAAAATGCTTGATACTGTCATGGCCCTCCCGGATGGTTTTGATGTACTTGTCATTGACGATGGATCACCCGATGGGACAGCAACTGCAGTGAAGCAGAAGATGACGCAATATCCCGAGCGGATATTCATCGAAGAGCGCAGTGGCAAACTCGGTTTAGGCACAGCTTATATTCACGGTTTCAAATGGGCATTATCTCGCGGTTATCAGTATGTTATAGAGATGGACGCCGACTTTTCCCATAACCCTAACGACTTGACGAAGCTTTACCATGAGTGTAAAGATCGCGGTGCAGACGTCTCTGTAGGTTCACGCTATATCTCCGGAGTCAACGTAGTAAACTGGCCAATGGGGCGCGTACTTATGTCTTATTTTGCATCAGCCTACGTACGCTTTGTCACCCGCATGAAGCTCCGCGACTCTACAGCAGGTTTCGTATGCTATCGCAGGAAAGTACTTGAGACGATCAACCTTGACAAGGTAGAATTCAAGGGATATGCTTTCCAGATAGAGATGAAATATACAGCTTGGAAGAAGAAATTCAAGATTGTAGAAGTGCCCATCATCTTTATCAATCGTCAGCTTGGAGTCAGCAAGATGAACTCCAGTATCTTCGGAGAGGCCGTCTTTGGAGTTATCAAACTCCGAATCCGCGGATTGCTGAGTAAGATCTGAACAGGACTCCATGAGTCCTCCATAGGTAAATTATTTCGTGAGGTAATTCAATATATAATTATGCTCAAGGGAATAAATTTTAGAATTATCCGACTTTTTATTAATGATCTTCCTATTGTTGCTTTTATCACCTTGATAGGGCTATCAAGGATTTTGACTCAGTGTACAAAAGAAGATAGCTTTGAATTCGATGATTACGAGTATGGTGGCTACTCGTCGGAGCTCAAACCAAATTCCGATTACGTAATAGTCATCGGCGACATTCAGACTTATACAGATGAGTCAAAATATTATCCAACACTTGTAAAAACATTCAATTGGATCAGAGAGCAACAACAACACTTAAACAATATAAGAGCTGTTCTATTTGTTGGCGACTTTACCAACTACAATAGCCATCAGCAGTGGAAAAAAATGGACTATGCCATCAGCCATCTTGGCAAAGACATACTCTTCATTCCAGTCACGGGAAATCATGACTACGATTGGAATAGCATAGGGAAGATTAAAGATCGCAATTCCACAAAGATAGGTTCTCTCACTTCACTTACAAACTACGATCGGAGCATTACAGAGTATTATGAACCCGGCAAGAGAGAGAATACCATAGTGCCAATCCAAATAAAAGGACGGAAAGTAAATATAATTGCGCTGGAATTTGGTCCCCGTCGAGGGGCTGTTGAATGGGTCGCCAATATCGTAAGCTCACATCCCAATGAAAAATATCTGCTACTCAACCATGAGTTTCTGACACGCTTTGCAGAAGTCGTAGAGAACAGGCCATACGCTATACGCCATTTTGAGGAAAAAGACGTATACACACCCATGCAAGTATGGGAAAAGCTTGTCAACAACAACGACAATTTGCTCGGTATAGTCTGTGGGCATAATGGATTCCTCGCCTATAGATCATTAGCGAATTCCACCGGCAGGGAAGTACCCATCATACTTTTCAATCTGCAATATATGCCCGGAGGTGGTGGGGGATATGTGATGATATGGGAATTCCCGAAAAACATTGAGGATGTCAATGTGTCAGTTTATAATACATTAAGCGGTCTACCACATCCCAACCCATTGTCACAGTTTAACTTCTCATTCAACACTACAGAAAAACTTCCTCAATCATACCTTGAGGAAGATAAATAAACCTGAAAGTGACAAATAAAAAAGAATAGGCAATACCTATTCTTTTTTATTTGTTTTATTTGTTGAGAGTTAATCACCCCGATAGTATATTTGAAGATAGCAGCGCGCGATGAAGTCGAAGTTATCAACCACTATTGAAGTATTGTCACTACCTGAGAAATGAGCATCGGGCAATGCTTTATTCTCTTCTATAAATTTCAGCAAATCGGCTGGACAAAACCCCCGAACGGTTAGTAAATCGAGAGCATGATCCTTGGCATATTCCGAGTCGTAAAATGGGTTTGAGGGATATTTGATACAACGGGCTACATTCTTGGCCAAGAGCAGACCTTTCTTTCTGTCTACGAGCAAGACAAAATCTCTATAAGGTTTCATCTGCGAGAGGTGCTCCTCTCCCGGAGCCCATCCGAGAATCTCTATAAAGAAATTGTTGAGCTGTTCGTAATCTCGGAAAAACATTATCCTCTCCCCTTTTGTAGCCTCCGTAAAGGGTTTCCAATAGGGGTGTTCTTCAACATTGACAGAATCTTCTGCCGGAGCATCAGCAGGAAGTCGCCCCTCGAGAATTAGATAAAGCCATTCCTTAAGGAATAACGCTAAGGGACCTACCGGATCTTCCACCATTGAACGCTCAATACGCTGTTCGATAGTCTTCGGGTCCGGTGACTGCATTTCAGGTTCAGTCATGATATTCATGAGCGTTGCAGAATATGCAGGCGACATGAGATAGCAGTACATGAAAAGCCAATTGCTATACCGATATATACGGCGAGCATCCTCCGGATCTGACAGCTCGAGTCCACGGGTCTGCTTCCAGCAAACGTCTTCCGGAGCATCATCGTAGACTGAATCCAGGATACTATAGATATTATCGGCAGCCTCGCGGATATCCTCCGCGAGAGGATCTGACGTATACTTATCCTCGAAATTTAACGACAGAGAATACCACAATAGAAAGCGAATATCTTCCTTATTAAGCTCATGATCTATGTACTCTTCAGATACCTCATAGAAAGGTAATGTCTTGCCATAAAGACGTCTATTCATATCTATAAACGATCGCCAGACGCCACTATCTACAACAATATCTTGAAAATAGCCTACAACACCCATGAGAGCACGAGCCACAACTACTCCCGGCCATTCCGGGAGCAAATCATGATCATTAACTGTAGATATCAGTCTATTGGTCAAGTCATAATAATACTTATCAACCAGCGAATCCTTCTCGCCATCAGGCTGCCGCATCTCAAACTGCTGCAACCCAACAGGAAGAACCTTATCAATTCTCTTCATAATCATTTCTGTAGAAGGAGATAAAATCTAATGCTCTAAATCAGAACTTTGAAGCGAGTTCAGAGAAAAGCACTGACTTCTGAGCGCCTGTAGCCATCTCCTTGAGAGTTACCACACCTTTTGCAAGCTCATCCTCGCCAATGATAGCAACATACGGAATAGCTTGAGCGTTAGCATAAGCCATCTGCTTTTTCATCTTCGCCTGATCAGGATATAACTCAGCACTGATACCTGCAAGTCTCAGTTCCTTGACAAGCTTAAGAGCCTGGCGACCCTCAGCCTCACCGAAGTTAGTGAAAAGCACCTTCACAGAGGAGCTAAGCTCTTCAGGATAAAGGTTCAGCTGGTTGAGTACATCATAAATTCTATCAGCGCCGAAAGAGATACCAACACCGGAGAGACCGGGAAGGCCAAACACACCGGTAAGGTTATCATAACGTCCGCCACCTGTGATGCTTCCAATTTCCACGTCGAGAGCCTTAACCTCGATGATAGTACCGGTATAATAGTTCAGACCGCGAGCCAAAGAGCAATCTATCTCCACGTCATTAGAGAGTCCAAGGTCTTTCACACCCTCAATGACATAGCGTAATTCCTCTATACCCTTCATCCCCTCCTCACTCGAAGCGAGAATAGAAGAAAGGACATTAAGTTTCTCTTCATCCGTACCGCTAAGAGTCAGAATAGGTTCGAGCTTGGCAATGGCGTCATCATCCAAACCCTTCTCTCTGAGCTCTGCATTGACATTATCGAGTCCAATTTTATCAATCTTATCGATAGCTACAGTAATGTCTACGATCTTATCAGAAGCACTGAGGACTTCAGCAATACCGGAGAGGATTTTTCGATTATTGACCTTAATAATGGTTCTGACCCTGAGTTTTGAGAAAACAGAATCAATAAGAGAAAGAAGCTCAATTTCATTGTTTAAGGAGTCAGAACCAACTACATCTGCATCACACTGATAGAACTCACGATAGCGACCTTTTTGGGGACGGTCAGCGCGCCATACCGGCTGAATCTGAAATCGTTTAAACGGAAGTTGGAGTTCATTACGATGTTGCACAACGAAACGTGCAAAAGGCACGGTAAGATCGTATCTCAATCCCTTCTCACACATCTGGCGAGTGAGATGGGGAAGATTTTGCGACTCAAGGTCTGTCGGATTCACTCCTCTAAGAAAATCACCGGAATTGAGAATCTTGAAGAGGAGTTTGTCGCCCTCATCGCCATATTTACCCATAAGGGTAGAGAGATTCTCCATAGCCGGAGTCTCGATCTGCTTGAAACCAAAGAGTCGGAAAGCCTCCCGGATAGTATCAAATATATAATTTCTGCGAGCCATCTCGATAGGAGAAAAGTCTCGGGTTCCTTTAGGAATAGAAGGTTTTTGGGCCATATTTAGTAGATATTATAATTCAAAAGATAAACGAATATTGAATTGTCGACGTGTCAGATAATTAGGCACCGCGTATTGGAGATTGTTAACATCGGTCACCCAATAATAGCTACTGACATTGCTAATATCGAAAAGATTGAAACAATCCAGACCAATGACTATACTCTTAAAGTGGCGCCAAAAATTATATGGACGCACACCATCTTTAGGTGCACCTACAAGCTGGTAGCTTACACCGATATCTACACGTTTATAAGCCGGTGCACGGAAATAGGACTTATCACGGGAAACGTGTGGAGCGGTCATAGTCAGCCCGTCTGCAAATATACCGCGAAGGCTAAACTTCAGCTTGGGGAACTTCGGGAAATAGTCAGTGAAATAGAGACCTAATGAATAACGCTGATCAGAAGGGAGCGGCACCTTTTTGCCGTTGAGAGTCTGACTGGTCTTCATAAGGGAGAAAGTAAGCCACGAGTCAGAACCCTCAACAAATTGACCGAAGAGTTTGAAATCAAGCCCCATGATGTATCCCTTGGAATCATTCAGTCCGGAGTAGTTGATCTTTAGATTGTCATACTCATATGAAATGAGATTGGACAGATTCTTATAGTAAGCCTCACCCGTCAGTTTAAATGGACGGTTCATCATACGAAAAGTATAATCGGTAGCAAAAATAAATTGAATACTTCTTGGAGACTTGATGTCCGTATTAAGTCTGATGGAAGAATTTCCTTGCGAGTCCGTCTCAGCCATCCTATATTCTTTATAAAATGGACTTTGATAGTACATACCGATACCGACACGATAATTCCAACGATTATAATTCAGCGGAGAGAAATTAAAATTCACGCGAGGACTTACCAAGAACTCCTTATTGAAATCCCAATAGGAGAAACGCAGACCTGCATTGAGGGTCATACGATAATTCTTCGATTCAAAATATAGCGCATCCTCAAGGTAGAAAGCAAGTCTGTTTGCCGAGATATCTTGATGGGAAGAGAGATTGTAGATTAGATGGACTCCCGGAGGATTTGTAGGTAAAGAATACCCGGCCGAATCACGCCATTCCCACTCTTTAGTACGGTCGCGAAATTGCTCATGCTGATATATGATACCATAAGAGATATTATTTCGTCCGGCAACAGTGCGACCCTTAAGGAAAGCCTGGAAAACCGAAGCACGGAGTCTGTTGCGAGAATGTTCCATGTACTTACCCACGCCGAGTTCACCGCCGATAGCATCCTCACCGGCAGTTCCTGCCTGATTAAGCCAGTACTCACCGGAAATATCATAGCTAACCGACTCATCGGTAAGGAAGCCGGAGAGGCCAAGAGAGAAAGCCGTAGCGCGATTCACACGATACTCCGTTGAAAAAGAACCCAGAAAAGTCTGAAACTTATCGCGTTCTTCGCCATCGAAATACACTTTGAAATGCTTGGTATCTTGAGCCGTACCGAAATTAGTTTCACGGTCGGCGGGTTTAAAATTATAATGATTGAGAGAGATATTGCCAAGCAAATTAAAAGTCCACCTATCAGAAGGCTTAAAATTAATATTAGTCTGATAATCGAAATAAAGAGGGTCATACTCACCACGCGTCTCCAGAGAAGAGAGAAGAGAATTATTCTTCTTCAATCGGAAACCATGAAGCTGAGAGAACTTACCGGAATTCTGGCCAATATTTAGTGCACCACCCATCAATGAGAGGTCAACAGAAGCCTCGAACGCTTCGGGCTCACGATAAGTAATATCGAGAGCGGAAGACATCTTATCGGCATAACGAGCCGGGAAACCGCCGGAAGAGAAACTAATATTACCGACCATATTAGGATTAATGATACTCAGACCCTCCTGCTGACCACTACGGACGAGTTGTGGACGATAGATTTCAACACCATTGATATAGACAGAATTCTCATCGAAACTACCACCACGTACCGAATACTGAGAAGACATCTCATTGGAAGAATTGACTCCACCAAGAGTAGTAATCAGAGCCTCCACTGAGCCACCGGAGACATCCGGAGAGAGCTTATAATCTTGAGGATTTATAGACTGCATACCATTAGTATTTTGGCGGAAGCCAACGACTTCAACATCCTGAAGCATAGTCTCATCAGGATAGAGACGGACGTTCAAAGTAAGGTCACCCTTTGGCTTTATAAGCTTTTGATTGATGGTTTTAAAGCCAATACAAGAGAAGATGACATCAATAGTATCCTTTTGTGCAACGGTCAGAGAATACTGACCCTTAAGGTCAGTGTTCGTACCTATAGCAGTGCCGGCAATTCTTACTGTACCAAACTCAATAGGTTTATCCTCATTGTCGATAACCTTACCGGAAATTTTGACATTTTCAGCCAAAATCGGAAAGGAAAGCAATCCGACAAAAGAGAGCAGTATAGAGAGGCCCAACAATACAGGGCGAAAGAGTACATGTTTCATCCATAAATAAACGCAAAACATCTTCTAATATTACGTCTAAATCTTACAAATCGTATAAGTCTTATAAATTCTAATCGGGACGATTAAAAAATCAGAAGTTGCAACTATACGCATAATAACAAATCGGTGGTAAATCGGAATTTAGGGACGCACGGTACGTGCGTCCAGGTATAAACAATATGTTACAAACAGACGCACGAGCCGTATGTCGTCCCCACGTTCTATTGGAAAGTGGATTTATTAGATTGACTCGCTGTATTATAAACTAAGCCGCCAACTCATTGGGGAGTTGGCGGCATTTTAAGGTGGCGATTACCTACTCTTCCGCTTTCGCAGTACCATCGGCGTGATAAGG
>JAMPAX010000001.1:474933-492250 GCA_023667015.1 Muribaculaceae bacterium | reverse complement strand
TGGGTAGAAATTCTCGGCTGCGGCATGGTAGACCCCAACGTACTCAAGGCTTGCGGCATTGACCCGGAAGTATACACAGGCTATGCCTTCGGTATGGGTATCGAGCGCATCACCAACCTCAAATACAAGGTAAAAGACCTGCGACTCTTCTCAGAAAACGATGTGCGTTTCCTACATGAGTTTGACGCGGCACATTGATTAGGGAATTGAGGATTGGGAATTGACAGCTATGAAGATTGCGGAGAGGTATGCTAAGGTGATTGAATGGTTTGAGGCCAATATGCCGGACCCTAAGACGGAACTGCATTATGACTCGCCGTTTCATCTTCTCATAGCTGTTATACTCTCAGCACAGTGTACCGACAAGCGTGTAAACATCGTCACCCCTCCCCTATTTGCTGCCTTTCCCTCTCCTGAAGCTCTTGCTGCATCCAACGAGGAGACGGTATACGAATACATAAAGAGCGTAACCTTTCCCAACAATAAAACGCGCCACCTTCTCAAGGCGGCGCGTATGCTTGTGGATGAATTCGGGGGGGAAGTGCCCTCCGACATAGATTCCTTGATAAAACTACCCGGAGTGGGACGTAAGACAGCCAACGTCATGCTGTCAGTAGTCTGGAACAAAGCCGCCATGGCCGTAGACACCCATGTATTTCGGGTTAGCAACCGCTTAGGGCTTACCGACAATTCCAAGAATCCTATCCAGACAGAGCATACACTGGTGAGCCACATCCCTAAAGAGAAACTTGCCAAAGCCCACCACTGGCTGATACTCCATGGCCGCTATGTGTGCACCGCGCGCAAGCCGGATTGTCTGAACTGCGGTCTGCAACCATATTGTAAAACCTACTCAAAATAAAAGTCCGTTAAGCCGGGCTTTTATTTTGAGTAGGAAGTTTAAAAATTATGGTTTACCGGATTTTGGAAACCGGAGTTCTCCCCGCATTTTATTTTACGAGCTTAAGGGTATAATTAAGACCTGAAGCGGGAACGGGCATTGACAAGTCCGGACCTACAAGTACGAGCGTGGAGTCTGATTCTACCAGGAAATTAAGGGCATCGGCATTGGCATACCTACTTTCAGGCTTAAGTTCAAGATACTTTTTTGAAGCATCAGCATCCTTCCCGTTAACAACGCGGAAGTCACCCTTTGAGGCGAAAGAGATACTGTCGCGCACCCCGGAGCGGAGTGTGGAGTCAGATTTCAGATAAGAGACTACCAGGTCGTAGTCACCATCGGTAAATCCGTGGTCGTCATCATAGTCCAACTTCAAGGTGTAACGGACACCATCGGCATCAGCAGCAGGAAGGACACCTGTATACACCTGGTCACGACCATCTACACAATCAGGAGCTACTGACTTGCAGGATTTATTGGAACAAGCACCAAAAGATAGTGCAAACATGGCAACAGCCATGGGAATTACAAACTTTTTCATATCTTCACATTTTTTCTACCATACATAACGTTCAACAGACCGAAAAGTTCCGGGAGGATGCAAAAATTAACTCATGCAAGATAAGTACAATGGAGATATCGAATCATTAGTACCTTCCCATTAAGCTGTGGAGCAAGACAGGTAGATTCAATGTTGGTAAAGGAAACGCTTTATACTGCGCTTGGGAGTTTTCTCAAACTCCTCAGCCATGATTTCTATGGCTGAAATCTTACTATATGTCGGCATTTCTGCATTAAGTGTGGCAAGATTTTGATCCATCTGTTTTGCGAGATCCTCTTCACTGAGTCCCTGTACGGCCTCGGCTTCCACGTCAGGATATACGAGTGCCACAAGCTTGCCTCCCTTGTCGATAATCAGAGACTCTCCGACATAGGGTAGACCATTGAGTATGGCCTCTATCTCTTCAGGATATATGTTCTGTCCCGACGGACCGAGAATCATATTCTTGGAGCGTCCGGAAATATACAGGTAGCCATCTTCATCGATGGTGCAGAGGTCGCCGGTGTTCATCCAGCCGTCGGGACCGGACATCACCTCCATCGTAGCTTTCTCATTCTTATAGTATCCGGTCATGACATTAGCACCCTTCACCCAGAGATTACCGGCCTCATTTTGCGGATCGGGAGAATCTACCTTCATCTCCATTCTGGTGACAATCTTGCCAACGCTTCCGGGCTTGGTCTCTTCCCAAGGCACGTAGGTAATCAATGGTCCACATTCGGTCATACCATACCCTACTGTAATCGGGAATTTGATTCTTGTCAGGAGTTTTTCCACGTCACGATTAAGGGCCGCCCCACCGATAATAAGCTGCTTGACGTTGCCCCCGAGGGCATTGATAAGTCCTTCGTTGACCTTAGCAAAGAGCTGGTCGTCGAGGAAAGGCACCTTCAGCAACATCTTTATTACCGGCTTTTGCAGTTTGGGGAACACGCTGCCCTTCACAATCTTTTCGAGGATTAGAGGAACTGTAATAATAAGTTTAGGCTTAACGTCGGCGAAAGCCTTGAGGATTATCTTAGGGGAGGGAAGACGAGTGAGGAAATGGCAATGACAACCCTTGCAGAAGGGATGGAGCATCTCGATGACCATACCATAGAGATGAGCTAAGGGGAGCATATTGACCATACCATCGCCGGGGAGGAGCCAATTGAGATTGTCAATACAGAAGCGGACATTGCTCCAGATAGAGCGACGGGGAAGCATCACACCCTTCGACATACCCGTAGAGCCGGACGTATAGGAGATAAGAGCCAACTCCTCCGGAGAGTCCTCCGCAGCCTTGAAATCCTTTTTATCGTAGGAATACGGGAATTTCTGACCGAAAATTTCGTTGATCCTATTGCGAGTATCGGTAAGATGCTCCAAACGCGACAGAGGCATTCCGAATTCGGAGATGTAGATTGCGCCTACCAGGTCAGGAAGCTTCTGCTCATCGAGATTTTCCCATATAGCGGCATCGACAAAGAGGAGCTTCGAACCGCTATGGTTGAGCAGATGATGGATCATGTCGGGCTTAAACTCATGTAAGATGGGCACAGCCACGACATTAGAGACCAAACAGGCAATAAAAGTAACGGCCCAGTTGGAAGAGTTCTTGCCGCAGATAGCCACCTTGTCACCCTCCCTAACACCCGCAGCCTCAAAAAGGATACGAAGCTTCTCAATGGTCAGTGCCACATCACGAAACTGATAGTTGACACCCCCCATATCGGTAAGAGCCATTCTATCCCAGTTATTTACAATTCCCTTATATATCAGCTCATTCAGAGAGCCATACTCTTTCTTGTCCATATTCAGTCTTTTACGTTATAACCCGACAATAGTTCACATTGTTCAATTCGATTTATCAAATTGAGTTTTCCAGAGTCTTCTGAATCTTGTCGAAGGATTCTGAGCGTACTATGATTTTGCCATCGGGGCCGATGAGTATATAATGAGGGATACCGGAGAAGCCATATATTGCATAGGGTCGTTTCTGAGTGTTGTAGATCACGGGCCATGTCATCTTATGGTTCTCTACAGCAGCTCGAGTGTCAGCAGGCTCATCTCTGACGGCGATGCTGACTATCTGCAAATCCTTGCCGGCATACTCCTCATTAAGCTTCTTAATCTTTTTGAAATCCTTAATGCAATAAGGACACCATGAGGCCATAAAGTCTACGATGGTATATTTACCAGGGGTAACAAACCGGGAGAGAGAGAGAGGTTTCCCTTCTGCATCTTCACCTTGAATATCCTTGTAGACACTACCGGCAGATGTAGCAGCGCGAAGCTTGGCACTATCCAGATGGCGAGCTACGCGCTTTCTCTTGGCAAAGTCTTCGGGAGCATTTTTCATGAGCTCCGCGATTTTCCCGGGGTCGGCAAACTTGATATATTCAATACCGAAATAGCGTCCTACAGGATTGTTCATCTCTTCACCAAACACTTTTCCGGCATATTCGATATATTTGTCCACTTCACCGAGATTGTCGAGCGAATCCAGAGCAACACGCAGTTGTATAAATTTGTCGTTAAGCGCAGTACCTTTAGCTACGGCCATAGAGTCTGTCACGAGGATGGCATTGCCCGGCTCGATAATATAAAACGCTTTCGTACGACCGTTGACGTTAAGGTTTGCCAACACCGGGAATTTCATGGAGTCTGACTCAAGGGTGACGAAAGAGGCTTTTCCATCCTTAATGACGGCTTTGTCAATAATTACGGAATCCTCGAATGCCATAAGTTCTACCTCCTCCCCTTCGTAGCTTTCAGGGAAGGTAATGTCAAGGCGTGCCTCCTTTTTGGCGCAAGCGGCGAGCAAAAGGAGCAAAAGAGCCGGAAAAGAAAACTTTTTCAAAAACATATCTTTCTATCTATTGTATTAATGCTCAACAGCACTTAGCCGAACGTAGGGAAGCACGGCTCGTACGTCTGTTATAACATCCTGATTATATGCGGACACACGAGCCGTGTGTCCCTACGTTCTATTGGCAATACGATTTATGATTCACACTCAATGATACCATAAACCAATATTTTACCACTGTTCATACAAAAGTAATGAATTTCTGTTGAAATCACAAATAAAAGCCGGGTACGTTTTAAATACGTATCCGGCATTTATGTTTCCCTAATCGGGAAGTATGCATTATCAAATTCTACTAAATACTATTTTGAGAGCATCTGTACAGCCTCAGCTTCTACGATAGCTGCCGGGTCGTCTGTAAACTGCATAGCCTCGATCTCCTCTTTATTGGCAACAACGAGCTTGTTGTACTCGCGCAGGCCGGTACCGGCAGGAATCAGATGACCACAGATGACGTTCTCCTTCATACCCTCGAGATAGTCGGTCTTGCCATTGATAGCAGCCTCGTTGAGCACCTTGGTAGTCTCCTGGAAGGAAGCAGCCGACATGAAGCTGGTGGTCTGAAGAGCAGCGCGGGTGATACCCTGCAGAATCTGTTCGGAAGTTGCCGGTATTGCATCGCGAACGGTCATAATCTGAAGGTCTTTTCTCTTCAGAGCTGAGTTCTCATCGCGGAGCTTGCGCATGGTGATGATCTGACCCTTGAGGTAGTTGGTAGAATCGCCGGCATCGGTGATTACCTTCTTGCCCCAGATATTGTCGTTCTCTTCCATAAAGTCGCGCTTGTCGACTACCTGCTGTTCGAGGAAGCGAGTGTCGCCCGGGTCGAGGATATTTACCTTGCGCATCATCTGGCGTACTATAACCTCGAAGTGCTTGTCGTTGATCTTCACACCCTGTGAGCGATATACGTCCTGCACCTCGTTCACGATATATTCCTGGACGGCAGTAGGACCCTTAATATTAAGGATATCGGCAGGAGTGACAGCACCGTCCGAGAGGGGTGTTCCGGCACGCACATAGTCGTTTTCCTGCACAAGGAGCTGCTTGGAGAGGGGCACGAGATACTTCTTGACCTCACCGAGCTTGGAAGTAACGGTGATTTCACGATTACCACGCTTAATCTTACCGAAGGCCACCTCACCGTCAATTTCGCTGACAACAGCAGGGTTGGATGGGTTGCGAGCCTCGAAGAGCTCAGTCACACGCGGCAAACCACCGGTGATGTCACCTGCAGAGTTAGAAGCACGCGGAGTCTTAACGATAACCTGTCCGGGAGTGATTTCCTCACCATCGTTGATAAGGAGGTGGGCACCCACGGGGAGGTTGTAGCTGCGAATAACCTCTCCATTACCGTTGACAATCTGAGCCTCAGGAATCTTAGTGCGATCCTTAGACTCAATCATCACCTTCTCGTGCAGCTGAGTAGCTTCATCGCTTTCTACGATATATGTTACGCCCTCTTCTACATTTTCGAAGTGCACACGACCGCCAACCTCAGCAATAATTACAGCATTGAAGGGGTCCCACTCGCAAATCATGTCGCCGGGCTTCACAGTGTCGCCATCCTTGAAGAATACCTTAGAACCATAAGGGATGTTGGCGGCAGTAAGAACGATGCCACTCTTAGGCTCTACCAGACGCATTTCAGCCATACGACCTACTACGATATCGTTGCCATCCTTATCCTTGATAGTTCTTAGCTCTTCAATTTCGAGGCGTCCGTTGTGGCGAGCAGTCACATCCTTCTCAGCAGCAACGTTACCGGCCACACCACCGACGTGGAACGTACGCAGAGTCAGCTGAGTACCCGGCTCACCGATAGACTGGGCAGCGATAACACCGACAGCCTCGCCCTTCTGCACCATTCTATGGGTGGAGAGGTTGCGACCATAGCACTTAGCACAAACGCCACGCTTGGACTCGCAAGTGAGCACCGAACGAATCTCCACGCTTTCAATCGGCGACTCCTCGATTCTCTCAGCAATAGCCTCAGTGATTTCCTCACCGGAGCGAACGATAATTTCCTGAGTATATGGATCTACGATGTCATGGACAGACACACGACCGAGAATTCTCTCAGAGAGAGATGCCACAACTTCATCCTTATTTTTAATTTCTGTGCAGACAAGACCGCGCAGAGTACCGCAGTCCTCCTCATTGATGATAACATCGTGGGCAACGTCTACAAGACGACGTGTCAGATAACCGGCATCGGCAGTCTTCAAGGCGGTGTCGGCAAGACCCTTACGGGCGCCGTGGGTAGAGATAAAGTACTCGAGTACGGAAAGACCCTCTTTAAAGTTAGCAAGAATCGGGTTCTCAATAATCTGACCTCCCTCAGCACCGGCCTTCTGCGGCTTAGCCATAAGACCACGCATACCGGAGAGCTGACGAATCTGGTCCTTAGAACCACGAGCACCGGAGTCAAGCATCATGAACACAGAGTTGAAGCCCTGCTGATCCTCCTTCATCTGCTTCATTAGAGTGTCGGCAAGACGAGAGTTAACGTGTGTCCATATATCAATGACCTGGTTGTAACGCTCCTTACCGGTGATGAAACCGGTCTGGTAGTTAGCGAGCACTTCCTCCACCTGTGCGTGGCCCTCAGCTACGTATTCCTCCTTCTCCTTCGGGATAATGACGTCGCCAAGGTTGAAGCTCAGACCGCCGCGGAATGCCATCTTATATCCCAGATTCTTGATATCATCAAGGAACTGAGCAGAACGAGTCACACCGCAAGTCTTGATGACCTTACCGATAATCTTGCGAAGAGAAGACTTAGAAATAATTTCGTTGACATAACCGATTTCCTTGGGCACGTACTGATTAAAGAGCACACGACCAGCAGAAGTCTCGCGAATAACCTTTATGGGGTTGCCCTCCTCATCAACATCGTCAACGAGAACCTTTACAAGAGCATGGAGAGTAACCTGACCCTCATTGTAAGCAATCTCTGCCTCCTCCGGGCCATAGAAGATAGTGCCCTCACCCTTGTCACCCTTACGAGTCTTGGTGATGTAGTAAAGACCGAGAACCATATCCTGTGAAGGAACAGTAATAGGAGCGCCATTAGCAGGGTTTAGAATGTTGTGGGCACCGAGCATGAGCATCTGAGCCTCCAAAACAGCCTCATTGCCGAGAGGAAGGTGGACAGCCATCTGGTCACCGTCGAAGTCAGCGTTGAAGGCGGTACATGCCAGCGGATGGAGCTGGATAGCCTTACCCTCAATCATCTTAGGCTGGAACGCCTGGATACCGAGACGATGGAGAGTCGGGGCACGGTTGAGCAATACGGGGTGACCCTTCATAACGTGCTCCAAGATATCCCAAACTACGGGTTCCTTGCGGTCTACAATCTTCTTAGCACTCTTTACAGTCTTCACAATACCGCGCTCTATGAGCTTACGGATAATGAAAGGCTTGTAGAGTTCAGCAGCCATGAGCTTCGGGATACCACACTCATGCATCTTCAGCTCCGGACCTACAACGATTACAGAACGTGCGGAATAGTCTACACGCTTACCGAGGAGGTTCTGACGGAAACGACCCTGCTTACCCTTCAGAGAGTCAGACAGAGACTTCAGCGCTCTGTTGACATCACTCTTTACGGCAGAGGACTTGCGGGAGTTGTCGAGCAGAGAGTCGACAGCCTCCTGCAGAAGACGCTTCTCATTGCGGAGGATGACTTCGGGAGCTTGTATTTCGATAAGTCTTTTCAGACGGTTGTTACGAATAATTACACGACGATAGAGGTCGTTAAGGTCGGAAGTCGCAAAACGGCCGCCATCGAGAGGAACGAGAGGGCGCAACTCCGGCGGAATGACAGGAACAGCCTTCAGAATCATCCATTCAGGCTTATTGCGATCGGCCGAAGCGAGAAAAGAGTTGACTACTTGCAGACGCTTCAGAGCCTCAGTCTTTCTCTGCTGAGAACCCTCGGAATGAGCTCGGTCGCGCAAGTCGGCGGCGAGCTTCACAAGGTCAAGTTCACGCAGGAGGTCGAGGACAGCCTCAGCGCCCATCTTAGCGACAAACTTGTTGGGGTCATCATCGGGAAGATTCTGCATCTCCTCCGGCATAGAGTCCATGACGGCCATATACTCCTCCTCAGTGAGAAGGTCGAGCTTCTCATACTCGGAAGTACCCGGGTTGATTACGACATAGCGCTCATAGTAGATGACAGTGTCAAGCTTCTTTGAGGGAAGACCGAGCAGATAGCCAATCTTGTTGGGCAACGAACGGAAGTACCAGATGTGGGCTACGGGGACAACGAGCTCAATATGGCCCATACGCTCGCGGCGCACTTTCTTCTCAGTCACTTCCACGCCGCAACGGTCGCAGACGATGCCCTTGTAGCGGATTCTCTTGTACTTACCGCAATGGCATTCATAATCCTTCACGGGGCCGAAAATCTTCTCGCAGAAGAGGCCGTCGCGCTCGGGCTTGTATGTGCGGTAGTTGATAGTCTCGGGTTTGAGTACCTCGCCGCTCGACTTCTCCTTAATTTCTTCAGGAGAAGCAAGAGCGATAGTAATCTTCGAGAAATTGTTTTTTATTTTATTATCTCTTCTAAAAGCCATAGAAGTAGGTTTAAATCATTGTTGGAAATAACTAAATCAGTCGAGCGAGATGCTGAGTCCAAGTCCTCGAAGCTCGTGGAGGAGGACGTTAAGAGATTCGGGGATACCGGGATCGGGCATCGGGTCACCCTTGACGATAGCCTCATATGCCTTAGAACGTCCTACAACGTCGTCGGACTTGATAGTCAGGATTTCCTGAAGAACGTGGCTGGCACCGAAAGCCTCGAGTGCCCAAACCTCCATCTCTCCGAAACGCTGTCCACCAAACTGAGCCTTACCGCCCAGAGGTTGCTGAGTAATCAGAGAGTAAGGACCAATAGAACGGGCGTGCATCTTATCTTCAACCATGTGGCCGAGCTTCAGCATGTAGATTACACCTACAGTAGCCGGCTGGTCGAAGCGGTCGCCCGTACCGCCATCGTAGAGATAAGTCTTACCATAGCGAGGAAGGCCGGCCTTGTCGGTCCATTCATTGAGGTCGTCCAGAGAAGCACCATCGAAAATCGGAGTAGCAAACTTCTCACCGAGCTCACGACCTGCCCATCCGAGTACAGTCTCGAAAATCTGACCGAGGTTCATACGAGAAGGCACACCCAGCGGGTTCAGACAGATATCTACAGGAGTGCCATCCTCAAGGAAGGGCATATCCTCCTGGCGAACTACGCGGGATACGATACCCTTGTTGCCGTGGCGTCCTGCCATCTTGTCACCCACACCAATCTTACGCTTCTTGGCGATATATACCTTCGCCATCTGCATGATACCGGAGGGAAGCTCATCACCGATAGTAATATCAAACTTCTTACGACGCAATTCAGAGTCAATCTCCTTAGATTTACGCAGGTAGTTGGTGATAAGCTTGCCTACCATAGCGTCGATGCGCTCATCACCGGTCCAACCGGAAAGGTTGAGCGATTCATACTCGAGCTGAGCAAAGCCAACTTCCGAGAAAGGCTTGCCGTTCTCAATAATCTCAACGCCAAGGAAGTCCTTGACACCCTGAGAAGTCTGGCCTTTCAAAAGCTTACGCATACGTTCTACCAGGTCATTGCGCAGCTCATTTTGCATCTCCTCGTACTTCTCATCGAGTAGAGGAAGCTGAGCGTTTGTATTCTTCTTTGAAGTTTTCTTCTTAACAGCGCGGGAGAAGAGGCTTGTGCCGATAACGACACCCTTCAGAGAAGGAGAAGCCTTCAGCGAAGCATCCTTCACATCGCCTGCCTTATCACCGAAGATAGCGCGGAGAAGTTTCTCCTCTGGAGTTGGGTCAGACTCACCCTTCGGGGTAATCTTACCAATCATGATATCACCGGGAACAACGTGGGCCCCCACGCGGATAATACCTCTTTCGTCGAGGTCCTTGGTAGCTTCCTCGCTGACGTTAGGGATATCGCTGGTCAGTTCCTCCATACCGCGCTTGGTCTCGCGAACTTCCAAAGAATACTCGTCAACATGGACAGAGGTCAGAATATCCTCGCGCACCATGCGCTCATTTAGCACGATAGCATCCTCATAGTTGTAACCTTTCCAAGGCATGAATGCCACCTTAAGGTTACGTCCTAAGGCGAGTTCGCCCTTCTCGGTAGAGTAGCCTTCTGTCAGAATCTGACCCTTCACTACTCTGTCGCCCTTATTGCAAATAGGACGAAGGTCGATAGTAGTGCCCTGATTGGTGCGGCGGAACTTAGGTATCTTATATTCCTTGGTAGAAGACTCGAAGCTTACGAAATCCTCATCTTCGGAACGGTCATATTTAATACGGATGACTGTAGAATCTACGAATTCAACAACGCCGGGACCTTCAGCAGTAATCTGAGTGCGGCTATCCTTCACGAGCTGCCCCTCGATGCCGGTGCCTACAATAGGAGCCTCACTACGAAGCAGGGGCACTGCCTGGCGCATCATGTTAGATCCCATCAATGCACGGTTGGCATCGTCATGCTCCAAGAACGGGATGAGAGATGCAGCAATCGATGCAATCTGAATAGGAGCCACATCCATGAGTTCAACCCTCTCAGGGAGTACAATCGGGAAGTCAGCATCCTGACGAGCTTTAACCTTAGTACGGATAAAAGTGCCATCGTCGTTCAGAGGAGCATTACCCTGAGCAATCATCTTACCCTCCTCGAGTTCGGCAGTCAGGTAAGTTACATGGTCATTGTTAAGGTCGACCTTACCATTCTGTACGTTTCTATAAGGAGTCTCGATAAAGCCGAGGTCATTGATTTTCGCATAAACACAGAGCGAAGAGATCAGACCGATGTTAGGACCTTCAGGAGTCTCAATAGGACAGAGACGACCATAGTGGGTATAGTGAACGTCGCGCACCTCAAATCCGGCACGATCACGGCTCAGGCCGCCGGGACCAAGAGCCGACATACGACGCTTATGGGTAATCTCAGCCAGAGGGTTGGTCTGGTCCATAAACTGCGACAGCGCGTTGGTGCCGAAGAAGGTATTGATTACTGATGAGATAGTCTTAGCATTGATAAGGTCAATCGGAGTGAAGACCTCATTATCGCGAACGTTCATACGCTCACGAATAGTACGAGCCATACGAGCCAGACCCACACCAAACTGGTTGTAGAGTTGCTCACCTACAGTGCGCACACGACGATTGCTGAGGTGGTCGATATCATCGACATCGCTCTTAGCGTTGATAAGCTCGATAAGATACTTAATGATAGCCACTATATCCTCACGGGTCAGGACCTTCACGTCCATCGAAGTGTCAAGGCCGAGCTTCTTATTAATACGGAAGCGACCTACCTCACCCAGGTCATAACGCTTTTCAGAGAAGAAAAGGTTGTTGATAACTTCGCGAGCGCTGGCATCATCGGGTGGTTCAGCGTTGCGCAGCTGCCTATAGATATAATTGATAGCCTCAACCTCAGAATTAGAAGTATCGCGAGCCAGAGTATTGAAAATAATAGAATAGTCCACGGCGCTGACATTCTCCTTCTCGAAGAGTACCGTCTTAACGTCGGCAGAGAGTATAGCATCAATATGCTCTTCAGTCAGGACAGTTCCGCGGTCTACAATAAGGTCGTTACGTTCCAGAGAAGTGAGCTCACCGGTGTCGGTATCCACCTGGTCCTCATACCAAGTTTTCACAACGCGAGCGGCCAGCTTGCGTCCGATAGCCGCCTTCAGAGCTGTACGCTTGTTGGGGACTTCGTCGGCGAGGTCGAAAATCTGGATAATATCTTTGTCGCTTTCCAGACCGATAGCGCGAAGAAGCGTAGTAACGGGGAGTTTCTTCTTACGGTCGATGTAAGCGTACATTACATTGTTGATGTCAGTAGCGAACTCAATCCAGCTACCACGGAAAGGGATAATACGGGCAGAATAAAGCTTAGTGCCGTTGGCATGCTGGCTCTGGCCGAAAAACACACCCGGGGAGCGGTGGAGCTGAGAGACTACAACACGTTCGGCACCATTAATTATAAATGTGCCCTGCTCAGTCATATATGGTATAGGACCAAGATAAACGTCTTGGATTGTAGTGTCGAAATCCTCATGGTCGGGGTCTGTGCAATAGAGTTTAAGTTTAGCCTTGAGGGGGACGCTATATGTTAAGCCACGATGAAGACACTCCTCGATAGAATATCTGGGAGGGTCGATATAGTAGTCAAGAAACTCGAGCACAAAGTTATTGCGCGTGTCGGCGATAGGGAAATTCTCAGCAAACACCTTATAAAGGCCCTCATTGCGACGGTTCTCGAGAGGGGTGTCAAGCTGGAGGAAATCGCGGAAGCTCTGGAGCTGAACGTCAAGAAAATCCGGATAAGGGAGAGGATTCTTGATCGTAGCGAAATTAACGCGCGGTTTTTCGGTTAAATTAACTGACATTGGGTTAAAATTAAGAGAAGATCTTAGAGAAGAGAGAGCAAATAAGAGGCCAAAAAAAGACTAAACTCTTAAAAAAGAGGTTAAGAATTTCAAAAATATGGCCGAAGAAGTATCCATAGATACGGAAAAATTGCCGGCAAAAGGCTGTCGGCGAAAAAAGACCGGCCTGAGGGTTGCACTAATGGGCTGACCCGTCGTGCCGGTAAAAGATAAAAAAAGTTAAGTTCCCCTCGCCGGATGGCGAGGGAACTTAACAATGTGGGTTATACTAAAGGAACTTATTTGAGCTCAACTTCAGCACCTGCTTCTTCAAGTTGTTTCTTCAGGCCCTCAGCATCAGCTTTGGGAAGACCTTCCTTGATGGGGCTGGGAGCGTTGTCCACAAGTTCTTTAGCCTCCTTCAGGCCAAGACCGGTGAGTTCCTTAACGAGCTTCACAACAGCGAGCTTGGAAGCACCGGCTGCTTTGAGGATTACGTCGAAGTCAGTTTTTTCCTCAGCAGCGGCAGCGCCGGCGGCGGGGCCGGCAGCAACTGCTACAGCAGCTGCAGCGGGTTCGATGCCATATTCTTCCTTGAGGATTGTAGCAAGTTCGTTTACTTCCTTTACGGTAAGGTTAACGAGTTGTTCTGCAAAAGCTTTCAAATCTGCCATTTTGGTATATTGTTTTTGTTTTTTTTAATTTGGGTTGATTATTCTTTGTTGGAAAGAGTTTCGAGGATGCCATGAAGTTTGGTGGCACCACTCTGAAGAGCGCTGACAACGTTCTTGGCAGGCGACTGCAGAATAGCGATGACGTCTGCGATAAGTTCGTTCTTGCTCTTGATGGTAGCGAGAGTTTCCAACGACTCCTCGCCAACATATGTAGTTTCCTCTACATAAGCTCCCTTAAGCATAGGGAGAGTCTCCTTCTTATCGCGGAACTTCTTGATGAGCTTAGCCGGAGCATTACCGGTGTTAGACAGCATCAGAGTAGTCTCACCGTGGAGAAGGTCATAGAGTTCGCTATAGTCTACGTCGCTGGCATCCATAGCCTGCTTCAGAAGAGTATTCTTTACGCAGAGCATCTTGATGTCGTCCTTGAAGCAGGCGCGACGAAGTGCACTTGTCTTTTCAGCATCCAGACCGGAAGTCTGTGTCAGATAGACGCAGCTGTATTCCTTAAGCTGGTTGCCAATCTGCTCGATGATGATTGCTTTATCTTCCTTTTTCATTTTAGATGCGATTATAGGGTTTATTCAACCACAGATTTGGGCTCGACTTTAACGCCGGGGCTCATTGTGCTCGAAAGATAAATGCTCTTGATATATGTACCCTTGGCTGTGGCGGGTTTCAACTTCACCAAAGTATTGATAAACTCCTTGGCATTTTCCACCATCTTCTCCGGAGTGAAAGACACCTTACCGATAGAAGCGTGTACTATACCGGTCTTATCGACCTTGAAGTCAATCTTACCTTGTTTCACCTCCTTAACGGCCTTAGCAACATCCATTGTTACAGTACCGCTCTTCGGGTTAGGCATCAAGCCACGAGGACCGAGAATACGACCCAAAGGACCAAGCTTACCCATAACGGAGGGTTGGGTGATGATCACGTCCACGTCAGTCCAACCACCCTTGATCTTGTCAAGGTACTCGTCAAGACCTACGTAGTCCGCTCCTGCCTCTTTGGCTGCTGCTTCTGCATCAGGACCGCAAAGTACGAGGACACGTACCTGCTTGCCGGTTCCATTAGGAAGAGAAACAACGCCACGAACCATTTGGTCGGCCTTTCTGGGGTCTACTCCAAGACGCACGTCGATATCCAGAGAAGAATCAAACTTAGTATAAGTAATCTCCTTCACCTTCTCAGCAGCCTCTGCAAGAGTATAAGCCTTTCCGGGCTCAAGCTTTGAAAGAGCCAACTTCTGATTTTTTGTCAGTTTTCCCATTTGTAAAGATTGTTAATTTAATTGGGGAAGTCTCCCTTTACAGTGATACCCATGGAGCGGGCTGTGCCGGCAACCATACGCATCGCTGAGTCTAAAGTAAAGCAGTTCAAATCCGGCATCTTGTCTTCTGCAATAGTCTTCACCTGATCCCAGGTAATTTCAGCCACCTTCTTGCGATTAGGCTGTGCAGAACCGCTCTTGAGTTTTGCAACCTCCTTGAGCTGAACGGCAACCGGCGGCGTCTTGACAACGAAGTCAAAAGACTTATCCGAATAGTAAGTGATTACTACCGGGAGTACCTTACCGGCCTTGTCCTGAGTACGGGCGTTGAATTGCTTGCAAAATTCCATGATGTTGATACCCTTAGAACCCAGTGCAGGTCCTACCGGGGGCGACGGGTTGGCCGCGCCGCCTTTTATCTGCAATTTGATCTGTCCAGCAATTTCTTTAGCCATTGTTGATTTTGGTTTAAAAATTGATTGGTTTTGTTGGCGGATACTCAAACGAACTGCGTAACATCAGTTCAACCCTGAGGTATTATTCGCGTTCCACCTGATTATATTCCAACTCAAGCTCAGTAGGACGGCCAAAAATTTTGACCTCCACCTTAATCTTCTTCTTTTCGGAGTTCACGTCGCAGACAGTTCCGGAAAAACCGCTAAAGGGACCGTAATTGACCTTGACGGGCTCACCGATGATGAAGTCAGGTATCTCCTCGCTTACGTTCTCCAGCAGCTCATCGGCCTTGCCGAGCATACGCATGACCTCAGCCTCACGAAGAGGTTCCGGCTTGGAATCCTTCGCACGACCACGCAAAAAGTCAATGACATTCGTAGTGTTTCTCAGCTCGTAGATCACCTCACCCGTCAGATTCGCCTGAACGAAAACATATCCGGAATAGAGGGTACGCTCCTTGAGCACCTTCTTGCCATTGCGAGTAACGTAAACCTTCTCCGTAGGAATCAATACCTGGAACACATGATTGCCCAGATCTGTATTCTTGATCTGAGCATCGAGTACTTCCTTAACTTTTGCCTCCTTGCCTGAGATAGCACGAAGTACGTACCACTCCTTTGAAACTTCAGCCATTGATACCTTCTTTAAAGATTTAGAAGTTGATACTGTATATAAGCTGCATCAGAGATTCAAACACCCAATCAACAATCATGATGAAAACCGCCAGTATGATGGAAGCTATCAATACCAGCACCGAACTGTTGATGAGTTGTTTCTGAGTTGGCCAAGAAACCTTATACACAAGCTCGTTATAAGATTCCTTAATATCGTTGATTAATTTCATATTATCTATTATTGGCACGGGAAGAGAGGCTCGAACTCCCGACACCTGGTTTTGGAGACCAGTGCTCTACCGACTGAGCTATTCCCGTAGATTAGGGACCATCCTCAGGGATGGTCCCTTCTATTTCTACCCTTTCGGGATATTATCAAATTAATCGTCGTAAACGGCTGTGATCTGACCGGAACCTACAGTACGTCCACCTTCACGGATAGCGAAGCGAAGACCCTGGTCGCAAGCTACGGGAGTAATCAACTTAACGTCGATTTCCACGTTATCGCCGGGCATTACCATCTCAACACCTTCGGGAAGAGTAATCTCACCAGTCACGTCGAGTGTACGGATGTAGAACTGAGGACGATATTTGTTATGGAAAGGAGTGTGGCGGCCACCTTCTTCCTTCTTCAGGATATAAACCTGTGCCTTGAAGTGATCGTGGGGCTTAACCTGTCCGGGGTGGCAGATAACCATACCACGACGGATTTCGTTCTTGTCGATACCACGGAGGAGCAGACCAACGTTGTCGCCGGCTTCACCCTCGTCGAGGATCTTACGGAACATTTCCACACCGGTAACTACAGACTTCTTGTCAGCACCGAGACCAAGGATCTGAACTTCGTCACCAACCTTCACGCGGCCGGCTTCGATACGACCTGTGGCAACAGTACCACGACCTGTGATTGAGAATACGTCCTCAACAGGCATAAGGAACGGTTTGTCAACGTCACGGGGAGGCAGGGGAATCCAAGTGTCGACTGCGTCCATGAGTTCCATAACCTTTTCAACCCACTGGGGCTCGTCGTTGAGAGCGCCGAGAGCAGAACCGCGGATGATAGGAGTATTGTCGCCGTCATACTCATACTGAGAAAGAAGGTCGCGCATATCCATTTCCACGAGTTCGAGCATCTCTTCGTCGTCTACCATGTCACACTTGTTCATGAAGACAACCAGACGGGGAACGTTTACCTGACGAGCGAGAAGAATGTGCTCGCGAGTCTGGGGCATCGGACCGTCAGTAGCGGCAACTACGATGATAGCACCGTCCATCTGAGCAGCACCGGTTACCATATTCTTTACGTAGTCAGCGTGTCCCGGGCAGTCTACGTGAGCGTAGTGACGGTTAGCTGTTTGATATTCTACGTGAGCGGTGTTAATTGTAATACCGCGCTCCTTCTCTTCAGGAGCGTTGTCAATTGAGTCGAAGGAACGAGCCTCGGAAAGACCTTTTTCAGCGAGCACTTTAGTGATAGCTGCCGTAAGAGTCGTTTTACCATGGTCGACGTGGCCGATGGTACCGATGTTAACATGCGGTTTGGTTCTTTCGAATTTTTCTTTAGCCATA
>JAMPAX010000001.1:413938-474833 GCA_023667015.1 Muribaculaceae bacterium | reverse complement strand
AGAAAGAACCCGTAGTTCCCGACAAGAAGAAAAAGAAAAATAATAAAAAGAAAGAGCCGGCAGTAGTACAACATACAGTAGCCAGCGGCGACAACCTATCGACGATAGCCAAACGCCACGGAGTAAGTGTAGAAGACCTCAAGAAAGCCAACCCGCGAGCCGGCGACATGATCCATCCGGGCGACAAGCTGACCATTCCCAAGAAAGGAGCAGCCAACAAAGGTTCCAAGAAGAAAAAAGGTCAAGACCAAGGAAGCAACAAGAAAAAGAAAGGCAACAAAAAGAAACGCAGATAACCCCCCAAGTACGGCGAGCTCCCCGCTCGCAAATACTCATCAACTCATCAACTCCTAACCTCATCAACTAAAAACAATGTCTAAGAGTCAGAAAATCATTCTCTATGGTGGCATAGCCATTTTCCTCGGCTTAGCTGCCCTCATCACCGTTCTGATTATCAACAATTCCGACAAAGAGAAGCAAGTCAACGACACTCAGATGCAACTCGATTCCCTCGCCATCGCCAATGACCGACTGCAACTGACCAATGAGTTCAACCAGCTAAACGCCGACTTTGCTCAATATGAAGACCAGCAAGTATACCTGCAGAACGACTCACTGATAGAGCAGTATAACGCCGCCAAAAACAGAGTGCAAGACCTTCTCAGCCAGCTTGATAAAGAGAAAAGCAGCAATAAAGCCAATCGCGCACGCATCAAGCAACTTGAAGCTGAGATTGTCACCCTTAAAGGAATCGTTCGTCACTACTTAGAGGAAATCAAACGCTTGGGAGAAGAAAACGAAGGACTGAAACGTGAGCTTGACGAAGTGCAGCAGCGTAATGTTCAATTGGCATCTGAGAATGAAAGTGCCAATCGTCAGAACGCCGAACTCTCACAGACCGTACAGCGAGCCAAGAAACTCAACATCACCAACCTGAGTCTTGGAGCATACAATAAGAAAGACAAACATGAGAAAAACATCACCAAAGCACGCAAGCTTGGTGTAAGCTTCATAGTAAGTCCCAACAACACAGCCGCTCCCGGCATGAAAGACTTCTATGTGCGCATTATAGGGCCCGAAGGGAACGTCTTGGGAGGAGGATCCTCCTTCAGCTATGACGGCCAGACACTATCAGCCACAGCCCACCGACAGGTAGAATACTCCAACGATGAAGTCTCGGTATCGGTATATTGGGGAGTATCGTCAACCCTAGTAGCCGGAAGTTATAAAGTAGAAGTCTTCTGCGACGGCTATCGACTCGCCTCTCGCTCCTTTGAAATGAAGAAATAATCCTAAGGATTATTTCTTCACTTGGTTAAAGTCCGATAGCTGACAGTCATTATGACATTATGACATTATGACATTATGATAATTAAGGTTTTATATGAAAGAATACATAGACTGGGCGGAACAGATTGGATGTGCTGTTACGATTTGCGACTGCAATTATAAGATACTCTTCATGAACGAGCGCTCGCGCCAAACCTTTGCGCGACATGGTGACATCATAGGGCATGACCTGATGCAATATCATCCGGAGCATGCACGCAAGAAAATCGAAGAGATGATGACACAGGGCACTACAAATGCCTACACAATAGAAAAAGAGGGAATCCACAAACTAATCTACCAGACGCCGTGGCGTCGCGACGGCGAGATAGCCGGCCTGGTAGAATTCTCCATCCCCTTTCCGGCAGACATGCCGCATTATAAACGCTAAGCGTTCATAATGCGGCAGTTGGTTTGTCGTCCAACGTGCCTCTACAACGTTTGGCATTTAACATTCAATATAGGCAATCAACAGACCTATAAAAAAATTCCGGCGGAAGATTTCTCACGAAAACTTCCGCCTTATAAAAGTTGTTACTGCTAAAACTGATGTGGGCGAAGATGGATTCGAACCACCGAAGGTATAAACCAGCAGATTTACAGTCTGCCCCATTTGGCCACTCTGGTATTCGCCCTATTTGATACTGCAAAGGTAGAAAAAACTTTCTACCCTTGCAAACTTTTTCCTAATTTTTATTGTATTTTATTTTGGCGAGTTGTTTTCATTCTCATTCCTCACGCCATACTAAGGGTCGTTCGTGAGTTTATCCCTCTATCCCTCATTCCGCGCGTTATTTTTCCTTCTTGATTTCCGGATAGGCTATGCGGGAATGATAGATTGTGGCAAGCCTTTTCTTGAAGGTTTCTTTCACCTTCTCAACATCGCTGAAACTTATCGGTGACTCCTTGAAAAGTCCATCCCTCTCCTGGCCGTCGATAATCCTGTCGACCAACTCATTGATACTTTGCTGAGAATAGTCCTTCAGACTTCGTGAAGCAGCCTCCACACTGTCGGCCATCATCAATATCGCCGTCTCCCTACTTTGGGGATTAGGTCCGGGATATTGGAACTTCGACTTATCTACCTCGCGGCCATTACTTTCATTGACAGCCGTGTTATAGAAATATTTTGTGATTCCACGTCCATGATGCTGCGTGATAAAATCCTTGATAACTGCAGGAAGCTTGTTTTTCGACGCCAACTGCAATCCGGCGGTCACATGAGAGATAATCTTCTGGGCAGATGTCTCCGGATCGAGTCCAAGATGGGGGTTGACACCATGTTGATTCTCGGTGAAGAAAATCGGACTCTCCAGTTTGCCGATATCATGATAGAGAGCACCGGTACGCACCAGTTGAGTGTTGGCACCGATAGCGCGAGCAGCCTCTGAGGCGAGTGTAGACACCTGCATGGAATGCTGGAACGTGCCCGGTGCATCCTGTGCCAGTCGGCGCAACAACTTATTGTTGATATCGCTGAGCTCCACCAGAGTCACCTGCGAAGTGAAGCCAAAAATCTTCTCCACAATAAATATCAGCACATACGCAAAGGAGAGAATCACCGAATTGACAGCGAAATATCCTATCATGCTCCATGAGAACTCCTCAACATTTCCATAAGTCAAAAGAATATTGGCTATATAGCAAACAGAATAAGAAATGAACGTCACTCCGGCAGTGCGCAGAAGCTGAGAGCGGCGACTGAGCTGACGGATACTATAGGTAGCGAACAGACCGGCAAGCATCTCCATAGATATGAATTGCAGCGGATAAGTAGCCACAAGCGCAGCGATAAGCACCGCCGTAATCAGCGAAGCCACAGCCGTGCGGGCATCAGCAAACACCGTAACGATTACAGCTACAGCCGCGAAAGGCACAAGCCATATACCATTGTTGATATACTCAAACATCAATATAGCAAAAGCTACAATCAGAGTAATCAAAGCCACCGTAAAGGTCATATATCTCATAGAGCGATAAAGCTCACGACGATATATGAACATATAAATGTAGAACGAGATGAAACATATAATGATAAATAGCGACTGCCCAATATAATAATAGGTGTGGGTAATCTCCGAGCCGTTGGCACGGTTGAGCATCTCAAGGTAGGTATTGAGATTAGTGAAAATCTGCGGATTTACGATCTCGCCACGATCCACGATTCTCTGACCCTTCTTAATGACACCCATAGCGCCATTGACATCGAGATACTCCTGTGAGCGGAACTTAGCATCGGCTATAGAATCCACCACCACATTCGGGACAATACACTGGCTCAATTTTTTTGCAACTTCCGGACTCATCGACCGCGATGTAGCGTTTGGCATATCAGCCATAGCGGCATTGTATGCCGAATCGATATAATCAAAAGCCTTGGCCGGAGAAAGCATTCCCGAAGCATCAATACTTCTGACTACATTCTCCTCACTCTCTACAGAGTCCTCAATCAATCTGATAGAATGGGACTGACGGCGAGCTACACCCTCATACACATCCTGACTTAAAACTCCGAAAGTATACACCTCGCGAATAAGCTTTTCGATGCGAGCTTGCTCCTGTGGGGGGAGCGTGTCGGCTGTAGAACGATGAAAACGGGCCACCACCTCAGCACTTGCCAGAGAATTATTTCTAACAAAAGGGATAAAATTAGCATCTATACTATCATGCAGACGCTTAGCCGAGAGAGAGTCGCGAAGAATCGGCATGTCAAACTCAGCAGTCAGCAAAGGATACCTCCAGGGCTGATTCAATTCATAGGAATATGACTGATGGTCAGCATGGGGTAGCAAAGCCACACAGATAGCACTTGCTACAAACAGTAGCAAAACTCTGAGTGTGGCGGCTTTAGTAAACAGGCTTTTTATATGCATAGTTAATTGGATTGCTGTTCAGGTCCGGCATATTCAACGCCGTGGATATCAAGAAGAGAAACACACAACTTATGGTACGATTCGAGGGTTACAGACCCAATATTAAAATCACAACGATAGCGGCCATCTCCCGTAGAAGCCTTCATCTCACGGATGTCAACGCCATGGTCGGAAATGTGCCGTACAATCTCAGCGAGAAGTCCGATAGCGTTAGAGCCGGAGACAACGAGCTTCGAGGGGCAAACCTCTATGACCCTGCCTCCCGCAGCTATCTGGCGCAGACAGCTATGAGCCTTAGCCGTCTTGCAAAACTTTATCCACTCCGGCTTAGGCTCCTGAGTCTGAGAGGTAATAATCTCCACCTGGTCGCCACTATCAAGGATATGCGACAGAGGCACCAGACGATGGTTGATTTTTCCAGCCACACAATGACGCCCGAGGTCTGAATGAATCTCAAAAGCCATATCAAGCACACTCGAGCCGGAAGGGAGAGTCTTCAGGTCACCCTTAGGAGTGAAAACATATATCTCCTTTGAATAGAGATTGAGCTTGATAGTGTCCAGAGAATCTACCGCACCGGCATCCGGATTAGCGAGGATATCCTTGATAGTATTCATCCAGGAATCAAGCTCGGCAGCTTCAGAATACTCACCCGTCTTGTACTTCCAATGGGCAGCATACCCCAGCTCGGCTACGGCATCCATCTTACGCGAACGTATCTGCACCTCAATCCAACGCCCGTCAGGACCCATGACTGTCAGGTGCAGAGCGCGATAACCATTAGCCTTCGGGGTAGTAACCCAGTCGCGAAGACGATCGGGATGAGGATTATTATCCTCAGTAAAAAGAGTATAAATCTGCCAACAGCGCAGACGCTCCAGAGAATCGTCATCATTATCGAAAATGACGCGGATGGCATATATATCATAAATCTTCTCAAAGGGCACCTTCTTATTGATCATCTTATTATAGATACTCCAGGCACTCTTCACTCGAGCCTTAATCTCATAAGAGAAACCGGCCGCATCGAGCTTCGGACGAATAGGGGCTATGAACTTCTCCACAATCTCCATCCTTCGCTGCTCACTCGCCTCCACCTTAGCCATAATCGCGGCATAATCCTCAGGATGCTCATGCCGAAATGCCAAGTCCTCCAGCTCCGTCTTGATTTTGTTCAGGCCGAGCCGATGGGCCAAGGGAGCATATACATAGAGAGTCTCGCGAGAGATTTTATGACGCTTCTCCTCATGCAACGCACTGATAGTACGCATATTGTGGAGTCTGTCGGCCATCTTTACTATGACTACCCGTATATCTGTAGACATCGAAAGGAGGAGCTTGCGAAACTTCTCAGCCTGCGCCGAAGCATTATTGCCGAAGATACCACCCGAGATTTTGGTGACACCCTCTACGATAGCCGCAATCTTACGCCCGAAGGCAGCCTCTATATCCTCAATGGTAAAGTCAGTCTCATCCACCACATCATGCAGAAGAGCCGCACAAATAGAGGTAGAGCCCAAACCGAATTCAGAAGAAACTATCTTAGCCACCTCCAGAGGGTGCATGATATAGGGTTCGCCACTACGGCGACGCGCACCTTTGTGAGCCTCCTGAGCAAACCGGAAAGCCCTTTCGATAATCTCCACACGCTTACGATGGCGGGATCCGAGATACGACTGCATCAACTCGCGAAAAGCCTTATCGACAGCGGCCATCTCCAAGGGGGTGGCAGATTCATATTTGCTCTGTAAATCTGTAATGGTCATAGAAACTGTTAATTTGTATTTGGCCGCCTTATGGGTAGATTTATATACGGACTCTTAAGTAGCTACTCTACTTGATTGCCAAAGTTACGAAAATTTCTTGAATCTCCGAAATGTCGGCGATAAGCTACAATCAACAACGTCCCGGCCGCAAAGAGAGCCACTGAGAATGAATAATATACACCCATCGCACCAAGATTACAGAACTTTGCCAGCAAGTAAAGCACCGGACATCCGATAAGTATATAGCTAATCAGCGATACATTCAGCAGAGGCTTAACGTCGGCCATGCCTCGCAGGGCATTAGCATAATTTAGCTGAACAGCATCGCCATATTGATACAAGACGAGGGGCGGGATAAGTGCTAAGGCAGTCTCAATGACAGCACTGTCGGAGGTGAAACTCCATATCAACGGACGCGAAAAGAAGATAAAGACCAGCGACGAGAGAGTGCCAAGTGCCAAAAGCATATGCAACCCGGCGCTCGTAGAGACCCTTACGGAAGCTGAGTCACCAAGTCCTGTGAAATTAGCTACCCGGATTGCCACAGCAGTGCTGAAGCTCATATAGATCATAAAGCCCAACTGGCCGATAGTGTTGACCACCTGATAAGCAGCAATCTGGATTCGGCCAAACTCACCGCAGACCACTGCACCGACACTCCAGAGCAGACATTCCACACCACTCTGAATCATGATAGGATAAGACGTCTGCACAATCTTGGAAGTCACTCCTGAATTTCGAATACGGGCACGCATACCCGCCATGAACGAGGCATACCGTTGCCGACGCATGAAAAGGAGGAAAATGACGAGAGCCATCAGAGAACGACAGATCAGGGTAGAAAGACCGGCTCCGGTCAGTCCCAATCTCGGCATACCCCCGACACCCCAAATCAGCATCCAGTTACCCAATATATTAAGGAGGTTGCCACCGAGCATAACCCACATTGGCATAGCCGTATCCGTAGCACCATTGGCCGTCTGCTGGAAAGCGCTGAAAATAGCAGCCGGAAAAAGCGAAATCAGCACAATCAAGTAATACTCACGAATGATAGGAAGGAGCTCCGGGTCCTGGCCGAGATAAGGGATAAAGAAATAGAGCACCCCCATCAAAGCGATAAAAATCAGCGACAACAGAGCATTGCATCTCAAGCCCGTCTTAAGAATAAACCCGCAACGTCGCAGAGCACCGCGACTATAAAGAGCACCAACCAGCGGAGTCAGACCGCTTGCAAAACCAATTTGCATCACAAACGGGATGACGAAGAGACTATTGACGAAAGCCGCCGAAGAGAGTTCGGGAGTGCCGTAATGCCCTACCATCATAGTGTCAGCAAAGCTCACAACGATGATACCTAACTGAGTGACCAATACCGGGAGACCCAGACGGAAGAGCTTAATATATTCAATTCGGAAACGCTGGTTCATTTTATAAAGATGTCTGACTTGTCGGACCTACAAATTAGTTGCAAAGGTAAAGAAAAAAAGCGGAGGAGAGGGATTTAGCAGACAAAAAATCGGCTTGAACTGCCGAAATCTCCAAATGATTAAAGATTTTTGTCAAAAATT
Organism: Muribaculaceae bacterium; assembly: GCA_023667015.1. Lineage (GTDB taxonomy): Bacteria > Bacteroidota > Bacteroidia > Bacteroidales > Muribaculaceae > Lepagella. The sequence continues at coordinate 467,297 of JAMPAX010000001.1, read as the reverse complement.
TTACTTTATTATGGAAAATATTTGGAACATTAATCTTTATTAACTAATTTCGGGGGAATTTTTACGTTTTATCCTTGAACCGAACCGCAAATGGCCGCAAAGCTCAGAGTTCGGAAAGAGAATAATTACGTATCAAACCCATAGACTACTTTTACAAATTAATATAACCTTTATTTATGAAACGAATGTCTTTCTACTTGTCGGCAGCCCTTCTTGCTGCCGCCGGAACATGGACAAGCTTCGCCCTTGCCGACACTTATGGTCGCTATGGCGTTAAGTCCACTCCGTCAGAGATGGCAGCGCGTCAGGACCTCCGGAGAGCCAACAACGGCCTTCTGGAAGCTGTTACACCCGCAGAGTCGGCAGAGTCCGGCACCCCTGCGCCTGCAATGAACCGACCCGCCGGCCTTCTCCACCGTTCCGCCGCTGCCCCCGTGGGTAACCTCTACATAGTATCTCCGAACTATGAGGGGCAGACTCAGGCATGGTACGGCATTTATGGCAAAATTGATATTGAAACCGGAAGCATCAAAACAATTGCCAGCGGCAACCATCTCAACATCTCCGATACAGACTACGACACTCAGACGGGTGCCGTAAGAAACGGCTACCTCTACATCCCCGACTTCGACCAGAACATGGTCACTCTGGACGTAGAATATTACTGGAACAAGGTAGATGCTACCACAGGTCGCTCAGTTGGCAAAATCTCCTTTGGCTCCGACTCAAATTGGTTTTTCCATTCACTCACCTATGACCCCGTTCGCGACTGCTTCTGGGGACTTCATTGCGAATTCGGTTCCGGCAGCGGTGGCAACCTTCGCCGCATCGACTGTCAGGGTGATGACGAATCCAAATGGAAAGTTTCAGACGTTCTCCTCTCCATGGGCAGCTCTGAGACCGACTTCATGTCCTCCATTTGCTACAACCCGCTAAACGGCAAACTTATTGGCCTTAAGGGTACAGAGGGTGCTCTTTACGAATATGAGCCCGAAACCAACAAGCTCATCATGCTCTATCAGTACGACCAAGAAGAGGCTCCCTACATGTTTCCCTCCTTCTTCGAGGCTTGCCCCATGGTATATAGCCCGCGCGACAAAGCCTTCATCGGTGCTGTGCGCAACATCTCTAACTATACCTCAACTCTGTTCTCCATCGATGCAGAGACTTATGAAGCTTTCGAGATTGCATATCTTACACCTCGTGTGTATGCTACCACTCTCTACTGTCCCGATGTGTTTGCTATGCCTGAGGCTCCCGATGCAGTCAGCGACTTCGCAGCTACTTTCGAGAATGCCAACCTCAGCGGTAGCATCACCTTGAAAATGCCCGCTACAAACTTTGAGGGTATTGCATACGAAAGCGGCAAGAAGCTCGACCTCGTTGTGAAAGAGGGCAACAACGTGCTCCTCAGCGGCAAGTACAACGCCGGCCAGAGCGTTACATTCCCCTTGACACTCACTGAAGGTCTCCACAAGCTCAGCATTGCTGCCAACGACGGCAATCTCAAGGGTGCTGAGACTATTGAATCTATCTACACAGGCTACGATGCTCCCCTGGCTCCTACCGACGAATATCTCGGTGGCATGACCATCATGTGGGAAACTCCCAACACTCGCAGAGGTGGTGCCAACGGTGGTTACATCATTGCCAACGACATCACATATGACGTATACGATGGCGAGACCAAGCTGAACACAGCTCCCATCAAGGGCAACGAATTCGAAATCCCGATGCCTGCAGCTCTTAAGCGCTTCAACCTCACAGTTCGCGCCGTACACCATGGTCACTCTTCGGAGCCTACAGGTTTAATCTCTCGCGTTCTGGGCCCGGGCATGGCACTTCCCGCAAACTTCACTCCGACTCCCGTGCAGGCCGACCTGTTTGACATGACTACAAACAACCCGTCGGATCCTCAGAACTTCAAATACTATCCCAACTATGGCGGTATCCCGATGTTCCGTATCACCGGGGAGAACTACGCTGACAAGCCGAATGCATACCTTTTCATGCCGAAGGTACACATCGCTGACGTAAGCAAGCTCTATCAGCTCTCCTTCACATATCAGAATGCATGGGCTAATGCACAGCACGCCAACACCATGGACGTTATCCTGCGCAAGGATTTCGACAGCTCTAGCGACGACAAGGTTATCTTTGGCATCAATTGTTCTAAAGATTACAACGCTCCCAAGACTATCAACGTCAACTTCCGCGTGACAGAACCCGGCGACTACTATATCGTATTCCATGAATACTATACTTCTACCGCCACTTATCCCCTCCATCGCGGTGCTCGCTACTACAACTTCAACGTTCAGGAAATCGAAGGCTCATCTACAAAGGCTCCCGGCAACGTAACCGACCTGAAGATTACTCCGGGCGACAAGGGTGAACGTTATGCCAACATCTCCCTGACACTCCCGACCGTTGACCTTGACGGCAATGCTCTGAATCCCAACGAGACTGTAACCGCAACAGCTACCAGCGGCAACAATACTGCCAAGGCAGAGGGTAAGCCCGGCGAGAAGGTAAACTTTACCATCAATACCGACAGCGATGCTCTTCAGAACATCGAAATCGTTTGCTCCACTGCCACCTTTGGCAACGGGCTTCCACAGATTGACAAGGTATACATCGGTCTTGACGCTCCTACATCTCCCACCAACATCCGCCATACCATCTCCGAAGACAACATGAAGATGCGTATTGAATGGGATGCTCCTACTGTAGGTGTAAATGGTGGTTACGTTGATCCCGAAGGATTGACCTATAACATCTACGCCAAGAATAGTGTAAACAACATACTCCTCGGCACTACCAAAGAGCTCTACTGGGATTACTCCACAGACGCTACCTCTCAGACTTACTACTATGTAGGTCCCTCCGCAAAGAATGAACTCGGTGAGTCCATGGGCAACATGTTCGCCTTTGACCACCTTGGCACCCCCTACCAGATCCCGATGATCGAGGAATTCAGCAACACAGGCTTCACCTATACCAAATGGCAGAACTCTGAAGATGGCGAATTCGTCAACACCCAGTGGGGCGCTGCTGCCAACGTTGACGGCTTCGGCTATGGCGACCCCGTCTGCATCCTCGGTTGCCTCTACGGTCAGGCTACCTCCAACAACGGTGCTTATGGCCAGCTGATTGCTCCCAAGTTCACTACCAAGGGTGTTCCCGCTGCCAAGCTCACTGTTCGCTACTGGAACTTCTACGGTGCTCCCGTAATGGAAGTATGGGCTCGCACTTCTAAGGACCAGACCTATAAGAAAGTGATGACTGAGACTCCGACTCGTCCGAACTCTGCAGCTTGGGCCAACATCGAATATGAACTCCCCGCTGAGATGCTCGACTGCGGTTGGGTACAGATCAACATCCGTCCCCGTTTCGCCAATGCCACTCAGATGTTCCTGATTGACTCCTACAACGTAGAGCAGAACGTAGACACCGACTTCAAGGTATCACAGATTAAGGGTCAATACCACCTGTCGGTAGGTGAGACTCCCGAATATACTATCGTAGCGGTCAACTCCGGTAAAGACACCGGCAGAACACGCGTAATTGCCGAGCTCATGGGCGATGACGAAGTACTCGCCTCCAAGAACATCACATCCGGCAACCTTAAAGCCAACGACGAATACGAGCTCAAAGCTCAGTTCCTGATGGCTCCCGAATATCTGCAGTACAAGCGTCTGTATGTTCGCGGCCGTGTAGAAAGTGATGGCGACCAAGTTACCAACAACGACTCTCGCGAGTTCATTCTTGACCTTGACGCCAGCACACTGCCGGTAGTCACCGATCTTCAGGGCGACTGGGCTTCTGAGAACTTCGACGCCATCAACTTCTCCTGGAGCGCACCCGCCACAGGTATGAGCAACATCGAAAGCTTCGAGGCAATGCCCGTGGGTGGCAATCACGCTGTCCTCGGCCGCTGGAAGAACATAGACCTCGACGGCCTCAATCCCTTCTACGTAGCAGGCAATGGCGGTGCAGGTAATCCTATCGAATGGGAAGACTACGACAAGCCCGGAGCATGGCAGGTTCTCAACACTGAAGAGCTCGGTATTCTTTACACCGACCGTATCGCTCCCTATCGTGGCAAGCAGACAATCATCGCCCGCTCCGCAGGCTTCGATCCCACCGTTGAAGAGGCTAAACCCGTTGCCGACTTCCTGATTTCTCCCGAAGTTAAGGGTGGTACCCAGGTTTCCTTCTGGTTCAACACTGTAGCTTCCGACTATGCAGAGACTATCACCGTATTCTACTCTGCAGGTTCCGACGAAATCCCCACTGAGGGTGGTATGGAAAACCTCAAGGAAGTAAGCGAAGGTGTATATCAGATCGGCGACTTCAAGCAGATTCGCCACTTCACCAAGAGTGGTGTTGAAACTTGGGAGAAATGTACATTCACACTCCCCGCAGATGCCAAGTACTTCGCATTCTGCTACCGTTCGAAGGGTCAGTTTGGTGCCCTCCTCGATGAGATTGAATTCACTCCTGCTACTGAGGCCAACTATGAGATAAAGAGCTACAACCTCTACTCTACCGACCTCCAGGGTGTAGTAAGACTCGTCAAGAGCGACATCGCAGGCACCAGCCTCAACCTCCCCGCCAAGGATGAGAACAAGATCTATGCTGTGACAGCTATCGTATCCGACGGCACCGGCCACCTCATTGAGACTCCGATGTCCAACCTCGTTAGAATCAACAGCAGCGCCGTAGACGGTATCATCTCCGACAACGCATTCATCGCCGGCGGTAAGGGTATGATTATTGCCAACGGTCTGAATGGTCAGACTCTGAACATCTACTCTCTCGACGGCAAGCTCGTCAAGAAAGCAGCTGTAACATCCGACAGCATGTACATCCCGATGGATGGCGGTATCTTCCTGGTGAAGGTAGGTCAGCAGACAGCCAAAGTCCTCGTGAAGTAACAACCACGTAATATCCCCGGGCTGAAAAGCCCTCCACGATATCCCCCGACTCCAAGAGCCGGGGGATTTTTTCCATACCAGTGAAAAACATATTCTGTTTTTCGGATTTTGAATATTATTAATAAATGTTAAACAAATTCTGATGTAATTTTGTAGTTGATATATAGCAATCCAAAAGATAGACTATGAATAGCCAATTCGCTTTTTTGTCAACTTTTACTGCTGCTCTGCTTTTTACATCCCTCGCGGAGGCTCAGACATTCAGTCTGGACTCATGCCGCTCGCTGGCTCTGTCCAACAACAAGACCATACGTATGGCCGATCAGACCGTGCGCGCCGCAGGCTATGAACGCAAGTCGGCACACTCAGCATATCTCCCCGGCATTGACTTCACCGGCGGCTACATGTATAATCAGCACCAGATAGAGCTTCTCAGCGCAGATGCCAAACTACCCACGATGAGCTTTGACCCCTCAACGGGCAAATACAATTATAATATTGTCAAAGGACCTGACGGCATCCCCGTGATGGACCCGGCTTCCGGCTCGGTGATACCCACAGAAGTAGCTGTCATCCCCAAAGAGGCATTAGCCTACGACACCCATAATGTCTTCTTCGGAGCTTTCACCCTGACTCAACCGATATACATGGGTGGGAAGATACGTGCTCTCAACGATATCGCAAGATATGCAGAGAGTGTGGCCCGCTCATCGCGAAATGCGCTCCACGATGAGGTAGTATACTCCGTAGACCAAGCCTACTGGCTTGTTGTCTCCCTGCGACAAAAACAGGAGCTTGCCAATTCATTCGTGGCATTGATGGACTCACTGCGCCGTAACGTAGTGCATCTACAAGAGAACGGTATGGCTACAAAGGCCGACTTGCTGAATGTAGAAGTGAAGCTCAATGAGGCTCAGATAGCCCGCACCAAACTCGACAACGGACTTGCACTGGCTCGCATGTCGTTGGCGAGAATCTGCGGACTACCCATCAACACACCGATGATACTATCCGACGAAGGGCTCTCAGCTACAGAAAGGAAAGAAGAAATTCTCCCCTCTTATAATATGGCCGACGTATTTCAGAGACGCAACGATCTGGAAGTAATACGACAGAGCATCAACGTCCTGAAAGGACGCGAAAAGCTCGTACTCGGCGAGATGTTGCCAAACATAGCGGCTATCGGGATGTATTCCTTCTCCAATCCTAACGTCAACCATGGATTTGAGAAACGCTTCGGCGGGGGATTCAGTGTCGGTGCGACGCTGACCATACCGCTATGGCATTGGGGAGGACGCTACAACCATTATAAAGCTGCTCAGTCAGCGACAGCCGCTCAGCGACTTCTTCTCGAAGATGCCGAACAGATGGTAGAATTGCAGGTGAGCCAGGCGCGATTCAAATACTCCGAGGCCTTCAAAACCTTAGCTATGACTCGCACAAATATGGAAAAAGCCAACGAGAACCTCCGTCAGGCTCAGTTAGCCTTCAAAGAGGGGGTAATGACAGCCGACGACGTCATAGCAGCCCAGACAGCATGGGTAAAAGCTCATTCCGAAGAGATAGACGCTGAAATCGACCTGCGCCTCTGCCAAGTCTACCTTGCCAAAGTATTAGGCCAACTCCAAGTTCCTTAAACTCCTTAAGTCCCTTAAAAACTCAATCTCAAATCAAAATAAAAATGGAGACTAACAATAAAGATAGAATGCTGATTCTCACCATCGTCATTGTACTGCTGGTTTTAGCGGGTTTGGCAATTGTAGGTTTTCTCTGCATCAATCAGCCGCCTGACACGATTCAGGGTCAAGGTGAGGCCACCGAAATACGCGTATCCGGCAAGTTGCCCGGACGTGTAGCTGAAATATATGTAGAAGAGGGACAGCGGGTAAAAGCCGGCGACACTCTGGTGAGGATCCACTCCTCGCTTGTAGATGCGAAGATGGAGCAGGCACAGGCCATGGAGGATATGGCAGCAGCCACAAACCGCAAGGTAGATGCCGGCACACGCTCACAGATTGTAGCCTCTGCCAAAGACGTATGGCAACAAGCACAAGCCGCTGCCGAAATCACTCGTAAGACATATGAAAGGATGGAAAACCTTTTCAAAGAGGGTGTAGTGACCGAGCAGAAGCGTGACGAAGCCAAGGCAGCCTACGATGCGGCGAAAGCCGGTGAGGCTGCAGCTAAGAGTCAATATGAGCTGGCACTGGCCGGCCCGCAGTCAGAAGATCGTCAGGCTTCGCAGGCCGCTGTGGGAGTAGCTCGAGGCGGTGTCAAGGAGGTAGGAGCCCTGCTCGAAGACCAATATCTGCTTGCACCATGCGATGGCGAGGTCGTAGTCATCTATCCCCACGTCAGCGAGCTGGTGGCCACCGGTGCCCCGATTATGACCATCCAGAAGGATGACCGATGGGCAGTCTTCAATATGCGCGAAACGAGTCTGAAAAATCTCCACAATGGTTCTGTCTTAAAAGTTAGAATTCCGGCACTCGACACTATCACCGACATGAAAGTATTCTATATCCGCGACCTCGGCACGTATGCTAACTGGCAGGCCACGAAATCTACCGGCGACTTTGATGCCCGCACATTTCAGGTGAAAGCACGCCCCGTTCGTGCTATTCCCAACTTCCGCCCCGGGATGTCGGTAATTCTTGAGCAATAATACCTCATTCCATATCTGCAATGAAAACCTCCTACAACTCCAACTTCCGGACTATAATGTATCGCACCGTCTTGCAGATTGTGCGCCGTCCTGTATGCTGGATTGGTTTTCTCTTCCTTCCCCTCTTTATCACTCTGTTTCTGACCAGCTTGATGGAACAGGGATTACCGATGAAGATACCCGCAGCTATCGTAGACAAGGATGGAACAGCCATATCGCGCCAGGTCTCCCAAACCTTAGGAAGTATGCAACTTGTAGACCTCAAGGAGTCGTCGGAGTCTTTTACACAGGCACGCCATCTGGTGCAAGAGGGGAAGATCTACGGCTTCTTCATGATTCCTGAGAATTTCCAAGCCGATTTATTGGCAGGACGAGGGCCGGTCATCACCTTCTACACCAATATGACCTACTACGTACCCGGCTCGCTACTTTTCAAGACCTTCAAGGCGACAGCTCTCTATTCGAAGGCCGGGATCGCTGTGAGGATACTCCAAGATACAGGGGCCGAAACACTTGTAGCCAACCCCACGCCGCTACTACAACCCGTCAGCGTCTCGTTTCGACCGCTTGGAAATCCCTGGCTTAACTACTCTATATATCTCTGCAACTCATTCATACCCTGCACCCTGCAACTGATGATTATGCTGATGACTTGCTACACCCTTGGAGAGGAAATAAAACATGGGAGATCGCGCGAGCTTTTACACCTTGGAGGAGAGTCAATCCTCAGAGTCTTAGCCGGAAAACTATTGCCCCAGACTCTGATATGGATTGTCATTGCAATCTTCATGGAAGCATGGCTCTTCAAGTTCAATCATTTCCCGATGCATGGATCATGGCTATGGCTGACACTCAGCGAGATAATGATGGTATTGGCATGTCAGGGATTTGCAGTATTTATCTTCGGATTGCTTCCCAATCTGCGCTTGTCGCTCTCTGTATGTGCGCTAACCGGCATACTATCCTTCTCCATCGCAGCTTTCTCCTTCCCGGAGCAGAGTATGTATGGTGCTGTCAGCATCTTCAGCTGGCTCATGCCTACAAGATACAATTTCCTTATATACATCGACCAAGCTCTTAACGGTAGAGACCTATACTACTCTCGGTTTTGGTATGTAGCCTACATCATATATATGCTCTTACCCCTGGCTGTCCTGTGGAAAATCAAACGCGCTTATCGCCGGGAGGTATATGTGCCTTGACGGTTGATGGTTTATAGTTGATTTCATTATGACGAAACTTAAAGAGATAATACTGCAACTATATGAGGTTTATTGCCGTGAGTTTAAGCTCGTGGCTAACGATGCGGGTATGATAATTTTCTTTGCCTTTCTACCTTTGGGCTATCCGATTATTTACTCGCTGATATACAATCCGGAGCTTGTACGCGATGTACCCTTTGTCGTTGTAGACCATGACCGCACACCGCTGAGCCGTGAGTTGGTCCGTGAATTAGATGCAACCCAGGATGCAGCCTTGGCGGGTTATGCGGCCAATATTGATGAGGCACGCCATGCTATGGATAATCGAGATTGCTTCGGCATACTGGAAATTCCGGAGGGATTCGAGCGCAATATCGGCCGCAACGAATCGGCGGAAGCTGTGATGTTTTGCGATATGAGTCTTATGCTTCGGTATCGAAGTCTGCTGGTAGCGGCTACTAATGTCTCACAAAATATGGGCTCACAGATTACATCCCGGCGCATTGACACACTCGCACCGCTGGCCTCCACCATAGACGTAGGGGATCCCCTGTCTGTCAACAATATATCTCTGGGAAATATTGAGAGTGGCTTTGACTCCTTTATCATGCCCGGCGTTGTAATCCTTATTCTTCATCAGTGCATTATACTGGCCTGCGGAATGGCCGGTGGCGCCAAGCATGAAGACCGACGCCTTTTCGGCTATAATACTCGAAACAGTGTTCCTTCGACAGCTATTTCAATGCTCGGGCAGATGCTTTGCTACATCACCATCATGATACTTCCGGCAATATTTCTTGTGCATTATGTTCCGCTGATTTTCAGCTTTCCTATGGCCGGAACGAAACTTGACGTATTCCTCTTCCTCGTACCTTTAGTACTGGCGAGCATGGCCTTAGGGTTTCTGCTTCAGGTAGCCGTCAGAGAGAGAGAGAATATCTTCATCATCTGGGTAGCTACATCAATTGTGTTCCTCTTTCTGTCGGGACTTACGTGGCCACGATATGCGATGCCGGAATTCTGGAAAGCACTGAGTGCCGCCATCCCGGCCACCTGGGGCGTTGAAGGCTTCATCCGCATCAACACCAACGGAGCGACCCTGGCCCAAGTTCACGAATGCTACCTAAACCTCTGGCTCCTTACCGCCATCTACATGACCCTCGCCTATTTCGCCCAGCGCCACATCCGACTCTTCAAGCCAAAACTTTTACGGGAATAACTTATTTTTGATTACATAAGTAGCTGTTCAACTCATAGGTGGGCGAGTCGGTGGACACCTTCGGCTCCGTAACGGGCGTTGAATTTCTCGCGTGTGCGTTTCCAGCGACGATGGCTCCACAACCATAGCTCCGGACAACGTCTTATAGTAGCCTCCAGTCGGCGATAGTATTCCTTCGTCAGTGCAAATTCCTCCTCTGAGGCTGCTGAGTCTGACATTTTCTCCATCCTACATAGATATTCGCCGCGACGAGGACGACTGATATCACAATAAAATACGGCAGCATCCAACCTATGTGCCATCTTTTCGGCACCGGTGAATACGGGGGTGTCATGATTCAGGAAGTCTACCCACAGATGGACATTATGCAAGCCGGGGGCTTGGTCAGCAATAAAACCGGTAACCGATTTCAGTCCGTCCCGTTTCCAACCATAGAGTACTCTGAAAGTATCATTCTGCTTGATGGAAATAGCTCCAAAACGACCTCGAAGTTTCAAGAATGCCCTGTCGGCTCCCGGATTTTCCAATGGGTGATATATCTGTCCGGACTTAACATCGATGGGAAAATGAAGGGGTAGCGATGAAATCCATTCCCAGTTGCCATAATGCCCTAAATAGAGTACCACCGACTTCCCTTCAGCGAACGCCTCGTTTATCTCCCCAATTCCTTCAAAGCGCATTCGACTTAGAATCTCAGAACGACTCATACCGGAGAGCTTCACCGTCTCCACAAAATAGTCGGTCAAGAAACTAATAAATTTATATCTGATCTGACGGATTTCATCAGCTGACATTTCCGGGAATGATGAGCGCAGATTGTTCTCAATGACCTTACGGCGATAACCGCGTGCGGGGAATGACAACAAGTCAGAGAAAAGATATAGAATCCTCAGCGGCAATAAAGCCCAAAGCCGGAAAAAACCATAAATTATATAATATACAAAAGTTCCTTTTCCCATATATATGCTCATATTCGGGCGGTGGGTTGCAAACCCACCGCGACTGAAATCTTGATAACCGGATTGGCAATGACCCGGGCGATTGAAAATCGTCCTTCCAACAGACCGATGCAAAATTACAAAACGGATGTTAAAAAGACAAGTGTTATTTTTCGGGATATTTGAGGGATTATTTTCAAAATAAACTGTAATTTTGCACTCTGTTGTTATGAATAATCTTAAGACTTTTATAAATCGGTTTGCCGGACCTTATAAGGGCACTATCATCGCCAGCATAGTGTTCAACTTCTTTTCAGCATTCCTGACAATCTTCTCTTTCGCTTTTATCATCCCTATTCTACAGCTTCTCTTCGGTCTGGATAAGGGTGATTATAAATACATGGAGTGGAGTGAAGGTAACTTCACAGATGTCATTACCAATAACTTTTATTATTATACCGACCGGATTATACATACGAATGGTGCGTCGATGGCTTTAGCTTTCCTGGTAGTTGTCTTCATAGGGATGACTCTGCTGAGGGTACTGAGCTACTACTTCGCAGAGTTCTTCGTCATACCGTTAAAACTCGGTGTAATCCGCGACATCCGCAATCAGATTTACGACAAGCTTTTAAGCCTCCCTATTGGCTTCTTCTCGCATGAACGCAAGGGGGATATCATGTCGCGCATATCCTCCGATGTCATTGAGGTACAAGCTTCTGTGACCTCCTCTCTTTTCTCCCTCATTAAGTATCCTATTACGATTGTAGCCTGCCTGGTAGTCATGATTGTCATGAGCTGGAAGCTGACTGTTTTCGTGCTTATCATGCTCCCTATTGCAGGAGGTGTAATGTCGTTTGTAGGACGCCGACTGAAGTCCAAGTCGCTCAAGGCTCAGCAGCTCCTTGGGATGCTTATGTCTACTATCGAGGAGAGCATCGGTGGCTTGCGGGTTATCAAGGCCTTCAACGCTGAGAAGTCGATGGACAGACTTTTCCGCTCACAGACTGAGTCATTTTTCCGCACAAGCCGCGCCGTAGACCGTCGTATTGCGCTGGCTCATCCGATGAGTGAGTTTCTCGGTACAATCGCCATCATGGCCGTCTTATGGTTTGGCGGCTCTCTTATCCTCGGTGGTGACAACAGCATTGATGCTGCTGATTTCATATTCTATCTCGTCACCTTCTATAATATTATAAACCCTGCCAAAGAGCTTTCCAAAACAAGCTATACTTTAAAGAAAGGCATGGCCGCTCTGGGACGTATCGACACTATTCTCAATGCTGACAACCCCATCAAAGACCCTGCCAATCCGAAGGAACTTCCCGCCGAAGCTCTCAGCGGCAAGTGTGAAATAAACTTCCGAGATGTCTTCTTCCGATATGAGGGTGCCGAAACGGATGTTCTCTCCGACATTAACCTCCATGTAAAGGCGGGACAGACGGTAGCTATCGTAGGCCAGTCAGGCTCCGGAAAGTCCACACTCGTAGACCTCCTTCCACGCTTCTGGGACGTTGACAAGGGTAGTATCCTCATAGATGGGACCGATATTTGCGACTTGCGAGTGGCTGACCTTCGCTCACTAATGGGCAACGTCAATCAAGAGGCTATCCTCTTCAACGACTCTTTCTTTAACAATATCGCTTTCGGAGTGCCCAATGCCAGCCGTGAAGATGTAGAGCGTGCTGCTCGCATCGCCAACGCCCATGACTTCATTATGGAAACTCCCCGGGGATACGACACCCTCGTGGGCGACCGCGGATGTCGCCTCTCAGGGGGTCAGCGCCAACGCCTAAGCATTGCTCGCGCTATCCTCAAGAATCCACCGATTCTTATTCTCGATGAAGCAACTTCCGCTCTGGATACTGAGAGTGAACGCCTCGTGCAGGAAGCCCTCGAGCGACTGATGAGAGATCGCACCACCCTCGTCATTGCCCACAGACTCTCCACGATTGCCAATGCCGACCTCATCTGTGTGATGCATGAGGGGAGAATCGTAGAACGCGGAACCCACAGCGAACTGATGGACTTAGGTGGACATTATCGCCGCTTGGTAGAAATGCAAAACCTCTCAAACTCCAAAAGTTGACACCAAACACTGACACTGACATGACCACCAAAATTGCAATTATATCCTCCGGCGAAGGCCGCCATGGTATCCACGTAACTGAATTCTTCAAAGAAGGAAACCGAATATCTACAGCCTGCCTCCTCACCGACAGTGAAGGAACTCCGGCGGCAATGGCATTGCAAACCTTAGGAGTCGGCGTAGCCGTCTTCGAGCCGAAAGTATGGGCCAACAATCCTGAAGAAATCGTTCATTACCTACAACTGCAAGGAGTCAGAATCGTTTTGGTCGATGACTTCGACCTCCCCATTCCGACACTTCTGGTAGAGACTTTCCCCGGGGCTATCCTCGTTGAAGACGACCTCTCGGTGACTGCCCCCGATGGCGTCTATGAATCTCACAAGTCGATTTCCGCACTCTATCCCGATGGGGAAAAAACTCTGATTGAATCGACACCGGCCAGAGCGGAAAACCTCTGGCCACGAGCCGTGGTGGCCGCCATATGCGCCCTCGACAAGGAGCAAGACAATATTGAGTCTCCGGCAATTCCGAATCCCGAAGACGTACCTGAGATTCCAACATCCCTTCCATCTCCCGAATCTGAATGGGCTGAAGCGCTACATATTAGTACTGCGCCACCGCAAACCTGCGCTCCCGCTATACCACAGACTCCCCCGGCGGCTCCTCATCCAGCGGGTCAGCCCCCTATTCTCGATCCTAAGAAGATGCCTCCCAACTATTTGGTATGGGCTATTGTATCCCTCATACTCTGCTGTCTTATACCGTCGGTGGTAGCAATTTACTACTCCTCGAGAGTAAATTCTCAATATTATTCCGGAGACATTGAGGGAGCCTGGAAGTCTTCACGACGAGCTGAAATCTGGATTATCGTATCGATTGTGGCAGGACTTGTGGCAAACACCTTCAGTATGCCTCTGTCGCTGTTGTTCCCGGGATGAAAGGGATAAGTCTCAGAACTGTTGCCATCATTGCCGTCATAGTCCTGATTGGCGTCTTCTATTTCCTCTTCAATCCTACGGACTACGTATGGATGCCCAAATGTATGCTAAAACAGCTGACAGGACTGGAATGTCCCGGGTGTGGTAGTCAGCGCTTTATCCACGCCATGCTACATGGTAACATCGCGGCAGCCTGGAGGGTGAACCCTTATCTGATGGTCATGTTTCCCTATATGCTGATACTACTTTGTGGGAATCTATCGAAGGAATATGGACCAAAACTAAATCGCACGGTAGGCTCAGTACCCGCCATCATAGCCTTCGCCGTCATCACAGCTGCTTGGACCATCTACCGAAATGTCATATGACTTAAAAAAAGTATATTTTTTATCGAAAAACAACAATTTTTTCTTAAAAAAACGTAATTTTCCAAAAAATTATCTTAACTTTGGGAATCCTAAAGAATAAGATAACTAACTTTAGCGTTTGAAATTGTAAGCATTAATTCATTCCGGCAAAAGAAAGTTGCTATCACACTCTTTATAACTAACTGAATATAAACAAACAACAACATCAAACTCTTTTAAATAAACAGACATGAAACGTTTCTACACTAAGGGAGCCATGTCGGCCGTAGTAGTTGCGACGGCGCTTTTAGCCACTACCGCAACTGCAGAACGCTGGCACGCTCTACGTCCGGGTGCTGAGGAACCGGGAGTGCTGAAGCCCATCAAGGACTCTGAGCGCCGTCCCGCCGCACGCTATCTGCGCAGCATCGGTCTTACAGATCCTAACGACAAGCTCCAGCCTGTTGGCGACGGCCTTCAGTTCGTCAGCGAGGTTCGCGGTAAGCGTCACTCATCGACACTTACCCGCACAATCCAGAACCCACGAGCCAATCTCTACGCCATCATGCCCCGCCATTTGACTATGACTGAGGCTCGTCATGCAAAACTCATCTCCATCAATTCCTCTGCTCTGTCATCTCGGGATGTATACTCCGGTGCCCAATACTGTCAGGTATACGGCGACGTGGACTATGCTTTCCAGGGTAGTGCCTATAAAGATGGTATCTTGTATGTACCTCAGGCTCAGGGAGGTCTAATTCCTTCAGGCTACGTATGGAATGAGATTGAGCTTTCTACCGGACGAATTGTGGACTCCCACAGCTTCGACATGAACTCTGACTCTCAGGTATATTCTCTGGCCTGGAACCCTGCAAAACAAGTATTCTATGGCCTTACTACTTCCAATGACACTCCCTCCAATCTCGTGAAGGTCGATCCTAAGGATTGGTCGCTCACTATGCTCGGACGTGTCTCAACTAATAGTGTAGGTGCTATTATCTACAATCCCACTGACACCAAGATGTACGCCTTCGATGAGGACAACAATGTGATGGAAGTAGACATCTCCGACGGGCAGAAGAATGGACGTGCTATTCCTGTGGGCACTCTGGAAATCGACTATACCGTTTTCCCCTTCAAATCCGGTGCGGCTGCTATAGCATATTCTCCTATGGATCAGTGCTACGTAGCTATCTATCGCGATCAGGAAAATGGTAATGCCTACATAACTATCGATCCCGAAACTTGGGAAGTGTTTGACATAGGCTATATCTCTGGCTCTGCCTCCCAGGGCTTCATCAGCTCCATCGTCTGCACCGACGAACTCGCAGCCATGGAAGCTCCCGAGCTCCCCGCAATGGCTGATATCGTCTTCAACACCAACCAGCTCAGCGGCAAAATGACCGTCACTGCTCCCACTACTACCTACTACGGCTTGGCAATCCCCGAGTCCACAGCTGTGAAGACTAAAGTAAGCATCGACGGTAACGTAATATTCACCAGAGACCTCAAGCCCGGTGAGTCCGCTACTTTCGACGTAAACACTACCGAAGGTATGCATACTTTCACTACCATTTGCTCCATCGGCGAATACGACAGCCCCGTGCGCAAGCAGACTAAGTACGTCGGCAACGACGTCCCCGTAGCTCCCACCAACGTCTCTCTCAGCGGCAAAGTTCTCTCTTGGAGAGCTCCCGGAAATGTAGGTGTGAACCTCGGATATGTTGACGTAGCCGGCTTCACCTACGACGTTTATATCGACGGCAAGAAGCAAAACGCTTCCCCCATCAGCGGAACTTCCTACACCCTGGATGCCAACATCTCTCAAGATTCCCACAAAATCAGCGTGACTGCCACTTCCCACAACCGCACTTCTGCTAAAGCTACAATCGAAAGAGTATTCGGCGCGGCTCTCAACCTCCCCTTCTCTGTAATGCCGACTGCCGAGCAGAGCTCTCTGTTTACCGTAATTAACGCCACCAACGATGCCTTCGCTTGGATGTATACAACCTCCAAGAATGATCCCAACCGCTCCGGTATGATCTATCCGATGAGCCTCTATGAGGATGCCGACGACTGGTTGGTTCTCCCTCTGCTCCACTTCGACAAGTCTGATATCCTTTATCAGTATTCTTTCGAGGTCAACAGCGTTGACAGATATGAAAGCCTTGAAAGCTTCGATATCTTCATTGGCAAGACTACCAATGCCGAAGACTTCACCAACCTTATCTACGGCATTGACGACTATAACGTAACTATCAATCCCAAGACAGTAGCTGTAAACTTCGCAGTGCCTGAGCCCGGCGACTATTACGTAGCACTCCACTGCCGCTCTACCAAGGCTCTTGCCGGTAAGGGTATGTTTACTTCCAACCACACTGTCAAGGCTCTCGACGGTCAGAACTCTGCAGTCCCGGGCAACCCCGAAAACGTAGTGGTTAATGCTGCTCCCAAGGCTGCTCTCGCTCTGAACATCACATTGAAGCTCCCGACGGTTGACCTTATCGGCAATCCTCTTCCCGCTGACAAGTATCTTACCGCTCACGCTACTTGCGGTAATAACACCGGTGAGATCTCCGGCCTTCCCGGCTCTGAGGTATCATTCTCTTGCAACGTACCCGCTCTGGGCTTCAATACAGTTGAAATCTACATCTCCAACGACAATGGCGACGGCTTGCACACTACCTATCGTCGCTACGTAGGTATCGACCGTCCTCTCCCTCCCCAGAACATTACTTATGTAACCTCTGAGGACAACATGAGCATGACCCTCTCTTGGGACGCTCCCGGCGAGGTAGGCTTCAATGGCGGCTATGTAGATCCCTCACAGCTCTCTTATGATATCTACATGCGTACTTCCGCTCAGGTTTACGAGACTGTAGGCTCTACCAAAAATACTACCTATACCTTTAGCCCCGAAGATAAGAGTCTTTCTATCTACATTCTGGGACCGGTATCTGTAAGTCCCGGCGGTATCTCCCAGAATGCTCTGTTCCAGCGCGACGCTTTAGGCACTCCCTTCGAGATTCCTATGGCTGAAGAGTTCAATACCGTAGCCTTCAACTACAGCCACACTCTTTATCGCTTCATGGCTGAGGGTGAATATGCCGGCTCACGCTGGGAAAACCACAATGGATGTGAAAACTATGGCCTCCCCGGATGCCAGGAAAATCAGGGCGCTCTGATGGCATTCAGCGAAAGCGGTGCTCCCACCAAGGCTTGCCTCTATCTGCCTAAGGCTGAGACCAAGGGCTTCAAGGAGGGTGTCAACATTTCTCTGAAGTACTGGGACTACTCTCTCTGTCCTTCCGATATCGAAATCTGGGGGCGTCATTCTAAAGACCAGACCTTCAAGAAAGTCCACACCTTTAAGGCTAATCGACCGATGAAGGGTGAATGGGTCACTGCCAACGCTGAGCTCCCCGCTGAGTTCCACGATAATTCTTGGATTGAGCTCCAGATTCGTTGCTCACTGCGCGGCGGTGACACTGAGTACTTCGTTCTCGACAACTATGAGATCGCTCCCCTTCTTGAGCATGATATCAAGGTGAATGCTCTGAATGTGCCTGAATACATCCAGGTAGGTTCCCGCATGCAGGTTAGAGTCCCCGTGCTCAACAGCGGTACTGAACGTAGCTCTGTGAAGCTCCGTATCCAGCTCCTCATGCCTGATGGCAACCTCGTTGAAGAACGCTCTACAAACTTCACCATCCGCCCCAACGAGTTGATGGAACGTACAGTTTCCTTCGATATCAATGGCGACTTCTCTAAGCATGACTACCTCAAAATTAAGGCAATCGCTGAGGCTGATCCCGATGAGATTCCTTCCAACAATGAGCGTGTGGCTACTGTCAATGTATATCATTCTCAGCTCCCGACTGTCAGCTCACTGCGTGGCGAGGCCAACCGTGAGGAGAACACAGCTTCTCTGAGCTGGCGTGCTCCCCAGACTTCTTATGGCAATCTCCAGGACTTCGAGCTTGAAACGCCGTTCCAGAACACTGAGTCCTTCGGTGGTTGGAAGAACATTGACGTTGACGGCGGTGTTCCCTCTGACATCGGCTCCGGTAGCCTTGCCCTTAACTGGCCCGGCATTGAGCAGCCCTCAGCATGGACCGTCATTGATCCTTCAAAGACTGTCTTCAAGGATGATGCCCGTCTGCAGGCTCACTCCGGCAGCAAGTGCATCCTCGCTCGTCCGCTCTACATCCGCGATGAAGAGTCAGAACAGCATCAGGCAAGCGACTGGCTGATTTCTCCCGAACTTCAGGTAGGCTCCAATCCTCAGACTATCTCCTTCTGGTACAACACTATCTCTGCTACTGAGAAGGAATATGTCTACATCTGGGTATCCTTCACCGGCAACAACCTCGACCCCGACAAGGCTACCGAAACTCAAAATGGCGACTTCTATCGTATGCGTCCCTTCTCCAAGATTGGTGAAAAGGGTTGGGAATACGTAGAGTATGAGCTTCCTGTAGGCACCAAGTACTTTGCACTTGTCTACAGCTCATTCGCTGCCTCCGGTGCTATGCTCGATGATATCTCCTTCATACCCGCGTCTATGGGCAGCTGGGATATCGACCACTACGCAGTATTGCGCGACTGCCAGGAATTTGGCGAGGAAGTACTTGCCGACAACCTTACTGAGACTTCATTCATCGATAAGGAATATCCTGCAGAGTTTGGCGGTGCCAAGTATTTCGTACGTACATACGTAAGAGATGCACAGGGCAACGTACTCGAAGGTCCTCGCTCCAACATGGCCGACCTTAGATTTGATGTTTCCGGCGTCAACGCTATTGAAATACTTCAGGGCGTAGCCGGCGGCAAGGGAGAAATCTCCTTCGTCGGACTGGCCGGACATACACTCAACGTGTACGGTGCCGATGGCAAGCTCGTGAAGGTCATCAACCCCACAGCTGCATATCAGACTGCCGCCTTCGAAAAGGGTCTCTACCTGGTAGTAGACGGCAAGAAAACAGCCAAAGTACTCGTGAAATAATCAAACATAAAACCCACAACTCGCAATCAAGGCGGGGGCGCAACAAGCGTCCCCGCCTTTTCTATGAGCCGGTGTCAGAAATTTTAAGCAGTGTTTGCCATTATATTTAGAAATTACTATTTTTGTAGAGAATAAGAAATTTTGGCAATGCATATTATAACCGAAAACATCCACAAGTTATTTGCCCTATGCCGGAAGTATAAGGTTCATAAACTATATGCTTTTGGCTCCATCCTGACAAACAGATTTAACAAAGATAGTGACAATGACATCCTCGTTAACTTCAATTCAGATATCTATTATAGTAACTATAGCGACAATTTTATTGATTTCTATAATGCCCTAAAAGCTCTTTTTTGCAGAGAGGTTGATTTAGTCGACGAAACCTCTGTTAAAAACCCATAAATCTCTCCTGATTCTTAGTTGCTGTGGGTTTACAATCCATAGCAGTCAGAAACAACCCCTGAGTGGGTTGCATACCCACCAGGACTGAAGTCTTTCGACAAGTAATGTTTTGCATACCCATGAGTATGTCCATTATATAATGATTTATGCCTATGTTTGAATATTCTACATATATGACGGTGGCCGCAGTGATGGCTGTTCTTGCCGCAGTGGTGTTTGTGGCTCTTTTCTTTTTCAAGGCTCCTTATGGCATGATGTATTCTCCGAAATGGGGTCCTTCGATTTCCAATCGTCTCGGCTGGGTACTTATGGAGGCTCCGGCCTTCTTGGCTATGGCTCTTCTCTGGGAGTGTTCCGACCGTCGCACCCTCGCAGTTCCTGCTATCATGACACTTCTCTTCCTAATACATTATTTCCAGCGTTCGTTCATCTTTCCAATGATGATGAAGGGGAAGAGCAGGATGGCTCTGTTGATACCAATCATGGGAGCTGCGTTCAATATCATTAATGCTTATCTGATCGGCGGGTGGTTCTTCTATGTATCTCCGGCAGACACATATCCCGTCTCATGGCTCTATTCTCCACAGTTTATCCTCGGAATAATTATATTCATCGCGGGGATGGGTATCAACCTGCATTCCGACCATATCATACGCAACCTGCGCAAACCCGGCGACACACGGCATTATATCCCCAAGGGAGGGATGTTTAAATACGTCACATCTGCCAACTATCTCGGCGAGCTCACAGAATGGCTCGGCTATGCCATCCTGACATGGAGCATCGGCGGTTTAGTCTTCTTCCTCTGGACCTTCGCCAACCTCGCTCCTCGAGCGCGCACACTCCATCGGAGATACATCTCCGAATTCGGCGACTCCTACACCACCCTCCATCGCAAATACATTATCCCCTTCATCTTCTAAAATTATTTCCTATGATGTCTAAGCTTTTTACTGCGGCTAAGATTGGGCCTGTTGAACTTCGCAATCGAACTATTCGCTCGGCAGCTTTTGAAGGTATGGGGAAGGATAATAATCCTACCCAAGCTCTTGCCGATTATCATATCTCCGTGGCTGAGGGGGGCGTGGGTATGACTACTCTGGCCTATGCCGGGGTGTGTCGCTCGGCTCTCAGTTTTAAAACTCAACTCTGGCTCCGTCCGGAGATAGTATCTCCCCTGCGCGAGATTACCGACCGCATTCATGCTGCCGGAGCCAAGGCTTCAATTCAAATCGGCCACTGCGGCAATATGACCCATAGGTCTACTGCCGGAGGGATGCCGGTGGCTGCTTCGAGCGGGTTCAACCTTTACTCACCCACATGGGCGCGGGGCCTGAAGCGCGATGAGCTCAAACAGCTCGCCGGTGACTTCGGACAGGCTGTCAACACCGCCCGCGATGCCGGCTTCGACTGTGTGGAGGTGCATGCCGGGCATGGCTATCTTATCTCGCAATTCCTCTCCCCTTACACCAACCATCGCCGCGATGAGTTTGGCGGCTCCCTCGATAATCGTATGCGCTTCATGCGAATGGTCATGGAGGAGGTGATGAAACAAGCCGGCAACGATATGGGTGTACTCGTCAAGACCAATATGCGCGATGGTTTTAAGGGTGGGCTGGAGATTGAGGATTGTCTGACGGTGGCTAAAGAGCTGGAAAACCTCGGCGTTCATGCCCTGGTACTCTCCGGAGGGTTTGTCAGCAAGGCTCCAATGTACGTAATGCGCGGTGAGATGCCTATACGCACTCTGACCCATTATATGCCTCAGCTATGGATGAAATATGGCGTAAGGATGGCTGGCAAACTGATGATTCCTACCGTTCCTTTCAAGGAGCTTTACTTTCTGGACGATGCCCGCAGATTCCGCGAGGAGCTGAATGGCACGCTGGTATACGTAGGCGGTGTGGTAGACCGCAAGGGGGCTGACAAGGTCCTTGACTCCGGCTTTGAGTTTCTGCAGCTGGGACGCGCGCTTATCAACGAACCTGACTTCGTCAACAGAATGATGGCCGAAGAAAACCATCGCTGTTCATGCGACCATGTCAACTACTGCATAGCCAGAATGTACTCCCTGGAGATGTCGTGTCATAAACATCGTTGCGACCTTCCGAAAGATCTTCAGAGGGAAATCGAAAGAATTAAAGAACGAAACGTCATCAACAAGTGATAATCAACAAAAATGAGAGATAAGGACAATAAAAAAGTGCTGAAAGGGCGTTGGGCAGTAGTGACCGGTGCTGAGGGTGGTATCGGCAGGGAATTTTGTTGCGAGTTGGCCTCGATGGGTTGTGGAATCGTGGCTGTTGGTATTCAGGATGGATCCCTTTATGAACTCGTAGAGAGCATCGCGGCAGAATTCGGCACACCGATAGTTCCCCTGCGTCTCGACCTGACTTCCGAGCAGGCCACTCTGCGTCTTATGGAATTCTTGGAGTTTAAGGAGATAATGCCCTATATTCTTATCAACAATGCCGGGATTTTCTCCTTCCGAGAAGTCGCGGAGACTTCCGATAAGAAAATCGCCATGTTTATCGACCTTCATGTAAGAAGCCTCACTGAACTGACGGTGAAGATGGCACGGAAGATGAAAAGCCTTGGCGAGGGGAAAATACTGAACATGAGTTCGATGTCATGCTGGATGCCAATGCCCGGGATCGCTCTTTACTCCGCCACTAAGTCATACATTCGCGTCTTCACACGAGCCATGGCCTATGAGATGCAAGATTCAGGAGTCACGATGACCGTAGCCTGTCCCGGAGGGATAGCCACCGACTTGTTCGGACTTGCGGAGAATATAAAGAAATTAGCGGTAAGAATCAAGGTGTTGGATACCCCCAAGAGCTTTGCCCACAAAGCGATAAAGAAGATGCTGAAAGGTAAGAAGCAATATATCAACGGCTGGCTCAACAAGATAGCCATACCCATTGTAGCCGCCACACCCACCCGGCTACGCCTGCAAATAAAGCACCGAATGCTCGATAAAGGAATTACCCGCTAATCCCTTTTATTCGTCTTTTTTGGGGAGGGCGTTGATGCGCTGATAGTGTAGCTGATTGAGAGGGAGGTTGGTGGTGCGTTTTACTTCGTGCATTACGAATGTTGACTCTACAGATCCTACAGATTCAATACTTCCAAGAACGTCGAGTACCAGATTGCGATAGTAGCGCATATTTGGGGCATGAAGCTTCATCATATAGTCGAACTTTCCGGCAAGGCTGTAGCATTCAGTGACCTCAGGCAGGTCTTTAATAGCCTCTATGAAATCCTTAGCACCCTGATGAGTCTGCTTGGAAAGCTTCACGTATACATAAACGGTAAAACCGAGATTGAGCTTTTCAGGGTCGAGAATTGCCACATATCTGCGTATATACCCCTCGTTTTCAAGGCGTTTTACACGCTCGTAAACCGGAGTCGTAGAGAGGTTTACCTCCTTAGCAAGATCCTTAGTGGTAAGACGAGAGTTGTTTTGCAGACACTGCAAAAGCTTTATATCTATTTTATCAAGATTTTCCATCTATGTAATTTTAAGGCGTTTTATTTACCCAAAAGTAATTTTAACTGAAATAGCTTGACATTTGCAAGCTTTTCAATGATTTTTGCAAATTTAGCAAATATAAACGACTTTACCCACTCTTATTCATTCTAAATTTTCAACTATCTTTAGGAAATTTTTCTACCCCTCACAGAGACTCAGGCGTTTCGACTGTGTCCCTCACAGTAGCTCAGGCGTTCTTTTAAGGAATTCCTCAACACTCCCCTCTATCTGGAGAGAATCCTCGAGATTCTCTCCCTGAAATCTAATCTTTGCCTTATCATACCAAGGCTTCCGCTCCTGCATGTGGGCTCGCACATACCCTGTTAGTTCTTCTGCAGTCTTTCCTACCGCCAGAGGACGCTTCCCCGGAGCGCGCTGCAGCCTCTCTACTATCCTCCCTACCGATGCCTCCAAGCATACGGTCAATCCTCGGGAGTTCATATATTCCATATTGCCGGAGATACAGGGGGTACCTCCGCCACAAGCTATGACTACGTCTTCAAACTCACCTACTTCCCGAAGCATCCGCGATTCCATTCGCCGGAACTCGGCCTCTCCTCGAGTGGCAAATATCTCGCGTATCTTACTCCGGAATCTCTGCTCTATATAGAAATCCAGGTCGATAAAATCATATCCAAGACGTCGCGCAAGAGCCCGCCCGAAGGTGGTCTTCCCGCTTGCCATATATCCCGTAATAAATATCGTCATCTTCCTTCTCTCAACTATCCACCATAACCCTTCAGCTATCGGCGAAGCCGATATTAGACCCCCACAGCAACTTATTGCGCATCGTGGAGGCAAAATTATCACCCGGACGCCGTATGGTATGGATGACGAAGGGTGCACGACTTATCCGCAGAACCTCGCCGCATCGCAGTATAAAGGAATTGCCATCTACGCTCACACGAAAATCGCGAGCCCTACTGCTGACTACTACCTCTACCTTGCTGTCGCCATCTATGACTATCGGACGCAATGTAAGAGTGTGAGGAGCCACCGGTGATAGTACCATGCAGTCCATAGAGGGATGAATAATCGGGCCGCCAACACTAAGATTGTAAGCCGTAGAACCCGTTGGGGTGGAGACTATCAGTCCGTCAGCCTTATAGGAGGCGAGGAAGTCGGAGTCTACTGTGACATTAGCTGTTATCATCGATGACGTCTCCTCCTTGACCAGCGCCACCTCATTAAGCGCATAGGGATAGAAATCCTTGGGCATGTTGCCACTCTGAAGCTCCAGCAACGTGCGCGACTCTACCGTAGCGCGCCCGCTAAGTAATACTTCTATAAGCTCAGATATTTCATCTATGGAATAATTGGCAAGAAAACCTAAGTGTCCGGTATTCAAACCCATGATGGGTATCCCCTGCGAACCCACCCAGCGTGCTGTCTTTATATATGTACCATCTCCTCCGATGCTGACTACAGCATCACCCGTCGGGGCATCATCCGGCAGAGCTTCAATACCCGGGGGAAGCTGGGCGTCGCCACTGATGTACTTTAGGAATTTCTCCCTGACTCCCACCAGAAGGCCTCGACTCAGTAGCGCGACAATAAACTCTATAATCCGTCCGATATACTCATCCTGATGAGTGTTGCCGGTAATTGCTACCTTTTTGACTATCGGCAGATTGCGCATATGACTATTCATTCTAATCTATACATTTAAAAGCACCTGAAGCTCACGGAGGCGTTCGCGAGCTACGTCAGCATCTGCGAAGTCGGCACCAACGGCGTCTACCACTTTGAAGCCATAACGCTCGAGATGATGGATACATGCCGAGGGGTCAGAATGGCGCACTCGGAGAGTTACAAGAAGCGAATCGCGATTGGTAGGTGCCGTCCATAGATCTACCAAATGAGCATCAGCATCCTCCACGGCGTGGGCGAGTGCTGAGGCGCTATAGTCTGCCGGTGCACACTCCACACATATCAGCGATGCATCATCGCGTGGGGTGACCAGCCGTCCGAGACCCTCAAGGAGAGAATCGGCCGTAATGACACCCTGCAGGGAATCTCCATCCATGACCCCAAGCAAACGGTGCGGAGCGTCCAGAAACTTCCCCAGCAGATCCGTCACCGGCGTAGCCGGG
Organism: Muribaculaceae bacterium; assembly: GCA_023667015.1. Lineage (GTDB taxonomy): Bacteria > Bacteroidota > Bacteroidia > Bacteroidales > Muribaculaceae > Lepagella. The sequence goes on along the minus strand of JAMPAX010000001.1, from coordinate 441,921 downwards.
GAGACATTGCGCTCCGGAAGGAGCATCCCCTCGCAGACCGGAAGCATTATATCGCTTGCTTTTATATATTCTAATGTAGTTGCTGTCATAAAAAAAGGTCGATTTTTACTCGTTTTTTCATGCTTTTTTATTTATTTTGCATTTGTAAACGATTTATAATATCAACGTCTGGCGGGCGAATTACGTTTGCCCTGACTTCAAAATTACAAATTTTGTGCCAATTTCCAGACCTAAGATGTTAAAATTTCTACATTTTTAACCATTTACCATCCCTTCCTTTCCTGAGGATTTGAAAGTGGTGGTCTTTAATATAACGTATAATGACTCGTCTGAGTGTAAACATCAATAAGGTTGCCACACTGCGCAACGCCCGCGGGGAGAATGTACCCGATGTGGAGAAATTTGCCTGCGATTGCGAAAGTTTCGGCGCACAGGGTATCACTGTGCACCCCCGGCCCGATGAGCGCCACATCACCCGCGCTGACGTCGATGCCCTTAAATCTCTGGTATCTACTGAATTTAACATCGAGGGTTATCCCTCTGAGGAGCTTCTGACCATGCTCGAAAGGATACGCCCTCATCAGGCTACACTCGTGCCGGATGCACCCGATCAGATTACGTCTTCTTCGGGGTGGGACGTTGTAGCTCATGCTGACCTGCTTCGTCCTATCGTGGAGCGTCTTAAACGCGCCGGCATTCGCGTGTCTATCTTTGTGGCTGCCGATCCGGCACAGGTTCGTTGCGCTGCTGAAATCGGCGCCGACCGCGTAGAGCTCTACACCAAGCCCTATGCCGACAATTACAATACTGACCGCCGGGTTGCTATAGCTCCATTCATAACGGCAGCTCGAACCGCTAAGGAGTGTGGTCTGGGTCTGAATGCGGGCCATGACCTCAATTTGCACAACCTCGCTTTCTTCAAGCAGAATATGCCTCTGCTCGACGAGGTAAGCATCGGCCATGCTCTTATCTCCGATGCTCTTTACCTCGGCATTAAGGAGACTATCCGCAGATACCTCGAGTGTCTCGCTGACTGATACGAGGTTCGAGTCCATTTAATAATCTACAATCTTAGAGTCCATCTCATAAAAATTTCTAAAAATGAATATCTGGCAACTCGTCATAGATGGTGGCTATATCATGATTCCTTTAGCCATCCTCCTACTTATCTCCATATATATCTTCACCGAAAGATGTATCGTCATAAACCGCGCTCTTAAGGGTGACCCCTCGTTTATGAAGCGTATTCGCGACTATATCTTTGAGGGAGATCTGGAGAGTGCCGTGAATCTTTGCCGCCGCTCTGACTCTCCGGCTTCTCGCATGATTCTTAAGGGTATCAGCCGTGTAGGACGCCCCACCCAGGATGTACTGACCGCTGTGGAAAATGCCGGCAATCTCGAAATTGCCAACCTCGGCAAGGGGATGACGTGGCTATCTACCACAGCCGCGGGCGCTCCGATGCTGGGTTTTCTCGGCACTGTGGTCGGTATGATTCAGGCTTTCTACAATCTTTCGCTGGCGGGTAGTGCTGCCAACGTCACTCATCTCTCCGGAGGTATCTACCAGGCTTTGGTCACCACCGTAGCCGGCCTTATCGTGGGCATCGTAGCTCTCTTTGCTTACAACTACCTCTCCGGACGTCTCAATCGCGTAGCCAATTCCCTCGAGGCGAAGACTATGGAATTTATGGACCTCCTCAACGAACCCTCTCGCTAACGGACTCTTATTATGGCTCTGAAAAGAAATCATCCGCCGTTGGCGATGTTCTCCATGTCTTCGTTGACCGATATTATATTCCTGTTGCTGATTTTCTTTATGGTGACTTCCACCGTGATTCAACCCTCAGCCATCGATGTCTCTCTGCCTCAGAGCGATAATCAGACTACTCTGAAGCCTGTCACCGAAGTATATATCGACTCCCTCGGGAACGTCTCTATGGTAGAAAACAAACTTGACTCTATAGGCCCCGGCGCTGACCTTATTCCCATCGCCGGCGACGATGACCTCTCGCAGAGGCTGATGCGTGTGCATGAGACGGACTCTACTCGCGCTGTGGCTCTTTATGCCGACCAGCACGTGGAATACCGCCTGGTTGTCAACGTTCTCAACATCGCCAACCGCCACAATCTGCGCACAGTACTGGCCACGCGTCCCGACTATTCCCGATAGTAATTTCAACCGTTAGTAGAAGAAAGAATGACTCCTCTTGAGAAAAGAGACAAAACTATAGCCGCTGCCGTCACTTTTATCGTGGCAGCAATCATCCTGTTGCTCCTCTTCTTTACTTCCATGAACTCCGAACGCGAGGCGCTCGCCCAGGCTTCTATCCCAGAGCCGGATACCGACGAGGTTACTTTCCTCGAGACGGAGCTCATCGAAGATCTCCCCGGAGTTGAGGATGCTGAAGACAACGGTGATGACTTCCCCCCTCCCCCCGGCGAACCCGACCCGGCACCAACAGAGCTGAACGAACGCGTAGAGTCCGGTGACAACCCCGAACCGGCACCTGCTCGCGACCCTAAAACCGTACAGAAAAAAACCTCACCCGTCAAGGAGCCCGCCAATACCATGACCGACGCTGAACGTAAACGCATAGCCTCTATGGCCGGCAAGTTCTCCCCGGGCGATAACGGCTCTCCCGAAGGCAAATTCTCCAAAGCCTCCGGCAAGGGTAAGGTCAACGCCTCCGGATCGGTGGGTGGCCGTCAATTCCTCGGCTGTCCTACCTCCGAGGTCAGCGTCCGCAATACTGTCATCGTCAAAGTCAAAGTCAGAGTTCGCGCCGACGGCACCGTAGCCGGAGCCAATGCCATCAGCGGACCGCAAGAATATCACCGACAATGCGAAGGCTGGGCCATGAAAGCTCGCTGGAGTGCCAAAGATGGCGCCCCCACCGCCACCGGCTCCATAACCTTCACCATCTCCCCCCGCAAATAACCCATCCCCCCTCTCCCAATCCTCCCATAGCTCCAAAATCTAACTGAAAACTACCATGAACTTCGAAGATTTAAACACCGGCGTCAAATGCAAACTGAAAGTAATTCCCGAAAAATCTCAAGGCAATTTTTTTACTGTTGTCACCGACGATGACCAAGATTTTCAAATACCAAAAATTAAGTTTCAGAAAGATTCTAAATTTATTCCGGAATGGCTTTACGTCTATGTTAGAAATAATATCGGTGGATACCCGCATCTGGTGCAGGATTTATCTGAAATTATACCCCAATTTTATACCGAAGGTAAAGATTATGAATTTCGAGTAAAAGGACGTCGACCGGGCGACACCCGTATTTACGAGGTTGAAGATGAAAATGGCCTTTACTTCCGACTTCCTAATCCCCCCGTTCAGTTGGCAAAGGGCAGAAGGGTTAAATGTAAAATAACAAAAATTAAAGGCACTTACGTAAAACTTCTCTACACCGGACAACTCGACCGCCACGTCAGGCTTACTTTCTATTGCGTTGACGAATGGGTAGAAAAATTAGCGCCGAAACTCGATTTTAAAGTTAACCCCCGCTACCTTAATTTTTACCTTAAGACATCCCCGGATTTTAGCGAAACCCTCCGTCTTTACAACCTTCATGATGCCCGCTGGATTATCTCTGCTCTCTCCGTATTCTGGCAGAATATCACCAAATATCTGATTGCAACCCGCTCGGGCGATCGTGTCAACATCCGTATGCGTAGCCGACTTATCGCCATGATGAAGATATGCTCAGAAACGGCTCTGCTGATTATCGAGGGGTCTGACTATCTGAAAGATTGCAACTCCGAGCTGCGTACCCAACTCCAAGATGAGCTTTCAGGCTACATCGAGGCTTTCCGACAAGTCACTGCCGCTGCGGAACTGATGGCCGAAGGCCGCGAGGAGGAATTTGTAGACAATATTCTGGAGAACCTCAAACAAGCAGGATATCTCTATCATCCTCGCAAGCAGTTTCGCATAATGATGACAGTACTCCGACTGCGACCGGAACTCATAAGCGATAATAAAGATACCGGCCGGACATCGCGCATTACAGCTCTTTTCGAGGCTCTCCACTCCTGGCCCGTAGCCAACTGGATGGAAGAGCCTTTCCGCTCAGCACTCGTAGAGCAACTCGAGATTTTCATCTCAGAAAACTCTTCCAAGGTTGAGAACCTCTTCTACAACAACAATGGCGATGACAACCGTCAGCTCAACAGAATCATTCGAGCCATTGCCATCCAGAGTCTGCTGGCCAAGCCTTCCGACAATATTGATATCTCCCACAATCGTGCCCTGCTCTATCGCTACCTCTCCTTTTTCCACTCCGACGATATTGACCCCTTGCTATATAAATCGGTAGGCGCTATCTTAGGCAATGACTTTATTCACGACTTCTCCTGGGACGACACTTCCCGCATTCAGCTCCTGCAAGAGAAGGCCTCCTTCTGCTCGGAAGCTTCGGAAACAGCCTCATCTCATACTAAGGTGTTCTCCAACGGTGATCTCGCTATTGAGCTCTCCGGCAGAAAGCTCACTCTGCGTACACGCTTTGCCGATGAGGAGGGCTCAGTGCTCCCCAACGATACTCTGAAATGGCTGAATCCCGAGATTTATCTTCGCCAACGGGTGAAAACGCCTGCAGCCTCGAAGAAAAACGATATCAATGCCTACAGGACTATGTGGGCCGACATTGAGGCTGAGGCTTTCAAAAAATCTATATTCTCCACAGCTACTTCCCACAAGCGACAGTCGCTGCCCGAAGAGGGCGACGAAGTCGACATCGTCATCGACGGCTTCGATGTAGACAACAAGGAGGAGAAGATGCGCTTTCATTGCCGCATTGTCAGCGAATATATCCGCGGATCGGGGTGGCTAACTATCTCCCCGGAATACTTCCTGCCCTGGCTCGATTATCGCGACTATCCCGCCAACTATAACGGCGACCTCTCAATCTTTAAAACTGAAGAGGGTGAATTCCTCAGCTTCCCGGCTATTGTAATCAATACCCCCGAAGATGAAGAGAATATACAATTCTCGATGCGAGAATTTCTGGAGGATTTCACTGCCGACCTACCCGTAGTCGGTGAAGTGTCTCACGCCGTCATCCGAAAGGTATTTCGTGCCAATGGCAATCCGCTGTATTACGACCATTATCTTTGCCTCTCCGACCGTGGATATACCGTAAAAGTATCAATACCTGCTGAGGGTACTCCTCTGCTCCACGGCTCCCATATCAACGTTCGCTATCTCGAACTTGAGAAAAAATCTTCTACCCAGTCTCTGCAGTTTATGGTTGGCGAAATCGCGGAAGTCACCGGTCTTCCCAACAATTACGGTAAGCTTACTCCGCTACGCAATCTCTTCCAAGCCTTCGGCAATCCGAACTATTCTCAGGATTCTATCTCGGAGTCAGAGAGTATGGAAGTAGTAGAGGCCCAAGACGTTATGTCGCGCGAGGAAGTAGGCCAGCTTATCTTGCTTCTCCAACGCCGAGCATACGTTGAGAAGGAATATATCCAGGCTTTCAATTATCTGGGTCTGGCGGCTGTGCTCTGCCGAGCCATCGATGACGACAGCAGATACGACGAGATGAAAATCCATCAGGATTTGCTCGCTCAGCTCCAGTTCTATGCCCGCAATAAGAAGGTGGACCTCGAGGTGCTCGAAAAGTACAGAGATAACGTAGCTCAGAGTGGTTTGCTAAGCAAGCTCTACAATAAGCTCGATATCGTATCCTCCATATCGCGTCCCGACACCAACGCCCATCTCTGGGAAATAGCTTCTTCGGGCGATGACACTGAAAAGCGATTGGCTTCGCTGGTGCTCTCCTATAATCTTCTTCCCGAAGATAGTTCGGGAAACGCCCGCAAGGAGGTGATGTCGCAAATCTCAAATATCCTCAACGTCAATGCCAACGATATCCAGGCCAAGTACTATGGCGAAGAAGATCAGCACGTAGAATTCAAGTCATCGCTTATCTTCACCAACCGTCAGAAAGACCGTATGCTACCCCGACCGGAGGCACAGACCCGTGAAATTCTTCAGATCATCTGCGGATTCCTCAATTCTGAGGGTGGTATGTTATATATAGGTGTCAACGACCTGGGCTATGAGGCCGGCCTGCACGATGACCTATCCTTCCGACGCTTCAAGAAAAAGAAAGCCTCGCTCGACGGCATGATTGTTGACCTGGAGCGTGCCATACATTATCATCTCCCTGAGAATGCCTGGAACGCGGTGAAAATCGCCTCCGACCCGGAATCTACTAAGGGTGTCATCGTTGTGGAGACAACGCCGGTGAAGACTCCCGTATATTTCGAAAACACTATTTTCGTGCGCAACAGTTCCTCTACGCGTGCTCGCACCGGCGAGGAGCTCAAATCTTTCCTAGCCAATCGCACCGACAACTACAATAAATGGATAGCACTGCAGCAGAAGGATTTGGCTACTACGCCCGAATCTTCCCAAAACATCGATGAGGCCGAATCTACCGATGCTCCCCTTTCCCCTCCCAATACTGAGTCTCTGAATGATTTTTCGGAGATAACAATAACAAATACTCCGGAGGAAGCTGATGAAAACGGGCGGAAGGCACTCACCGGTCGCCATCGCACCAATGTGCTCCACGATGGATTTGAAGACTTCGTCTACCCCCTCTTCTATCTCCATTTCAATGCCGACCATACCTTCAATACCACTACAGAAGACCTATACTGCGAATATGAGCCCGACAAACTCGCCGTCCTCGCCGTCAAGAAGGAAGAACGCTCTAAGTGGCTTATAGCTACTTTCACGGATGGCACAGTCTCTCGCACCGGCATTGGTGAGATTGAAGAGGTCGGAGCCGGAGCCCCATTTCGCAAGGACTCACACCTGGCCTATGTAGATATTGCCGACATCAACGACTATCTGCTGACATATCTCAAGAACTCGGCCGGATTTGTCTACGTGCGAGTAGACCGCATCGCTGACCTTGCTGAGTCGCGCAGACTAAAATCTCCCGGCAAGAGACTTCTCGATGGCGATTTCGAAATTATTTGCCAAGATATCTTAGATGAAACCAGGATGAGAATACACTATGGCAAAGCCTACGAGCTTTCGGAACGCCTCCCGGGATTAGTGTTGAAACTTCCGCAACACGGCAGCATACCGGAGACAATCGAGGAAGAACTATCGCGCGCATTTGCATAAAAAAATCTCGGGGTTTCCCGAGATTTTTTATGGTTGAATCAGGTTGAATCTTTATACATCCGGTTTAGTTACCGTCTCTGCCTCCCTCACCTTGTGGGGGTGGGACGGGGAGGGGATTCGGGCTTCGGGTCTCAGAGTATCTCTCCCCTTAGCGTGGCTGAACTGGCATCCGTAATGCGTACGCGGACGAAATCCCCCGACTTGGCGCCTTCGGCCGGGAAGACTACCATCTTATTTTGCGATGTGCGCCCGCAGAGCTCCTCGGCGCTACGCTTGGAGCGTCCTTCTACGAGCACCTCAAACTCCTTGCCAACGTCAGAGAGATTGCTGCGCCGTGAGAGTTCATTCTGAAGCGCTATCATTCTGTTGAGCCTCTCTATCTTTACCTCCTCCGGAATGTCGTCCGGAAGATTCTTCGAGGCAAACGTGCCTGGACGCTCAGAGTATTTAAACATGAAGCTCGAGTCGAAGCCGGCCTCTTCCATCAGAGACAGCGTCTGCCGGAAGTCTTCTTCCGTCTCGGAATGGAAACCGGTGAATAAATCTGATGATAATCCCGCCCCGGGTACGATCCTTCGAATTGCTGCTACCCTGTCGAGATACCATTCGCGAGTATATTTTCTATTCATAAGCTTGAGCACCCTGTTCGACCCACTCTGCACCGGCAGATGAATATGCTTGGCAATATTGGCATTGCGAGCCATAACCCGGAGCGTCTCATCACCCATATCCTTCGGATGGGAGGTCGTAAACCGGATGCGCATATCCGGAGCTGCCCGGGCCACCATCTCCAGCAACGCCGAGAAGTCTACAACATTACCCTCTTCTCCCTTATAATTATATGAATTGACATTCTGTCCCAACAGGGTAGCCTCGCGGAAGCCGCGACTGCGAAGGTCGGCAAGCTCGCGAAGGATGCTGCGCGGATCGCGCGAGCGCTCGCGACCGCGTGTGTAGGGTACAATGCAATAGGAGCAGAAATTATTACATCCTCGCATTATGGATATGAAACCGGAGATGCCACGACCCATACGTCGTGGCATGACGTCGGCATAAGTCTGCGTCAAACTCAACTCAATGCTGACTCCTTTCTGCCCGAGCTCCGCAGCGGCCACAAGTTGCGGAAGATCCATATAGGCATCCGGACCGGCTACAAAGTCTACACCATGATCCTCCACGAGTTTATTCTTAAGGCGCTCGGCCATACAGCCGACTACGCCGATAATTACATTGCGTCCGGATTTACGGCGCACAGCATTCCAATACGCCAATCGCGAGTAGATTTTCTGCTCGGCATTGTCACGTATGGAACACGTATTGAGGATTACGCATGCCACATCCTCCCCCTCGGAAGGCTCATATCCGGCCAGCGAAAGCATCGAAGCTACAACCTCAGAATCGGCCACGTTCATCTGGCATCCATAGGTCTCAATGCGCACTTTTTTCAATTTTGTGCCGTTTTCATCGTTATTCGGCAAAAAAAATGGCTCCATCTTATAGTATATGTCCGATTTAAATATTAATTTTGTGCAAAATTACCATTAAAATCTAAACGTTACAAATGAGTATCCCTTTTATTACGGCCGAAGAGGCTGCCAGCTATATTAAAAATGGAGACAATGTGGGATTCTCGGGCTTCACTGCTTCCGGAACTCCTAAAGTTGTAACCGTAGCCCTTGCCAAGCGTGCAAGAGAGCTCCATGAAAAAGGCGAACCATTCAAAATCAATCTCTTCACCGGCGCTTCCACCAACGACCATGTTGATGGCGAGCTCGCTCGTGCCAACGCCATTGGCATCAGAACTCCCTATCAGAGCCAGCCTGACGCCCGCAAACTCTGCAACACCGGCAACATGCACTATTTCGATACCCACCTCAGCCATGTCTCCCAAGACCTCCGCTATGGTTTCTACGGCGACATCGATGTGGCTATCATCGAGGTGACAGAAATGAGCCCCAACGGCGAATTTATCCTCGGTGCAGGTCTCGGTATGACCCCCACTTTAGCTCAGATGGCAAAGAAGGTGATTATCGAGTATAGCTCTTACTACCACACCTCCTTCCGCGGATTCCACGACAACTACGTGCCCCTCGATCCTCCCCACCGCCGCGAAATCCCAATCTACAAACCCTCCGACAGAATCGGCTCTACAGTCGTAAAAATCGACCCTGAGAAAATCATAGGTATCGTCCCCTCCAACGCTTCCGAAAGCATCAAGCCCTTCACTGCCCCTGATGAAATCTCCCAGCGTATCGGTGACAATATCTCCCACTTCCTCGCCGAACAACTCCGCACAGGCAAGATGCCTAAGGAATTCCTCCCCATTCAGAGCGGCGTGGGCAACGTGGCCAACGCTGTGCTATACGGCCTGGGCGAAAACCCCGAAATCCCCCAGTTTGAAATGTATACTGAGGTGATCCAAGACGCCGTCATGCATCTTATGGAGGAAGGAAAATGTAAGTTCGCTTCTACTTGCGCCCTCACATTCTCCGACGAGGCTATGCTCCACTTCATGGACAACATCGATTTCTTCCGCGACAAAATCCTTATGCGTCCCGGCGAAATCTCAAACCATCCCGAAATCGTACGCCGACTCGGCCTGATTGCCATGAACACCGCCCTCGAAGCCGACATATTCGGTAACGTCAACTCTACCCACGTCCTCGGCACTAAGATGATGAACGGTATCGGAGGCTCCGCCGACTTCTGTCGCAACGCCTACCTCTCTATCTTCTCCTGCCCCTCTATCCAGAAGGGTGGAAAGATCTCAGCTATCGTCCCCATGGTAAGCCACGTAGACCACTCCGAACACTCCGTAAAGATCTTCGCTACCGAACAGGGCGTTGCCGACCTTCGCGGAAAAGATCCTCGTCAGCGTGCCGAAGCCATCATCGAAAACTGTGCCCACCCGATGTACAAAGAGATTCTCTGGGACTACGTCAAGCTCTCCTGCAAGAACGGCGGCCACACTCCCCACAACCTCCACGCTGCCTTCGCTCTGCATGAGGCTTTCATGGAAAAAGGCGACATGGCTCAGGTTGACTTCTCTATCTACGAATAATCCCAATCCCCCCATACTCGCAAAGCGTCGCGGAAATACCCGCGGCGCTTTTCTTTTGGCTATCTCCCCCCTTTTTGCTACCTTTGCATTACTTGTGGGTTTCCACAAGACAACAATAAGTAAACGAGAAATATTAATCATAGTTATGAGTGCGACCGCTATAAATCAACACCCTTATACTTCATAACTCATAACCAATACTTAATACTTACTTATGCCTGTATCAGTATCCGAAGAAGCCCTCAGAGCCAAACAGCGTTTCTCCATAATAGGAAACTCCCCGGCACTGGCCGCTGCTATTACTCGCGCGGTCACCGTCGCTCCTATCGACCTGTCAGTACTCGTAACCGGCGAGAGCGGCTCCGGAAAGGAATTCTTTCCCAAAATTATCCACTTCTTCGGTGCCCGCAAACATAAAAAATATATCGCTGTCAACTGCGGTGCTATCCCCGAAGGCACCATAGACTCCGAACTCTTCGGCCACGAAAAAGGCTCATTCACCGGTGCGGTGGCTTCTCGTAAGGGCTACTTCGAGGAAGCCGACGGCGGCACTATTTTCCTCGACGAAGTAGCCGAACTTCCGCTCACTACCCAAGCTCGCCTGCTCCGAGTACTCGAAACCGGCGAATTCCTCAAAGTCGGTTCCTCTACAGTACAAAAGACAGACATTCGTATCGTCGCCGCAACAAACGTTGACCTGATTAAGGCCGTAGAAAAAGGTAAATTCCGCGAAGACCTATATTATCGCCTATCCACGATCCTCATCAACGTCCCACCTCTGCGCGACCGCGGCGATGACATTCTCCTGCTCGCCCGAAAATTCGCCGCCGACTTCTCCGAAAAGTATATGACAGCCCCCATCTCCTTCTCCGAAGGTGCTCGACATGCTCTGTCGATATACTCATGGCCCGGTAATGTTCGACAGCTCAAAAACGTTGTAGAACAACTCGCCCTGTTTGAAGCCGGCAAGGAAATATCCCGCTCAGACGTCATCGACACCCTCCCCTCCGCTCATCGCGAAGGCGCAGCCGGACATGCTCTCCCCTCCTGCACCGACTCCCATTCCTACGACTCCGAACGCGAACTCATATGGCAATCCCTCTTCTCTATTCGCGCTGAAATCGAAGAGCTCCGCAACATGATTCTTCGCCCGGCTACATCGCTGAAAGCTATCGACGTCTCCGACTCTGACGCCATCACCCGCCAAGCTCCCCTCCCACGCTCCTCTTCGCTGGTAGCTATCCCCAAGCCCCCTACCACCCTCGAAGACTCTGAGCGCTCCGCTATTGCCCTGGCTCTCTCCCGACATGACGGCAACAAACGCGCCGCTGCCGACGACCTCGGCATCTCAATCCGTACCCTTTATCGTAAAATCCGTGAGTTTGGCCTCGAACCCTCCGGAAAATCCGACGATTAATGCAATATGAGTAAAGATTCCCTAAACTCTCTAAAGCAGACATCTCTCGCTACTCTCCTGATGTCCTTGATTCTCGGCATCGGAATGATGGTCTCCACCCAGAGTTGCACCATAAGCTATAAGTTCAACGGCTCAGCTCTGAACTACGACATATACAAGACTATCAACATTACCGAATTCCCCATACGTGCTGCACTCGTATACCCCCCTCTGCAACAAACCTTTGAAAACAAACTTATGGACGTTGTCACCCGTCAAACTCGCCTGCAAGAGGTAGACTCCAACAACGCCAACCTCGAAATGACAGGCGAAATCACCGGATACTCCCTCTCCCCTCAGGCCGTAGGCGAAAACGCCTATGCCACCGAAACCCGTCTGACTATCACCGTCCGTGTAAAATACACCGACAACATTAACCCCTCAAACTCCATAGACCAAACCTTCTCAGCATACCGTCAATTTGACTCCTCCCTGATGCTCACCGACGTCCAAGACGACCTCTGTCGCGAAATTACCGACGAACTCGTAGACCTTATCTTCAACGCCACTCTCGGAAATTGGTGACTTAAGAGTCCATCTCCTTATATATAATGAATACTTCATCCTTAAACTCCCTAATCTCTGACTATCCCTACTTCATTGCGCCCCTTCTCGACGAGCTCAACACATGCCGAGACCCTCAACAACGCGCCTGGCTGAAAACTCGACTCGCCGTCAACGTGGGTTCCCCTCTCGCCCTGCGCGAAATCTTCGGCCTCGACTCAGAAAGCCTCGTTGACTTCTACGGTGAAAACGACACCCACACTCCTTCCACAGAAGACGCCATAGAAACCTTCCTCAACACCTTCGGCAAAAACTCCACCTCAATTCCCGATACCACTCCTGACCTGCCGATGGCCGAGATCATTCCTAACGTAGATGCTACTGCAGCTATTGCAGAAAAGCAACCCATCAACGACATCCCCGCTGACGACACTGCATCTCGTATCAATGCCTTCCTCGAAGCCGTGCCCCCAAAAATTCCGCGCACAAGACATCCACAGCCCACACCCACACAACCCACACCCGGAATCATAAGCGAAGACACTGAAGAGACCGAAGCAATAGGAAACGCCTCCCTGACCGAAGGACTAGTCAGAATAATGATAAAAAATGGCAATTTTAGCAAAGCATTGGATATTATTACTCAATTAAATTTGAAAAATACCGAAAAAAGTATTTACTTTGCAGACCAAATCCGCTTCCTACGGAAGTTGATTGCCAACAAAGAAAAAAAATAGCGTAAAAACAAAAGAGATGTATATATTTCTAACAATCCTCATCGTCATCGCCTGCATCCTTCTGATTGGCGTAGTACTCATCCAGAAATCCAAAGGTGGGGGCTTGGCCTCCGACTACAGTAGCGGCAACCAATATCTGGGCTACCGCAAAACCACAGACTTCATTGAGAAGGCCACATGGGGTCTGGCCATCTTCATCTGCGTAGTCAGCATCTGCGCCTCCTTTGCAATAAAGACTCCGACCAACGTCAGCGCCATAGCGCCTGCCGCTCCGCAGCAGACACAAGCAGCTCCCGCTCCGGCAGCAGCTCCCGCTCCGGCACAGAAAGCAGCACCTGCCGCCAAGCCTGCTGCAGCTCCCGCTGAGGCTCCCGCAGCTCCTGCCAAATAAAAAATTAAAGAAAAATTTGCAAAGGTCATCAAAAAGCACTACCTTTGCAAAGCAAAGCCCAGGTGGCGGAATGGTAGACGCGCTCGTTTCAGGTGCGAGTGCCGAGAGGCGTGCAGGTTCGACTCCTGTTCTGGGCACAGATTTCACCTTGTAATTTACTTAAAATCAAGTAGATGCAAGGTGATTTTCTTTTTTATCACCCAGATTTGGTCACTTTTGGTACACCTTGTAAACTTTATTGAATTCAAGCTCAGATATTTAGCTATCATATTCACTGGCAGCATTTTGTCAACCAAAATTTTCGCACGGATATTAATATCCTAAAAATAAGGACAATAATAAAAAGCATAGGAAACAACCTACAATCTGATTACTCTCTATACTTTTCAATGGTTTCCTCTTGAGTTTCCTCTATTCAGAACAGACCATCTGCTGCTGCCATTGCTACATCATCTGCCTTCTCATCCAAGGAAAGTCTGACATATTTCAAAAAAGTATCCTCCTTCTTATGACCACTCACACTCATTATCTGTCTTGTTGAAAATTTACCACTCAGATACATATTGGTGATACATGTTCTCCTTGCAGTGTGACATGAAATAAGTTGCCAACGTGGTTTTACTACAAACCCCTCACTATCATATTCAAACTCCATCTTACCTGATGCAACTCCCTTCCTCTCTGTCTTGGTTAGGAGGGTTCTCATCTTCATTCCCAATGATGGTTCAGTCTTTGCCAACTCCTTGCAAATATCTTTTAGGTATCTGTTCATCACCTGTTCATTGAGCTTGGGTGCTGAATAGTTGTATTTCTCCAAAAGTGTTTCCAGTTCATCATTAATGATGGGGATAACGACCTTGGAGTTTACCTTTCCTTGCTTAATGCGAATGACCTTGTTTCCCTTGATGGTGTAACCAATGCACCCGGGTTCTATTTTGCTGAATTCATCATATCGCAGGGAGGTGTAACAACCAATCAGAAACCAGTCTCTTACAACCTCTTGCAGACCTATGAGTGGCATTGAATAGAGTGCTTTGAGTTCATCCATTGTAAGGTAGATGCGTGCTCTCCTATCATCATCAGTCACAGTGACTGTGTGCAACCACTTTCTTGCCACACCATTATTGTGCAGTTTTTCTTTTTCAGCAACAGAGATGAGGGTACTGTATATCCCAATATGTCTATTCTTGGTCTCACCCATATACTGATGCTTATCCAGATAGAGCATAAACTTCTGAACAATAGACTGTGTCATCTCATCCCAAGTGAATGACATACCCTTGTAGCAATCAAGAAACAGTCTTCTGAACTGGGTCCACGACTTGATGCTATTCTTGGAATATTTCTTGTTCTTGGTATTGAGGATTTCACCTTTCTCTATCCCCTCCACATACTCTTTGACAAATCTCTTGACATCCTTTCTCTGACGCTCCTTGAGTTGTTTCTCAATATCCTCATCCTTGATGAGCTGTTCTCGCACCTCTGCAAATACAACCCTCTTGATTACCTCATCCAGTGCATCCTTTGTCAGTCGATGATGTCTGCGGAGTTCCTTTACCTCAAACTCTATCTCTGATAGTTTTCTGGCATAGTCAAGTCTGTCAAGGAAGTTTGCAATCTTCCTGTCAGATACTGATGCTTCTGCCCACTTCTGCACATCCACATTCAGGTGTAGGTTAATCCAGACTGCTTTGTCATTGATTTTGAGTCTGGTGTAAAGAGGGGCAACCCCATCCTTACTCTTTGTTCTGATTTGTACTGTCAACATCACGCAACACCTTTTATTAAACCATCTGCTTCTGCTTCCCTCACATCTTTGAGAGAGTAGACCTTTTTTCTCCCACCTGTCATTATGTGAGAGATAACACCTTTTTTCTCCCATGCAAGGAGGGTATTCTTTGTGATGTGCCATCTCTCGCAGAGTTGTTTTGCGGTCAGGTTCTGGTCAAGAACCACATTCTCATACATCTTGTTTTGGATGACTTCCTCCATACTCTGTTTTACTACTGTCTTCAGAAAATCAGCAAATCCATACATAAATCCTCCACTATTATAAGGTGTAGTGGTCACACCATAATTTAATTCACTCATATCTATTGATTTAATTATTTTCAAGTCTAAGATACAGTCCATTTTTATCCATCCTGTTATTTGGATGATAAGACCATTGGAATTGGATTGAGATAGACTACACTATAAATATAACACATTTTTCAAGGATTTTGTGCTATTGGGTAATTTTTAGCTTTATTTAGCAGTTCCTTTATCAGGATTGCACAGAAACTGCACAAAAACAAATGATAAGGAGAGAAAAAGACCAATGTATTTGCACATTGCAACTGCATAGATGCAAAGGGATGCACCTGCAATCAATGTGTTGATGAGGATGTTTCTGATTGTTGTCATATAGCAAATTCTTTTTTCAATCTCACAATTGTACTTTCTGATGTTCCAGTGAGGACAACAACCTTGCGGATGGGGTATCCACCTTTGAGCAGTTTCAACACCTCTTTATATTGTTCCTTCTTTGTTTCCTTGGATTTTCTGTATCCCTCCTTGCGACCAAGTCCAGACTTTCCAGTTTCCTTTATGCACTTTTCCACATATTGTTTCCTTCCACTTTGAAGTCTGTAGTATATCGAGTCTCTTTCCATCTGAGCACAGGTTCCAAGTACAGCAATCATAATTGTGAGAAATGGGTTTTCTTTTCCATCTCTATCAAAAATTGAGATACCCTCCTTTTGGAAATATATATTAAGGTGATGGTCTTTGCAGTATCTCACGTTAGCAAGTACCTCATCAACATTTCTACCCAGTCGACTCAACTCTGATAGCAGCAGAATATCAGTTCCATTGCTCATACAGAAATCAAGACACTCATTGAGTACAATCCTATCCTTGTTCTTTGTTGCACCTGAGATGTGCTCTTCAAAGACATTCTGAATTTCATACCCATTCTTGTCTGCATAGATTTTGAGGTCTTCAACTTGACGTGTGGTTGATTGACGTTCACCCACAGAACTAACTCTTGCGTAGATGACTGATTTTATTCTTGTACTTTCCATTTTTGCTTTCATTTTAAAGTTGCTATCATTTAAGTCTGTAATCATTTTTGAAAGCAGGTTGAAATTGCTTTTATTTCTCTCTTTGATTTATTTGACAGCATCGAATATAGAATTTCATATTTCGCAAATCACACAAAGATGATTTTGAGTTTTCTTAATGTGCTGATGCTGGTACCAGTGAGGTCTCTTATCCTTTTAAGGGATACACCCTCTATTAATAGGTCTATCTCCTTCTCATATTCTATTAGGTACTGGTCATAACTTTTTCTGTATCCTTTCTTTCTTCCAACTCTCCCTCCTCTCCTCCTATGGGAAGAATATCCTTTTTCTAATCTCTCTTTGGATTGGTTCCTATCAAGAGTGTCAAATTCATACAGGATTTTACAAGCAGTTCTGAAAACTGGGTTCACTTTCCCAGTTGGAAGTAGTGAGTCAATCTTATAGGTGTGTATGTGAACACAGACCTTAATCTTGCACAGGTCATTGACTATTGAAAGGAAATCATACACCTTGCAAGAGATGGATGTGCAGTTCATCACCAGCACCATTTGGATATTGTTGAGCTGAATGAATTTCACAATGTCATACCACACCAAAACACCAACTTCAAACACCTTCACCACTTTGTAGTGCTTGGATTTTGAGTAGGTATTCAAGATGAAAACATCATCTGGATTAGCATATATGACAACTCTAACAGTATCCATTATTATAATCTTGTAGGATTATTTTGGCACAGCTAAATTACAGATCATTTTCGACCCCACCAAGGGATAACCTGAAGAATAACAGATTGTTAGCAAACTTTAGCAATTGGGTCAATGTATTGAATATGAATGAAGAAATCCCCCTGACTGTCATACACAATCAAGGGGTGTTTCATAATAAAATTTTCGTACGGATGTCGCAAAGATTTTACAAGTCAAACTTGAACAACATAATCTTATAGGATTATTTTGACACACAGAGGTCATAAATACTATATACAATACAATATAATATACAAGTGATGAAAGATTTAGATGCTATAGCAGTATTGGAAACACCAATAGCACTGCATCCTGAAAACCCAAATGGAACAATTTATGGTCTGCTCTACAATCAGGAAGAAGAAAAAGAATATGAACAAAGATGTGGTTCAAGTAGGATAAGAGAGTACTTTAGTTTTCACTATGGAATTGCAAAATGGCTGAAGAATGGTGGTGAGGTACACGACAACTTTTATAACTGGTTCCTCCCAAATGGTAATATAATATATGGTTATACACCAGTTTCTCATTTCTTTGAGGTTTTATTCAAAGATGATGTCAACTATAAGGAGTTGGAAGCAGGAGAACCAATCCAATATAATAAGGATGAGATAGATGATGATGAACCCAGAATGGTGGTCAACCCATCACTGATTGACAGATATAAAAAGAAACTTGGTAAAGATGAATGAAGGAAATTACAATATGGTCATAGTCTGCACAAAACCAGTGGAGTTTCCCCAAAGCAACATTACTATATATGGATATCTCTATCATACAGACAGGGAGGATGAGATTACAGTAGTCACATCCCAATCCCTGATTAATAGAATATTAACCAAACTAAAAGACTATGAGAATGGTGAGGAAATCATTCATTATATGTGATGACAAAACAGAGTGAGCATTCATCACTTTCTTTTATATATTGTGTAGGGTCATAGGAGGGTGAGTATCCTTCTATGACCTTGTTTTGTGAGTAGACCAGTTGTTGCAATGCCCGAAGTATTAGAAGCAGCTCACATAAAACCATATAAATATAATGGTGCCGATACTGCCGATAATGGTTTTGCTATGAGAATGGATATACATTTCTTGTTTGATTCAGGACATCTACGTATCTCTGAGAATGGTGATGTTTTTTTATCAGATAAGGCAAGATGGTCCTATGGAGCATCAATTCCTCCTAGAATCATATTGCCTGATTATGTTAATAGAGAGAATTTAAGATGGAGATGGGATAATTATAATGGAGCATAAGAGCAACCTCATCCTTACACAATCTCAAGAACAATGCACCTTTCTTTGTATCTCTATGAAGTTTGCGAACGTGCGAAATATAAAAAGACCACAGATTAGAATACTATTCTCACCTGTGGTCATCAATAAACATAATAATATCTTATTCAGCAAATTACTTTTTTAGTCTTACTATCATATCCTTATCTTGGTTATCTGTCTCAGAATTGTGGAGGTATTTATTCTTGAAATCAGAGTATTGTAACACCTTGTTGTTGGAGTTATGTTTGTTCAGAAACTCCTCCTTTAACTCCTTATCCTTGATAAACTCATCACGTTCTAACAGCAAATTCATTCTTCACCTCCTTCCTGTTGGGTGTATTTCTGTATTATACCTGGGTCAGTGATGAGTGTATCCTCAACCTCAACAGGGTCAATATTGATTAGTTTATATCCTATCATTCCATTAAACAGAACCTCGATAAATCTCATCAAACCAATGCTGAGGTGTACATCTAGGTGCTGCTGTTGATGAGTCCAGTTCAAGTCATCATCCTCAATTTTCCCACCATTCTTTAACCATTGTGAGCAACACAATACATAAGCAATGTAATTCTCAATCTGATTACCATTAGCATTATTGACTTTCTCATCTTCGAGGTTGATATAGAGTCCATAAATTGCACCCTCACCAAAAATCTCTATTGCTCTATCGAGCACAATTACTGCATCATATCTATATTTTTGTTCCATAGCACTTTCTTTTATTGTATATATTATTTATGTGTTTTCTGTTTTGCTCCTGCTACAAATTGCTCAAAGGTCAGGAGTTTATGTGATGTTTCACTTTTAGTTTCTAAAAGTGGATTAACTATTATTGGAAGTTGTAAAACCTCATTCAAGTCAATTATTATATCTTCACTCAGGTTCTCATTGACCTCAATGCTTATTTTAGCTGATTTACTTAATTTCTTCATCATTATCCTTATTATTGTGTGTATTCTTAATCAATCCATATCTAATAAAAGGTTGATTTGAAAGGAGATATATACCATCATTCTCTCCTGCTTTGAACTCTATTGGATTATCAAATTCTATTATCCTGAAATTGATTATATCAGGGGATAAGGTCTTATAAACAAAATATACCATTGCTGGGGAGATTGGTATAACCTTCCCAGAAGGGAGATACCAATGTGTTTTACTCATATCACCTCGATTGTGTTGTAACCTTTCACACCCCATAACATAAGTAATTTCCCCAAGCATATCCCTATACCATCCCTCATACCTACGTTCTGACTTGTTGTAAAGTAACCCCCAGATTGTCTTTATATCTGGTTTCCCCTCTGGACCATCATCAATGTTTATTGGATGTTCAAAGAGTATTGCACTATCATAACTCTCATTCATACTTTCTATCTTTTATATACCATATTTATGGTGACAGAGGTAATGAAAGTATGGATTACTCAACAAATAAGACATCCACAATAAGACATCCATCACAAGAAATTATATAAACCAACCATTGAACAAAACATTGTATAATAACAACTTACATCCAAATACACTAATCAGATATAATGTCAATCAAAAAAAGTATTTGTCAAGTCAGACCTTCTGTGTGTGTAATCAACACACCTCAAAATTCACTTATTTCAGGGATATATCCAATAGTGTCCAAAATAAATTTTTATAGCATAAGCTCATCGGCGGACAATCAACCGGTTACCCACTAATCAAAGGTCGCGTAGGGTCGCCTATCCCCCCTAAGAAATTTCAGTATCATCAGGAGGTGGCGTAAATGGCTCATCAAGCCACTTTTGCAGGTCTATTTTGGTGAATGTGTTGAGTCGCAACGAGGATACGAGGTTGGACAGGTGCCACGGATATTTGGCTGTTTGTCTCAGCCAAATTTCAATCGCAAATTCTTGCAAATTCTCACTCGGTTTCGGTTTCTGAAGTTTCTGAATGAACGTTCTCATTGACACGTTCCAATTCTGCCTTGTCGTCTTTAAAAGCGTATTGATACTTTCCACTACCATCCACAACCTCTGTTGTGTCAATATTCTTGTTTTTGTTATTGTTTAAAATGTGAGGAGACACCAAGTGAGCGAATAATAGGGACATAAAGGGTACATGTGTTGTGAGGGTGTTATAGAAGGATATTAGAAAGAGGGTATATCACTTGATAGGAAACATGGTCATTTATGATGTTGGGGTTCTGGAATGAAATGGAAGAACTCCAACTCTTATTCACGTAGTGAAAGAGATTGGTGTTTTATGAAATTTATAATGTTTTATATATGCGAGTTAATGGTAGGATTGTAGAGATTTACAATAGTGATTTCAGTAGGTTGATTGATGATTTGAAGAATATGACAAGGGAAGATAGAGAGATGGTTTATCTCTATCACTCAATGAAGTTATTCCCTAAGAGTAAAGAGATAATCAATCTTGATGATCAGATTTCAGGGAGGAGTGATTATATCCATAAATTCAAGAGGAGTTTCTTTGTCATAGGTAATTATTTCTTCCAGTCTAATCATTTGGGTGAGTATAATCAAGAGGGGTTCATTAAGAAGACAGGTTATGGTAGTCAGAGGTATCCTCAGAAGGTTGTTCTTGCACTTTCTATGATGGGTTATATTACTGGTTTGAGGTGCAGTTATAGTGTTGGGAAACATGGTTATCTGTATGAGGTAGATTACTGGAAGTATAAGAAGTGGGATGATTTCTTTGTTGATATCCCTTTTGAGGAGGATACTCCCTGTGAGAAACCTCCTTATGCAGATGAGTGGTTATGGGAGAAGCAGAGAGATACTATAAAGTTTATGGTGGTGAATGATGAGTTTTATGAAGTGATGATGAGGATAAAGGATGTGTGTATCATTGGTTTGCAAAACTCAAAGACAGGGGATAAAGCAAGGGATTACTATAATAAGAAACTGAAACATTTTAATGACATAGAAAACTTGCATCATAAGACTGACAGCGGTATGAACATAACCATTGATGGAGCAAACGGGAGACTATACTCTATAATGACCCGTATGAAGTCAGAATACAGACATGGAGGTTTCTTTACTATCAATGGTGAGAGGTTCAAGGAGGTTGATATAAGTAATTCACAACCTACTCTGTTGGGGTTGAGGGTAAAGAGAAAGAAACAGGAACTGGGTAATACACTCAATTCTCTATGGATGGAACATGCTTTGAAAGGTGATTTCTATGAGTGGTTGATTGATATTACAGGATTACTCAAAGACAGGTCTGTGGATGACATTATCAGTGAGTACAATAACCATATATCCAAGAACAAGAAAAGCAAGAAAAAGAAAGTCAGGGAGCAGGCATTGGATGAGGAGAATGTCCTTGATAAAGTGAAACATGAATCATCCTCCAATCCCTATATCAAACTGCGACCTCTGATTAAGCACTGGATTATAAAATTCTTGTTTGGGAAACAGATGGTTGGTGTTGATGATAAGCAACCAAAGAATATAGAGAGAAAGTTTCTGAAAAACCTATGGAGGTATCTTTATGAGAATGAACCAAGCATCTATGAAGAGATACTATGGTATAAGAAACACCCTGAACCCAAGAGGAAACATCCTGATGAGAATGCAAGTGTATTGGCAAGGAGGTTGCAGGATGAGGAAGTGAGGTATATCAAGGAGGTGTTGAAGAACCTTGACCCTCATATCAGATACCTCTACACCGTACATGATTGTATTGGATGTTTGGAGTCAGATGTAGAGTTGGTTAAATCTGTTATGGAACAGACTGCATTGGATATATATGGTGTGAAACTGAAACTCAAAGTAGAGTGAATGGATGCAGATGAGTAGGAAAGAAACATGACATCCACGGTTGTTCCCTCACTCATTGGTTTACGAGTATCCCTTGATTATCTGATATGTCTGTTATTCTGGGAGTTAAGTTGGTTTGTCATTGTTTGATAACATGTTTCCTCCAAAAATAATTAGTCAGGTCAGACCTTCTTTATGTGTATCTCACATATACCTCAAAATTCACTTATTTCAGGGATATATCCTATTTTAGTTCAAATATGACCATCTGTCTGATTATTGGGACAAGGAAAATTTCAGGGGTTAAATAATTAAATGAGTGTGGTTTTCGTTATACATTTATATAGACCCTGTTATTATGGCTGGATTTTTAAGTAAGACATTAAATAGAGCAAAACAAGACACCCCTCGAAAGGAGGATGATTTGAGAAAACAGATAGAACTGTTTTTTCAAGACCACGATAATCCATCGTACGAAATCATAGATGATAAAGAGTGGGTGGTAAATGTGGAGGGTTCTCTGCATATTGTCCAATCAGACCTTGATGAGAAAGGAAACCTATGGTTCAAAATAGGTAAACTCACTGGCAACCTATATTTCCACGGCAAGCATTTCAATCCATCCCTTATTCCAGCTGATATGGGTGGAGAGGTCATCATTGTCCCAGATGAGGGTGAACATATTGGGAACTCCACTTCTGCTGGTAATAATGAGGAGGATGAACTGGGGATGGGGTATCTTTCTGCAAATCCCAAATCCTACAACAAAGTAAAAAGCACATTGGAGGATGCTCTTACTGAAAGCATTACCAATGGACTTGGTCTTGAAGATGAGATTGGTTCTATCATAGAGAAAATCAAAAGAGAGTGTAAAAACAAAAACAAATATCAGTTGGAAGTCAAATTCAAAGAAAAAGTTAATGAGTATGGTGGTATACCTAAATACACAGGGTTGTATGATTGTCGGATTTATGTAGATAATTCCAATAAAGAACTGAAATTGACTGCAATTGAGAAAGCTGTATATCTGACTTTTATGCTATATGAAAATGGCATAAGACCTGAGTACCTAACCCCCAAATTCTTTGAGAGATTACGTGGAATATACAAACACCTTACAGATACAGTTCAGGATAGGTCTGATACATCAACAGGTGTATTGGTCAAGGAATTTGATGCAAAAACTCTTAATGGATACAGGTCAAAGATTAGGGAGGCAATTAAGGCGTACATCTCAAACAAGAAGATTGTGGACTTGTTTGCTATCGAGGGATACAAAGACCAACCCTTTAAGATTGAGAAAGCAACTGACAAGATACGAGATGATATAAAGAACACGTTTGGAGTTCAATAACTCCTTATAAGATAGCATTATATAGAAGGCAAGACCTCTGATGGGGTCTTGTTTTTTTATGTCCATAAGAACACCCAATATTGGCTGTCTTCATCAAGTCAAGGATACCTGCTAATTTTGCAATGTAAAACAAAATAAATCAGCATTTTATTATGAATTATCAAATAGCAAGCCAATTCGGCAAGAGTCTCAATGACTTTATGATGATAACAAATCTCTATCCCCAAGCAGGGGCAGTGGAACTCCCCGGTTGGAGGGAATTGGGTAATACCCTTATGACAGTTTCACACGGTGTTGAAACCTACAACTCGACCAATGCAGCTACTGAATTGGAGCAGATAGTAATGTGGCCGGGTGGAAAGAAAAAGGAACTCAAATACATCATTCAGAACCTCCCCACTTACGAAAACTACTACGAACCTTTCTGCGGTGGTGGAAGTGTGTTTATGGGACTGCGAGCGAAGAAGCACTATATCAATGATTTCTCAACTGATTTAATCTCCCTCTACAAATTCATTCAGGAGGAGAATCAGGATTTCTTCAACTATGTCAATGATATAGAGAAGACATGGCAAAAGGCAAAGGCATTTGCTGACGCACACCAGACCTCCCTATATGGCATCTTTGAAATTTTCTTTGACAACAAGGTGTCAGACAATAAGATGAAGGACATGGTTTCAGTTTTCTGTGGTGAACACAATGCTGAGATTGCTGAAATCATCAGTGAATTTCCTGAAATGTCCAGTGTGCTCAAATCTGAGATTATCAAGTATCTATCCAGAAGGATGCGGTCTATGAAGAAGAAGGGGTACAGAACTCTGGAAGGTTTTCAGATGAATCTGGAAACTGCAATCAAAGGTTCACTGTACATTGTGTATCGGAAACTCTACAACGACCCCACCATAACGAAAACCAACAACCCTCTCCACGCTGCAACGTTTCTTTTCATCAGGCAGACTGCATTTGGTGGCAAGTTCAGCTACAACAAGAAGGATGAGTTCAATGAAGGTTATGGAGGCAACTCCTGCAACAAGACCACTCTTGCTAACAAGTTGGCATACTATCAGTCATCACAACTGAGAGAACATTTCAGCGAGACCCACATCTGGAATATGGATTTTGAGCAGTTCCTCAGAGAAACTAAACCAAGTGCGAATGACTTTGTGTTTCTTGACCCTCCGTATGATAGCCCATTCTCAGATTATGATGGACATGAGTTCAATCGTACTGACCACACACGTCTTGCCAATTATCTTATCAATGAGTGTGAGGCAAAATGGATGATGATTATTGGTGCAACAGACTTCATCCGCAATCTTTACAGTCAGCAGGGTATTTTCATACAGGAGTATGGGAAAGTCTATACCGGCAATATGAAGGACAACAATGACCGCAATGCGACCCACCTGCTGATTACCAACTATTCTATCCAAGCAGAAACTCAGTCTATGGAGGTCTCAGGAACACCCAATATTGGCTGTCGTGGAAGATTGAGTAGAAACCGCGAACTTTGCAATGTAAATAATAAAAACATCATATTTAATAATTTAAATACCAAAGACATGGCAAAGTCAAAAGTTTTCAATCCCGCAGTGTTCAACACCCAAGTGAAAGACCTCAAAGAAACAGTAGGCTACATCATCACCAACGCAGAGGCAAAGAATGTCATCACTCAGGTTGTACGCGACCATCGTTATGATGCGGATGAAGTTCTCTCCTACCTCCACGAAATTACGGTCGCAGAGTATCCAGACTACCAGTCCAACTTGCAGAACAGCAACTGGAAAAAAATCTGCATAACCTATGCAGAGATGGATAAGGATGTAGCCCCTCAATTGGAAGGTCTCCTCGACAAATCCATAGGAGGGAAATGGGGTAACTCCCTTTATCAAGACCAATTCTTCAATGTGATGAAAGAGGCCGGCAGAAACATTGAGACTATGAAAACAGATATGTCTCTGGACTATTTTGGATGGCTCCTCACCCTGAACGTCATTCTCAACAAATGTGGGGACTCACTCCGTGAAGTACCAAAGTGTAAGGAGAAAACAAGCAAGAAGTCAGGCAAGAAGTCAAAGGGTAAAATAGGAAAACCCCTGTGTCAATTGTCTCTGACTGGTGAACTCATCAAGACTTATGCTTCTGTGTCAGAGGCTGTGGCAGCATTAGACTCTGAATCGGATAGAACACACAATGCCGGCACCATCTATCAAGCGCGTTCAACTGGTGGCACTGCTTATGGATACAAGTGGAAGTATGCAGAGGATGCAGAAGGCAAATCCGAGACAGGACATGTCTCAGAGGAAACTCCTGCAACAATCGAGGATACTCCCACCATACCATCTGTTGAGAATGCAGAGAAACCTGCAAAGGGTGGCAAGACTACCAAACCCTGCTTGGTTGCATATCAACTCACCCCTGACAAGAAGTTTGACAAGACCAAGGAACTTGGCAGGTTCTCAACCCAAGCAGAGATATGCTCTCACTTCAAAATCAGCAAGTCAACACTATCCAACTATATGAAAGGGAGAAAGGCAAGTATGAAGTGTGTCATCGATGGAGTAAAGGCTCGATTTGGTGTAGAACGTATCGCAGCATAAGCGAGACCTCCCAATATTGGCTGTTTCCTAAAAGAATAAGGCAATTGGTAACTTTGTAACATCAAAACAGAAACCAATAAAAATTACAGTTATGAAACTAAACATCAAGAAGTTCACAAATGGGAACTTATCAAAGGACATCATCCTGGCAATGGAATCAGCAGACCTTTTTGCAGATATCCTCAACAAACAAATCGAGACCCACATCAACGAGGTCATCGCATCAGGTCAACCCTATGAGATTACCCCTGATGGGTTCATCTCAGAAACCTTCCAAGTGAATATGGGTTATGGAAGGATAGAATTCACCATCGAAGGAAACACCACCCAGTACATCCTCCACCCAGTCCAAAGAGAATCATGTCAAATGATGATGGCAGCATAGTTCAGAGCAAAAGTCAGAACACAGGTCAGAGTATTGCGGAAATATTTTCGCAATGCTTTATTTATTAGTATATTTAGCACTATTTACAATCGAGTTTCCAATAATATTTTGTATCTTTGCAAGTGGAAAACTATCTCAAATATGGCTATATTCTATCACGGTTCATCAGCATTGTTCCCAAAATTTGACCTTTCACATGTCCTTGAAGGAGATGGGAAGGTAAAGTTTGGTTATGGAGTGTATCTTACCTCTTCATTCAAGTCAGCATCACATTATTCTGGTGCTAACAAGAGTGTAACCACTCAATATGTTTATACAGTGGAAGTTCCTGACCTGACTGATGACAAACATATAGATTTCAAGAAACCTGTTCATCCAGACATAGTCAAGAGAGCAGAAGTGAAACTTGGTCATACCATACCAGAGAAATTCACACTTGATAGTAAGGATTTCAGAAAATACCTTGCTAAAAAGTTTGAGAAACATATTGATATTGACTTGGTAAAAGGTCAATCATTATCCAAATCATTAACATTAGCAGGAGAAAAAGAAGCATCTGAGTTTCTTAACAGTATTGGTGTTGAGTTCATAACTTGGCCATACAGTTGGAAAAATCCTGACTTGGGACTCAATGTTGCAGTCCTTGATGACCAGAAGATTAAGATTACAAGGATACACCAAGTGGAGCTGGATGCTAAACAACAACTTATACCCAATTCAGAGAAAGAGATAACACTATGAAGGAAGGAAAGGTTGCATCATTCATAAAGGAGTATTATCCAGAATACTATATCTGGTGCGAATATCGTACGAATGAATGTATCCCATTCAGCAAGGTAAAAGATGAATGGGGTATCTTGGGAAACTTTTATCCTACACCATTAGTTGTG
This sequence comes from Muribaculaceae bacterium, assembly GCA_023667015.1. Classification (GTDB taxonomy): domain Bacteria; phylum Bacteroidota; class Bacteroidia; order Bacteroidales; family Muribaculaceae; genus Lepagella. Next base: position 414,513 of record JAMPAX010000001.1, on the reverse strand, counting down.
GATGGTGTGGAGTTTTGCAATAGTGAGCAACTATTTCAAATGATGAAGTTCACAGACAAGGACACCCTGTTATCAATATACACAAAAAGAGGACTCCCAATGAAGTGGATAGCAAAATCAGGTGAGAAGAATGGACTATGCAGAGGTGATTGGGGTAAGATAATTGTGAATTGTATGAAGTTCTGTCTTCAAACCAAATTTGACCAGAGTGAAGATTTCAGAAACTCATTGGATGCAACCAAAGGGAAAGTGATAGTAGAAGACCAGTCTACCACCCATAAGAAAACAGCAGACACGTGGGGATGCAAAAAGGAAGGAGATATGTTTATAGGGAGCAATCTCCTTGGAAGATTATTGATGGAGTTGAGGGATGATGGGAAACTGGACTACCACCTCCCAGAAGATATTTTTGATTTCATCAAGGTCATCAATAACTCTTAAAATATGACGGTCACAAACGGTCACCATTCTTGGTGTGTATCAATTTAATCCTACAAGATTATTTTGTCACACCTACTAAATATCAACCAGTTAAGACCAATAGCACCCAAAACATTTATCACTGTTCTGGGCAC
>JAMPAX010000001.1:376999-413838 GCA_023667015.1 Muribaculaceae bacterium | reverse complement strand
TATAAACCAGCAGATTTACAGTCTGCCCCATTTGGCCACTCTGGTATTCGCCCTTTTTAGAGCCTCTTGTCGGATTCGAACCAACGACCCCGAGATTACAAATCACGTGCTCTGGCCAACTGAGCTAAAGAGGCTTTTATTACGACTTCCAACCCCCGCTTGGAGTTTTCGCCGTTTTCGAGTGCAAAGATATAACGAATTTTCAACTCTACAAAACAAAATTGAAAAAAATTGCACTTTTTTATGATTTTTTATTTGTCGACTTTGATGTCTGAGCCCGTAATTATTCTACTGTCACCGACTTAGCAAGATTTCGAGGCATGTCTACATTTTTGCCCTTGTTGATGGCAATATAGTAGGAAAGCAGCTGAAGCGGGACACTCGTAATGATCGGTGTCAGACATTCGGGCATAGCGGGAACCTCTAATACGTGGTCGGCAATGTTGCGGATGACGGTGTCTCCCTCAGTGACAATGGCAATGATGCTTCCTCCGCGAGCCTTCACCTGCTGAACGTTGTTGACAATCTTTTCGTAGAGATGGTCGTTAGGAGCTATGATGACCGAGGGCATTTCGTTGTCGATAAGTGCTATGGGTCCATGCTTCATTTCAGCTGCCGGGTATCCCTCAGCATGAATATAGGAAATCTCTTTGAGCTTCAATGCTCCTTCGAGAGCAACAGGGTAGCTGTAGCCGCGTCCTAAGTAGAGGAAGTTGCGAGCATATGTATATATTAAGGAGAGGCGCTCTATCTGCTCTGCGGTATTCTCCAGCACTTTTTCCACCAGGTCGGGAATCTCTAGCAGATATTTTCCGATTTTGGCAATCATATCAGGGTCGAGGGTATTTCTCACCTGTGCCACGCTCAGTGCCAGCATCGTCAGCACCATTACCTGGCCGGTGAATGCTTTTGTGGAGGCTACGCCAATTTCGGGTCCTACGTGGATGTACGTTCCGCTATCAGTCTCGCGAGGTATGGAGCTTCCTACTACGTTGGAAATACCATATACGAAGGCTCCGGCTTGCTTGGCGAGTTGGATTGCTGCTAACGTGTCGGCTGTCTCGCCACTTTGAGAGATAGCTATGACAACATCGTCAGGGTTAATGACGGGGTTAGAGTATCTAAACTCGCTGGCATATTCTACACTTGCCGGAATGCGACACATATCTTGCACCAGATATTTACCGAGTAAGGCTGCATGCCAAGAAGTTCCGCAGGCTACAAAGATTACTCTCTTTGCCTTTGCAAATTTCTCCTTATTGTCAATGACACCATTGAGCATGATTCTCTTTCCACCTTCTACCACGCGTCCACGGATACAGTCGCGTAGAGTATTGGGCTGTTCAAAGATCTCTTTGAGCATGAAGTGGGGATATCCACCCTTTTCGAGCTGCGAGATTGAAAGCTGCAGAGTGGTGACATCTATGGATGCTTCCTGATTTTCGAGGGTCAGCAGTTTGAGGGGTTCTCCCCTTTTGATTACTGCTATTTCTCCATCTTTAAGGTAGACTACATTCTTTGTGTATTCTACGATGGGGGTAGCATCGGAGGCAAGGAAAGTTTCATCCTCACCGATACCGATGACCAGGGGTGAGCTTTTTCTTGCTGCTATAATGCAGTCGGGGTTATCTTTCTCAATTACTGCTATTGCATAAGCTCCTACTACTTGCTTGAGGGCTTCACGCACAGCATCTATCAATGAGCAGTTATTGCTTACTCTGATAAATTCTATAAGCTGCACAAGCACTTCAGTGTCTGTTTCGGAATGAAATTTGCATCCATGTTGCTCAAGGGCATCTTTTAGGATTTTATAGTTTTCGATGGTTCCGTTATGAACCAGAGCAATATTTCGGTCCTCACTGAAGTGGGGGTGAGCATTACAATCAGAGGGTTCACCATGAGTAGCCCAGCGTGTATGGGCCACACCGGCGGCAGCATCGAGGTTTTTGTCGGTACAATATGATTCGAGGACTTCGACCTTACCTTTAGTTTTGTATACATTGAGATGACCATCGGGACTTACGAGCGCAATACCGGCGCTGTCGTAACCGCGATATTCGAGTCGATGAAGACCCTTAATAAGTACATCATAGACATTACCCTGTCCAAGATATCCAACTATGCCACACATATAATATTATGTAAGTAATTTTCTGTTAATAATGGGATGTGTCCGGAGTCTCCGGAAAATTTCTCGTTGAATAAGCTTCTATTTTGCCACAAAACGAAAAATTTTCACAAAGGTAAAATAAATTTTGCAATTATCCAAATAAATAGAGCGATATGTGCTTGATATGGTTTCTTGGCCGGCGGCGTGGGGAAGCGTCTTTATGGCCTTTGTTTTTCAGACAGAAGATTCAGGTTGATTTGGAGTGCGGTATTTCCGCTACTTCGGCATTTGTCGGTTCATTCAAGGTATTAGGATCCTAAGGTCAGAGACAGGTAAAACAGCAATATATCCTCAGCCATCAAAACCAACTTCCTCCACGCCTCTCAGTCTCTTATACAAAACTGCCGGGCCGATTCTTAATGTTAGGTGTTTATGTCAGGCTCATCCTGCATTTGCACTGCAAAGTTAGTTCATTTTTTCCATATGTCAAGCCTTCCTCTCTTAGTGCCCACGATTTTCATTCCGAACTATTTCAAAAAGCAAACAAAAATGCAGACATTTGAGAATATTACATCCCAATTGCCTGCATTTTGCAATCTCCATCCGGATTTCTCTTTCAAGAGCAGGTGTTATATAACATATTTATGTTTTACAACACATTTTTCATACCGTCTTTCCTTTCCGATGTAATTAGACATTAACCATCTTCTTCTCGGGCGATATCTAAGGCCGATTATTTCATCTCGACCTTCTCTTCTTCGACTCCACCGGCTATGACGCCGTTAGTGTCGTTGTCAGGGGTTGCCATCTCCACTCCCACAGTTGCATCCTCTGAGGGTGCTGCTACGGTGGTGTCCATGACGATGGCGTCAGGGTTTTCGGCTGCCGTGTCTGTCTCAGCCTTCTTGTCGCTACCGCAGGCTGCGAGCATCAGCATGCTCAGTCCGGTCAGTGCGAAACCAATTGTTTTCATAGTGTTTAAATATAAATATTGATTGATTATTTATGCTTTTTGATCGGCCAGTCTATGAAGTATCTCTGTGAGCAGTTGCCAGTATTCTCCTACGCTCTTGATGTTGGCCTTCTCTGAGGGAGAATGAATATCCTTCAGTGTCGGACCGAAGGAGATCATGTCGAGGTCGGGCATTTTCTCCAGGAAGAGCCCACACTCGAGTCCGGCATGCAGAGCTTCTACACGCGGCTTGGAACCGAAGAGATCTTCGAAGCTCTTCTCAGCAATTTTCAACACTTTAGATTCCGGATTGGGTGCCCAACCTACGTAAGTATCATCGAAGATTACACGTGCTCCAATCATCTCGAAGAGTGCCTTTACCCTGTCGGCAATTTCGTCGCGGCGTGAGTCGACGGATGAGCGTTGATGTACGGTCACTACTATCCCCTCTTCGGCTATCTTTATGGAAGCTACATTGCAAGAAGTTTCTATAAGACCCTCTACGGCTCCGGACATTCCCTGCACTCCATTGGGGCAGGCGAAGACTGCAGAAATGAGCTTGTGGGCTATGTCATGGCATATGACTTTCTTCGGTGCGCTTTCAGGCTTGATAGTGAAGGTAAAGTCTTTACCTTCGGACAGGGCGAACTCCAGATGAATCATATCGGAGAATTCACGTGCATATTTCTCAAACTCGGGAGCTACGGTAGTATCCACACCTACGATAGCGTAGGCCTCACGGGGAATGGCGTTGGCGAGGCCACCTCCATCGATGTGGGCGAGTTGCAGTCCCCAGCGGGAGCATGATTCCCAGAGGAAGCGACACAGCTGCTGATTGGCATTGCCACGTCCCAGTCCGATTTCCATGCCGGAATGTCCCCCCTTGAAATGATTCAAGTGTATGCGGTACCATGCCTTCCCTTCCGGAGCGTCTACCATATTATAAGGTATGGTGCAAATGGTGACTTTGCCTCCGGCACAGCCAATGACGAGCTGTCCATGCTCCTCGGAATCGAGGTTTAGGAGGATATCACCGCTAACAAATCCGGGTTGAAGACCATTGGCACCGATGAGACCCTGCTCTTCATCTACTGTGAATAGAGCCTCAATGGGGCCATGAACCAGAGAGTCGTCGAGCAGCACAGCCATAGCTGAGGCACAGCCCATTCCATTGTCGGCACCAAGAGTAGTACCATCTGCCTTCACCCATTCTCCATCCACTATGGTAGTAATCGGGTCGGTCATGAAGTCATGTTCCTTGTCGCCGCGCTTCTCAGCTACCATATCCTGATGTCCTTGCAGAATAATTCGCGGGGAGTTCTCATGACCCTTGGTAGCGGGCTTAGACATGGCAACGTTGCCTACGGCATCAGTCTTCACCGGTATGTTGTGGCGATTGGCCCAATCTACCAAGAATTGTTTCATCTTCTCAAGATGATGGGTAGGACGGGGCACCTTAGTAATTTCGTCGAAGCATTCCCAGACGAGTCTGGGTTCGAGATCTGTGATTTTCATTGATTGCTATATTTTTTGTATGCGGCGGCCATTTTTGTATGGTAGCCACGGCGGGCATAGCTGGCGCCATTGTATTTTCTGGCGAAGCCTGCCCAGTTTTTATTTTTCAAGTCTTCCAGCATACCCGTATTAACGATGAAAGCGGCGAAAAGTTCGAGCTGCTCGAGTTCTGAGTACGACATTAGTCGGACAAATTCCTCTACAGACTCGCATCCGCAGAGTTTATAATTGAAACCTCCGATCTGGAACATTCCCCAGAAGGCACCCATATTGGCACCATCTACATTGCTGCGTCGGGCATTGATAAGCTGTGTCCATTCGCGGAGGGCATATCCGCTGAGTCCTGCGGGAACAGTATCGCGGCGTCCTCCGGAGGCTCCTTTGGAGCCGTAGCGAGAATACATTGACCGGTCGAAATTTATTACGGGAACTCCGGGAGCCCAGAATCCCTTCATTGCCTTTCCGGCTTCTATTTCCACTACAGCCTTGATTGCGGCTATCTCTACGCCTAACTCCTCGGCTACGATGCGGAAGTCTTCATCCGTCAGATGAAGGTATCTCTGGTCACGGTCTGCGTCGGGTATGGAGTCCACACGAACAGGCCTGTTGGCCCTCTTGTTTTCGGTGGCACCGCAACCTGCGGCGGCGGTAAGGACCATAGCCATCACCACCGCCGTGGCCAGGGAACGCAATATCATAACTTGGCGACTTTTTCGAGCACCTTGCAGAGGTGTTTCCAGAATTTGTCGACCGTCGGGATGTTGAGCTGTTCGTCGGGGGAGTGGACGCCTGTCATGGTAGGTCCGAAGCTTACCATGTCAAGGTTGGGATATTTCGACAGGAAGAGACCGCACTCAAGTCCGGCATGGATAGCCTTAATAGCGGGCTTAACGCCGAAGAGCTCCTCATAAGCCTCAGCGGAGAGGCGCATGATTGTAGACTGCATGTTGGGAGCCCAGCCGGGATAACCGTCGGAGTGGGAGACCTCAGCTCCGGCAAGCTGGAAGTGGGCCTCTACCTGAGAGGCTACGTCTACCTTGCGGCTTTCTACGGAGGAACGCTGAGAAGTAGTCACCTTTATTTTATTGCCTTCAATCATCTTTACTGCCGCGAGGTTGGTGGATGTCTCCACGAGGCCCTCGATATCGCGGCTCATTGAAAATACTCCGTGGGGTGCGCTATAGAGTGCACGAGCCAGTGCCAAAGATGTCTTGGAGTCGATGCAGTATTCCGGACGCTCAGCTTTCTCTATAACAAGGTTCATTGAAGGCTCAATACCTTCATATTCTTTCTTGATCTCCTCAGCATAGCGTTTCATGTAGATTTCTACCTCCTTCTTATGGTCGGAGTGAACGCCGAAGATAGCCCATGCCTCACGAGGTATGGCATTGCGAAGATTACCGCCGTCGAAGCATGCTATTTCCACATCCCACTTCTGGGAGCAGTTCCATATGAAACGAGCCAGAAGCTTGTTGGCATTGGCACGTCCCAAGTGGATATCGCCGCCGGAGTGGCCACCAAGCAGTCCGTTGATGCTTACGCGGAAATAGTAGAAATTATCGGGCGACAGAGAGCGATTGTAGGAGAAGATAGCAGTCGTATCGATACCGCCTGCACATCCTACGAAGATTTCGCCATCATCTTCTGAGTCGAGATTGATGAGGATTGTGCCGGTGATCATATCCTTGCCGAGATTCTGAGCGCCCTCAAGACCTATCTCTTCATTGATAGTGAAGAGAGCTTCTACGGGACCATGCTCAAGGGTATCGTCGATCATGACGGCCATAGCTGCTGCCATACCGATACCGTTGTCGGCGCCAAGTGTTGTACCGCGGGCTTTTACCCAGTCTCCGTCGATATATGTCTTGATAGGATCTCTGAGGAAGTCATGGTCGATATCGCTATTCTTTTCAGCTACCATGTCCATATGGGCCTGGAGTACTACTACCGGGGCATCTTCGTGGCCTTTGGTCGCAGGCTTGGTCATTACGACGTTGCCTACTTTGTCGGTACGAGCCTCGATGTTATGTTTCTTTGCAAATTCGAGAAGGTAGGCACGAATTTGCTCCTCATGGCATGAGGGGCGGGGCACCTTAGTAATTTCGTCGAAGCATTGCCAGACCAGTGCCGGCTTAAGATCTTTCACTTCCATTGTGATTGTGACTTATATGGTTATTAGATTTGATTATTCCTATCTTTCTGCATTCTGAACCCCGATGTTGCGAAATTCTTCACGCAGTTCAAGACACAAAGATATGATTTTTTTGTTATCTTCACAAATAGTATTGATTTTATTTGTAAATTTGTCCCAAAATTTTCTAAATAATGATGAGAAATATCAAGACAGTATTAGGGTTTACCCTGATGACACTCGCTCTGACGGCTACCGTCGGATGTAATAACGACAAGGATACCAAGGCTCCCGCCCGGAAGGCTGCTACTGCCAACACTAAAGCCGGAGCCCTTCCTAACTACCGATATATCGACTCAGACTCTGTACTCGCTAAATACAACCTTTCCAAGGATTTCGAGGAGCAGATGCTAAGTATGCAAAATGACCTGCAGTCTGAGATGAATCGCCACGAGACTCAGATGCGCAATTTCCAGAGCTCGATGCAGAATAAGATGCAGACCAATGCGTATACTGAAGCTACATATAAGGCCGACCAGAACAAGCTCCAGCAGATGGGGTCTGCTGCCGAACAGAGTGTGGCAAAGAAGCAAGAGGCTATAGAGAAGGCTCTTATGGCCAATCAGAAGATTCTCAATGATTCTATCGAGAGCTTCATCCAAGACTACAACCGCACCCACGGCTACGATGCTATCTTCTATAAGGGTGCTACAGTATACATCGATCCCAGACTGGACATCACTGCCGAGGTTATTGAGGGTCTTAATGCCCGCTACAACAAGGTTAAAGCTAAATGATTGAAGACCACGTAATCAATCAAGAGGCCAATGAGCGCACTGTCCTCGTGGGGCTGGCTACTCGTCTGCAGAATGAGCAGAAGTGTAACGAGTACCTCGACGAGCTCGACTTCCTGGCACGCACTGCCGGAGCTGAGCCCGAGATGCGTTTCGTGCAGAAACTCGACTATCCAAACCCTCGTACGTACGTGGGCACGGGTAAGCTCGAGGAGATTCGTCAATATGTTGAGGACCACGACATCGGCATGGTCATCTTCGATGATGACCTCAGCCCGAAACAGGTGGCAAATATCGAAAAAGAGCTGAAGGTCAAAATCCTCGACCGAACCTCTCTGATTCTCGACATCTTTGCCCGTCGCGCACAAACATCCACGGCTCGCACCCAGGTAGAACTCGCACAGTATCAATACCTGCTCCCCAGACTTACCCGCATGTGGACCCACTTGGAACGTCAACGCGGCGGTATCGGTATGCGCGGTCCGGGTGAGACTCAGATTGAGACCGACCGACGTATCATCCTCGACAAAATCTCACGACTGAAACAGGAATTGCGCAACATTGACCGCCAAAAGACCATCCAGCGGAAAAATCGCGCCAACCTCACGCGCGTAGCCCTCGTAGGATATACTAATGTGGGAAAATCCACTCTGATGAACCTTCTTGCCAAGAGCGATGTCTTTGCAGAAAACAAACTCTTCGCCACCCTCGACACTACCGTCAGAAAGGTGACTATCGAAAACCTGCCCTTTCTTCTTTCCGACACCGTAGGGTTCATCCGCAAGTTGCCGACTCATCTTGTCGATTCTTTCAAGTCCACCCTCGACGAAGTTCGCGAGGCTGATATCCTTGTGCATGTTGTCGATGTAAGCCATCCGCAGTTTGAGGAACAAATAGAGGTGGTCAACCGTACTCTCAAGGAAGTCTGCGGCGCCGCCGACAAGCCTATGATTCTTGTCTTCAATAAAATCGACGCCTTTACATATACTCCCAAGGATGCCGACGACCTTACCCCCGCCACCCGCGAGAATCTCTCCCTCGATGATTTCAAGCGGACTTGGATGGCAAAGATGGACAATAACTGCGTTTTTATCTCAGCTAAGGAGAAAATCAATATCGACCGGCTTAAGAGCATGCTCTATGAGAAGGCGTTGGAGGTACATACTTCCCGCTTCCCCTACAATGATTTTCTTTATCAGAAGTACGACTCCCTCGGCGAGGAAACCCCGGAATCATGACAACTCTCAATAATAGCAATTTCTCCCCCAACAATACCGTAGATAAGTCCGCTGAGCTCCGCCACCTTAAATGGTGGGAAGTCCAGCAACTCGAACGTCAGGGTTGCTCAGCTTCATGCTGGGAGAAGATTTTGGTTGGCGATGTCGACCTGAATCTTATTCGCAACGTTGAATTTATTGGCACCAATACGATTGAGAGCCTAAAAGCCTCCCGAAGAGGGGACTGCATGATAGCGAATCTGATAGCTGAAGAGTGTCGGTTTGGCGCTGAGGTGCGCGTACGCAACATCGGTGGCGGGATGCATGGTGTCTGCGTTGGCGATGGGGCTACGGTAGAAAACGTAGCTCGCATCAGCATTGAACCGGAGGCCCAGTGTGGACAGGGAGTCAGCGTGGCCGTACTCGACGAGACCGGCTCGCGCCCCGTATCAATCTATGCCGGCATGAGTTCACAATCGGCAGCTCTGACCGCACGCATGCCCCACCTTAATGAAGATGTATTCATACCTCAGACCGAAGAGCATCTCGACAGACATCCACTACCCTCCGGAATTGGTGCCGGAGCCGTGGTCCGCGACTGCGGTCCGCTGGAGAATGTCAGCATCGGACGCGAAACAAGAGTAGAGGGGGCTGCAGCCCTGCGTAATGGAGCTATCATCAACAATGCAGCACCCGGACGAGCCCTGGCTTACGTCGGCACACGAGTAGACGCCGAAAACTTCATCATCGAAGATGGACGCGTAGACTCCGGTGCGATTATCCGCAATTGCTATATCGGACAGGGAGCTACCGTAGAAAAAGGATTCACAGCCCACGACTCACTGATTTTTGCCAACACGCAATTTGAGAATGGCGAGGCTTGTGCCGTCTTTGCCGGCCCATATACAGTTAGCATGCACAAAGGATCGCTACTCATCGGCTGTCAGACATCATTTATGAATGCCGGTAGCTCCACGAATCAGAGCAACCATATGTATAAGCTCGGGCCGGTCCATTGGGGATTACTTGAGAGAGGAGTGAAGACCTCCTCCAACTCCTACCTGATGCTCGGTGCACGCATCGGGGCCTTCTCCCTACTCATGGGGGACCATAAGACGCATCCCGACTCGTCTGAGTTTCCCTTCTCCTATCTCTTCGGAGATGCCCGCGGAGCTACAGTAGTGGTCCCGGCCGTCATGCTCAGAAGCTGCGGACTACTACGCGATGAAAAGAAATGGCCCACACGCGATCGCCGCCTGAAGCGCCGCCTGCCACTCTTGGATCGCGTATGCTTTGAGGTCCTCAACCCCTCAACCATAGCTCGTATTTTAACAGCCCGGGCCACCATCACTCAACTACTCAAGCGCGAGGCCGATGACGACCTGTACCTTCGCTACAAAGGAATGAAAATCAGCCGCGCATCATTAGAGCGCGCTAAAAAGCTATATGCATTAGCCATATACAAATACCTTGATGGCAAGCTCATCGACACCCCACTGCCGGAAATTGCAGAGGAGGACCTCGAGACCACAGCTGCCGACTGGGTAGATCTGGCCGGCCAACTGATGCCGCGACGCATTATGGAAGAAGCACTGAAGGCCGAAAGCATCGAAGAGAGAGAGAGAATATTCACCAACGCCTTTGAACGCTATGACGAGCTGGAGCGGGAATGGATCTCAGCCGCCATACCCTCGGAATGGTTTGCCCATCCGGAGCTGATAAAGAGAGGAGCGGAAGAATTCGATGCTATAGTAGAGGAAGACCGCACCTCCTACCGCGAAGAGCTCGATGCCGAGCAGCAGATGCTAAAGCTGTAACCCAACCTCCAAACTATAAACTTCAAGTTTCGGTAAATCCGTAACCTGAGTAAAAGAAGCTGTAAGTTTCAAAATAATCGAAACTTACAGCTTCATTATTTGGTCAATTCAATAATTTTCATTAATTTTGCCCCGCTAAAGGAGTAAGGAAGCATTCATGGCAAAGTCATGAACAGCCCTAATGCCTGAAACAGAGAATATTAACTTTATTAACCATTAATTAATGTCTGAATTAAAAGTTCAAACACCCATCGAAGATTTCGATTGGGATGCCTTTGAAAAAGGCGACAACCTCGGTGCTAAGAATCGCGAAGAGGTCATGAAGACCTACGACGAGACACTTAAGACTGCCAAAGACAACGAGATCGTAACCGGTGTCGTAAAAGGTATTACAAAACGCGAAGTACGCGTAGACATCGGCATGAAGTCTGATGCAATCATCCCCATCAGCGAATTCCGCTACAACCCCGACCTCAAAGAGGGAGACGAAGTGGAAGTTCTCGTTGAGACACTCGAAGACAAGAACGGCCAGCTCCGTCTCTCCCACAAGAAGGCTTGCCAGACTCGTTCTTGGGATCGTGTCAACTCCGCTCTGGAGAACAACGAAATCATCAAAGGCTACGTTAAGAGCCGCACCAAGGGTGGCATGATTGTCGACATCTTCGGCATCGAAGCCTTCCTTCCCGGCAGTCAGATCGATGTTCGCCCCATCCGCGACTACGATGTATTCGTTGACAAAACTATGGAATTCAAGGTTGTAAAAATCAACCAAGAATATAAAAACGTTGTCGTTTCCCACAAAGCTCTTATCGAGGCTGAACTCGAAGCCCAGAAGAAGGAAATCATCTCCCGTCTGGAAAAAGGTCAGGTACTCGAAGGAAAGGTCAAGAATATCACTCCTTATGGCGTATTCGTTGACCTCGGTGGCGTAGACGGTCTGATCCACATTACCGACCTGAGCTGGGGCCGCGTGAACGATCCTCGCGAAGTTGTAGAGCTCGACCAGGATATCAAGGTGGCTATCATCGACTTCGACAACGAGAAGAAGCGTATTGCCCTGGGTCTCAAGCAGCTTCAACCCCATCCCTGGGACAGCCTTGACCCCAACATCAAAGTTGGCGACCATATCCATGGCAAGGTTGTAGTCATGACAGACTACGGTGCTTTCGTAGAAGTACAGCCCGGCGTAGAGGGTCTGATACACGTCAGCGAAATGTCTTGGAGCCAGCACCTCCGCTCCGCTCAGGACTTCCTGAAAGTTGGCGACGACGTAGAGGCAGTAGTGCTTACCCTCGACCGCGAAGATCGCAAAATGTCTCTGGGCATCAAGCAGCTTAAGAAAGACCCCTGGGAGAATATCGAAGAGAAGTATGCTATTGGCTCCAAACATACCGCCAAGGTACGCAACTTCACCAACTTCGGTGTATTCGTTGAGATTGAAGAGGGCGTTGACGGCCTCATCCATATCTCCGACCTGAGCTGGACTAAGAAAATCAAACACCCCTCAGAGTTCACTTCCGTTGGCAACGACATCGAAGTGCAGGTTCTCGAAATCGATAAAGACAACCGTCGTCTCTCCCTGGGCCACAAGCAGCTCGAGGAGAACCCCTGGGATGTATTCGAAAAGGTATTCACCGTCGGCTCCATCCATGAGGGTACTATCATCGAAGTTATGGACAAGGGCGCTGTCATCTCCCTGCCTTACGGCGTTGAGGGCTTCGCTACTCCCAAACACCTCGTTAAGGAAGACGGCACCCAAGCTAAGCTCGATGAGAAGCTGAATTTCAAAGTAATTGAATTCAACAAAGGTACTAAGCGCATTATCCTTTCCCACAGCCGTATTGCAGAGGATGCCAACAAGCCCGAAGGTGCAACCCGCCGCAATGCTCCCAAGCGCAACAACGCCCACAAGGAGGCAGAGTCCGTTCAGACTCCTCAGATCGAGAAAACTACTCTCGGCGACCTCGGCGCTCTGCAGGCTCTGAAAGAGAAAATGCAAGCAAACGAAAAGGGTGAGTGATCATCCGAAGTTTCATTTAATTGGTTAATGTTAGTTAGCTGCTCATTTTTTGAATAGCTTCCTAAGTAAAACCGCTACAGATTAAATTAACTTTACAGAAGGAAGGCGTTCCGTGAGGGAAGCCTTCCTTTCTTTTAGAACGCTTTGTAACTTAGATTAGAAATCTTCAAATACGGATGCCGACACTTTGCTTAAACTTTACTCAACTTTTTGCATCTAAAATGTAAAAAAATTAGTAACTTTACATCCTGCTAACCCACCCTATAATCATGAGATTCAAAAAAATCTTACAACTATCTATAGCCTTGCTACTTACAGTGGCATCCCCCACTATATCCATGGCAAAGGATTGGGAAAGCCTCAAGCCCGACAGACCCGAAACCCGCCAGGTGGTGAAGGAGTCGGACATTGAATTGCGCGCTGCTCGCGGAATTATAGTCGTCAACACCAACCATCCGGTGCAAATCAAAGTCTTCACAATCCTGGGACAACTGATTTCCTCAGAAACAGTGCCTGCCGGGACCTCTCAGTTTACTGTCACCTCCCACGGCATATACATTGTGAAAGTCGGTGGCCTCACCTGCAAAGTAGCGCTTTAAAGACTGATTTCTCAAGAAAACATTAAATCTAAACCAAATAACAATGAAAGAGACAGAAATCGATTGGGCAAACCTTACATTCTCTTACATGCCCACCGACTACAACGTACGCTGCGTCTACAAAGACGGCAAATGGGGCGAAATCATGGTTAGCGACTCTGAATACGTACCCATGCACATCGCCGCTTCATGCCTGCACTATGGCCAGGAATCCTTCGAAGGACTCAAGGCTTACCGTGGCAAGGATGGTAAAATACGTATCTTCCGTATGGAAGAGAATGCTAAGCGCTTTATCCGTTCTGCTGAAGGTATCTCCATGCAGCCCATGCCTGTAGAGCTCTTCTGCGAGATGGTACGCAAGGTTGTTAAACTCAACGAACGCTTCATACCTCCCTACGGCACCGGAGCATCTCTCTACATCCGTCCCCTCGAAATCGGTATCAGCGCTCGCGTCGGCGTTAAGCCCGCAAGCGAATATATGGTTATCATGCTCGTGACTCCTGTAGGTCCTTACTTCAAGGAAGGTTTCAAACCTACAAAAGTCTGCATGAGCCGCGAATATGACCGCGTAGCTCCCAAGGGCACCGGTTCTATCAAGGTCGGTGGTAACTATGCCGCTTCCCTCGTTGCCGGCGAAAAAGCCCACGAACTCGGCTATTCAGTGATGCTATATTTGGACCCGAAAGAGAAGAAATATCTCGACGAGTGTGGCGCTGCCAACTTCTTCGGTATCCGTGACGGCAAATATATCACTCCCCACTCGCCCTCTATCCTCCCATCTATCACCAACATGAGCCTGCGTGAGGTTGCCAAAGATCTCGGTCTGGAAGTAGAACCCCGTCAGATTCCGCTTGAGGAACTCGAAACATTCGAGGAGGCTGGAGCTTGCGGCACTGCTGCTGTCATCTCCCCCATCTCTGAAGCCGACGACCTCGACACCGGCAAGAAGTACATCTTCTCCAAAGATGGCAAGCCCGGTCCCTGGAGCGTTAAGCTCTACGATACTCTGCGCGGCATCCAGTGGGGCGACCTTCCCGACACTCACGGATGGGTAGAAATCCTCGACTAATCCAAAGTATATCAATCATAAATAAGGCGGGCTCCTCAGTCCGCCTTTTTGTCATTGATTATCCTATAATTCCTAATTCCCGAATATGGATCTGATAAATAAGTATTATCCGGAAGATAATGAGTTGCGCCGACTGCTGATTCTTCATTCCTCGCTCGTTGCCGATTTGTCGCTGAAAATAGCTGAAAATCTTATCATCTCCGACAATATCGTGGTAGATACTGATTTCATCCGCGAAGCTGCGATGCTCCACGACATCGGCATCTTCCGTTGCAATGCTCCATCTATCTTCTGCCTCGGCAATCTCCCTTACATACGGCATGGCTTAGAAGGCGCTGAGATTCTACGTAGCGAAGGACTGCCTCGACACGCCCTGGTATGCGAACGCCACACCGGTAGCGGACTCACTCGCGAGGAGATTATAGAGCGCAACCTCCCACTCCCCCATTGCGACTTTCTGCCGATAAGCATCGAAGAAAAAATCATCTGTGCCGCTGACAAGTTCTATAGCAAAAGCGGGGACCCTCGCCGCCGGAAAACCATCGAGGAGATAACAGAAGGGATGATGCTCCACGGTGCCGGTCCCTTACGGCGCTGGCAGTCCCTCTGCCAAGAACTTCGTTTGAGTGGAAGTGTTGATGAGTTCGAGAATATTTGCTAAATTTGCAGATTGAATACGTATGTGCGAATCTTTCGGGATTCGACATCGAACAAACCATTAGCTCTTGAGGCGTCTTTTATTCCACATAGTTCTAATCTCTATGCTGTGTGCCGCTCTGGCCCAGGGACTTCCCGGAAACAGGAAGCGCTCCGATACGCATCGTCCCAACGTGGAGCTTTCCAATGATTCCATAGCCTCAGACTCCGCTGATGTGACCATGCCGGACAGCATAGCCTCTCAGCTTCCTTCTGATTCGGCCAATACGCCATTGGCTCCGCGCGACACGGACCGCACTGCCCTTACTCGGATAGTACATGAGAAGGTAGACCTTGAGGCTCCCGTTAAGTTTTCTGCCAAAGACTCTATGATTCTTATCGGTGAGAACAATGCGTATCTCTTCGGTGACGGCAAGGTTGACTACATGGACTTCAGTCTCAACTCCGAGATTATTGAAGTGGAGATGGACTCTTCTACTGTCAGCGCCTGTGGCATCCGCGACTCTGTCGGTGACCTGACGGGCAACCCGGTGTTCAAAGATCGTAGCGGTGAGTACGAGTCGGAGACAATGCGCTACAATTTCAAAACGGAACGCGGATATATCACCAATATAATCACTGAGCAGGGTGAGGGCTACCTCACCGGCGGTGCCACCAAGAAGATGGAGGATGGAAGTTTCTTCCTCGAAAACGGTCGCTACACCACCTGCGACGACCATGAGCATCCCCACTTCTACTTCAATATCACCCGCGGAAAAATGGTGCCCAAGAAGAATGTGGTCACCGGCCCTGTCTACATGGTTCTCGCCGACGTCCCCCTCCCCCTTGCGCTCCCCTTCGGATATTTCCCATTCTCGAAAGATTACTCCAGCGGTATTATCTTCCCGAGCTTCGGTGATGACTACAACCGCGGCTTCTATCTGCGCGATGGAGGCTACTATTTCGCTATCAACGACTACGTAGACCTGGCACTTCGCGGCGAAATATACACTAAGGGCTCCTGGGGACTCTCCGCGCGATCTACCTACTCGAAACGCTACCGCTTCCGCGGAACATTCGATATCTCTTACATCACCACAATTACCGGTGACAAAGGCTCGCCGGACTACATGAAACAGAAGAACTTCCAAGTCATCTGGAGCCATACCCAAGACCCTAAGGCCAATCCAAATCTGAACTTCTCAGCATCGGTCAATTTCGCCACCTCCGGATATTCTCGCAATGACCTTAACTCATACTACAACAACTCTTTCACTGAGAATACGAAGTCTTCTACGGTCAATATGACCTACCGCTTCCCCGGCACTAAATGGAACCTTTCCGCAACAGCTAATATTGCACAGCGCTCACAAGACTCAACGCTTGCCGTCAGCTTCCCGAATCTTAACTGGTCGCTTTCGCAGGTAGCCCCCTTCAAGCGTAAAAAGGCTGTGGGTGGTGAACGCTGGTATGAGAAAATCAGGTTGTCCTACTCCGGACAGTTCCAAAACCAGCTGACTGCCCAGCAAAATGTATTCTTCAAGAAAAGTCTGATTAAAGACTGGCGCAACGGTATGTCCCACTCGATGCCGATATCAGCTACATTCACTATCTTCAAGTATATCAACATCTCCCCACAGATTCAGCTCAACGATAGGATGTACACATCCAAAATCAAGCGCCAATGGGATCCCAACGCTTATGCTGAGGTCTGCGATACTACCTATGGATTCTACAACATCTTCGACTTCAACGCATCTTTGTCGCTGAATACAAAAATCTATGGCTTCTATAAACCGTTGAAGTTCTTGGGAGATAAAGTACAAATGATTCGCCACGTACTAACCCCTACTATCTCCATCTCCGGCTCCCCCGACTTCGCAGCTCCCGGATGGGGCATATACGGCTCATATTCTTACACTGACCGCGAGGGCTTCACTCAGCGTAAGCAATACTCTTATTTCTCGCATGGTTATTTCGGAGTGCCGAGTGCCGGAAAAAGCGGTGTCGTTTCCGTTAGCCTTGCCAACAACCTGGAAATGAAAGTGAAGTCCGACAAGGACACTACCGGCATTCGCAAAATCTCCCTCATCGAAAACCTCCAGCTTCAGCAAAGCTACAACTTCGCTGCCGATTCGATGAACTGGAGCAACCTCTCCACCTCAATCATGTTGAGGCTTATCAAGAACTTCAACCTCAACCTTAACGCCCAATGGGATCCATATACGTATAAGCTCTCTCCTTCAGGCTCTCCCGTCAGGGTCAACGTGCCTCGCTGGAAAGCCGGCAAGGGATGGGTAAGGCTCGCTTCTACGGGCACCTCCTTCTCTTATACGTTCAATAACAACACCTTCCGCAAGAACGCCAACACTACTGATGAGGAGGAAGAAGACCCCTGGGGCGTAGAGGGTGAGTTCCCCGACGGCACACAGCCCGACCCTGAGACTTCCGAATTCTCCGACCGTCTCGAACGCCGCCTGAGCAAGAAGAAGAAGAGTGACGACTCCGATGCCGACGGCTACAGTCCCTGGAGTGTGCCATGGTCGCTGACTCTTAACTATTCGATCAACTACGGCTACGGGACTTTCAATAAAGAGAAGCTGGAATATAACGGAAAATGGACCCAGAACCTTTCCCTTTCCGGATCCATTAAGCCTACAAAAAATTGGAATTTCTCTTTTTCGGCAAGCTATAATTTCGAGCTTCATAAGCTTGCATACATGAATTGCACTATCACGCGCGACCTACACTGCTTCTCGATGTCGGCATCTTTCGTGCCTGTAGGTCCCTATAAGAGCTACAATTTCCACATAGCTGTCAAGTCTTCAATCCTCAAAGACCTCAAATACGACAAGCACAGCTCCCGCTCAAATGGCATTCAGTGGTATTAAAAAGTTTCGGCTTTGCCGAAACTTTTTGGTTTATGAGTATGAGTTGATGAGTTCAGAAGTTGGTGAGTTTAATCATCACACTTCATAACTCATAACTCTGACCTAATCCTAAAAAAAGGATGCGCGAACTTTGCGACGTACGCTTATTATATTAAAGACAATTGTCAGCAGTGCTATCCCCAATCCTACTCCTAACGGTAGCCATACGTCTGCTGTACGGGCTCCGGAGATTCCGGATAGTCCTCCTACGTAGAAGCTTCGGAATAGCAACATCGCTCCTACTCCCATAAGCCAGCTGAGCATGCTCACTATCATTATCAGATGGCAGTATGGATTGCCTACCCTTCGCAGGTCTACCCCCAGCATGATCAGCGAATGGAGCTTGTCGCGGTTTTTCTGCATCAACAGTGATATTGAAAGCATAAGGATGAAGAAACTCAACACTGTAATGACAATACCCACACCGAGCATTACCCCTACTACGATGTTCAGCAGATAGCTCGCCTGTGAATTGCTCTTGTCGCCGGCGAGTTCCAATGAATGATTGTCAAGGTACTTCCGGATAGCTACATCACCCGGACTGCTTACATCTATAATAAGGCGTCGCGGCGATTTTTCAGACTCTGCGGGAGCTATTCCTGCCAACATCTCATTGGTATAATCAAGAAATTCTTTGGGCACAAGAATAGTATTGAGTCTGTTGGAATATCCTACAATTCTTCCTTGCACTCCCATGCGGCGGCTACCATCTTCCGAACTCAGATAGAGATCCATCGGCACAGAGCTCATCATCTGCTCAGAAAGCTGAGGGAGTCCGGCCGTAGCAGCGAAGCCGAAGTTGTAGAGGGTAAGATAGTCTTTTGAAATAATAATGGGTACCTCCGTGCCTCCCTGCTTATAGCGCCATGCAGAGTCTCCGGTATCTACATAGTCTGAAGGTATAGACTCGAAAAACATATCTGTGGAGAGGGCACGCCCCCCCTGGCTGACAGATGCCGACACGCGATAAGAGGGGGAGGTGAAACGTCCTACGCTCCTAACCCATGGTTGCGACTCCAAGTCTGAAATCTCCTCTTCCGAGAATCGTGAGCTGGAGGTGCCAAGAGTATTGGAGGCGGTAATCTTCTTATTAACTACCAAGTAGTCCTTGCGGATAAAGCTGTCTTCACTATCCCATAGGGAACGTACGTCGAGATAAAACTGTAGTCCGGCGATGACGATTGCCAGGCCGATGAAATTGGAGAGGATAAATCCGGCTATCTGCGTACCGCTGAGATTTCTTCGTAATAGACGGGTGATAAGATTTGCTGACATTGACCTTACAAATTTAGCATTTCATATTCACTAAGTAGCAAATTGTTGCCCACCGAGGTAGCAATTACCGA
Source organism: Muribaculaceae bacterium (assembly GCA_023667015.1). Lineage (GTDB taxonomy): Bacteria > Bacteroidota > Bacteroidia > Bacteroidales > Muribaculaceae > Lepagella. The sequence goes on along the minus strand of JAMPAX010000001.1, from coordinate 394,702 downwards.
TGCTTGCTGACGCTGAGCTTCCCGGGCTATAATTCCGGCTGCTATCTTATTGTTCTCCTCATCGAGATGACTTACGGGCTCGTCGAGTAGCAGAAAGTCGAATGTCTGACAAATAGCCCGGATAATCCCTACCCTCTGTTGCTGACCAATCGACATCTTCCCCACGGGGAAATGGGTGCGCGAATCGATACCGAGCTCATGGAGCCATTCCTCAATGCGTTCTTCGGACGCATGGCCGGTGAGTTTATTTTTCAGTTGGATGTTTTCCAACGCTGTAAGCTCCGGAAAGAGTGACAGCTCCTGAGGAAGATAGGCGATATGACGCCTTCGAATTTCTTGCCACTCATCAATTGAATACTTTCGAATATCATCTCCGTTGAAGAGTATCTCTCCCAGGTAATCGCGACGATTGCCATACAGATAGGCACACATTGAGGATTTTCCGGTGCCACTCTCCGCTGCAATGACGTAGAAGTTGGGACGCCCCAATTTCAGCTCTGTGAGCCATATCTGTGAAGCTAACGGCTCCAGGCCACGAAACACCTCCGGCAATGCTCCCTGCAATGTAATATTATCAATACGATCCATAATTCAATGAATCAATTCGCGTTGGAGTTGATGAATTTGATCAGTGTCTGCAATGAATTGATATTGGAGGGGGCGGTATCGATGGTAAATGCTATCTTCAGCGATCCATCCTTGGGAGTCACACTTAGCCATGCGAGCTTTAGACTTTCAGCATCCTTTATTACGCCGAGATTGCTGATAGCCCCGAAGTCCATTGCCATGCCGAAGGTGGTATTTTCAAGCTTGGCGGCTACTGCCGGCTGCATCTTTCCTTCTTTGATTCCCATATCAAGATATACGTACTTGCCGCGCGAATTGACTGATAAGCCTGAGAAGAGATTACGCAGAGGCTCTACAGCCTCGCCGGCATCTGTCTCAGAGTTGAAACCTACCTGAATTGCATATCCTCCTCTTCCTCCGGAGGCCATAAATTGCATAAAGCTCAGTCCCCCTACGATGGTTCCATCGAAATTGGCAAGCATATCTGAAAACTCTGACGGAAGACCCATTGCTGCTCCTTGACCAAGGATATTCTTCAACCCTTCCTGTGATAGAGCAGCACTCATGTACAAATCTCCGTTACCCCGGAAGTCATCCAATGTGGCTCGGGATATGGTAGCCGGTTTTATTGATATGCGTGCCGGTTCAAATTTGTCGTTGAGGACATCTATCTCCACGTCTGCCCTTCCCTTGGCAAAGGTCAGAGACCCGGCGAAATATTTCGGAGAGTCGAAAGCTGTGCTCATTGCCAATCGCAGAGGTGCCTGATCGGTCTTATTCATTCCGGATATCAACGCCTCTGTATCAGCAATGAAGGCTACGTCATGGAGTGGAGTGGCGAGCTTCTCAGCATAGGTTGATGAGGCGTAAGATTTATCCTTGTCGAGCTTGCTAAACATTTTGGCCTTCATGACATCCATAGTGCCTGAGCAGGACCAAAACTGACCATCGTAGACCACACCATGTCCACGATCCACTACCCAGCCTCCATCCTTCTTCTCCATTTCCGGGTCGATAGTTTTCAGGAAGTTCAGAAATTGGTCTTCATCTTCTATAAAGCAAGTGAAGTAGACATTTTCATTGTAAAGGAACACTCCGGCCACTGTAGGAGAGACCCCGGACTTTCCATCTGCCAACAAGTGCATTGCTACTGATTCCTTGACAGATCCGGCCTTGGCAATCTTCAGTATTGCTTCTGAATTCTTCTCTTCGGAGAGTCCGGCATGTTCACATATCATCTCAATGTCGGCCACGGCCACGGCACGTGCCTCCGATGGTATTGTGCTGAGCAGACGGTCGGCATTGCGATTGGAACAGCTGGCCAGAACCATGATGATAGCTGCCAGCGCAAAGAGGTTGATACCCCGTATGAAAGTTTTCTGGAACATAAAATGTAAATTATCGATATGTAGATGGGAGTCATCGACTCCGTAGCGACAAAATTAACGAAAAAGCGGAGAAGAAAGGGTATCGTGGGATAAAAATTTTGTGGCGGAGCGATTTTTTACTACTTTTGTAAAAATATTGGCAGACGATATGGAAGTTCCCTTGCAAGATCTCCTTGATGAATTGCTGACGAAGATAGAGACCATGGGACAACGGCAGCATCATCTTGAAGCGCTGTTGCAGGAGTCTCGCACCGAAAATCTCAATCTTCGGGAAGACCTGCGGGTAGCTCGTGAAGAGGCCGACCGCCTCCGCTCCGACAATGAATTTCTGGTTGTGGCTCGTCGCTTGGCCGACAATCCCCAAGCACTGGCCGACACCCGACGGCATATCGCCGGCCTCATCCGGCGCCTGGATGCGTCTATCGAACGTCTCGAAGACGACCCGGCCCTCTGATCGCGATGAACGACCCGGAAAACGTTAAAATGGAAATCAATATAGCCGGTGAGAGAATTTTGCTCACCGTGCCCGCCTCAATGCAAAACGCTGTGAGGAAAACTGAGCATAACGTAGGTGAGCTCTACAAAACTTGGCGTCGCGACTTCCCTAAGAAGTCGGAAAAAGAACTCTTAGCAATGATGGCATATCAGTATGCCTCTTTCTATGAACAGCTTACAAGGCGCCATGAGGATGCCCGACGCACTGCCGCGGAGGCCAACAGGCTGATAGATTCTTTCCTTCGGGAGGTTGATTCTCCGGCCGATGTCTCATAATTGCTTCTGATTCCCTTTGCTTTTCCTTTTCTTTCCTTCGCTTTCGGAGCCAACACCGGATTCCGAGGCTTCGTTGTATCCATACCTCTGCCCATATATCGCAAAAACCCTTTAAATCTATATATTATATTCAATTCTCATACACTTTAATATGATACCATTCTTGATTTACATAATCATAGCACTCATCGCGGCGGCAATAGGTTTCGTCGTGGCTAATTATCTGAGCAAAAATTCTGCCAATAGCCAGGCTAAGCTCATAGTTGAGGAGGCTAATCGCGAGGCCGACGTCATCAAGGAGAAGAAAATCCTCTCCGCTAAGGAGGAGGAGATGAAGATTATCTCTGAAGCTGAAAGAAATGCTAATCAACGCATTCAGAAGGCTCAAAATCAGGAGGCTCGCGCTAAGCAACGCGAAATTCAAGTCAACCAGCAGCAAGGCGACCTCAACCGCAAGAAGAAGGACCTCGATGCCCTCAAGAATAATCTCGATAATCGCGAGCAGGTGCTCGAAAGCCGCTCCTCTCAACTTGAACACATGATGCGCGAGGCTCAAACGGAGCTCGAACGTATCTCCGGCCTCAGCGCTGAGGAGGCTAAGGAGAAGCTCGTGGAGTCCCTGAAGGATGAGGCTAAAACTGCCGCCGCCGGATATATCAACGACATCATGGACGATGCCCGTATGACTGCTACTAAGGAGGCTAAGCGCATCGTTATCCAGAGTATCCAGCGTGTAGCTACGGAAACCGCCGTAGAGAATTCGGTCACTGTCTTCCATATTGACAACGATGAGATTAAGGGGCGCATCATCGGTCGTGAGGGTCGAAATATCCGCGCTCTTGAGGCTGCCACGGGCATTGAAATCATCGTTGATGATACTCCTGAGGCCATCGTCCTCTCCGGCTTCGACCCCGTACGCCGCGAAATCGCTCGCCTCGCTCTCCATCAACTCGTTGTCGATGGTCGTATCCATCCGGCACGCATCGAGGAGGTAGTTGCTAAGGTTCGCAAGCAAGTGGAGGAGGAAATCATCGAGACCGGTAAGCGCACGGCTATCGACTTGGGTATCCACGGTCTCCACCCGGAGCTTATCCGCATGGTAGGCAAGATGAAGTATCGTTCTTCCTACGGCCAGAATCTTCTGCAACACTCTCGCGAAACGGCCAACCTCTGTGCCGTAATGGCAAGCGAACTGGGTCTGAATCCTAAGAAGGCTCGTCGTGCAGGCCTACTCCACGATATCGGCAAGGTGCCCGATGATGAGCCGGAACTCCCCCACGCTCTGCTCGGCATGAAACTCGCTGAGAAGTTTAAGGAGAAACCGGATATCTGCAATGCTATCGGTGCTCACCACGACGAGGTGGAGCAGACTTCTCTGCTCGCTCCTATCGTGCAGGTCTGCGATGCTATCTCCGGTGCGCGCCCGGGTGCGCGCCGCGAAATCGTAGAGGCTTACATCAAGCGCCTCAACGACCTCGAGCAGCTCGCGCTCTCCTACCCCGGTGTGCTTAAGACTTACGCCATACAGGCCGGCCGTGAACTCCGCGTGATTGTTGGTGCTGAGAAGATTTCCGATGAGGAGACAGAAAAGCTCTCTGCAGAAATAGCCAAGAAAATCCAGGATGAAATGACATATCCCGGACAGGTGAAGATAACCGTTATCCGCGAAACTCGCGCCGTAGCTTTCGCAAAGTAATCCCTCCCTTATGCCCATTTCATTATGAACGATGCATTCGACAAGGGGGGCATCCGAGGCAAGCTATATGCCACCAACTGGCTCTCCGATCCGATATACGCGGGGGCTGACCGCCATATCGTGCAGGTTCAGTTTAAGAATACCCGCAATGGCTTTTACCAGCGCCCCGCCGACCTGGACCTCACAGCCGGTGACATCGTAGCCGTGGAGGCCAACCCCGGTCATGATATAGGACGTGTGCTCCTGACGGGTCCACTCGTGGAAATACAGATGAGAAAGGCCGGCGTGGATCCCGACTCAGAGCTGAAGAAGGTGTTTCGTATTGCCCGTCCCGCTGATATCGAGAAATTCGAGGAGGCCAAGAGCCGCGAGCACGAGACTATGATTCGCTCCCGCCAGATTGCTGCTGAGCTCGGTCTCGACATGAAAATCGGTGATGTTGAATACCAGGGTGACGGCGGCAAGGCTATCTTCTATTATATCGCCGATGAGCGCGTGGACTTCCGCAAGCTTATACGCATCCTCGCCGATGCTTTCAAGGTGCGCATCGAAATGCGCCAGATTGGGGCGAGACAAGAGGCCGGAAGAATCGGAGGTATCGGCCCCTGCGGTCGCCCTCTATGCTGCTCCTCCTGGATGAATAAGTTTGTCAGCGTTGGCACCGGCGCCGCTCGCCTGCAAGACCTCTCTATGAATCCTCAGAAGCTCGCCGGACAGTGTGCCAAGCTTAAGTGCTGCCTGAACTTTGAGACTGATGTCTACGCTGAAGCCGCCCGTAAGCTCCCCCCGAAGGATATCAACCTCGAGACCCTCGACGCTACTTATTTCTATTTCAAACCTGATATCCTCGAGCAGACTATCACCTACTCCACCGACAAGAGTATACCGGCTAATCTCGTTACAATCTCTGCCGAACGAGCTTTCGAGATTATCGAGATGAATAAGAATGGAGAAAAGCCCGATACCCTGCAAGATCTCTCCGACTCTGAGCCTGAGAAGCGCGAGTATATCGACCTGACAGACCAAGATTCTCTGACTCGCTTCGACAAGGCCAAGAAGAAGAAACGCCGCAAGGGGAATAAAATCTCAGGTAGAGATGGCAAGTCTGCCAAGGATGACAACCAATCCCCAAAGGATAGCAAAAAGGATGGGAAGCCTACGCAGAAGGATGAAAAGACATTGCAGAAGGATGGTCGCGATTCTTCAAATGCTCAAAATTCAAAAGACCCGAAAAAAAAGAATCGTCAGCGCCCCAATCGCAATCCCAAGGGAGCCCATCCGGTCGGCGACAAGAAGAAGGCTCCAAAGCCTAATCCTTCCGGCGATAAGCCCGGCAAGCAAAGCTAACAAAGATTAGAAAGTCTATTATGAGTCTTCTTCACACCCGCACCGGCGTCTTTTCAATCATTGCTGCTGCCTCTATCAGCTTAGCTTCATGTACAAATAATAAGGGGGGCGATAATGCCTTCCTTTTTCAATCTCTCGACCCGGAGCTCTGGCAAAGCGGCGAGGCTCTGGAATTCATACCCGACTCCGCTACGCTACAAGCTCGAGGGAATTCTCTCCTGCGCCCGATTCTTATCCTGCGATATTCCCGACTCAGTCCCACTGCTGAGTTCCCCGTAGAAGTTCTACAAGAAAACTTCGATGGCGAGATTCGCCGCGATACTATCCCTCTACGCCTCTTCGACGCCTCCGGCAGACCCACCGGCCAAGGCTCCCACAGCGTCTACGAAATCTACGACACCCTCCCCCCCACATCCATCCAAAACGGCTGGCGTATGACCATCACCCCCCTATCTCCCGCCCGCGGCATCCAAGCCGCCGGCATCTCCCTCCCCCGCCCGCATTAATCCCCGCAAGCCAGAACAGAGAAGGACAGAAGAGAGAAAGATAGAAGAAAGAAAGATAGAAGAGAGACAGCTAAGAGAGCGCAAGCCCTCAAACAAAACAAAACGCAAGCAATGAATTATTTCCCTAAGCCATAAAATCAAAAAAAAACAAAAGCCGGCAAAAAGCAAGAGCAAAAGACCCCGGAGCAAAAGATCCCGGAGCAAAAGATCCCGGAGCAAAAGATCCCGGAGCAAAAGACCCCGGAGCAAAAGACCCCGGAGCTAAAAAATTCCGGAGCCAAAAAATTCCGGAGCCAAAAGATCTCAAAAGAAATTAATTGCTTGCGTTTTGTTCTGTTTGCGGGCTTGCCCGCCCATATATACTAATCTAATAATTCCTATCATAGATATGATTCCCGATATTCCGCGATATTCAAGAGCACTCCAAGAGCCTCCAAGCCGTTTCCTTAGGCGAGCACCTTGGCATGACTATCACTCCCCTTCCATCTATATGATCTCAATTTCTGCAATCCCGGGAATCCCTCCCCTGGCATTCATCAAGGGCCGGACCATTAATGGTAAAGCTCAAGCAATCTCTCAGCCAACAAGACTCGGATATCTCATTAGCCGCGTTCTCAAAGATCTACCCCGCTCTTTTCAGGAGCTCCGCATTCTCCAATATAAAATCATGCCGGATCATATCCATCTGCTCCTCCATATCCAATCTCCCCCAAATTATCATCTTGGCGATCTAATCCGCATTTTCAAACAATCCTGCAATGCCCGCTACCAAGAAATCCTCGCCAAGGATTTCGATTTCTCTTTCCAAGGACATATCTTCTATGAAGGATACAACGATCGAATCCTTTCCAAGCGGAACCGGCTGCAAGTACTCTTCAACTACATCCGCGACAATCCCCGTCGATTATACCTCCGCCAATCTTTCCCCCAATATTTTCGCAGTCGTATAATACTTCAAACTGCCGACATGTCTTTAGCCCTCTTCGGAAATCTCCTCCTGCTCGAACATCCCAACCGGCAAGCAGTTCGCTTCAGCCGTAATTTCTCCCCCATGGAGCTCAAAGCCAATGCCGGCATATGGCATGAGACAATCCGAAACGGAGGTGTCCTCGTATCTCCTTTCATCCATAAAAATGAGAAGGAATTCCTAAACGAAGCTCTTGCCAATGATGGCAAACTTATCATCATCCGCAACAATGGCTTCCCCCAGAGATGGAAGCCGGAAAAGCGCTTCATAGATGCGTGCAGCCGAGGAAGTATCCTCTTCGTAGCTCCCACAGAGTTCAATTCGCGCCATACAGAAATCTCCCGCGAAGCCTGCATGCGCATGAACGATACTGCCAAGCTAATCTGCCGGCTCTCCAAAGGAGAATATTCCCTCCACAAAAAAGAAATTTTACAATTCTGCAACCTACAGCCCCGCTGAAAGATAATGCTCCTTAGTCGATGCTCCTTAGTCGATGCGGGTTTGCAACCCTCAGCCCCATAAGAAATTAAAGCTCCCGGAAGTCAGACTTCCGGGAGCTCGTTATCGGATGAGCAAACGTCGGAGTCTCTCTCGACTCCCAACGCTAATCTCTAAACTTTCATTAGAGGACTACCTTGGTTGCTTTACCGTTTACAACTTTCACGTAGATGCCGTTTTCGGGGTTGAGAACCTTCACGCCCTGGAGAGTGTAATATTCAGCCTCAGCCTCAGCTTCGATAGCGTCAACGCCTACAGTCTCGTCGACTGTTACGTAAACTTCAACTGCATAATAGTTGGGGTCATAGCCGTAGAATACTTTGTCGTTCCATGCGGGAAGAGCCATAAGGTAATCACTGGAATTCTCAGTACCTACAGTGTAAGAAATAACATTGCCAAGAGAACCCTTACCAAAGACAGATTCCACATCTGAGATATTAAGCCACTGACCCTTGTCTTCGAGAGAACGAGTTTCCAAAGCACCGATTTCATAACCTTCACCGGCACCAATGAGATACCAACTGGTGAAGCCTGCGGGGATGTCGAGAACTGCAGATACCTTTTCACCTGTCTTGCCATGGAGCTTTATTACGAGGCCATCCTCCGGAACAGCTTCCAGTCTTCCCCAAACTGCTGTACCATTAGTAGTGGTGGCAGTAATCATCTTGGGCTGCTCTGTGGGTTCTTTGGATGTGTCGGGAACGAGGGTATATTCGATGGGATATGCTTGAAGAGTAGAAGTGCCGTTATTCTCATAGATTGCTACAGCTATCTTCACGTTGTACTTGCCGGCTGCTACGCTTTCGATTGTGAAGTTGTTGCGGAACTGCAGTGAGCTACCGTCGGCGAGTGTACCTACGAAGTTGGTCTTTGAAGCGGGTGTCTCATTAGCGAAGGTCACGTTCTTCAGAACTACCACGCGGTTAATGTCAGCATTAGATACAGAAGCTACAGAGGGAATGGTAACCATAGTAGTGGTTGAAGGCGCAGGAGTTTCGCTCATAGTGAACTCAGGGAGACCACTATAGGGGCTGTATGTAGCTGTCCAACCTGCGGGGATTACGTCGCCGGGCTCATAGGATGTTGATTGGTAAATAAGAGTGGAGTTGCCACCGTTGTCCACAACGTATACACTATTGCCGTTAACATAAACTACAGTCATAGGGAAGTTGACGATGGCCTTGTCGCCCTTGGCGGGGGCATATTCGTAGAGCTTCTTGATGTTGACAGCCTTACCGAGGACAGTCAGTTTGTAGGAAGCCTTACCTGCGTAATACTCGTCGGACTCTGCGGACTCAGCAGTAATAGTAGTGACACCACCGAATTTGATAGTCACGTTGCCATTCTCGTCTACAGTAGCAGCATTGGCGTTGGAGCTTGACCATACCACGGGGAGATTATTGGGGTTGGAGAGTACGGGAGAGGTAAAAGCCTCGCCGGCAGTAGCATTGTAGGAAGAAGCAGGGAAAGTAAGATTAGCATACTTCTTGTCGCCGGCCAGCATCTGTCCCTTGTAAGTGATACCGGTAAGACATACCAGACCATTACTTTTAACCTGAGCACAATCAAACGCCACCTTATAGTAGAGGTTAGCTGCAGGAGCCTGGATTGTCATTGTAATCTGCTTGTTAACAAGATCAGACTGGGATGCATTAGCAACTTCTTTCCATTGTTCACCATTTTCAGATGTGTAGAGTTTGATTGAATTAACACCGGAGGTCGCATTAAAACTAGAGATTCCAAGAACCACTTCATCTACAGCCTCAGGGATAGCAAAGTCCGTAGCAACAGATGATACAACAGCAGCATTTTTGGTACCACATTTGATCATGTTTTCCCATTGATTGTTGTTGTTGTTGAAGTTAGTGACTGTCCAGGTCTTGCCTGCGATGGGAGTACCGTCGTTCCCTTTATAGGTAGCTGCTCCTCCATTATAGGCACTATTGCCTGTAGCGGAGACATTGCCTTTACTGCCGAAGGTTACTTCGACTACGGCGTCGGAGGCCATGGCTATGCCGGAGGCTAAGGCCACAGTCGCGAGTGTTAGTAAAAACTTTTTCATTTAAGCTTAATTTTTAAAGTGTTTAATTGTTGTTTCTTTTTATCTTGGTAGGGTACGCTTGGAGTCGCTTTTTTTATTGCTTCTCGTCGGCGCGGTTCTGTGCGCTTGGCCTTCACTTATTATCAAGATTTTACATCCTCAAAGACCGTTATCGGACTTTTACTCCGACTATATATCTGCAAAATTATATATTTTTTTGGATTTCAAACAAAAAATATCGTTTTTTAATAAAAATGTAATAAAATCCTCTCTCAACTCTAAACTCTAAACTCTCGACTCTCGACTCTAGACTCTCGACTCTCGACTCTCGACTCTACTCCAATTCAGCGTCTATCTCGCGCAGGAGGGTAGCTATGCCGGGATTATCTTGCACTATTTGCCGGAGCAGTTCGCTGTCGGGTAGTTTCTTGACGGTTGCTTCTTTGGAGAGCTGAAGCTCTACAGCAGCGAAGTCGTTGCTTAGTCGCCCGCGAATGAACTCGAGCAAGGCAGGCATCACTGATTCGAAGGCGGCGAGCATACCGGGGTTGTCTACTTGCGCTATATATGTCTCCCCTTCTTTGCAAACGGGGAGATTGCGCCTCATCGAGGCTACTACCGACTGGCGGTCGGGGTTGGCGTCGGCAAATTCGAGCCATGCGCGGGTAAAGTCTTCAGCCGTGAAGGGATTGCGGCGCGACTCATGGCGCCTGGTCTCAGCCTCAGCAGCACGCATCATATCGCCAAGTCGCGATCCGCGACGACGGGAGGCACCAACAGCAGGTGGTGCGGGAGCAGCTGCTGACGCCGCTGGTGCAGAAGTGGCAACCGTAGGGGGGGGAGCAGCCTGAGTCGATGCCGGCGCCTGGGGGGTCGGTATCACCGGCTGCAGCGGTATTCCGGCATCGACACGATCAAAAGGGGGCGTTGGCGGTGTTAGCATCTGCCCCAGACGGATCAGCGTCAGCTCTACAAGCAGTCGCCGCGATGTGGAAGTGCGATAGCGATATTCGCAGTCGTCAAGGAGCTGAAGAGCCTTATAATACCATTGCAATGGTAGCGACTTCGCCTGAGCTACATACTGCTCAGCGATATCCTGCCCCACCTCCAACAGAGGCACCGTCGAAGGATCCGCGGCCATCATCAGGTCGCGCACATGAGCTGCCAATCCTCCCACGAAGAATAAGGGATCGAAACCCTTGTCGAGAATTTCATTGAATATCAACAGCGAGGCCGGAACATTTCCGGCACGGAAGGCCTCCACCAGTCGGAAGTAATAGTCATAGTCGAGAACATTGAGATTGGCGATGGTGTTTTCGTAGGTGATATTGCCACCACAGTAAGCACTGACCTGATCGAAGATCGATAGAGCATCGCGCATCGCACCGTCAGCCTTGCGAGCTATGACGCCGAGAGCCTTCGGGTCGGCCGTAATCCCCTCCTCAGAGGCCACGTACTGCAGATGCTCCACCATATCGGAGATGGTAATACGCTTGAAATCGTAGATCTGACAACGGCTCAGAATCGTTGGGAGCACCTTGTGTTTCTCCGTTGTAGCAAGAATGAAAACCACATACTTTGGGGGTTCCTCGAGGGTCTTGAGGAAAGCATTGAATGCAGCCGATGAGAGCATATGAACCTCATCGATGATAAACACACGGTAGGAGCCCACCTGCGGAGGGACGTTGACTTGCTCAGTAATATTTCTGATATCATTGACAGAATTGTTGGAAGCCGCATCGAGCTCTACAATATTATAGGAATTCCCCTCCGCGATGTCACGACAAGACTCACATACTCCACAGGCCTCCCCCTCCGGAGTCGGATTCAGACAATTGATGGTCTTGGCAAAAATACGTGCACAAGACGTTTTGCCCACACCTCGCGGGCCGGTGAAGAGATACGCCTGGGCTATCCTCTTGCCTGAGATAGCATTCTTCAGCGTAGACGTCAGAGCCTTCTGTCCCACAACAGAATGAAACGTAGCCGGACGATACTTTCTGGCAGAAACTATATATTGATCCATGATAGAAATCCTAAAAAAATAAACGCCTCAACGAAGCGAAAGAGAAAAAACTTCTCAATGCAAAGGTAAAAAAAAATTCAAGAGCCTGCAACAATATCGAGAATGAGGCGTTAAAAAGTAGAAAATCGAAACATAAGAATGGCAAAAAGCAACCTGTATACCCGCACCGGAGATGCCGGCATCACCTCATTAGTAGGAGGTCAGAGAGTGAAAAAGAGCAGCATACGCCTTGAAGCCTACGGCACACTCGATGAATTCTCATCCTTCTTAGGAGTAGTCCTGAGCCATGATGGATGTCCGCAAGAAGTGAAAGGACAGCTACTGGAGATTCAGAACAGACTCTTCGACTTAGGGTGCTACTTAGCTACAGAAGCGCCCGAAGGCACCGAGCCGAAACTCAAAGGGATTGCCGGCGACATACAGCGCCTCGAAGGATGGATAGACACCCTCGACGGGCAAACACCCAAGATACGCGCATTTGTCTTGCCCGGAGGCAGCGAACTGTCGGCACACGCCCACGTAGCACGCACCGTCTGTCGCCGAGCCGAGCGTCGCATCCTCGCCCTGAGCGAAGAGAGCTACGTAGATCCGGCACTTGAGGCCTACGTCAATCGTCTCAGCGACTACCTCTTCATCCTGGCGAGATACCTAAATTTCACCGCCGGTATAGCCGAGCTGACCTGGCAAAGCAAATAGGGACGTAAAATATCACGTCTGCATAAGCCACCCGACTAATAGGGAATAAACAGAGACAGCACAAAAGAAACGAGTAAACAAAAAAGATAAAACAAAAAAGATATGTATTGGACATTAGAATTAGCATCAAAATTAGAGGACGCACCCTGGCCGGCGACCAAAGAAGAATTGATTGACTACGCGATGCGTAGCGGAGCACCGATGGAAGTAATAGAGAACCTTCAAGAGATAGAAGACGAAGGCGAGAGCTACGAAAGCATAGAAGAGCTCTGGCCTGACTACCCCAGCAAAGACGACTTCTTCTTCAACGAAGACGAGTATTAAGCCTCTTTGGGCTTGCAAATAAAAGACAATCAATCGGATAAACAACACAGAGTTTGTTTGTCCGATTGATTTTTTTGAATTTTTTACAAACAAATGCAAATCTGTGCAAATATTACATATCTCTATATATCAGCCAATTGAAATTTTACCGGATTCCGGATTCCTGAGTTTGTTTGGCTAAAATCCACGCTGAAATTTTTCCTCGTGAATACTGAAATATGCTCCTGATTTTATCCTCCAATTTCTTCCTGTGGTGTGTACTCCTTCGAGAGAATCCTTATGGAAGAAGAGTGGCCGACCCGAACATGTGGCAGGGTGTAATCCTTTTGCCATACATTGACATGCGTGGACAAATATGTTTGGCTAAAAACAACATGAATGTATTTTATAACCAAATTTTGTGTTTTGGAATTTTATTATTAAATTTGCAATCGCATCAAACAATGTCAATCTAATGAGAGTTATAACAGAAGAGCCACTTAAGGAATACATAGCCCGTTTTCCCGATACACAAACCGCTTTGCAAGCATGGCTTAAGGCGGTTAAGAAAGCACGATGGACTAATTTTGCAGATGTAAAGCGTGATTTCAACAGCGTTGACAATGTTGGCAACCAGCACTATGTATTCAATATACGAGGTAATAACCACCGGCTTGTTGTAGTGATTAAATTCACCATACAATGGATTTATATCCGGTTTATAGGAACTCATGCAGAATATGACAAGATAGATGCATCAACCATTTAAAAATAAAGAACGATGACAAAAATAGAAAACGAGAATCAGTATCGATGGGCTTTGAACCGGGTAGAGGAAATCTTGCCTTTCGTTAAGGATGACACCCCCCTTGACGACCCTTACAGTATTGAGCTTGATTTGCTTTCCGGTCTCGTGGCTGATTACTCCGATGAGCATTACTCGATTGGAGAACCCACCTTGGTGGACATGCTCAAACTACGTATGTACGAAATGGGTCTTAATCAGCTCGAGCTTTCCAAACTTCTCGGTATAACCCCTTCACGCATATGCGAATATCTCTCCGGCAAGAAAGAACCGACATTGCGTCAAGCCCGCGCCATCAGCAGCAAACTCAACATTGACCCTGCAATCGTGCTTGGTGTATAAGACAAAAAACACAATGAATACATTTCTTCTACGCTGGAATCCGGCAATTTCTTCGTTCAAAAATGAAAATCTTAAATATTTGATAGAACACTATCCCTTCGCAACCCTCAATTGGAGTGTGTATGACTATCTGCAGGCTAACGCTTGGGATAGATTCTACATGATGAGAGTTGGTGATGATTGCCCCGGCATCATAATGGGAGGTCGCTTTTCATCAAATCCCCTAAAAGCAGAAGACTGGTCTGGTAAAGGACGCCCTACATTCTTATCTGTAATTTTACGTCGAATATAAGTCATGTTGTCATGCAAATTTCAAGTACAACTTGAAGATTGCGAAAATTTACAAATTATTTCTGACACCACCAAGTCATATTCAAGCCTCAAGATATTTTACGCGGTCACGGAGGTAATATAGTTCATACTTCTGTCGGGATGTTTCGCGGATTTCGGGTGTGGTGTGTTGCTTGACGTATTCGATGGTTTCGCGTAGGGTCATGGTGTCGGCCGGGCGTGGGGTGTCGGTATACTGATGGTGTACATCGAGATAGCTCTTCATCACCGACATCCAGCTATTGCGCAACGAGCATTTTTTGATTATCTCGCCATCGCGGTTGACTGACTTACTGGAGTGGGTGCCGGTCATTGGATTGCCAATGAAATATACCACCGGATTGCCGCTCATGTCGCGGCTCCTGCTCTGATGCTTCACCCACCATTCCACCCATACCCCAACCTTGGAATACTTCATATCATCCGGTACATCGCCTTCATGTGTGGGTGCATAAAAGAGTGCCGGAGTGTTCAATACTAACTCAGCATTATCCAAGAGTAGCCACACGTTCTCATAGAAGAGATTGCGACTGTCGGTAGATTTCTCATTCTCATTTTGCATTGGCATTGATAATTCAGATTCTCATTAGGTTAGTTCCAGGTTAGTTTCCCTCGGCTGCCCAACGGTATTTTGCCTCCAACTTTTCGCGCAATTCATCAGAAATGGGTACAGACAGTGGTAGTATGGATGTAGATTGCACATTTATGTCGTATCCCCAACACTTGTAGTCTTCATCGATTACGAGGTAGATGTCGTCGGAATAGTCAGCAAACATCGGCAGTGGTTCCTTTCCTCCGGCTTCCCAATATTTGTGGGTGCGCTCCCAGATATCTTCAAATGTAATATGCTGATAAAGGATGATGCCGACTTTCACCTCATAGTGCCCCGAAAGATATTCTATGATATCGCCCTTTTTAAAACGAGTATAGGCTTTAGGTCTGCCGAAGAATGGGGCATAGCCTAATCCTTGTCCTTCATGATAGATTGATGATACAAAACTGCGGTCAAGCAACTCACCCTCTTCGTTATACAACCAAAGGTTTGAATAGCTGTCAGGATTCATTTCCTGTCCCAACGGCAATCGTGCTATCTGAAAGCAATAAATTTGCTCACTGCCGGCTAACTCCGTCATGCGGCTCACTGCTTCCTCACGTGAGTTGAAATACACCACCGTTTCATCCACACCAAAGGAAGGGTATTCCGGCTCAACAGTCGGTGGCAGACAGAAGACACTCAGCCGAAAAATCGACGACCCTGTATCCTCCTGCGGGTGTGTAGCCATGTATTCAAATTCCTCGTAGGTCATTGCCTATAAACAGAATGTCATGTATGCGGGAATAAAAGATGTATTGCCGTCTACCCGAAGGTTCTTAGGATGTATTACATAGTTTTGCTCAATGCGGTTTCTGAAAATCTCATCAAAGCGTGTAAGGGAAGTGAGGCTGTATTTTTCCTTTGACTTTACCTCTATTGGGAATATTTTATATTTCAGCTTGCTTCTGTTAGAAATGAGGAAATCTATTTCGATGTCATTTCGGTGTTTGTCCCGGTTATATCGGGTGTAGAAGAACAAATTATGTCCCGAGGCAACCAGCATTTGCGATACGACATTCTCATAAAACATCCCTTCATTAACAGATAGCTTTCCTAATAATAATTCGCGATAGAGTTCGTTGCCGGCTATTTCATTCTCGTCAAAGGTATGGCTAATCAGCAGCCCGGTGTCAGCCATATAGCATTTCACGTAAGTGCGATCTTCATTGAGCGAGAGACCGACATTGGGGTCTGAGCAATTGAAACATTCGTTGACTATCATGGAGTCAGCAAGCCAGAAGAATGTGTCGTGATATTTTGGAAGGGTGGCTCCTTTCTCCACGTTGCTTAACATGACGCGACGCTCCGCTTTTGAGAGGAAAGCCGGAATTTGGTCAAATATAGCAAGTACGCGCGACTTATATGTCGCCTCAATTTTCATAATATCGTTGCGATAAAGGGCAAGGATATCGCGCTTTATGCGGTCAGCCTTCTCGAAATTGCGGTCATTTTCGATATAGACAGCGAGCGGTTTGGGCATCCCGCCCACTATCATGTATTGGCGGAAAAGAAGCATCGCCTTAGTGTGCAGTCCTTGCTCGAGCGGCTGGCGGTCATGAAAACATTTCCGAATGTATTGATATAAGCTTTCTTCTCCCATGGCCACGGCAAATTCTTCAAAATCCATGGGATACATCCGCAGCCGCCGTTCCTCCGAAGGCAACGTAATACGGCTCACATTCTCTTTGATTGAGATGAGACTGCCTGTCTCGAGATAGTCATACCGCCCATCCGCCACAAGGTATTTAATCGCTTCACGAGCCTTGGGGCATTTCTGAATTTCATCAAATATAATGAGTGAATTGCGCCGATGCAGAACGACATTGTATTCAGTAGAGAGAATCATGAAGAAAGTGTCAAGGTCGTTCAAATACTTGTCAAAGGCATCAACTACAACATCTGAAGCAATGTTGAAATCTATGACCATGAATGATTTATACTCATTTCTGCCAAACTCTTCAGCAATGGTCGACTTGCCAATACGGCGCGCTCCTTCAATAAGGATGGCGGTAGAGCCGTTATCCTCACTCTTCCATTTGAGCAGCTTCTTGTATATCTTGCGCTTAAATATCATATACAGATAGATTTAGATTGCAAATATAACACTTATTTCAATTATACGCAAATGTGAACACCCTCAAAAATGCAATTATACGCAGGTATGACACCTCATAAAATTGCAATTATACGCTATATGGCTTACAATCTATTACGGAATGAGGGAGAGGAGGAGCGAGAGGCCGGGGCCGGCACAGCGGTGGTCGAAGGTGTCGGAGATGAGCAGTCGGTCGGGAGAGAGGATATCGGACAGGGTCTTGTAATGGCGGTCGCCGAGGAGTTCGTCGCACGAGGAGCATACGGCGCTCAGCCGGTCTTTCTTCTCGCGTGCGCCTGCTATGGCATCATACTTGGTATATTTGTCGAGCGTCTCCTGCGTGAGGGTGTAGGTTTGCACGCCGTCGAGACGTGGACAGAAGTATGTCTGCGGTTCATCTTTCCATCGACTCAATTCCTCTTGGGGGCAGAGGCAAGGATTTGCCACGACTAACTGTGCATCTCCGCTATCGCACATCAGCGTCATGAAGCCACCCAGCGATGTGCCGACTATCACCTCGGGATGATAGTCAGCAATCATCCGGTTGATGATGGTCAGAGCTTCATCCGGGTCGGCCGTCAGTTCGGGTGCAATAACCTCATACCGTCCTTTCAGCTTCTTTGCCAACTGCTTCTGCTTCGTGCCGTTAGAGCCGGACATAAAGCCGTGGATATACATAAGATACTTCATATTTCTGTTGCGAGGTTTTGGTCGAGGAGGGAGTAGTTGC
>JAMPAX010000001.1:297442-376899 GCA_023667015.1 Muribaculaceae bacterium | reverse complement strand
ACTGCCGGTTTTTTCTTCGATTCGGGAGCTACTGCTACCGGCTCGGGCTGTCTGCGAGGTGCAACTTCGTGGCGCGCGGGAGTCGCGGGAGTCGCGGGAGCTGCTGCGGGCAACCTGCGGGCGGCGGCTATGGCACTTTCACTCATTGAGGTTTCGATGCGCAATTGCTGTCCTACTCTTACGGCGTTGCGTCGCAGGTTGTTGGCTTTGCGAACATCGCTCGGTGAGACTCCATATATGCCGGCAATATCGGCGAGTGTCTCACCCTCTGCTACTGTATGGATGACGGAACGCTTAGGTCCGGCCGCGGGTTGTGGCGCCGGGGTGGCGGGAGCCGGGGTGGCTGCTATGTCGGCATCGTCGGCCGGAACGAAGTCTGCCGGGTTGTTCTCCTCAGCGGTCGGTTCGCGATAGTCGTCGGGGAGATCGCCGGGATTCACCTCCAGACGCTGAGCATACTGTTCGCGTTGATAGCCGAGGATTTCATCCTCGCTGAGGATGTAGGCATGTATCTGTTGCGAGGGGAGGATAAGCTGATAGGGACGCTGAGGAGTGCCGGGGATTACATCGGCACGGAACTGAGGATTGAGTACTCTCAACTCTTCCTTAGGGATATTGAGTACTGCCGAGATCTGGTCGAAATGTACTCTGCGGTTGACGCCGATAGTGTCGGTTATCAGCGGTTTTGTGGGGAGTACGGGTGAAATATTGTGTTCCGGATAATAGGTCATCACATAGTTGGCGGCGATGAACAGGGGGAAGTAGCCGCGAGTTTCAGCGGGGAGGTATGAATAGATGCTCCAGAAGTCCTGCTTGGAGGGTTCGCCTCCGGCCCGGCGTATAGCTTTGTTGACCGTGCCGGGACCACAGTTGTAGGCAGCGATGGCCAGAGACCAGTCGTTGTAGGTGGAATGGAGGTCTTTAAGGTATTTTGCGGCCTTGCGCGAGGAGATGTAGGGGTCGCGACGTTCGTCAACCAATGTGTTGATTTCCATGCCGAGACCCTTGCCGGTGGCGAGCATAAACTGCCATAGGCCGGCAGCGCCGTGGCGAGAGGTAGCATTGGGATTGAGGGCAGATTCAATGACCGGAAGGTACTTGAGTTCCAGGGGTAGGCCTTCCTCTTCGAGGGCTTGCTCGAAGATGGTGTTGTAGTATGTACCCATGCCAAGCATGGCTGCTACCTGGGCACGTCCCTTCTGAGTGTATCGGTCGATGTATTGACGTACAATCTGATTAAAGGGCATTTCAATAGCACAGGGCATTGCTGCCAGTCGGCGCTTGATCTCTTCGTCGGAGGTCTTGACGTCGCCCATAGTGCGATAGCGGTCGTCGGTGGCTGTATAGTTTTTTATATACCATCCTTCGAGAATCTTTTGGGTGTCTACTTCAAAGCTCTCGGGATATATGATTGCTTCATCGGTGATGGTCTGTGATAGTAGGGTAGGCTGCTTGGCTCCCATCATTGGGCTCCAAGAGGCTGCTATCAGTGGCAGGGAGAGGAAAAGAATTCGTCTTAGCATATCTTGTTTTATTCGTATATTCTATGTTATATATTTTCGGGATCCCGAGGGATACCCGTATGTTTTTCAGAAGGTGAAGGCCCAATTGAGGCCGAGGTTCGGTTTCCGCATTCCGGGCTGGATTATCATTGTGGGGGCTACGTCCATAGATAGAGAGGGACTTATGTCGAAGTGAGCCATAGAGGCGTCGACATAAGCGTCTACCATACATAGCAGATATAGTCCTACGATGCAGATTATACAGAGGTCACGATTTCTACGATAGTAGTCCTTACGGCTCTTCATGGTTGCCGTCAGCCATGCTCGGTCGATGGTGGACTCGTCGGTGGTCGGCGGGAAGAAGTTCATGTAGGACTTGGTGTTGGGGTCGGCATCGAGTATGTCGCGGTATGCCTGAGAGTAGTCTTGAAACTGGGAATTGTTCCAGGATGTGCCATATCCCAATCCCATGAATCCGGCTACTATAATCGGCAACTTCCAATAGCGGCGGTTGTAGACTTGTCCTAATCCGGGGAAGAGGGCAGACATCCAGACGGCTCTCGTAGGATCGGGATTGAATATCTTTTTGCCATCAAGGCCGTAGGGATAGTCATCGGCAACAACTACTGTGGGAGCCTCAGCGATAGAGTCGGCCGGAGTGCGCACGAGGAGTTCAGCATCGAGGTAGGCGGCGGAGTCGGTAGCAAGAGAGTCGGCAGGAGTCATTTCGCGATGAGGGCGTCGCTGGCGCGATGAGTGGCGACTCTGAGCCATAAGATCCGTATATCCGAATGGAAAGAGCATTACGAAAATGAGAAAGATACCTAAGAAGGCTTCCGGCATGTTACGACCGTGTTCTCCGGAGAGTAAGTTCCGGAGTTTCGGGCATCGTCGGCAGGTTATCTTTTTCATTTTATTATGGTAGTTAGTTCGGTGGGAGGGAGGTGGACATGAGACTGTTAGCTTTTGATTTTTTCGAAAAGAGCCACGAGCTGCTGCAACTCATCATCGGAGGAGAATTTGAGGGTGATTTGACCGCGGCCGTTAGCGTTGCGGGAGAACTTCACAGGAGTAGGGAAGTATACGGCGAGCTGTTTGGCGAAGAAGTCGTAGTTTTCGCGAGGAGCATCGTTGTCTTTTTTAGCCGTGGGAGTTTCGGGGTTGGCGAGCTTGCGAGCTATCTCCTCCACGCCTCTGACGGAGAGTCCTTCGCGGAGAATGCGATTGTAGACTTTCAGCTGGTCTTTGGGGCTTTCGATGGCGAGGAGTGCGCGGGCATGACCCATGTCGAGTTTGCGGTCGCGCAGGCCGAGTTGTATCTCCGCAGGAAGACGCAGTAGTCGCAGATGGTTGGTGATGGTAGCGCGTTTCTTGCCTATTCTCTCAGAGAGTCTCTCTTGAGTGAGATTGTAGGAGTCAATGAGTTTTTTGAAAGCAAGGGCTACTTCAATCGCATTGAGATCTTCGCGTTGGATGTTTTCGATAAGGGCCATCTCGGTGACCTCGGAGTCGGAAGCTGTGCGCACATAGGCGGGGACTGTTGAGAGCCCGGCAATTTTTGAGGCGCGCCAGCGTCGTTCTCCGGCAATTATCTGATATTTGCCATCCTCGGCAAGACGTAGAGACAATGGCTGAACAATGCCGAGCTCACGGATGGAGGCTGCCAATTCCTCGAGACTTTCCTGATCGAAGTTTCGACGAGGTTGCGAGGGATTGGGCACAATCCTGGATATTTCTATTTCGTTGATGGCTGAGGAGCCGTCTGTACGTACCTCATCAATAGATATCAGAGAGTCGAGTCCTCTGCCAAGTGCGTTGCGTTTCATTTCTTCTTGCGGTTTCGTTGACAAAGTTCGCGGGCAAGCTGAGTGTAGGCGATAGCACCGCGAGAGTCAGGATCATAGAGAATCACGGGGAGGCCATGGCTTGGAGATTCAGAGAGCTTGATATTTCGTGGGATTACGGTGGAGAATACCATATCTCCAAAATGATTCTTGAGCTCTTCGTAAATTTGGTTTGCCAGGCGCAGACGAGCATCATACATCGTCAGCAGGAAGCCTTCGATTTCAAGTGTGGGCCTCAGCCGACTCTTGATTATTCTGATCGTATTGAGTAGCTGGGAGATACCCTCGAGGGCGAAGTATTCCGCCTGCACCGGTATTATTACCGAGTCGGCGGCCGTAAGGGCGTTGAGGGTGATGATGCCCAGCGACGGAGAGCAGTCGATCAGAATATAGTCGTAGGAGTCTTTCAAGGGGGAAAGAATTTCGGCAAGCACCCGTTCGCGTTCATGGCGCGAGGTTAGCTCCACTTCGGCACCTACGAGGTCTATACGGCTACCGATAATGCTCAGTCCGTCAATCATCGTGGGACGCACGGCATCTGCTGCCGGATATTGGTCTACCATGCATTCGTAGATGCAGGCATCAAGGCTTTCGGGGTCAATGCCCAGTCCGGATGTGGCGTTGGCCTGAGGGTCGGCATCTACGAGTAGCACCTTTTTCCCGGCAAGTGCCAGACACGAGCCGAGATTGAATGCGGTGGTCGTTTTACCCACACCACCCTTCTGATTAGCAATGGCTATGATTTTACCCATTATATGTCAAGTGTTCATATGTCCAATCAAATTGCAAAGTAACAATTTTTTGAGGAAATAGCCAATTTTATGGGCATATTAGGGTCGGAAAAAGTATAAAAACTTGTTAAAAATAGTGAAAATTGTATTTTGGATTTGTGATATTTGATGGATGCGAGCTGGAAGCTCGCTGTACTTGAATTTTTTTGTTGATGCCGGAGAGTCCCTGTGACAATGAAACAATCAAACGTCTTTTTTTACCCTTTACAAACTATCCTTTTCCTCAGGGACCCTCCATCTTCGCGGCATCTTGCATCGAGTTGAAATGAGGATTGCCTACTGCTCTGTGCGATTGAGGCGGGGAAGCATTGTGTTAGCTTCCGTGGTTTTTCATATTTGTGTCACAAAGGTAGATATTTTTTTATTAATAAAACAAATTTTAAGATATTTTTTTTAATATTGTCAATTTGCTCGGTTTTCATTTTGTCTGATTGTTGCACGACTGCTCCAAACCTTTTAGGCGTTTTTCTTTATTTATGCTATCTTTATTATCAATTGATATGTCTGAACCTTACTTGCAGCTTGCAAAAAAATAATTAAGGATTCGCTCTGCAATTGCAGTGCGAATCCTGATTTTTAATACTTTAAGTAGATGGTCGATTTAAATTAAACTTTAGCGTACGATTGTCTTGACGCTGTATTGGCCGCAGCGGACCACGTAGACACCTGCGGGTACGGCAACTCTGTCGGCATTGCCGCTATAGATGAGGGCGCCGCTGATGCTATATACTTGGCAATCAACGCTGGCGGGGAGGATGATTTCTCCTTGTCCGCCATATATGGCGAGGGTTTCAGCATTGGTTTCTATTCCTTTGACCTCGCTGACGTTCTTGGTGGCTATGGTCACAAAGCAGTTGGCCGGTACGTTAACTTTGCCGGTAGCTACGTCAAAGGTCGGTTCTGATTCGTAGGACTTGGCGATAATCTGATATGCATCCTGGCTCGGATTGCTGAAGGCGTAGGAGTATTCGATAGCTTGATCAACGTTGGGGTTGATAATTGTGATGAGCTCTTTGTTTCCCTTAATGCTGACCATGGAACGACCGGTGGCCCAGTTGGTACTTCCACAATTTGATTGGTAGTTGGCATCTTGTGCGAAAAGCTCAGTGTTGTTGCGACGAATTTCAATCAGCTGTCTGTATGTTTCAAACAGGCCGTGGTTCAGAGGATCGTCAAGGAGGTTCCAGTTGACTGTCTTGGGGCTGGTGTTGTTGCCGTTGCTGGACTTGGTGTTTTCAGCATTTCCCATTTCGGAGAATTGCCAAATCATGTGAGCACCGGGGGCGAGAATCATCTGAGCGGCAGCGCAACCGAGGCGGCGCATGCTGACTTCTTTGTTTCCTTTCACTCCGGTAGCTCCATCGGTGTTCTGACGATATGCAAGTCGCTGCTCGTCGTGACTTTCCAGGTAGCTGACGGTGGAACCCCAGTCGCGGCCATCGCGAGGAGCGTACATTCGGTTGAGGTTGGAGCTGGAGCGCAGGCCCATGGCAAACTGGCATCCTTCATTGTTGACGTTGGCCCAGTTGAGCTGTCCGAAAGCGGCCATCTCATTCTCTTCCTTAGCGGCGGCAAGGTTCTCATTGATAAATATGCAGTTGGGGTTGACAGCGAGCATTGCAGTCTGAATGTCGCGCATGTTGGCTACGCGGGAGGCGTTATAGGCGTTGGTGGCGGCATCGCCATTGTTGGCGTAGGAGTCGTTGTTGCCCAGACCCTTCACGAGGTCGAAACGGAATCCGTCTACCTTATATTCTGTCATCCAATAGGCTACTACATCTTTCCATTGCCGGCGTACGAGGGGATGCCCCTGATTCCAGTCGTTCAGCACGCTGTAGGCATGAGGCGCTGTAGCGTTGTACATGGGGTTGGAACCTACGGGATACATCTTGTACCAGGGATGGAGCCAGTCGCTCTGGTTGAATACCATGTCGAGAACTACGGCTATGCCGTTCTTGTGGCACAGGTCGATGAATTCTTTGTAGTCGTCGGGAGTTCCGTATGCCTTGTCGGGAGCGAAGTAGAAGTTGGGATTGTAGCCCCATGAGTTGTTGCCGTTGAATTCGTTGATGGGGAGGAGTTCTACGACGTTGACACCAAGTTCTACCAGGTATGGAATTTTCTCGATTGCTTTCTTGACGGTGCCGTTGCCGAGTTTACGTCCTTCGGTGCCGGTGAAGTCTCGAAGAAGCAGCTCATAGATTATCAGATCCTGCTTGGGAGCGGGCTTGAAGTCTTTGATTTGCCAATCGTATGTGTTGATATTTTCCTGATAGATAGCCAAGGGGACATCGCGCACTTTCTCTGTGGGATATGCCGGGAGGTTGGGATATACGTTGGCCGAGATATACTTGTCGTTGTTGGGGTCGAGCACGAGTTTGGCGTAGGGGTCGCCGACTTTGGTGATTCCGTCTATCAGGTAATAGTAGATGTATTGAGATGTCTCATCCAGTCCGGGGACGTTAATCCAGAAGTAGCGGATATCGTCAACATCGGTGTAGTTCATGAGCAGTTCGTCGGTGACTTCATAGTCTTTCCAGGAGCCAACGAGCAGGACGCTGGACTTTTCGGGGGCTGCGAGGCAGAATGTCACGGTGCCGTCGGCGTTGCGATGAACACCCATCTTGGGGGTGCCTCCGCCGGGATAGGGTACAGGCTTGGACTCTTCAGCGTAGGAGAGGGTGATTTTCTGGCTCTTGGTTACATCGCCGATAGAGGCGTTGCCATAGCAGTTGTAGGAGCCGCGTTCGGTGAAGGTATAGTCAATTTCGAACAGAGTTGCGTTCTCTTTATAGCCTACTTCTACTCCGTTGATACCAAGGCTCAGACGTGCGGGCTCGGTGGAGCCGATGCGGAAGTGTACCTTTGCTGTGGAGGGTGTCACGAGTGTGCCGTCGAGGTCTGTCTCTATGGCTACTTGCAGGCCGGAGTCGGAGAGGGTGATAAACATGTCGCTGCCATCTGCGGCACGCCCTACCTTTGAGCCATCGGCCGTGCGGAAGAGGAATGCGAGTTTCTTTACAGTCTCAGCTGGGTTAGTGATTCCATAGAATGTGCGGATATCGCCGATATATATTTTGTAGAGGTTCTCGCTGACGTATTCGCAGAGATACTTGGGACTGTTGGCTGTCCATTCCGGAGCATATTTCCAGTCGGAGTCGCTTTTGGAGCTTGTGGTGAGCACACCGGTGTGTGCGTAGATTGGAGTAGATGCCGGTAAGTTGGCAAGAGCCTTATTGCCCTGGTTGGCGCGGAAATAGACCGTAAGGTTCTGCGTGTCTTCCTGCACGATTAGCGGATCCGTGGAGAGTTGCGCATGCACTCCCAGGAATGCCGAAAGCATCAGGATTAAGGTTAATAGTTTAATTTTCATAAGAATTATATTTAGTTAAAGATTGGTAATTGGTAATTGGTAATTGGTAATTGGTAATTGGTAATTGGTAATTGGTAATTGGTAATTGGTAATTGGTAATTGGAGATTGATATCTAATCTCTATCCTCTATCCTCTATCCTCTATCCTCTATCCTCTATCCTTCATTATAAATCTTGCAAACAAGATTTATAATGGATTAGTGTAGTGTCACCAGGGTGGCGCCGAAGCCGTATTCACGGAAGGAGGCGTCTTGAAGTTCGGCTTTGGGGTATTCGTGGCGCAGGAGTTTGATGACTGCCTGACGAAGTACTCCTTCTCCTTTGCCATGGATAAAGATGATTTTCTGACCTATACGTTTGGAGTGTTCTTTCATCACCCGGCGTACTGTCTGCAGTTGCATCTCGAGCATGTCGGCGGGTCGCATACCGGCGGTGGTGTCGGTGAGCTCTCCTATATGCAAATCTATCTCTATAGGCTCTAAGAGCTTGAAGGGCGAGATTTTTCCGGGTTTATCTTCCTTACGGGGACGACGCTCTCCTTTATTGCGTAGCTGTTTCTTCCCCTCTTTGGATCCCAAGCTCTGCTCAAGTGCCTCGAGCTGACTCAGGGTGGGGGTGTTGCGGTCGGTGGGTCGTCCACTCTTGATCAGGGGAAATTCTAAGACGGGGGTGTCGAAATATATCCCCGGCCGAAAACAGTGAAGCTTATGGAATTTAGTGATATCCAAGTGGCGACAGATGTTGATGGGATCGCGCAGTTCAAATTCTTTCTCTTTCTTGAAGGCGATACCCTGCAGAGCCACTCTTTCAATTCCCGTCAGGTCGGCATGGGTGTATTCTGCCAAGTCGATGAGCTCGTTGGGGGCTACGGTGCCTTGATACACGGGTGTCCATCCCTTAGCCTCGTCACCGCGAGAGCTGAAAGCGAAGGAGATATAATAGTTGGAGTCGTTGACGAGTACGGCAGCGAAGGAGGTTTGCGACAGGCGTTTGGCATCGGCAGGCTCAAAGGCGAGAGTCAGCGATATCTCGTTGCCATGAGGTGTCTCCTCTATGGGTTCGGGTGAAGTCTCTATGGATTCGGATGAGACTTCAGCCATAGGCATAGTTTTTTCGGAAGTGGTAGTGGCTCGAGGTAGCGACGAGCTTTTCTTGCCGGCATCATAGGCTGACTGGTCAAACATCAGGCGTGCACCGGAAGAGGGTTGATGACCGGCGGGAAGCACCACTACGATTTCTTTGGCGAGCACCGGAGTCTCGAAGCCATCTTCTTCTACGTATGCCAAGTTTCCCTCCAGACGGGTAATGACCCCCCCGCCGGTAGTATTAAGGTATCTTACAGTGTCTCCTACTTTCATAATTGGTCTTTTCTAAGCTTTATTAGTCTTAATTGCTGAAATCCGGTCTGATTAGTCTGACATGTCCGACTGGTCTGACTGGTCGGTGTCTTTTGCTTTCTCGTAGGCATCAACTATGCGCTGTACGAGGGGATGGCGCACGATATCTTTCTTCTCGTATTCGATGACGCCGATCCCTTTTACTCCGCGAAGTATGTGCAGAGCCTGGAGCAGACCGCTTTGAATACTGCGGGGAAGGTCGATTTGCGTGGCATCGCCGGTCACTATCATCTTGGCATTGACTCCCATACGTGTCAGAAACATCTTCATCTGATGGCGGGTGGTGTTCTGAGCTTCGTCCAGGATGATGATGGCATCGTTGAGAGTGCGTCCTCGCATGAATGCTAAGGGAGCAATCTGGATAGTGTCGCTCTCCATATATTCCTTGAGTTTAATCTGAGGGAGCATATCTTCGAGGGCGTCGTAGAGGGGTCGCAGATAGGGGTCGATTTTATCTTTCATATCGCCCGGCAGAAATCCGAGTTTCTCACCGGCTTCCACGGCAGGACGAGAGAGGATGATGCGCTTGCATTCATGGGCTTTTAGTGCTGCTACAGCTAAGGCGATGGCAATGTATGTCTTACCGGTGCCGGCGGGACCTAAGGCGAATGTCAGGTCATGCTGACGGAAAGAGCGCACCATTCGCGCCTGGTTGGCATTGCGAGGGGAGATGGGACGTCCGGATTGGTTGTAAATGATGACACCTTCGTCGTCCGCCTTCTCTGGGGTCTCACCGCGAACAATGTCGATGATGGCCTCTTCGGTGAGTTTGTTATATTTTGTGGCCCAGGCTTCTATTTCCTTGACCTTACGTTCGAATTCTGCGGTCTCTCCCTCTTCTCCGATGACTTTGATGACATTGCCGCGAGCGGCCATACGCAACTTCGGGAAGAGATTGCGAATCAGAGATATATTGGAATTGTTGACCCCATAGAAGGTCATGGGATCAACAGAGTCTATTATGATTGTTCTTTCGTTGACAGGCATTTTGGTTAACATAAGTTTCGGCTTTGCCGAAACTTATGAGTTTATGAGTTTATGAGTTTATGAGTTGTCATTATGTCATTATGACAATTTGTCAATATGAGGATTGGCTCCGAGTCTCTATCAACTATCAACATTTATAAAAACGATTTGCGATTTCTAAATCAGCCTACGCTTCCCTCTAAGGATATCTGCAGGAGCTTCTGGGCTTCTACGGCGAATTCCATAGGGAGTTTGTTCATGACTTCCTTGGCGTAGCCGTTGACAATCAGTCCTACAGCCTCTTCTGTGGGTAAGCCGCGCTGCCGACAGTAGAAGAGTTGCTCTTCGTTGATTTTTGAGGTGGTGGCCTCGTGTTCTACGGTGCTATGGTCGTTGCGCACATCAATATAGGGGAAGGTGTGCGCACCGCAGGTGTCTCCCATCAGCAGGGAGTCACACTGGGTGAAGTTGCGACATCCCTCAGCGTTGGCGGCTACGCGAACCAGTCCGCGGTAGGAGTTCTGCGAGTGTCCGGCGGAGATACCTTTGCTGACAATGGTAGAACGGGATCCTTTGCCGATATGTATCATTTTCGTACCGGTGTCGGCCTGCTGATAGTTGTTTGTGACGGCTACTGAGTAGAATTCTCCTACACTTTCGTCGCCACGCAACACGCAGGAGGGGTATTTCCAGGTGATGGCAGAGCCGGTCTCTACTTGTGTCCAGGATATCTTGGAGCGGTGGCCGCGACATAGCCCTCGCTTGGTGACGAAGTTGTAGATGCCTCCACGTCCCTCTTTGTCGCCGGCATACCAGTTTTGGACGGTGCTGTATTTTACCTCTGCGCGTTCTTCCACGATAATCTCTACTATGGCGGCATGCAGCTGGTTCTCATCGCGCATCGGTGCGGTACATCCCTCCAAGTAGCTGACGTAGGCATCATCGTCGGCCACAATCAGTGTCCTCTCAAACTGTCCGGTGCCGGAGGCGTTGATGCGGAAGTACGTGCTAAGCTCCATCGGACATCTTACCCCCTTGGGGATATAGACGAATGAACCATCAGAGAAGACGGCAGAGTTGAGGGCGGCATAGAAGTTGTCGCGATAGCTGACTACACTGCCGAGGTATTTCTTTACCAAGTCCGGATAGTCTTTGACAGCTTCGGAGAATGAGCAGAAGATGACGCCGAGTTCGGCGAGTTTCTCGCGATGGGTAGTCTTGACGCTCACGGAGTCCATGACGGCGTCTACGGCTACTCCTGCCAGATGTTTCTGTTCTTCGAGAGATATGCCGAGCTTGTTGAAGGTCTTGACAAGCTCCGGATCTACCTCGTCCATGCTGCTCTTCAGCTCTTTCTTCTTGGGAGCAGCGTAGTAGGAGATGGCTTGAAAGTCTATCTCAGGGATGTCAAGATGTGCCCATTTCGGAGGTGTCAGTGTCTGCCAATGGCGAAAGGCCTTCAGACGGAAGTCTAAAAGCCATTCCGGCTCACCCTTTTTCTTGGAAATAAGGCGTACGGTTTGCTCACTTATTCCCGGAGGTACAATCTCAGTGTCTATCTCTGAGGTGAATCCATATTTATAGTCGCCACTGACAGCGTCTTGCAACAGGGCGGCATTCTCTTGTGTTCGGTCGTTGGTCTCTTCCATATTAATACTAACTTCCAAAATTAGTCAAAAGTTTTCATTTCCCGAAAAGTAATTGCCGGATATTATCAATCTCGACATTTCCCAGGCCTCTTCTTCTCTCTTTTTCTCTTTTTCGGCTATCTCTCCTACTGTAGTCCCGTCAATGCGAGTGGCTCCACCGGGAGGATTGCTGAGTAGGTCTCTACCAAGTCCGGGCCATGGGTAGTCGCTTAGTTGGAGAAGTCCGCGCAGGGTGGGGTAGATGTCTATCTGTCCGGCTACCCCGGGGTGGATACTTCCCCGACAGGGGGCGTTGAGGATGATTAGTGGCAGGTAGCGTTCTTTACCTCGTAGGGATTCGGGTCTGACCCTCTCGCTGAGACCTTTGGCACTATGGTCGCCGGTGATTGCTATTATGGTGTTGTCATATATTTCGGCTTTCTTCATGGCGGCAAAAAGTCGCGACAGATACGTGTCATCGAAGTTGCACATCTTCAGATAGTTTTTCAACTCCTCGTTGATATTCAGCTTGTCGAAGCGCTTGGAGGCACCCTTGGTGCCAAGATAGGGAGCATGAAGCGACAGGGTTACGGCCATACCTGCCCAAGGTTGGGAAACCGTGGGAAGATATTTTATCAGGTAATTTACCCAATACAGGTCTCTTTGAGACCAGCGCGCTTCCCCTTTGGGGTCGATATCTTTGATTGTCTTCATTTCGTCGAAACCATAGGATCGACCGGTCTTATCTTGATTCCACATCTGTGGCTCTTCGCAAATGACTTCGAAGGTATTGTAACCCCGCAGACCGCGGAGGGCATGGAATAGCGATGGATACTTATTCTGAGGAAATTCCATAGCCGCTGAGTAGTCGAGCATCGGTAGTAATCCGGTCAATATTGTCAATTGTCCGTCGGAGGAATTGCCCATCCCTACTTGCGACACTATCCGTGGCCAGTAGTGGGTGGAGGGGAGGTGACTCAGCGAATCGAGAGTGGGCATGACCGGCTTGCCGTCTGGCGAGTAGCTCAGGGGGAAGTTCTCAAAGCTTTCTATTACAATCAGTAGAAAATTCATCCGATTGGCGATGGTATCGCCCGGAAGAGTTTCAACCTTTGTATTGTTTGCTATGAACGTATCTATTTGTGAGCGCTCTTGAGATGTGAGATTGCGAGAGGGGTCAACATCCCCAAGGCTATGGACGAAATGTATCAGCAGACCATTGTTGAGGAAATATAGATCGCGGTTGAGATGTCGGCCACTGATTTTGTCGGCAACAGTGGCAATCCCCCGCCCATCGGGATAGGTGTCGGAATAGTGGATTGTCATTACAATTTGAGAAATCGTCCATACAGCAATGCCCACTGCGGAAAAGCGGATGGCAAACTTTCGAGAAATCTTAAGGCGCGAATATTTCCGACCTACAATATAACATGCTGTCAGTGTGATTATCGCAATAATTAAGACAAACGTAATGATCTTCCATGATATGGGTCCGATGGCGGCTTCTATGACCATGAGGTCGAGATTTCCCAGCCAGCCGAAGGCACGCATGGAAATCAGATGACTGAAGAAGTCATAATATATAATATTGGTAGTGACGAAGATAGTAGTAGTGAGTAGCAGAGCAACCATCAGCCAACGCCCATGGCCACGGAGCCACACCATAGGAATTGTCAAGAGCAGGGCATCGCCGAGTGCTGATGACGCCAATCGGAAGATGTCCGAGCCGGAAATTCCGGTCAGGAGCACCATAGCCATAATTACTACGAAGAGAAATCCCACCGTTAGCCCTACAGCCCATCCAACATTATTCTTGCCATCTCGATTCTTGCCATCTCGCAATTTCCCAAGTCCTCGTGGGTTTGTAAATCCAGAGCCGGGACCTTTCAGTCTCAGTCCTCGTGGGTTTGCAAACCACGAGCCAAGTATATTGCCATATCCAACCATGTAGAAAATAAGTTTTCAACAATATTGACTGCAAAATTAGCAAATTTTTATGAGATGGGCTCTTAAACTATTAGTGGAATACGTTGTCTAAATATTAGTGATTGAACATATGGCGTATCATCTAATCGGAAGGGACGTACGACTTGTGTGTCCGTTAAGACAATTAGAATGATATAGCCCTTGAGAATTGTTATAAGTATGAAGAGATTTTTACTATCCCTGTTGTGTGTCGGAGGTATGCTGATGGCATTTGCCGACACCACTCCTCAATTCCCCGGAGGAGAAACTGCCCTGGCAGAGTATCTGAAAACGAATATGGTATATCCCCAAGTAGCCCTTGATAATGGCATCGAGGGCGTTGTCGAGGTTAGTTTTACAGTGAAGACTGATGGTACAATCGGAGCCATCAAGATAGTAAGAATGCTCGACCCTGATTTGGAGCAAGAGGCTATACGCCTGGTAAAAGGTATGCCGGCATGGACACCCGCAGAGGGAGCCTCCGGCGCTGTTGTCGCCCCCGCAAAGGTCAAAATAGCTTTCGAACTGCCGGAGTGAGACAAGGCGCTATAGCGAAGCGATATGAATGAGGAATTTATATTTCACCGAGAAAGGGACTTTCGGGGTTGAACTCTGTTCCGTCTGTCAGGTCGACGTCTACGGCCTTTAGCTTCGGCAAGACATAGCCGGCGAGCCTCACCATCGCCTGTATGCGCTGGTCGGGCCGAAGATTATTAAAATCCCCCACCAGCTCACCCGTACGCATATATTCCGACAGGAAGTCGGAGAGAGCCGACTTGTCAAAATCTCGCCCCGCGAATGTCAGATTAGACTTGTCAGTACGCTCCTCAACTGCTTCATTATGCTTCTCATTCCTCTTCATATTCCTATGCTCATCAAAATTTAGAGCAAAGTTAATCAGAGAAGGAACCAAACCTTTGATAAAAGTTGATAAAGAGGGGCGAAGGGCGAGGGCGAGCGAGGGGTATAAAAAGCAAACCGATACATCATCCGATGCATCGGTCTTATTTTGCTTCTTAGAGTTCGCTTAATTACTTAGCGGCCTCAGCGGGAGCTTCAGCTTTAGCGCTGTCAGTAGCAACTTCAGCCTTGGGGCTATCAGTTACTTCTTCAACAACTGCGCTTTCTTCTACAACTTCAGTTGCAACAGTGTCAACAGCAGCGGTGTCTTCAGCTTTCTTGTCGCTTCCGCAGGATACCATAGCTACGCTGAAAAGAACAGCGACAGCGAGAATTACTTTCTTCATTTTCCTAAAATTTAAAATAATAAAACAAATATTTTTTGCTATCAAAAACGTTGCAAAGGTACAACTTATTTTCGACTTCCAAACATTTCTGACGGAAAAATCGCAAAAAAGTTCAAAATTTAACATTCGTTAACATATGACTCATGATTTTAACGATTGTTAATGCTAAACCTAAGCTGAATTCCCATCCACCGATGACTATTGAATCGATACAAGCGATGGTGGGCGGATTCTCCGGGGAGCACCCCTACTTTGAGTAATGGGGATGATGGGTCAGCAGTTCGTTGCGTAGTCGTGAACGGTCGAGATGGACGTAGATTTCTGTGGTGGCGATGGACTCGTGGCCCAACATCATCTGGATGGCGCGGAGGTCGGCGCCTCCCTCCAGAAGATGGGTCGCAAAGGAATGGCGAAGGGTATGGGGGGATACTTTCTTTTGTATCCCGGCATCTTCTGCCAACCCTTTGACAATATAGAATACCATCACTCTGGTCAGTCTCCGTCCGCGTCTGTTGATGAATAGTAAGTCAGAGTCCGGACCATCTGTTATTGGCCAATGTGCCCTCTGTCCGAGCCAATCGCGAATCAAACCGACACTTGTCGGAGAAAGGGGCACCAGTCGTTGTTTGCTCCCTTTTCCTTCGATTAATGTCCATCCCTCCTCAAGATTGAGTCGGGAGATTTTCATGGCTACGAGTTCTGAGACTCGCACTCCGCTGCCATAGAGCGTCTCGATGATTGCGTGGTTTCGCAAGCTTTCGTTCTTTCCTTCGGGGATGGCTTCAATCATGGCATCTATCTCCTCGATTGTAAGCACGTCGGGAAGAGTACGCTCCGGAGCAGGAGATTGTATCAGAGCCGTGGGGTCTTCATCAATAATTTTTTCGAGTCGCAGATATTTGAAGAATGCTCGTATTCCTGCAAGCATGCGGGCTTGTGAGGGTCGTGAAATACCTAAGTCATGAAGAGTAGCCAGGAATTCGGAGATTTCTCCCTCGGTAGTAGAGAGTATATTACGTCCGGAATTTTCTTGAAACACCATCAGATGGGAGATATCCGAAGAATAAGCCTCTACAGTATTTTGGGAGAATCCCCGTTCTATAGCCAGATAGGTCTGAAAATTTCTAAAGATACTCTCTGCCATAATCAACTATAAACCATCAATCATGAACTATAAACAATAAACCATCAACAATAAACCATCAACAATAAACCATCAACCATCAACAATAAACTCCATCAACCCTATCCTCTAATTCAAGTTGCTGTGCGACTTGAATTAGAGGATAGAATATAGATGTAGGGGAGAGTCGCCGGTGATGGCTAACCAGCGTCGCTTCCCTCGAAGGCAAACTCCTCCGGAGATAATCGATTCGGGCACTGCTTCTTCAGGTGGGTTTAGCCATAGCAGGCGGACTCCGGTGCGCGACATAGCTCTGCGCAAATCCTCTATTGACAAGGTATTGCCAAGGGCGAGAATAAAATTTGCTCTATCCAGGCTGTCAAGGTCGGATGTAATTATCATCCGTGAGTCCGCCAGATGCAGTGCGGCGAAGAGGGTTTCAGGGGTGTTAGCAGGAGCCCATGCTGTAGAGCAAGATGTGAAGGTGGCAAATCGCAGTAAAAGCCTTGCATCTTTGCGCAATTGGCGGCTACTCCTATATGTAATAGGAGTGAGGGGTGCTAAGGGTGAGTCTTTCCGGCGCTCGAGCCATTGCTCGATATCCTCATATCCATACCAAGCCAGGGAGACCGATGGATTGAGGATATCTTTGACAAGTCGAAAGGCGAGGGGAGAATGAACCCCATAGCCGTAGGTATGACGCAGTCTTCGGTAGAGGTCCATTATTTGACTACCTCTCTTTTTTCGTCTGTCTCTTTCCTGCTACGAACCATCCTATAGGCGGTATAGCCTATGGCCAGGGCACATAGCAGGTAGATTATACACATTGATGTGATACCTATAGTATTGGTGACCTTCAGTGACTGCGGGTCAAACACAAACTCAACGTCATGGCTGCCTGCAGGAAGTTGCAGAGCACGGAGCACGTAGTTGACTCTGCCGATTTCCAGCGGCTTGCCATCAACCCTCGCCTGCCAACCCCAAGGGAAGTAGACCTCTGAGAAGACGGCAAGTCCCCCTTTTGCGGAGTTGTACTTATAATGCAACTTATTGGGAGCGTAGGAGCTCAGGAAGATTGTATCGCCGGGAGTCTTCGGCGCTGCTTTGCCAAGGATGTTGCTGTATTTAGCGTCGGCTACGGCGGCAGTAGCTGTTGGCAGAGTGTCGAGCATAGTCATCTCCTCATCGGGAGTGGCTACGTAGCTAATCTTCTCTACAAACCAAGCGTTGCCCAGAGCACCGGGATTGGTCTCTGCCTTTCCTCCGGAGATTACATACTTGGTGTTGAGCATATTTAGTACGCCGGGATTGCCTTTCTGTATCTGGCGTTCTATCAGGTCATTGTAGCGGGTGAGCTTCGCAGCGTGGTATCCGCCGATGGTGTTGTGGAAATACGAAGAGCGGGCGGAACCGAAGCCATCGATGTCCATAACACGGTAGTGGGACTTGTCGCGAAGGATTTGACGGTCGGCCGGTGTTGATTCTAAGGAGGACTGAGCCTCGGAAGCTGCTACGAAGTTATCGTGGTTGACGTAACGTTTGTTGACCGTGAAGAGATCGATGAGCATTACGGCAGTAAGCATCAATACAAAAGCTGTCTTGTTCTTCAGAATACCCTTAAGGTAGAGCCAGCATACGAGTGCTCCAACGATGATAAATGCCAATGAGCGCAGGGAGTCGGCACTAATCATGTCGAGACGCGCTCGGGAGATGAGTGATAGTACATTGGAATATGCCGGATCAGACATAGCCCCCTGGGCATTTAGCATCTCGAGTTCGGAGTTGCTGAAGGGTTTGCCGAAGATTGAGGGTGACACCCATCCGAAGAAGCATATCAGTACGAATACGCCGCTGACGCAGGCGCTGGTGGTGCCATATCTCTGCAGGAAGTCAGGAGTAGAAAGAATCTTCATCAGGCAGAGAATAGCCAGGCAGGGAACGCAGAATTCCAACACTACGAGCATGGAGGCTACGGCGCGGAATTTATTGTATGCCGGGAAGTAGTCGATGAAGAAGTTGGTGAAGAACTCTAAGTTGTGGCCCCAGGCGAGGAGTACCGACAGAATCATTGCGGCAAACAGAGCCCACTTTATGGGTACGAACTTAGTATCGTCGACTACAAACATTGCCAAGACGGCAAGCAGAAGGATGAAAGCTCCGACATATACCGGGCCGTTGGTCATCGGCTGATTGCCAAAGTATTGGGGGAAATACCCTAAGAACTGCATTTCCTCCGGAGAGGCGTAGGATTTCTGTACGGTAGGGGTCTCAGCTATTGTCAGCATCTTATTCTCACCACCCACAGGCTTGATTGTAGCACCGCCCTTCACGTTGGGAATCAGCAGGGTGAAGGTCTCATCGATGCCATAGCTCCAAGCTGTAATGGCATCGCGATCCATACCGGCATTTTCTGCAGATCCGGCGGTAGCGGTGAGTTCAGTAGATTTTCCGCGAACTGTCTCCTTGGAGTATTCTAAGGTGTTGTAGAGGCTGGCGGAGTTAACACCGAGGGCGAGGAGCGCTGCGAAAATGACACATCCTGAGGCTGCCAGCCATCTGCGGATTTGCCCCTCTTTCTTGGCTATGAAGAGCCATGCTATTACCAGGAAGAGAATGAGGAAGAGGAAATAGTAGGTCATCTGGGGATGGTTCGACTGCAGTTGCAGGGCGGCGAAGAGTCCTGTCAGAGCTGTGCCGCACAGATATTTTCCTCTGTAGCAGAGATACATAGCCCCGATAGTTGGAGGAATGTAGGCTAATGTGATGAATTTCCAGATGTGTCCGGCACCGATGATTATGATGAAGTAAGAAGAGAAGCCCCAGGCTATGGCGCCGAAGAAGGCAAGGGGCCATTTCAGTCTGAAACAAAGGCCCATGATGAAGAACCCGAACATCATGGCGAAAAGCAGACCTGCCGGAGCCGGAAGGCCGAGGGTGAAGAGGGTTCCTACCCATTGGAGCATGGTGTTGGCCGGATATGTCGGAGAAATTTGGAAATTGGGCATACCTCCGAATAGGGAGTCTGTCCAGCGTGTAGTCTCTCCGGTAGTCTCATGGAAGGCCTTTCCCTCCTGACCATTGGCGATACCTTGGAGGGTGTCATGTTGCTGAAGAGTGTTGCCCTCAAAAACGTCCGGGGCAAAAAACAAGATGGCTACGACTGCTAAAAGCAGCGCAGCCATGATGCTGTAGATAAGGTTTTTCTTATTCATCTAAATTTATTCATCTAAATAGACGTGGAGTTCTCGATTGAAGCTCTGTTCGAGGGAGATGAGAGTCTCAGTCTCAGTGACGCCGGCGATGTGCTGAATCTGGTCGTTGAGGATTACCATCAAGTCTTGATTGTCGCGAGCATATACCTTGATAAGCATGGAGTATGGGCCGGTAGTATAGTGGCATTCTACAACCTCGGGAATTTTTGAAATCTCGTTCGACACCTCTCTATACATTGATCCTTTTTCAAGTTTCACGCCAACGTATGTGCATGTGTTGTAGCCTAACGTCTTGGGGTCTACATGGTAGCCGGAGCCGGTGATTACTTTGGTGTCTATCAGTCGTTGCAGACGCTGATGAATAGCAGCTCTGGATACGCCGCATTCTACGGCTACGTCTTTCGAAGGGATTCTGGCATTCTTCATTACGATGCTCAGAATCTTTCTGTCTAATCTGTCGATTCTGTCCATGATATTAAGAGGTCGATGGTTTATGATACGGGCACTATTGAATATTATGAAAAATTAGATTGCAAATTTAATAGTAATTCTGCATATTTGCAAAAAATTGCTAAATTTGCAGTCAATTTGAGTAAGAATCTTGGAAAATTTAGATAAAAACACTCGGCCACGGACTCAAATTGCTCGTTTCTGCTTCAATTCTGAATGTCCGTAGCCGTATTGAAAATATTTTGAGACAATGGAAAAGAACTTCAGACGAACTCTTATAACTTCTGCTCTGCCTTATGCTAACGGACCTGTACATATCGGCCATTTGGCCGGTGTATATGTGCCGGCTGACATCTATGCGCGTTTTCTTCGCCAACGTGGCCAGGAAGTGCTCTTCGTCGGTGGTAGCGACGAACATGGTGTCCCCATTACCATCAAAGCAAAAAATGAGGGAGTGACACCGCAAGATATCGTAGACCGCTACCATAATATTATTAAGGACTCTTTCGAGGGATTGGGTATCTCTTTCGATGTCTATGGCCGTACTACCTCCGAAACTCATCGCCGTGTGGCCTCCGACTTCTTCCGCAGACTCGACCGGAAGGGGCAATTTATCCTCAAAACGTCCAAGCAATTATACGATGAGCAGGCTGATCAGTTCCTGGCCGACAGATATGTGACAGGTACTTGCCCGCATTGCGGCAATGACCACGCCTATGGAGACCAATGTGAAGCCTGCGGAACCTCTCTTAATGCTACCGACCTGATCAACCCAAAGAGTGCCATTACCGGCAATACCCCCGTATTGCGCGAAACCACTCATTGGTATCTCCCCCTCGACAAGTGGGAAGAGCCTTTAAGAAAGTGGATTCTGGAAGAACATAAGGAGTGGAAAACCAATGTCTACGGACAGTGTAAGTCATGGCTCGATATGGGTCTGCAGCCTCGCGCTGTCAGCCGTGACCTTAACTGGGGTATCCCTGTGCCCGCTGAGAATGCTGAGGGAAAGGTGCTCTACGTCTGGTTTGATGCTCCTATCGGTTATATCTCCAATACAATCGACTGTGTGGGCGACGACTGGGAAAAATGGTGGAAACAGAAAGATACTCGCATGATTCATTTTATCGGTAAGGATAATATCGTGTTCCATTGTATTGTCTTCCCCGCTATGCTGATGGCTGATGGCACCTATAACCTCCCCGACAATGTCCCGGCCAATGAATTCCTGAATCTTGAAAACGACAAAATCTCTACCTCCAGAAATTGGGCTGTATGGCTCCATGAATATCTTCAGGAACTCCCGGGTCGTCAGGATGAGCTGCGCTATGTGCTGACTGCTAATGCTCCTGAGACTAAGGATAATAACTTCACCTGGGCAGATTTCCAGGCGAGAGTAAATACGGAACTCGTAGCCATCTTCGGCAACTTTGTCAATCGTGTAGCTGTGTTGCTCGGTAAGTATTACTACGGTGAGGTGCCGGCTCTTGGTGAGCTTACAGAGCAGGACAAGTCTATGATGACCGAAACTAAAAAAACGGTTGAAGAGTTGACGCGAAATCTCGAAAACTTCAAATTCCGCGATGCCAGCAAGGAGGCAATGAACATTGCCCGTATAGGCAATAAGTATCTTGCGGATGCCGAGCCTTGGAAGGCAATCAAGACCGACCCTGAGAGAGTGAAGACGGTCATGAATCTATGTGTGCAGCTTTGTGCTCAGCTTGCCGCTGCTTTCGAGCCCTTCACCCCCTTCGCTTCGCAGAAGATCTGCAAGATGTTTGGCATGGACAGCGTAGATTGGAGCATGCCCGGCAATTTCGACCTTATCCCGGCCGGAAGAAAAGTCGTCAATGGGGGGCTGCTGTTTGAGAAAATCGATGACAGCGTTGTTGAAGCCCAGATCAAGAAACTTGAAGACACTAAGAAAGCCAACGAGTTGAAAAACTGGCAGCCCGAACCCATAAAAGAAAATGTAGACTTCGAAAACTTCGAGAAGATGGATATCCGAGTAGGAAAAGTTCTGGAATGCTCAAAGGTGAAGAAGTCTAAAAAACTATTGCAATTCAAGATTGACGATGGCATGGGAGGTCGTACTATCCTCAGCGGTATAGCTCAGAGCTACGAAGACCCCGGCGAACTCGTGGGAAAAGAAATATGCTTCATAGCCAACTTTGCACCGCGCAGTATGATGGGCATAGAGTCGCAGGGGATGATACTTAGCGCAGTATGCCCTGACGGCAAGCTAACCGTAATAGGTCCTACCGGACCGGTAGTTCCCGGCAGCCAAGTAGGCTGATGAATTAAAGAGCCTTGCTCGTTTGTTAACAATTGTTAAAAAATATCTAAAAATTTGCATAGGTCGGAAAAAGGCAGTACTTTTGTATCGCTTTAACAGGGACCCCCGCTGAAGCATCCGATTTTAAAGATGCGGCAGTGAAAGTAACAAGGCAAATCGTCTTGATTATGGTTGGTCCCAACGAAGCCGACTCGGGGTGTAGCTCAGCCCGGTAGAGTACGCGTCTGG
Source organism: Muribaculaceae bacterium (assembly GCA_023667015.1). Taxonomy (GTDB): domain Bacteria; phylum Bacteroidota; class Bacteroidia; order Bacteroidales; family Muribaculaceae; genus Lepagella. Next base: position 354,880 of record JAMPAX010000001.1, on the reverse strand, counting down.
GGGGCGTGTGGTCGCAAGTTCGAATCTTGTCACCCCGACTGAGTCTTGGAGTATCGCTAAAAAGTGATACTCTTTTTTTGTTTTTCCAACTTTTTTATTACATTTGTCCGTTCCTTAATGGCTCGTGGCGTAATCGACTTTCCGATATAACGTAGAGATATACCCATTGGGAGAATTTATTTCTAACCCTTAATCTTAATGAATCTATGGCAATCTCCGTAATCATCAATACGCATGGTGCCACCGACAACCTACAGTCCATCATCGATTCCCTGAACGGCTTCGATGAGGTTATCATCTGCGATATCAGTTCCGACCCGAAAACTGTCCAAATTGCCCGCGACAACAACTGCAGGCTACTTGACCTCTCCGATATCTCTAACCCGACTATCGAAGAGGCCAGAAACTATGCTATTCATTCTGCTCGTTCCAGCTGGATCCTCGTCATTGACGATGACGAAACCGTCACACCCGAACTCCGCGATTATCTCACCAACTTTGTAAAAAATCCCGGCGATGTCTCCGGTATTTACATCCCCCGTAAAAATCATGTTCTCAATATCTGGAAGCGCTCAAGCTATCCCGATTTCCATATGCGCTTTTTCAAACGCGATAATGTACAATGGCCGGTGACTCCATATTCGCAGGCTAAGGTGGCCGGAAGGTCGCTGAAGATTCCCGCCGGCAATACTGACCTCGCCCTCGTTCATGCTGCGCCAAGTATCACCGATTTGCTCACTCGCATCAACCGCCACACATCGGAGCGTGTCAACCGGGCTCCTTCGCGCAATGTCCCTCTGCCCGTAATAGTACTGAAGCCTATCGGCAAATTCCTCTCTACGTATATTATCCGCGGTGCCTTCCGCTTCGGTGTCTCCGGCTTCATCTCTGCCGTCAACGATGCTCTGTTCGACTACGTTACCCTCGCCAAGCATCACGAACGCTCACTTAAGTAGCTGTCTAATTTAAATTTAACAGCTACTTATCAAGAGTCTCTAAGAGAAATGCTCTAAATTTTCCGGGGGAAGGCATCGATGAAAGAGCCGGGGGTGGCATTGATGATCTTTATGTTGCGTTTGTCGGCGTAGCTGCGAATGTCGTGGTAGCTGCGGAAGGCTGTTGTCATGCTCCCCAAGACGTCGCAAATCCTCAAGCCTTCGTAGTCGTTCCTGACTCGTTTCAATTCCTTGTCAGAGTCCTTATAGAAATGGGGCTGTACGCTGACTACCCGGTTGTCTTCGTCTACCCACAGGGTCTTTGTCCAGCTATGGTCGGCTCCGGCAAGATATATCTCTTTGAAACCTGCCCTGATTGCTGTCATGATGGCCGGGATAAGTACATTCCGCGGGCGTGGCATTGCCAGTCCTCGGTCAAAGAGGGCGTGAAGAATGCCCGAACTGCCATCTGCCGGTGTGAGGTTGAACCTTCTGACAGTTATATTTGCCGGGAGTGTGAATGCTCCGGTTTCTGTCAGTTTTTTCAGATTGCGACGTTGTCCTACGGGAATGTACAGGGTCATCTCCCAGCTTGTTGCGCATAGATTCTCCCAGAGTTTTTTTACGTTGTCATCCCTTTGATATCCCACAAAGAAGTGTGGGTCTGCAAGAATATAGAAATCAGGACGAAGAGTGAAGTAATCGGTAGTGTTTGCCGCGAAGTTCACTGCCATCAGTGAGTGGAGTCTGAGCCATTCGGAATCGTTGTCTATAGTCTGTCGCAAGGATGGTCCATTGCCAAGAATGACAATGGAGTTTCGCTCAGGGCTCTCCGGCTTTTCTGTAAATTTTGAGAGGAGTATGGCTTTCCCTACTGCGGCTATGTCGTTAAGTAGTTGCGACACTCTGTTTTTTAGTTTATTCAGTTTCATAGGGATATTTGTCTGCGGTGCGCGAGAGTACCTCTAAAGTGTTGAAGGGAGTCCAGGAGCATAGGTTGCGCAGAAGGGAGCTGTCGAGAGTGCATGTGGAGCTGCGAAGCTCGCGAACGCAGGGCGAGAGGGAGCACTTGACGGCGGGAATGAAGCGGCCGTATCTCCAGGCGACGTCGGCCCATTTCTGAGGTAGCGTCACCATTCTTTTACGCGCTCCGGCATTGGCACTCATAGCCTCAGCCAAATCAACCCAACGGGGGTTGGATTCGTCAGCGACATTGAAGACTCCCGGAAGTCCGATGGTCAGCCTTACAGCATGTGCTACGTCCAAGGCGCAGACTATGCTTATCCGTCCCTCAAGACCGCGTACATGCAGATAACGCCCCTCGATTACATCGCGAAACATCTGCCGCGCAAAACCTCCCACACCCGTGCCGAACATCATGGCAGGACGCAGTATGGTCAGCGGAACGTTGGCAGCCTCCGCCCAGAGCTTGCATTCTTTTTCAGCTTCAAGTTTTGAACGTCCTACTGCCTCTGAGGGATTGGTCGGGGTCTTCTCGGAAATGAGGCTTCCTGCATCGGGACTATATACGGAGGCGCAGCTGACGAAGCAGAGGGCCTTCGGACGCTTTTCGAGGCGTGAAAGAGCCTTTAGCAGATGGCGAGTCCCGTCAACGTTGACTCTCCGGGCATGCTCCTGCTCAGACGTCCCCGCAGCATGGACTACAAGGTCAAAGGGTATGTCCGGAGTGTTGTCATAAGTTGTAATCTTTTCAATACTCAGTGTCTCAGACAAGTCGAGACTTGATGAGCCGGGGAGTTCTACAATAGAATCCTCCGAAAACTCTTTGCGAAGATAATGGCCCAGAAGGCCTGAACCTCCGGAAATGAGAATTTTCATTATTTTAATATCTATTAGCGTGCAAATGTCTTAAAAATTTGTTATATTTGCAAGAGTGAATCTAATTCCAATCAATCATAATAAATTCAATACAGGTAAAACTCAAATTTAGATACAATGATTTCGAAGAAAATTGAAGATGCGCTGAATGCGCAGATAAATGCCGAGTTCTGGTCGGCTTATCTCTACCTTTCGATGTCGGCATATTTCGATGCTCAAGGTAGAAAGGGTGTTGCCAATTGGTTTATGGTGCAATTCCAGGAGGAGCAGGCTCACGCTCTGAACATGATGCACTATCTCCATGCACGCGGCTCCCGCACTATCCTGAGCCCGATTCAGGATGTCCCTACAGAATGGGCTTCTATCAAGGATGCTTTCATCGCTACGCTCGAGCATGAGCAGAAGGTGACTTCCCTGATTCATAATCTCTATCAGCTCGCTGAGGATGAGAGAGACTTCGCTACCCGCCAGATGCTCAATGCCTACGTGGCTGAGCAAGTGGAAGAGGAGGAAAACGTACAACAGATTATTGACAATCTGACCCTCGTAGGAGAGGATGGCACCGGTATCTATCAGATAGACACCCAGCTCGGCACCCGCACCTACGTGGCTCCCCAATTCTAACCGAAGAGTATTGCCTAAACCAATAAACTAACAAACCACTCAGATTTTAGCATAGCCAAAATCTGAGTATCAAGAATATGACAACAGAAGATATGAAGAAGAAGATCCGCGAGGTCTTCAAACAGAAATTCGGAGAGTCCGGCACTCTCTATGCCTCTGCCGGAAGAATCAATCTTATAGGTGAGCACACAGATTATAATGGTGGCTTCGTATTCCCCGGAGCTATCGATAAGGTAATCATGGCTGAAATCCGTCCTAATGGCACTGACAAGGTGCGCGTTTTCTCCATTGATATCAATGAGATGGCGGAATTTGGCCTAAATGAAGAGGATGCTCCCTCCCGGGGTTGGGCCCGATATATCTTCGGTGTATGCCGTGAGATTCAGAAACGTGGCGGCACCGTCAAGGGCTTTGACGCTGTCTTCGCAGGCAATGTGCCCCTCGGTGCCGGCCTGAGCTCCAGCGCCGCTCTTGAGAGTTGCTTTGCTTTTGCACTCAATGACCTCTACAATAATAATTCTATCGAGAAGTTTGAACTCGCTAAGATAGGACAGAGCACCGAACATAACTATTGCGGCGTCAACTGCGGCATTATGGACCAGTTTGCCAGTGTTTTCGGCAAGAAAGGTCATCTGATGCGTCTCGACTGCCGCAGCTTGGAGTATGAGTATTTCCCCTTCGACCCTAAGGGGTATAAGCTGGTGCTCGTAGATTCAGCTGTAAAACACGAGCTTAAGGATTCTCCCTACAATAAGCGTCGCGAAAGTTGCGAGCGTGTGGCCAAGCGCCTCGGACTCGACACTCTCCGCGAGGCTGACATGGAGATGCTTAATAAGGTGAAGAGTGATATCTCCGCTGAGGATTATTTCCGTGCGAAGTATGTCATTGAGGAGAAGGATCGTGTGTTAGACGTCTGTGACGCGCTGGTGGCCGGTGACTATGAGCGTGTTGGCCGAAATATGTATGCTACACATGAGGGCCTGAGCAAGGACTATGAGGTGAGCTGTGAGGAACTCGATTTCCTCAACGACTGCGCCAAGGAGCTCGGAGTGACAGGCTCTCGTATTATGGGTGGCGGCTTCGGAGGCTGCACGATCAATCTTGTCAGCGATGATATCCATGATAAGTTTATCGAGGAGGTATCGGCAAGCTTCAAGGAAAAGTATGGGCATGCCCCGAAGATCTACGATGTCGTAATCTCCGATGGTGCCCGCAAAGTTGAGGAATGATGAAGATTACAGTTCAGAATGTGAAATCACCATATGGTGATATCGCACTCTATCGCATTGAGAATGCCTCGGGAGCTGCAGTGACCCTGTCAGCTCTCGGTGCAGGTATCATCGGGGTGCAAGTCCCCGACCGCTATGGGCGTCTGGAGAATGTGGCTCTGGCATACGCTGATGCTGTAGCCTATATGGCCGACGGACCCTGCATGGGTAAGTGTCCCGGTCGCTATGCCAATCGTATTGCCTTGGGTAAATTCTCTCTGGATGGCCAAGATTTCAAACTCGCTGTCAATAATGGACCCAATGCCCTGCATGGGGGACCAACGGGTTTCCAAAACCGCATCTGGCAGTCGCAGATTATCCCTTCGGGTGTGCGCTTTTCATATCTGTCAAAGGATGGCGAAGAAGGCTATCCCGGCAATCTTACTGTTATAGTAGATTATAGTTGGAATGATAATAATGAATTGACTCTCAATTTTAAGGCTACCACCGACAAGCCTACTGTAGTCAATCTTACCAATCATTGCTATTGGAACCTCGATGGGGCGGATGCCGGAAGTGTGCTCAATCATACTCTGAAGCTCAACGCCTCGAAATGGCTTCCAACCGATGATACGTTGATTCCTACCGGCGAGCTGGCGGAGGTAAAGGATACCCCGATGGATTTCCGCCGATTTAAGACACTTGGCAGAGATATTCGCGAGGATTTCCCCGCTCTGGTATATGGCAAGGGTTATGACAACTGCTGGGTTATTGATGGCGAAGAGGGAAAACTCAAGGAAGCCGCTGTGCTAACTTCGGATTTCTCCGGGCGTACTATGCGAGTGCTCACCGACCAACCCGGAGTGCAGGTATATACCGGCAACTGGCTCGTAGGGTGTCCCGACAATCGTAGTGGCCGCCGTTATTTTGACTACGATGGCGTGGCTATAGAATGTCAAGGTTTTCCCGATGCTCCCAACCATCCGGAATTCCCCGACCGGCGACTGAACCCCGGCGAGGAATACCGAAGTACAATTCGCTTCTGTTTCTGTTAAATAGTGGAGAGTTTATAGTTGAGAGTTTAGAGAGTCCGCACCTTTATATGGCGTCGGACTCTCTAAACTCTCAACTTTTATGGCTACTCGGTGGCGTCTGAGATGGAGTTGACCTTGATAGTGAACTTCACCAGATCTGTCCCTTTATATTCTCCTGCACGATAGCGACGTGGCATCAGCTGGATGGGAGAGGCAATAAACTGGCTTGTCTGTCCAACTTTCATTGTGCGCAATGCCTGGCTAATCAAAGGGGATGAGAGATTGCGACCCACGACTATTTCCCGTGGGAATTGCATCCCGATGGGCTGACCATCTACGGTGGCGGCTGTAATGTCAAGGCTCACTTTATCGCCATCTTTCAATACCTGTCCATCTCCATTGGTGATAATCTTTCCATAGAGATAGTCATTGATTTTCGTCATCGAAAGCTGTTTGGCTGTAGATGCCAACGATGCTTGCGCTGCCTTGGTATCTTCAAGCTCTTTCTGGCGAGCCATCTGGTCCATAATCTTATACAAGTCGGCCTTGGTCTGCACCCCATCTACTACGGAGTCATTCTTAAGGGCTCCCTTAAGCGAGGAGAGAAACAGATCCCGGGGCATCTCTACGCCCGGATATGTCTTATGCAGGTCAATGATATCCTGGGCCACACCCATGCCAATCATCAATCCATAATTGTAGGCAGCATTGTCTTTTACGGCATCCATACCGTCTTTCACACCCTTAAGGAATTCCTTGCGAGCATCTTCCCCACGTAGGGTAGTGTCGTTTTCAGCCTCGTTCCAGAAGTCAAAACCTTTGGAACGGCCATAATAGAAGGCGATGGAGTCTCCCTTAGTGGCATCTTTGACGTCGGAAAGGGAGGTTGTCTCTCCTCCACAGGCACTAAGAAGGAGTGTCGGAAGTGCTAAGGCGAATATAAGTGATTTCTTCATAGTCGTAGGATATTATCGTTATAACTCTAAGTAGATGTTCAATTTAATTCATACTTTCTGCTTGTTCTTTTTGGCCATTTTCTCCCTCTCTTCGGTCATAATGCTCGCATTATCCCCTCTTCGAGTGAAGAAGCTGTCACATAAATAACCGCACATAAAGTTTAAATTTAAATCGACTATCTACTTAAGAGTAAGTTTTTATAAACAGACTCTTAGACAGATGTTGTCCCCGAAGAGGAGGTTGAGGTTTGCGTCTCGGCAGAGTCGGAAACGGCAGGCTGTTGGGCGGCAGGCATCGGAGTGGATGCCGGAGCTTCTTCTTTCTGCATCTCAGGGATATTGACCTCAACAGTCTCGCCGTTGGGCTCTATATTCTTGAGTGTGCGCCCCTTGCAGGCTGTAAAAAGTGAGAAGGCCGCCAGAGCTATGAGAACTCCGACGGTCGTTTTCTTGAAAATTTTCATCTCAGATTTCTCATTTGTTGACGCTGATGAGCTCAACTCTGAAAATCAGCGGAGCTGAAGGAGGAATAGAACCATCCGGTGTGCCCTGCTCGCCATAAGCAAGATCAGAGGGGATGTAGAAGATGGTCTCCCCACCCTCTTTCATTGTCTGAAGACCTTCAGTCCATCCCTTGATTACACCGCCGAGGGGGAATGTGGCAGGTTCCTGACGAGCATAGCTGGAGTCGAAGATGGTACCGTTGGTCAGTCGACCTTCATAATTGACTGTCACCTTGTCGGCCTCCGTAGGAGCAACCCCGGAGCCGGCCTTTACCACTACATACTTCAGTCCCGAAGGTGTCTGACAGTATGTTGAATCGAGGCCATTACCCTTGAGGCTTTCATTGTTGAAGAACTCCGGACCATATTTGAATGCTGTAGATGTAGAATCTACCTGGTCCACTTCATAAGTAATTTCCTCAGTTGCGGGGATAGTATCGGAGTCTGCAACAGTCTTTTCAGACTTGCAGGCTCCCAGCATGGCCATAGAGAGAATAGCCGCAGAGGCGATTGCAAAAGTCTTTTTCATAATTATGAATTTACTTTTATGAGTTCTACATCAAAGATAAGCGTAGAGTGAGGAGGAATAGCATTCGGAATGCCGGAGGGTCCATAGGCCAAGTCGGAGGGGATGAAGAAGCGGTATTTTGCTCCCTCTTTCATCAGCTGTACACCTTCAGTCCAACCCGGTATCACCTGCGACAGGGGGAAAGTGGCGGGCTCGCCACGGTTTACGCTCGAGTCGAATACTGTGCCATCGAGCAAACGTCCGGTATAATGCACTGTCACCTCGCTCTGGGCAGTAGGTTGCTTGCCGGTACCCTCTTTTTCCACCATATACTGCAGTCCGGATGGTGTCTCCTTCACACGATCATCCTTCTTATTGTCAGCGAGGAATTTTTCACCGGCCTCGCGAGCAACCTTTGCAGCCTTCTGCTGCAGGTCAGTAAGATAGTCATTGATAATTTTCTGGGCCTCTTCAGGCTTCATCTGCGGTTCTGAACCGTCAAAGACGCTCTTTACAGCGTCGCAATAGCTCTGAGCGTCAAGTTCTTTCACACCCATAGCTTTAAGCTGGTTGCCCATTGCCAGGCCCCAAGCATAACTTAATTTGTCCATAATTCCGATATATATTAGTTATTTCTTCTTTTTTCGTAATTATAACGAATAAACCCCCAAAATGTTATTACTACTCCTTAAAAATAACTAAGAAATGAGAAAAAGAGCAGACAAAGGAGTAAAAGAACTGAAAAAATCGAGAGTCTCAGAATGAAAAAAGAAAAAGCTCGAATCCCTTCGAGCTAAATTCTTCAATTAAAACAACAATAACAACTTTTTCAGAACGCTTATAGCAGTATATTTTAAATCATCGGAAGAAGAACATCTTTCTCATCTGTTCTGCCATTATAACATTAGCAGCAGAAGAAAAGTTTGCGAAGGGAAGAAAAAAATTAACAAGGGGGGAGAATTATTTTTAAACCAAGAAAAAACGAAGAAAAAACGAAGAAAAAAAGTTTGCAAAGGAGAAAAATTTGCATGAAATAAAAAAAATATCTATCTTTGCAATCGTTTTCGAGTCGCTTGGTCGGCTGAAAGCTCAGGATTGTCTTATGGTGTAATGGTAGCACTGCAGTTTTTGGTTCTGCCTGTCCAGGTTCGAATCCTGGTAAGACAACAAAAACTCAGCTTCATTCTAATGAAGCTGAGTTTTTTTGCTTCTTCTCCTCTTTCTTCGGGATCCCGCCCTTACACAGATTCAACGGCAAGCTGACAGAAGCACGGCTTTCCTGCCAAGTAGCCTTCCCGGATATGAATAGCTTGGCACAGAAGACTGCAGAGACAGAACCATCGTCTTTTTAACCCGATTCCTTATTATAGACTGATTTCCATAAGAATTTTGTACCTTTGCATTTTAGAAGGCTCTGAATTATCTAATTGAAAGAAGATGAATACGAAGATACCGAAAGTTATTCATTATTGCTGGTTTGGCGGCAAACCGCTCCCGGCGTCTGCTCGCAGATGTATTGAGTCGTGGCGCAAATTTCTCCCCGATTATGAAATTCGTCGTTGGGATGAGAGTAACTATGATATAAATGGATCTGCATATGCCGCGGCGGCATATGCAGATAAGAAATATGCTTATGTGAGCGATATTGCTCGCATGGAAATCATATACAAACATGGTGGCATATATTTCGATACCGATGTAGAGCTTATTGCCGATCCGAGCCCAATTATCGCCCGTGGGGCATTCATGGGGAGTGAGCATACTCCTCTGAGTAGTGAAGACCGGCTTGGGGTGAGAGTTGCACCCGGCTTGGGTTTTGGAGCAGAGGCCGGCAATCCTGTAATCGGAAGGCTGTTTGATATCTATAAGAATTCTCAATATGAGAATCCGGACGGCAAGTCCATTCCAATCACGATCGTAATCTTTACAACAAAGATGCTCAAGGAGTTGGGGCTTAGGGATATTCCGGGGATACAGGAAATTGAGGGAATGACGATATACCCGGTCGATTATTTTTGTCCGATATCTATCGAGGATGGCGAGCTGAAGATTACGTCCAATACGGTAAGCATTCACTACTACGATCAGACATGGCAGAGTCCCTCACGTCGTATTGTCCGGAAATTGCTGTTGAAACTCGGGGGTGTGCGCCTAAAGAAATTTTTCAAGCGTATATTATTAAAAGGTTCTGACCCGTTGGCAAAATAAAATAGAGGAAACTTCGTTACAAGAAAAGGAAACCCCAATCTGTTGCTGACAGGTTGGAGTTATATTCTTGCGAAACAATCAAACGTTAGGCAACAAGAGAACTTTTCAAACACGGCGATGCAATCAAAGCGTCCGGCACGTCCCAAGGTCTTATTCTGCGACAACTCCCTGCGGGAGCTTGTCAACTTTCGTCTACCCGTAATGCAATCGTATATCCGGGGGGGATGGGATGTAATAGCAGTTGCACCGCAGAATAGGGAATGTCCGGACTTAGGTCCCCACTTCCGGTATTATCCGGTGAAGCTCTCGCGTGGCGGTACGAATCCATTTTCCGACTTCCGATATTTTCTCCAACTCCTAAGAATATATCGCAATGAGCGCCCGGACTATATCTATCATTATACAATCAAGCCGAATATATATGGAACCTTGGCCTCATATATTCTTAAGATAAGGTGTTCGGCAATGATAGCCGGTCTCGGGTATGTCTTTACAGCTACCAACTTTGGCGCGCTTGTCGGAAGACAGTTGTATCGCATGGCTATGCGCAGTACGGAGCATGTAATCGTACTTAATCAGCACAACCTGGAACTCCTGCGCGATAAAAAGATAGTAGCTGCCGACAAGCTCATTCTTCTGCCGGGGGGAGAGGGCGTAGACCTTGAAAAGTTTAGGACTGAGGATGCTCAGAGAAATGATGCTCAGAGAAATGATGGTAGGTCTAAATTCCTAATGATTGCCAGGGTACTCTATGAAAAGGGTTATCAAGAATATGTAGATGCTGCGGCAGAAATTCGCAGACGTCATCCTGAATGTGAATTTTATCTTCTCGGAGATTTAGATCCTGCTTTCCCCCATCATGTGCCACGCAGTGTGCTTGACCATGACGTAGATCGTGGAGCGATTATTTATTTGGGGTATTGTTCGGATGTCGTGGATGTCATGAAGGGGGCTGATTGTATCGTACACCCGTCGTTCTACAATGAGGGGATGTCGCGAGTGCTGATGGAAGCATTGGCTCTGCAGAAGCCGGTCATTACAACTCGTATCCCCGGCTGTCAGGATCTTGTAGAGGAGAACGTCACAGGTATTCTCTGTAAGCCACAAGACACCCAAAGCCTTGTCGAGGCTATTGAAACCTTCTTGAAGCTCAATGCCGAGAAGCGACGCGGGATGGGGCGTGCCGGCAGAAAGCTCGCAGAAAGAAGATTCGATATCCGACGCGTTATAGATATCTATCATAAAATCACCTCCAATATAAAACCAAAGAAATAGCCTTATGAGAAAATAAAAAAGCGCTCCCAAGCGTTTTTATTTTAGACACCCGTTTTATTTTAGAGTCCATCTCATAAAATTTTACCGATACTAAAACAAAAAGCTATGGCTATCACTCTCATAATAATCAGTTGCCTGCTCTGGATAGGTGCTATAATACTCCTTCCCCGGAAGGCTCTTTATTCTCCGGCTCTGGCATATCTGGGACTGTTTGCCATTAGCTTTGCCCAAAAGGAGGGGATATATTATATCCCGCTCAACAATACAATCCTCGTCACTTGGCTGTGCATGTCGATAATCGTCATGCTCGCAACCCTCATGCAACCTGAGCCGCTGAAAAATTCCACTCAGGGTGTCGGTTATATCATTGGCGGTGGGCTGGCAGGTATGATTGTCGGTCTGCTTGGCTTCACTTTCTCCACAAGCCTCCCACTGCTCTACGGCATAATGGTCGTGGCCACAGTGGCGGGAATTTTCTTCGGCTTCCTGATGTATACCAATACTCCCCGCGGAGTCGGCCTTAGCCTGCAGTCGGGCAATTTCTTCAGATATCTCTTGGCCAAGGGTTTTCCAACGGCTATCACAATGATGCAAATAGGTATTGTACTGGTTATTGTCTTGGCGCTTTATAATCGCCCTATCACAGTTTAGGAAGACCCCGTAGCTAACATGAAAAATCGGAACGCAAAACATGAAACCGCAACATATAACATTCGCCCTAATTTTCATCCTCGCCGCAACAATCTTCTGTGGCGATGCCTATAGCCAACGCCGACGAGAGGTTACTCGCCCTATGAGCGCTGAGCCAGCCCCGGACAAGCGTAAGATTAAGGTGGAGAAGCCCGACCTCAATAAAATTCGGGAAGCTACTCTCAACCCTAAATCTGAATTCTATTTCCCAAAACTAAGGAAGAAGTATCAACAGAACGATACGGTCATGACCAATGAAGAATATCGCTACTTCTACTTAGGATATATGTTTCAGGAAGACTACGACCCCTATCGCACCTCTCCATATGCGAGCCGTACCGACTCTCTGCGTATGAAGAAGACATACACCAAGGAGGAAGTCGATACAATCCGTAAATACTCCGAACTCGCTCTTCTCGACAATCCGTTCGACCTGCGTCAGATGTCTTTTTTAGTCCATGTCCTCAAGGAGAAACGTAAGGATATGACTGCCAAGATTTTTGAATACCGACTTGAACACCTGCTCGGAGCCATTAAGAGTACCGGTACCGGCGAAGACAAGGAGAATGCCTGGTATGTGATATATCCTATGCATGAGTATGATATGGTGCAACTATTAGGATATGAGGCTACCGATGCTGATTTCCTCGATCCCGGAATAGATTATCTTACCGTCCGTCCCCTCCCCGATGTCAAACAGCGTGGCCGACAAGCCAACGGCTTCTATTTCAACGTCGTTATTCCTCAAGAACAGTACGAACTGAAACACCCCGAATCAGACGAGGAAGACGAGGATGAAGACGCCGATGCCGACAATCCCGACGATCTCCCCGCAGAATAATATAAGCAGGGGATATTGCTGTATAATATACTGTTATTTATGAGATGGACTCTGAATCGAACAGCTACTTAAACAGAGATAATTGAAAAATATGAAAGAAAATATTGTAGATAAAGATATGCTCGTGAGCTATGCTTATCGGCTTAGCGATGCAAAAACCGGCGAACTGCTGTTTGCCACTCCCACAGATGCTCCGGATACGTTCCTTTTCGGCCGGACTCCTCAGATAGTCCCCGGATTGGAAGCGGCTATGAAGGGCCTTAAGATTGGAGACCGCTTCGAGGTGGAACTCCCTCCAACTGCCGCTTTCGGTGAGTATACTAAGGAGAATGTGCTGACTCTCAGCCGGGATATCTTCATGCGCGATGGCAAACTCGCCGAAGAAGTCAAGGTGGGCGCTGAGCTCCCGATGATGACAGCCGAGGGTTATCGTGTGTTGGGGCGTGTGGTAGAAATTAAGGACTCAGATGTCATCATGGACTTCAACCATCCCTTTGCCGGAAAGACAGTGAAATGGGAAGGGGAGATAGTAGACTTACGCCCGGCCACTGCTGAAGAACTGAAGACTGCCGAGGGAGGCTGCTGTGGTGGCGGCTGCTCCGGAGGCTGTGGCGGTGGATGCGACTCCGAAGGTTGTTCCGACGGCAACTGCGGAGGATGCCACTAATCCTCCCAAAGACAAATAGAAGTTAAAAGGAAAGTCCGATTTTCAATACGAAAATCGGACTTTCCTTGTTCAAGAATCTCAAGAGCCTTAATGACAGTGAGTTCTCAGTTCGCAAATCTTAATAATATATCCTAAATGCTGAGACGACGCTGAGTGGAGAGAAGCTCATGGTTGATCGGCTTATCGTTTTTGATAGCCTTGGTAATCGGGACGTAGACAATCTCATCGTTTTTCACGCCTATCATGACGTTGCGCTGGTCGTCGAGTAGTGCATCGATGGCCGCGGCTCCCATGCGCGAAGCCAAGATGCGGTCGTAGGCTGTTGGTGAGCCGCCACGCTGTAGATGTCCCAAGATGGTGACCCTCACGTCATAGTCGGGATATTCCTCTTCTACACGCTTTGCCAACCCCATAGCTCCACCCGTGACCGGCGACTCTGCCACAAGAACGATAGAGCTGTTTTTCGACTTGCGGAAGCCATTCTTTATCAGCTCGCCAAGCTGGTCGGCCTGAGTGGAGATTTCCGGGATGATGGCAGCCTCAGCACCCGAAGCTATGGCACCGTTGAGAGCCAAGAAGCCGGCATCGCGCCCCATGACCTCAATGAAGAAGAGACGCTCGTGAGAAGTGGCGGTGTCGCGGATCTTGTCGACACATTCCATGATTGTGTTCAGTGCCGTGTCGTAGCCTATTGTAGAATCGGTGCCAAACAGGTCGTTGTCGATAGTACCAGGTAGGCCCACAATCGGGAAAGAGAACTCATTGGCGAAGATTCTTGCACCCGTGAGAGATCCGTCGCCACCGATTACGACCAGGGCGTCAATACCACGCCGACGGAGCACGTCGTAGGCACACTGCCTCCCCTCGGGAGTGGCAAACTCCTTGCAGCGTGCCGTCTTGAGGATGGTGCCTCCTCGCTGTATTATATTGGAAACATTCTGAGTGGAGAACTCCTCGATTTCATCGGCTATCAGACCGCGGTAGCCGCGGTAGATACCGTAAACTTTCATATCGGCAAAAATCGCCGCGCGAGTGACCGCGCGTATTGCCGCGTTCATACCGGGGGCATCGCCGCCGGACGTCAAGATACCTATTGACTTAATCTTTTGCATACCTATTATAAACTTTTGAAAGGGACTCTCGAATATATAACACCGTCGGTCATAAATAAGATTAAGACTCGGGGTGAAGTCCCCTGAAATTTATGAAATGGACTCTAAGCCAACGCAAATTTAAATAAATATGTGGATTTTGGCAAAAATTCGTTAAATTTGCCAAACAAATAGGAATAACTCAATGGAGGAAACCGAAAATGTTTTGAACATCGCCGGGATTGATAATATCGTATTCGATCTGGGAGGGGTAATTATAGACCTAAGTCGTGAGAGTGCCGTAGAGGCCTATCGGGACCTGGGACTCGCTAATGCTGACGAATTGTTAGGCCTTTATAGGCAGGAAGAGCCGTTCTTGGGTCTTGAGACAGGCCGAATTACGGAGTCGGAATTCTTCGACACGATGCGACCATTGTGTAATGGTGCCGATGACGTAACAATGGCGCGCGCCTTTTCCCGCTTTCTTGTCGGTATCCCCGTCGGCAGGCTCCAACGCCTGCGCAAGCTCAGAGAGAAGGGATTTAGACTATATGTGCTTTCCAACACCAACCCCGTCATGTACAACGGCTGGATAGCCGAAGCTTTTCGCCAAGAGGGGTTGAGCCTCAACGATTATTTCGACGGCATCGTAGTATCCTTTCAGGAACTTACCTGCAAGCCGGATCCCGAGCTGTTTAAGCGCGTATTGACCCGCTACGGCCTTCAGGGGCGTAGAACTCTGATGCTCGATGACTCCGCTGCCAACTGCGAGGGCGCTAGAAAGGCCGGAATGCTCGCTTGGCAGGTAGGAAATGTCTCAGACGATGATATGCTCGCTATTACCGAAAATTTAATTCATTCTAAGAATAATACAATAAGGAGATTGCAGGATAATGAGTAATAGCAGGCAGCAACCCTCTGCCGTCACTGTGGGTACATTCGACGGCTATCATCGCGGCCACCAGGCTGTGGTCCGAGCCTTGCGCAGTGAGGCTGCGGCAAGATGTCTCGAGCCGATAGCCGTTGGCTTCGACCGTCATCCGTTGGCTACGGTGTGTCCGCAGAGGGCTCCGCGACTGCTGAGCGCTCCGGCTCTCAGACGCCGTCTGATAGGCTCTGAGGGTGTGAAGACCCTTGAGATGGAATTTACCCCCAAGGCGGCCGCCATGACTGCCCGCGATTTTATACGTCTGCTCCGCGATTCTCTCAATGCGCGATTGCTTATTATCGGATACGACAATACTTTTGGTTCTGATGGTGTCGCTATGAGTGTTGCCGATTATATCCAATTGGGACGTGAGGAGGGGGTAGAGGTTCTTGAAGCTCCCCTCGTAGATGGTATCAGTTCGTCTGCAATTCGCAAAAAAGTAGCAGCCGGCGATATCAACAATGCAAACGAAATGCTCGGCCGAATGTTTCAAATAAAAGGGACTGTTGTCCATGGACATTCCATAGGTCACACCTTGGGGTATCCAACGGCCAATCTGCGCCCGACTTATCCGGCACTGTATCCCAAAAACGGAGTCTATGCAGCTGTGGCCGAGCTCGTGGGGGGCAGAAAAGTTCCGGCTATCGTCAATGTCGGATTACGCCCAACTCTTGGCAACGCTCCGGAGCCGCAGATTGAAGCTCATCTGCTCGACTTCAATGAGGATCTCTACGGCCAAGAGCTGACACTCCATTTCGCGGGAAGAGTACGCGACGAACGTAAATTTGCCAATCTTCAGGAACTTCAAGAGGCTATTGCCTCCGACTTAACCTATGTGAGATTGAATTATCTATGACTGAGCGTTTAGCGTTTAACGATAAATATATGCGACCATGAATCAAATAGAAGTAATCAACTTTGCGGATACTCCAAGCCTGGTGAGCCGCTATATGCTGGAGCTTCGCGATGTGAAGATCCAGAAAGATCCTCTGCGCTTTCGTGAGAATCTCGACCGTATAGGTCAAATAATGGCATATGAAATTTCCAAGCGCCTTAATTATGAGGATGTAGATGCGGAAACGCCTCTGGGAATCGCAAAGTGTCAGCAACCTGCCGACAAGGTAGTGCTGGCCACGATTCTGCGTGCCGGACTGCCGTTCCATCATGGATTCCTATCCTATTTCGACCATGCGGAAAATGCCTTTGTCAGTGCCTATCGCCGCTATCGCGAAAAGGGAGACAGCTTCGATGTCCTGGTAGAATACCTTGCTTCTCCAAGCATTGAAGGGAAAACGCTTGTTCTGGTTGACCCGATGCTCGCTACCGGCTCTTCTATGGAACTGGCCTATAGGGCATTGCTAACCAAGGGCACTCCGGCACATATTCATGTGGCTTCTGTCATTGCTTCCCGACAGAGTGTAGAGTATGTCAAGGAGCATTTCCCTGAAGATCGAACTACTCTCTGGATTGGTGCCATAGATGAGGAGGTCAACTCCCATTCGTATATTGTCCCCGGTCTCGGAGATGCCGGCGACCTGGCATATGGCCAAAAGGAGGATAAGTAGAGGATAGTATAAGGTGGTACTTCGTAATATCGAGATAATCAATTTTAAGAACATAGCTGAAACCTCTCTGGAGTTTCCGGCCGGTGTCAACTGTATCCTTGGCGATAATGGTATGGGTAAGAGTAATCTGCTCGAGGCTATCCATTTCCTGTGTCTGGCACGCCCGATGAGCTCAATTCCGGAAAGTGCACTGCTACGTCATGGCACGGATCTGATGAGCGTTCGCGGCGACTTTGTGGCCGACAACGGCTCAGATGAGAATGTTCGCATCGGCATAGTTCGAGGGAAGGGTAAGTCGCTGAAGCGCAATGGTAAGGAATACGATCGCTTGTCGCGACATATCGGTGCCTTCCCGATTGTCAGTGTTACTCCCCGCGATTCGGAACTCGTCAGCGGTTCCGGCGAGGAACGACGTCGACTGACCGATATGGTTATCTCACAGTCTAATCCGGCTTATCTCAATGCTCTGGTGCGCTATAACCGTTCTTTGGAGTCGCGCAATAGGATGCTTCGCGCCGGTATGCGTGACCCTATTCTCTACGAGTCGGTAGAGACCGGTATGGAAGAGTCGGCCGAAATTGTCAGCAGTGCCCGTCGCCGGTGGGTAGAGCGGATTGCTCCGGTGGCCGGCAAATATTATTCTCTGATAGCCGGTGACAATGAGGTGGCTTCGCTGAGTTATAAGTCGGTGGTCAATGATACTACTCTCCACGATGTCCTCGCCCGCTCCAGAGGTAAGGATACTGCCTTGGGATACACCTCCCAAGGGATCCATCGCGACGACCTGTACATGTCGCTCGATGGCTACAGTATGCGCCGACTGGGTAGTCAGGGTCAGGTGAAGACCTTTGTGCTCGCTTTGCGCCTTGCAATCTTCGACTTCTTGAAAGAAACAGGGGGGATGACGCCGCTGTTGCTCCTCGATGATATCTTCGACAAGCTCGATTCGGGACGTGTCGGCAGAATAATGCAACTCGTAAGCTCCGCCGACAATTTCCGTCAAATCTTCATTACTGACACCAACCGTCAGCACCTCGACGAAATCCTCTCCTTCATCGAAGGAGACAGACGTCTGTTTGGTGCAGATAATGGTCAGTTCCGAATATTGGAATAAAATGTAGAATAAAATATACGTACTGCATGAAACGCGTTCAGACACTACAATTTGGCGACGTGCTCCGACAGACAATCCAGGAATGTGAGATGACAGACCGCCTGGATGAAATCGAAGCCGCCAGATGCTGGGCTATCGTTATCGGCGAGGCTCATGCCCGCCGTAGCCCGATGCCTACCGTGCATAAGGGAGTCATGACTGTTCGGCTTCAATCGGCCGCTCTGCGTCAGGAATTTACACAATGTCGCTCTGAACTCGTGAAGGCTATCAATACCCTCATGCATCGTGAAATCATAACCGACATAAGATTCTGTGCACTATGAAAGCTCCTATAGAACTACCCTCCCTCAGCCTCTTTCGCCACAGGGAGGATGTGCAGTTGAGATTTAATGACATCGATATCCTCGGACATGTCAATAATACCGTCTATCTCTCAATCTATGACTTAGGTAAGGCCCGCTGGATGGGTGCCGTTCGTACAGGCCACGTCAACTGGCAACGAGTAGATACTATTATCGTTAACATCGATTGCGCTTTTATCAAGGAAATTAAATATGGCGACAAAATCCGAGTGATGACTCGCTGCACCCACATCGGCCACAAGTCGTTTACACTACAGCAAATCCTTGTTGACGACAAGGATGTTATCCATTCTGTGTGCGAGACTGTTATGGTATGTTACAACCCCGATACCCATACCACGGAGGAGGTCTCTGAGCAGTGGCGCAGCGATATTACTGCCTTTGAGGGCGATACAATCGGGAAGTAATCTGAAACAACTTGACTATGACAGATATAAAACAACTCATGAACTCTATCTTGGAGGCCGAATCTCGCGCTATCCGACAGATACCCGTGAGCGACGGCTATCAGAGAGCCGTAGATATTATCGTTGAGCGTGTGGCCCGACGTGGCGGAAAACTTGTCACCTCCGGAATGGGAAAGGCCGGCCAGATAGCTATGAATATTGCTACAACTTTCTGCTCTACAGGCACTCCCTCAGTATATCTCCATCCTTCTGAGGCTCAACATGGCGACTTGGGAATCCTTCAGCCAAACGATGCTATGCTCCTGTTGAGCAATTCCGGAAAGACTCGCGAGATCTTAGAGCTCGTTGATCTTGCCCGCGCACTGAACCCCTCACTCTCAATTATTGTTATAACAGGTGATATCAACTCCCCATTGGCCGACATTGCCGACGTAACCCTCCACACCGGAGGCGCACCGGAAGTGTGCCCCTTAGGACTGACACCCACAACCTCTACCACCCAGATGACCGTCATAGGCGATATTCTCGTAGTATCTACGATGAAGGCTATCGACTTCAAGCGCGAGGACTATGCCAAGCGCCACCATGGAGGCTATCTGGGTAAAAAGTCGGGAGCCGTAAAGTAACAATCCCCCTAATCTCCAAAATTTCGTAGGCGACAGCTTGCGAAAGTATACATGAAAAATCTTTTAAAGTTATGATAGACATTAACGTCAATCTTGAAAAATTCGACAAGAAGAACCCTGACCTCCTTATTCTCACAGATGCCATAGCCGCTCGGCAGACAGCCCATGAGATGATAGAGGCTAAACGATACGTCGATGCTCTGGAACGTACCGTCTCTGCCATGAAGACTCTACGTGATTTCTCCGACTTTGAGAATACAGAGTTTCGTGCTTTGCTCGTGGCTCTTCTGTTCGATCTCAGTGAGATACATTTCGCCCTCAAAGACTACAAACAGAGCGAAAAGGAACTCGACACTCTCTTCAAGGTGCTCGCCCCTCTCGTGAAAAGTGACTCTGAACGCTTCGGCCAGTTCCATGTGCTCGCCATGGAACTCTCTACTCGCATTCTTCGCTCCCGCAAGAAGGCTATGGATATGCTCGTAAAACAGCAAATCAATGCCGAACAGCTCTACGAGAAGGTCAACTCCGGTGTCACTGCTGCTACCGATAAGCTCGTGGAGTCGTTGCGTCGTGTCGGTCAGCTACTTGCATCTTCCGGCGACTATCGCGCTGCTATGAAATTTATTGCTGAGGCTATCAAAATTTCCAAGAAGCGTGCCGGCAGGGTCACACGCAAGGAGGTTAAGATGACAATAGAAATGGCAGAGATTATGATGAGGGTGGGGGCAATGCGTCCTCGTGCCAAGAGACTGCTCACCGCTATCCTGCCGCATGCTATTGCTCTGGAAACCATCGAACTCGAGGAGGAGATACTCGCACTCACTGAGATTCTCGGCTCCGAGACGGAAAAGGAATCAAAATGGAAACACTTCTTGCATACTCTGACCCATCCCCGACGCAAGAAAGAAACGAAAGCTGAATAAGAATGTCTACAATATTAAATACCAATGGCGAGAAAAAGGAACTACCTCGCCCCTACAATCCGGAGGAATTCACATGCTGCATCATAACAGCAGAATGGAATCCTATAGTGACCGATGCTCTGCGCGATGGCGCAAAGGAGACGCTCTTGGATGCCGGTGTCATTCCGGATAAAATTACGCTGTATAGCGTTCCGGGGACAGTAGAGCTAGTCAACGCTGCTGCTTCAGTGGTCATACATAACTATAATGCGGTAATAGTGTTGGGGTGTGTCATTCGTGGCGATACTCCTCACTTTGACTACGTCTGTCAACATACCGCCACGGGCATAGCAGAAATTAATGCGAAGGGGGATACCCCCGTCATCTTCGGAGTGCTTACCGTAAATAATCTTCAGCAAGCACTGGATCGAGCCGGAGGGAAATTGGGCAATAAAGGGAGCGAAGCAGCCGCAGCTGCCATATCAATGTCCAATTTACATATTGACATGAAGAAAAAGTATTCAGCGGAATTTGCCGAAGATCTGCGAAACAACAACGTGGATTGGTAAAACCGGGGACGGCGAGTTTCCGGCTCGCAAACCAACCAATTCGGCTATAGCTTAAAATAAGAAAGCCGTCTGTCTCCCGACAGTCGGCTTTTTGCTGTCCGTTAAGACAGATAGATAGAAATTACTAATGTATATAACCCAAAATTTAGACAATTCGTGAATTTCATGCATTGTCGGCATAAGATTAAAGGCATGTCCAAGTCATGAAAAGTGTTTGTAGAAAGTTTATGAAATTAGCAAAGAATGAAAAAACGTCTCATGTTAGTAGTTCGTCACAAGCCTGAAATCGGTTGAATCATTTTGTTAGTGATTCTTCGTGATTTAGGTCTTGTTGATATAGAAACGTAAATCATTATGCAAATATTAATGCATAAAAGTTAAATAAATACAAAAACAGACATTACAAAAGAACAAATCTCATAATCGTTTGATGTGGATAGAAATTTCGGGTATTGAAATAAAAAATCATACTTTGAGTGTTAAAATCATGTTGCAATTGTAAAAAAAATAAAAAAATTGTTTACTTTTGCATATTGGATTTGCTGTATGCATACATGTGTACTTCAGACCATGAAAGGCTCGAATAAGAAAAACACGAAAACCTTTAAAGCTGAAAAGAGATAAATAACATAATTAACAACCCAATGTAGAACTAAATTCATTCTTGCATGAAGAACATTTGTTTGCATCTGAATCGGAAACTTTGGGTGACCATCGCGATGGTCATTGCCTTAGCTTTCCCTGCCTTGGCTCAAAAGATTACTGTCCATGGTGACGTAGTCGATGAGTTTGGCGAACCTCTCATTGGCGCGACTGTTATGGAAAAGGGTACCGCCAATGGTACTGCCGCCGATATCGACGGTAATTTCCAGATTAGCGTCAATCCCAATGCTACCCTCGTGGTGAGCTATGTGGGTTATAATCCAATGGATGTGGCTGTAAAGGGCCAAACATCCCTCCACATCGTGTTGAAGGAAAATGCCACGATGCTGAAGGAAACTGTTGTTATCGGATACGGCTCTGTGAAGAAGGCCGATGCTACCGGCTCTGTGGCGATGGTGGTTCCCGATGAGGTCGACGCCAATATCGCTACTTCAGCCCAGGACCTGCTGACCGGCGCTTCTCCGGGTGTTGTCGTAACTTCTTCGGGCGGCTCTCCTCAGGGTAGCGCTACTATCCGTATTCGTGGTGGTGCCTCTCTGAACGCCAACAATGACCCGCTTATTGTGCTCGATGGTGTGCCCCTGGCTTCCGGTGACGTTTCCGGTATGGGCAACCCTCTGGCTATGATTGCTCCGGACAATATCGAATCGATGACCATCCTTAAGGATGCTTCCGCTACCGCCATCTACGGTTCGCGCGCTTCCAATGGTGTCATCATCATTACTACCAAGAAAGGTAAGAGCGGTCGCCCGCAGGTGAACTTCTCTGCCAACGTCAGTGTTAACACTCCTCGCAAGACTTGGGAAGTGCTCGGCGCTGCCGAATATTCCGACATGATTCGTAAATACTGGGGTGCTGACTCTGAGGCTGCTGCCGCTCTTGGCACTGCTGATACCAACTGGCAGGATGAGGTACTCCGCACTGCTGTTAGCCATGAGTATAATCTCTCTGTAGGTGGTACTGTCGGTTTCCTCCCTTATCGTGTCAGCGGTTCTTACGCTTCCAACTCCGGTATTCTTAAGGATACCCGTATGCAACGTGTGACTGCCGGTTTCAATCTGACTCCTCAGTTCTTCGGAGGCTTGCTCAAAATCAATGCTAACGTGAAGGGCTATTATATTCGCAACAATTGGGCCGATACGGGCTCTATCGGTTCTGCCGTTAGCTTCAACCCCACTGTGCCCGTGATGAGCAACATCGCTTCCGGCAATGAACAGTTCCCCTATTTCTGGAATGGCTACACCACTATATATGGTGGCAAGCATCAGTTTAATGTCAACGCTGCGCTCAACCCCCTCGCTATGATTAAGGATAAGACTAATTATTCCGACGTGTGGCGCTCTAATGGTAATATCCAGATTGACTATGCTTTCCACTTCCTCCCCGACCTTCATGCCAACTTGAACCTCGGTTATGACGTGGCTAAGTCTACTTCTGTGACTGAAATAGCTCAGAACTCTCCGACAGCTTGGAAAAACAATTTCCAGAATGGTGCCGCTACTTATGAGCACTACTACGAGCTCAAACGCAACACACTGTTGGATTTCTACCTTAACTATAAGAAGAATTTCGATGCTATCGAGTCTAACCTCGATGTTATGGCCGGCTATTCCTGGCAGCGCTTTGACTACCACAACCGTGGTAATGGCACTCTGATGCTCTCTTCAGGTTTCCTCCCCACAGGAGAGGTCCTGACTCCACAGGAGGTTACTCCCGATGGATACGTTATCAACCAGGCCGGCGACGAGCTCTATCAGCTCAATAAGCCTGCCTACATCACTTACCCCTACTCCAGCGGTAACCTGATGCTCGTATCTTTCTTCGGTCGTTTGAACTATAGCTTCAAGGATACCTATCTTCTGACTTTCACTCTTCGTGATGACGGCACTTCCCGCTTCTCCAAGGACAACCGTTGGGGTCTCTTCCCCTCTGTAGCCCTCGGCTGGAAAATCAACAATATGCCCTTTATGGAGAATTTCCGCGCTGATATGAACGAGTTTAAACTCCGTCTGGGCTGGGGTGTCACCGGTCAGCAGGATGTGGGCGGCTGGTTCCCCTATATGGCTACTTACTCTCAATCCACTCAGGGGTCTTTCTATCCCAATATGTGGAATGGTCAGTATCTGCTCAACCCGGCTCTCGGCATTACTTCCGACAATGTCATCTCTAATACTTACTATCCCAACGGTTATAACTCCAACCTGAAGTGGGAGGAAACAACTACTTGGAACGTTGGTGTTGACATGGGATGGTGGAACAATCGTCTGACTGTTGCCCTCGACTGGTATCTGCGCAACACTAAGGATCTCCTTTCCTTCGTGACCGCTACTCCGGGTGCGTTCACTACCAATATGCTCGACCAGAATATCGGTACTCTTCGCAATATCGGTGTGGAGGCTACTATCGGCGCCCGTATTTTCGATACCCGCGACTTTACATGGCAATCTACTCTGAATGCCGCTTGGAACAAGAATGAAATCACCAAGCTGAACAACGAGGGTACTTACGTACAGACCGGCGGTATCTCCGGCGGTAACGGTAATACTGTTCAGGTACACCAGGTAGGCTATCCTGCCTTCTCATATCTGCTCTACGAACAGATTTATGACCAGGCCGGCAACCCCATCGAGGGTGCTTACGTTGATCAGGACGGTAATGGTACTATCGACTCCAACGACCTCGTCATCAAGCACAGCCGCGACCCGAAGGTCACTCTTTCCTGGAACAATACGTTCACTTGGAAAAACTGGGACCTCGGATTCCAGCTCCGCGCTTCCATCGGCAATTATGTCTACAACAACGCTCTGGCCGGAAACTCTACTCTCTCTGAGACTTTCCGCAATGGCTTGAGCAACCTTATGAAGACCGATTTCTATATGCAGGGTGGACAGACTACTAATACTTACCTGTCTGACTACTGGTTGGAAAATGCCGGCTTCGTTCGTTGCGACAACATCACTCTCGGCTATACCTGGCCCAATCTGCTGAACGATAACCTTCGCCTGCGTGTATTCGGTGCCGTTCAGAACCCCTTCGTGATTACTAAATACAAAGGTCTTGACCCCGAAGTATTCGATGGTATCGACAACAGCGTGTATCCGCGTCCCGTTACCTTCACTCTGGGTGTCGTAGCCACTTTCTAAAATCACCTTATATCTGAATTCTTATGAAATCATATATCAATAGATTTTTAATCTGCGGCGCGCTGGCTACCATGGGTCTTACCTCTTGCGTGGGTGACCTCGACCAGCTCCCCGCTGACTCCCGTACGCTGACTCCCGCTGAGTTCAAGGAAAATCCCCGGGAATATATTAGCGGCGCTATGGGTAAGTGCTATTCCGGTATTGCTATCTCCGGTCAGGGCGGTGCCGGGGAATCCGATATCTCCGGCCTCGATAATGGCCGTAGCTGCTGGAGTCGTGCTATCTTTATGCTCAATGAGTTCCCTACCGATGAGTGCTCCTGGATTTGGAAGGACTCCGGCGTGTTCGACCTCGTGACTGCTACTTGGGGTACCAATAATGAAAACGTGTTTGGTACTTATTCCCGTCTTTATTGCCATATTGCGATTTGCAATGACTTTATCCGTCTTACCCGCAATCTTGGCACATACGATGTTCCCGTTGGTGGCGAGGGCGAAAAAGCTATCTCTCAAGCTGAAATCGACCAGTTCGTTCTCGAGGCCCGTGCTCTTCGCGACCTTAGCTATTTCTACGTTATCGATATCTTCGGCAATGCTGCCTACGCTTGGGACTCTCAGGTGACAGGCCAGGAACCTCCCCAGATGACACGTGCTGAGCTCTTCAATACTGTTGTAGCTGACCTTGAAGATGTTCTGACCAAGTTCCCCTCCACTACTCCCGTCTATGGCCGTATCGGTAAGGATGCTGTTGAGGCTCTCCTCTGCAAGTTCTATCTGAACGCTGAGGTATATACCGGTACTGCCCAATGGCAGAAGTGCTGGGACCACTGCAAGGCTATCATTGACCGCCATGATGTCAACGATAACCATGGTCTTGCCAAGGATTATCTCTCTCTGTTCTGCGCTAACAATGACATGTTCGCTCCCGGTGGTTCTCTGGCTGACCAGAATGAGTCTCTCTGGAATATCCCCTACAGCTATCAGCTGACTGAAAGCTACGGCGGCTCTACGTTCCTTCTGCTTGCTTCTATCTCCGACCAGACTACCGCTACTCCCGAATGGTATGGTATCAACGGTCAGTGGACATGTATGCATGCTCGCCAGCAGTTCTCTGAGAAGTTTCATTTTAAAAACGGTGTAAGCTCCGATGCACGTACCTATCTCTGGATGACGGACCTCGATGGCTTCACTATCACTAATAATGACTTCTCGACCTACAAGCATGGCTACGTACCCGTGAAGTTCACCAACGTGAACTGCAACGATGATGGTACTATGCCCCGCTGGATTGACGATGCTACCGGCTTGAACCGCGTTGGCGTTAAGGGCAACGATGATTCCTCCAAGAACTATGGTATCGCTGCCAACGCTACTTTCGCTAATACTGACCTCCCCGTAATACGTCTGGCTGAAATCTACCTCACCGCTGCTGAGGCCCACCTGCGCGGAAATGTGGGGGACCGCGAAACTGCTATGAAGTATGTCAACTATATCCGCTCACGCGCCGGTGTGCCTACCTTCGGTACTTCCGAACTTACTCTCGCCAATATCCTCGATGAGCGTTGCCGTGAGCTCTACTGGGAGAACAACCGCCGTACCGACCTGGTGCGTTACAATCAGTTCACCAGCGGATATACCTGGAACTGGAAGCGCAACATCCCTCTGGGTGCCGACCTGCCTTCCTACATGAACTTGTATCCGATTCCTTCTCAGGTAATCAATTCCTACAGTTCTACCTACAAACAGAATGAGGGATATAATTAATCCCCGGATAATAAAAAAAGAAGTCTAATTCTAAGATAATTCATCAATATGAATAAATTAGCATTGACGGCAGCGTTGCTCCCTATGATGGCTTTGGCTCTGACAGGCTGTAAGGACGACACCCAGCCCCGCCTGGAGACTCCGAAGGCTGACTCTTTCGAGCTGTACGCACCTGCCATGAACAATTATACTTACTATCTGTCTGCTGATGGCACTATCGAACTGACCACAAGCGGCCAGCCCGATTACGGTGTGGCTACCCCCACTCAGTATCAGGTACAGGTATCTCTGACCAACGAATGGAAGGAGAAGGAAGACCCCGAAAATCCGGGTGTCATGATCCCCGATACTTATTATATCCTTAAGACTGTCAACACTCAGAGTATCATTACCGTCAAGGATGTAGAGATGGCTACTGCCATGTGCTCTCTGATGGGTATTCAGGAGCCGGAAGATGAGGCTCTCTTCAATCCTAATGCTGTTCGCGTGTATGTCCGCGTTGCTGCTTACGTGGCTGATCCGGCTTCTCTGACAGGATATGTTCCCTATTCCTACATTCTCTCGAATGTCATTACCCTTAATAGCGTGAAACCCTATTTCGTTGTGCCTAAACCCGGTGAACTCTACGTTATCGGTGACTACCAGGGTTGGGATGTTAAAGGCACTGATACTACCGTCGCTCTGATTGAAACTGAAATCGGCTCGCAGATATATGAGGGCTACATCAACATGACTGCCGACCAGGCTAAGACCGGTTTCCGTTTCTATACTGAACTCGGCGACTGGGGCTCCGACGGCTCTCTCCCCTCTGTGGGTGCTGCTGCTAATGATGGCGACAACCAGTCCGTAGAGATGGATGAAGGTATCTATAACGGTAGCTGTACTCAGGGTAAGGGTAACTGGAGTATCCAGAACTTCGAAGGCGGCTGGATGCGCATTACTGTCAATATGATTGACATGAAGGTGACTTTCCGCGCTGAACCCGGATATGTTCCCCCCGCAGAGTGATAAATACAAAACTCCGGTTTCCGGTTTAAATCAGAAACCGGCAGTTTAGAGTTTAGAGTTTTAAAACCAAAGATTCAAATGAAAAAATCACTTATATTAATGACTGTTGCCCTCGGCGTTGCGTTCACCGCCTGTGACGATGACTCCGACTTGGGCATCATGCAGGTCAATCAGCCCCCCGTGGTAGTGGCTTCTAATGGCGTGGCTACTGCGGATTTGCTCGGCGGTTCCCTCGACCTGAATAATTACCAAAATGTCAATATCCCGATCATGGATATTGCTATGAACAGCAATTTCCCCGCCGCTGCCGTTATCTCCGGTACTCTTCAAATTGCTACCGATGATAAGTTCGAGCATCCCCAGGAAATTCAGTATACTTCCGCTGTAGTGGATGGCGCGAACGCGGCTTCTGAGGGTGTGGAAAACCCTGTGCGTGCCATGCAGGCTTACGTTGAGGGCAACCTCGTTGAAGAGGCTTTCGTAAAGCTATATGGCAATGCTCCTGCTGCCAAGGAACTTTACATGCGCTACAATATGTTTATTCAGGATGGCTCTCAGGCTAATATCCTCGAATACAACGGTCAGCAGTGGTGGCCCTCTCGCAAGGTGAATGTCACTCCCGTAGACCTCAAGCTCGATGTTTATCCCGCTTATACTATCTATGGCCCGCAAATCGGTAATGGCACTGTGGCTGAAGGTATCGCTATGATGCATGGATCTGACAAACATATCTATGATGATCCCGTATTCTCCGGCGTTATCACAGTCACTGAAGAGCAAGCTACAGCCGGATTCACCTTCAATATCTGTCCGACTGAGAAACCCTCTATCGTCTATGGCGTAGTTAATGGTTCTGACGCGACTGCCGTCAGCGGTCGCCTCGTTGAGGGTGGCGATCCTCTGAAGATCGATAAGGCCGGTCCTTACAAGATCGAGGTCAATATGCAGACTAAGGTCTATACTATTACTCTTGCCTACGAACAGCTCTGGGTACCCTGCACAGGTAATAACTCCAACTTCACTCGTAGCTGCCAGACTCTAACTACTAAGGATTATATCAACTATTCCGGTTTTGCCTATATCTCCGGATTCTGGGCGTTGACTACAACCAATAATTTCCGTGATGTTTGTTTCATGAATGGTGAGGGTGAGGGTACTCTCGCTCAGGTTGCCAAGAATACAAGCCTTAACGCTGCCAACAAGGTGGGTATTCCTCAGCCCGGTACTTCCAGAGGTCTCTACTGGATTGATGCCAACATCGTCAAGTTGACATACTCTGCTACCTATATCAAGGATATCTTCCTCTCAGGCACCTACAATGGTTGGGATACATCGAAGGACGTAGCTCTCACAGCTCTTCCGCAGAATCCTACAGCGTTCACAATCTGGGAAGGAGATGTGACCTTCAGTGAACCCGGAGCGTTCAAGTTCCGTATGAACGATAACTGGGATATCAACCTCGGAGGAAGCCTCTCAGACCTGACTACAGGTGGCGAAAACATCGCAGTAGATGAGGCCGGAACCTACCATGTCCGTCTCGATGTCTCCAAGCATCCCTGGACAGCAACAGTAGTGAAGAAGTAATTCCGAAATGCAAAAATAGAGAAGCAGTAATTGCTTCTCCCCAATACCAAACCGGAGGAGGGTGCCAAACCGGCACCCTCCTCCTTTTCATTTCTCCTCAAGATGAAACCTGATGAAACCCGTGAGGGTCGGGGAGGGGCTTCGGCTCTTCGTGCTCTTCGGCTCTTCGTGCTCTTCGGCTCTTCGTGCTCTTCGGATCTTAAATTTTGTGGGTTTGAAAAAAAATGTTAATTTTGCTTGATAATTTCCCCGAAATCCCGATTCTTCGCGTTTTGCCGGTAATCGCTTAAGCAGAATGTTTGAATTTAAATTGAACGCTACTTATCGCAGATGAATTTTAATCCCAAGGCTCGATGGCCAAAAAATATTACGGGAAAACCTCTCCCTATGTTTCCCAGGCTGATTGCTACATCCCTCGGTGTAGGGTATCTTCCTGTGGCTCCCGGTACCTGGGGCGCTATCTTCGCAATTCTGCTGTGGCTCCCTCTATATCTCCGGGCTTCTCCGTCGGTCATCTTCTGGTCTACCCTCGGTGCTGCTTTGGCGCTGACTATTGCCGGAACTTGGGCCTCCGGCGTGGCAGAAAAGTATTGGGGGAAGGATCCGGTTGTGGCTTGCGCTGATGAGACTGTGGGACAGTGGTTTTCTCTGCTCCCCCTTTCTGCCGGTGTTGCAGGCTGCCCGTGGTGGGAGATTCCCCTTTCTCTGGCGTTGTTCCGATATTTCGATATCTTTAAACCCCTCGGAATCCGACGACTCGAAAACCTCCCGGGAGGGTATGGCATGATGGCCGACGATATTCTCGCCGGTATATATTCTGTCTTTATCCTCTTGGCTCTGAATTTTTTTCTGGTCTCATGAAAAAGCTTAATAAAGTAGGCGATAACCTGCTGCATAATGATAATTTCATCTTCACCTTCTTAAGGTCGGCTGTTTCTTCCCAAGCTTCCGGTTGGACCGACACTGCCGTTTCTTTTATCTTTTTCTCCCTCGTGGGGCTCACCCCGTTTCTCTCTACGGCTCTTGGTGCTGTAGCCGGAGGTATCGTCAATTGTATTATCAATTATCGGTTCACTTTCCATGCTGAGGGGTGCGACTGGCGTGCTGTCGTGGTGAAGTATGCTCTGGTTTGGGTCGGCTCGCTTCTGCTCAATTCTTTTGGCACTCAGTTCTTATATTATCTTATCAACGACTGGGACTGGCTTGAAACTATCGGTTTCAAGAAGGATGGCTTCTTCCTTGCTGCCCGTCTGTTTGTAGCTCTGATTGTCTCTTGGGCATGGAACTTCCTGCTCCAACGTTACTTCGTATATCGTGTCAATCCCTTCGATAAGTATGCTATCCGCTTTGTAGATCTCTTCGGATTTGGCCATACTTACAAAAAGAATAAATAATATGGATATCAAGAAAGAAGCAAAGTCCGGACGAGATTCTATCCAACAGGGTATATATAAGATCATAAATCCCTTTGTCCGTCTGCTTATACGTATCGGTTTCACTCCAAATATGGTCACTACCATTGGCTGTTTAGGCCAGATTGCCGCAGCCGCCGTGATGGTCGTGGCCGGATATCGAGCTTCAGATAATAACCCTGTGGAGTGGTGGATGTTGACTCTGGCAGCTTGCCTGATGGTGGGCTTTTCTCTGTTCGACATGATTGATGGACAGGTGGCCCGCCTTGGCAATATGGTCTCTTCTTTCGGAGCGATGTACGACTCTATCCTCGACCGCTATTGCGAGCTCTTCAATCTCGGTGGCGTCATCTTCTTTTTCCTTCAGACGGGTCA
This sequence comes from Muribaculaceae bacterium, assembly GCA_023667015.1. Classification (GTDB taxonomy): domain Bacteria; phylum Bacteroidota; class Bacteroidia; order Bacteroidales; family Muribaculaceae; genus Lepagella. Next base: position 324,080 of record JAMPAX010000001.1, on the reverse strand, counting down.
TGAGATTGCGGCTGTAGTAGCCTTCCTCGCCCTTGTCGGCTCCCTGATGGTCAGCTATGTCAGAGCCAGAGCTGAGGGTCTCGGTATTGAGTGCAAGATCGGATTTATGCAACGTCCCGAAAGAGTTGTGACACTAACCCTTGGTGTGGTTCTCGCCGGCATCGTTGGTCAATGTTGCGATGATCTCTCTACCGGCTGGTCTGCTCCATTCGTAATCCTCCTTGTGTCAGTCTCTATTATCGCAGTCTTCGCTAATCTTACTGCCTTTGCCCGTATAGCTCACTGTAAGCGCCATATGATTGGAAGAGTTGTGGAGAGGAAGAGTTGTTGAGTAATTTTTAGATTGAATTAAGGTCGTGATTAATCATTCAAATAGGGCTACTGCCCGCGAAACCTGGAGCTGTCTGATAGCCTTGGCAGTCTGGCTTCTGGTCACCGGTTTCTTTATAGGTTTCCGCGTGGAGCATCTCTTTATGGGGCTTCTTATAGCCGCGCTGTTTTTTATTGCTCCGGATACGAGGCGTCTGACGGTGGCTCTCCTCCCTTTTATCGTCTTCGCTATCTCCTACGATTGGATGAATCTCCTCCCTAATTATGAGGTGAATCCTGTAGATGTCGCCGGAATTTATAATATGGAGAAGTCGCTGTTCGGAATCTCTACTGCTTCCGGCGTGCTGACTCCGAATGAGTTCTTTGCCCTTCATACTTCTCTACCGGCTGATTTCTTTGCCGGTATCTTTTATCTCTGCTGGGTGCCGCTACCGGTGGCTTTCGGCTTGTATCTCTATTTCTCCGGGAAGAAGGGCCCATATCTGCACTTTGCTATCGTCTTTTTGCTGGTCAATCTTATTGGCTTCGCTATATATTATATTCATCCGGCCGCCCCGCCCTGGTATGTCGCTTATCATGGCTTCGAGGTGGTGCCCGGTACCCATGGTGAGGTGGCGGGTCTTGGTGCTTTCGATGCTATGACCGGGCTCTCTGTCTTCGATGGCCTCTATGCTCGAAACAGTAATGTGTTTGCGGCGTTGCCCTCTCTGCATAGTGCCTATACTTTCGTGGCATTCATCTATGCTTTGCGCTCAAAGTCTCCTCTGGCATGGAAAATTGCCTTGGGTGTCGTCACTCTCGGCATATGGTCTACAGCTGTATATACCTCCCACCATTATATTATTGATGTGTTGGGTGGCATCGCTGTGAGCATTATTGGGATATTGCTCTTCGAACAGGGTCTGATGAAAATCCCGGCTTTTTCCCGCTTCATAGACTCTTATAAAGCTTACATCACCTCCTCAAATAATTCCTAATTCCTAATTCCTAATTCCTAATTCCTCTTTCCTAATCCCTAATTCCAAAATGCTATGGAAACAAGACAGAACGAATTCGGCGAAACTATCTATACTTTCGATGAGTATCCGGGTCTTGAAGTGCGTCCCGACGCTATAAATTTCCGTGACCTTTCGGAGGCTGTCCCGGCTCTTAAGAAGCATCCTAAGCTCGTGGAGTGGGTGATGCATCTTTTGCAGTTTGACGAGGTCAACAGGGTGCATTCCCGCTGGGCAAAGACCCCGGGTCCGGAGTTTGTGAAACACCTGATAGAGGATGATTTCAGAGTAAAACTCCAAGTAGACAATTTCGAGATTCTCGAACGTTTCAAGTCCGGACCGTATATCACTGTCAGCAACCATCCTTTCGGGTCGCTCGATGGCATAGCTCTAATTTATATAGTCACGCAAGTGAGACCTGAATTTAAGGTGATGGTCAATATGATTCTCAATAAACTGACGGCTATGCGACCGAATTTTATCGCTGTTGATGCCTGGGCTTCTGATGATCCTGAGAAGCGCCGTGTGTCAGTTCTCGGCATTCGCGAGGCTCTCAAACAGTTGAAGAATGGCGAACCGATGGGTTTCTTCCCCGCCGGTGCTATGAGTAAGACCGATAAGGATGGGATACTCTCCGACCGTCCCTGGCAACCCACTATCCTCCAGCTGATAGCCAAGGCTAAGGTGCCGGTGATTCCTATTTATTTCCATGGCAACAATTCGAAGCTTTTCAACTTCTTAGGGCATCATTTCTGGCAGATGCGGTCAGCGATGCTCCCTCGTGAACTCTTCAAGAAGAGGGGTAAGCCAATGCGGGTGACAATCGGCGAGCCAATAAGCGTAGAGAAGCAAGCTGAATTTGGCAAGGACTACGAAGCCTTAGGTTGGTATTTGCGCCGGCAGACCTACGACCTCTCCGGCCGCCACATCACCTCCGTCACCGACTGAGGCCCCGGCCTTCCAAGCCACTCCCCGGCCCTCCAAGCCGAATTTTTTCAAGATTCTGATTCGTATTTTTGACAATCCACCAAATTTTGTTAATTTTGCCGCGATTATTGCCTTTTGTTTAACTTTTATTTTTAGTATTTAAAAATATCTTAATATATATATCGTCGTATGGCGGATTTGACGGAAACACCTCACGCCCCTGAGGCCGCTCACTCTCTCGGGTTGAAAAAACCGAACGTCAATATGGTTAATATTGCTGACGTTCTGGTGATTACACTTAAACATTGGTACTGGATAGTCCTCTCTCTTGTTGTTTGTGTAGGTATCGCTTGGCTTTACCTGCAGTCGACAGTGCCTCTATATACGTCCTCTTGCCAGGTAATGATTCGCGATGACGCCCAGAGTCCTATGGGTGCTTCGAGTATTGACTTTGAGGAGTTGGGTATTAAGAGTACCAATACGGTCATCGAAGATGAGATGGTTGCTCTGAAGTCGCCGGACCTTATGCAGGTAGTTGTCGAAAAACTCGGTATCGATGTATGCTACCGGACGCCCGGTATGTTCCACGATAAGGTTCTCTATGGCAAGGATGTCCCGGTTATCGTCTCTTTCGATGCTATGCCCCGCGAGGAGGGTGCGACTATTAAGTTCCATGTTAATGCCAATGGAGATATAGATCTTCAAGAGGCAATAGTCAACAATCGTTCGTTGGTCTCCGGCTCGCAAATACGCCTAGGCTCTTCTCTGGCTACTTCCGTCGGCCCTATCAAGTTTGATGCTTCACCGTTCTATCAGCCCGGCGTCGAGTATGACCTCATCGTCATAAAACTCCCTCTCAAGAATGCCGTAAATAAATATCTCGGAGAAGTCAACATCTCCAGCCCGCAGAAGAAAAGTAACGTCGTAGATATTACGTGTGTAGACCCTAGCCAGACTCGTGCTAACGATGTGCTGACGGCTCTTATTGAGGCTTATAATCAGAATTGGATTAACGCTAAGGCTCAGGTTGTAGCCAATACCAATAGATTTATTACTGAGCGTCTCACCGCTGTTGAAGCTGAGCTCGGTAGCGTAGACGGCTCTATTTCGAACTTCAAGAGTAGTAATCTTATCCCCGATGTCTCTCAGGCCTCCAACTTGTATATGCAGGAGAGCAACCAGACTGCCAACCAGATTCTTGCTCTCAACAATCAGCTCCAGATGGCTCGCTATCTGAGAAATTATGTGACAACTGAGGGTAAAAACCAGGTGCTCCCCGTCAATACAGGTCTTTCCAATTCCAATATTGAGGGGTTGATTACTGAGTATAACACTGCAATGATGCAACGCAATGCACGCGTGGACAACTCTTCTGAATCAAACCCCATCGTTCAGGAATATGACTCTCGACTCGCTGCTCTGCGTCGCTCGATTCTCTCTTCTATCGATAATCAGGAAGTGTCGCTGACTACTTCAATCTCAAACCTTGAACGCAATGAGCAGAGTGCTACAGCTCGCGTGGCTGCCAATCCCCGCCAGGCTCGCTTTCTTCTCTCTGCCGAACGTCAACAGAAGGTGCAGGAATCTCTTTATCTCTACCTGCTCCAGAAGCGTGAGGAAAATGAGCTTTCACAGGCTTTCACTCAGGTCAATACCCGTGTAATCCGTCGTCCTGACGGCTCCGGATCCCCTACCTCTCCGAATACTCAGCAGATTTATCTGATTGCTTTCGTTGTAGGTCTTGCACTGCCGTTCTGTGTAACTTATGCTATGGAGTCTTCCAACTCTAAGGTGCGCGGTCGTAAGGACCTCGAGTCGCTCCACCTCCCCGTCATCGGAGAAATTCCCAAGTTCAAGCATACCTCCAAGCTGTCGGTATCCTATTTCAAAGATCCAAAGCATCGCCGTGACCGTAAGTCTGTGCTCCGCGATGTCGTAGTGGAGGAAGGTAACCGCGACTTGGTCAACGAGGCTTTCCGCGTATTGCGTACTAATGTCAATTTCATTACTGCCGACTCAACCCCGACGGTGGTCATGCTGACGTCGTTCAACCCCGGTTCCGGTAAGACTTTCGTCAGTGTCAACCTCGGTATTTCGCTGGCTATCAAACATCGTAAGGTCCTCCTGGTAGACTGCGACCTCCGCCGCGCTTCTCTTTCCCGCTTTGTGAGCGCTCCCCATAAGGGTCTTGCTACTTATCTTGCCGGCGCTATCCACGATGTCGACCCCGTAATCCAGAGGAATGCCTTCGCTGAAGGTCTTGATATCCTTCCCGTAGGTGCTATCCCTCCCAACCCCACCGAGCTTCTCGAAACTCAGCGCTTCTCCAACCTTATAGAATACCTGCGCTCAGAGTACGAATACGTAATCCTCGACTGTCCTCCTGTGGAGATGATGGCCGACGCTCAGATCGTAGCTCAGGTGTGCGACCGCACTTTCTTCGTGGTTCGTGTAGGTCTGTTCGAACGCGTCATGCTCGACCATCTTGAGCGCCTCTACAGCGAGAAGAAGTATCCCAATATGTCCGTAATCCTCAACGACTCCGTGACCGGCTCTCGCTATGGATATTCCTATCGCTATGGCTACGGCTACAGCAAAAGGAGCTACTATAACTATGGCTACGGGCAGAAGAGTAAATGAATTCTGAAATAAAGTCAACGTAGTGATGAAAAATCGCGCGCTACTTATAGTCAATCCTAATTCCGGCACTCGCTCTAAGGAGCATCTGCCGGAATTACTGCGTTCGGCCCTTGCACCGAAGGATTTTGAGGTGGTCTGCCGGGTGACTACCGGTCCGAATCAGGCTCCACAGATGATTCGTGAAGCTATCGATGAGGGTATAACTTGTGTGGTAGTCGCCGGTGGCGACGGTACGGTCAATGAGACTGCCCGCACGCTTTGCGACACTCAGGTGCCTATGGCTATCATCCCTTGCGGCTCAGGGAATGGCCTTGCTCGCTCACTGGGTATCCCTCAGGATTTCCGCCAGGCGGTAGATGTTATCGCCGATGGCAAGATTGTAGATATCGATTGCGGCGTGGCCAACGATAGAAACTTCTTCTGTACTTTCGGTATGGGGTTTGACGCAGCAGTGACTGAGAAGTTTTCTCATGAGAAGCGTCGAGGCAGAATGTCGTATGTCAAAAGCGCGTTGTTGGAGTTTCTAAAGTTTTCTCCGAAAGTATATGGAATCTCAATAGAGGGGAAGGTCATTACGGAGAAGGCAATGGTAGTGGCAGTATGCAATGCTTCGCAGTATGGCAATAATGCCTATATAGCGCCCTATGCTTCGCTTACCGATGGACTGCTTGATGTCACCGTCATCCACGACGGGTCAATGCTTCAGCAGGCTCTGGCGGGCTTTCAGCTCCTCTCAGGGCAGATAGATAAGAATCTCCTTGTTGACACTTTCAGAGTGTCGAGAGTAGATATCTCGAGACTTGATGATGATCCTGCCCATATCGATGGGGAAGTGATCAATCCCGGAAAGATGGTGAGGTTGAGTTGTCGTCCGAAGTGTCTGCGCGTAGTTGCCGGTAAGGACGTTGATAAGCCATTCAAACCGGTACGTGATCCCCTGCGGAGCTTCATGCAGGATATCGGTTCAGATCTCCGACAGGTGTTCCGCTAAGAAGAGCGAAATTTTCTTGAAAAATCTTCGATTGTAACAGTAAGATTTCCAGGGGGTGATTGAAAATAATTAAATTTTTTCAAAAAAAAGTTGCGAAAAAATTTGGTGGAACCGGAAACTTGTCGTAACTTTGCACTCGCAAACGGGACATAAGAGTTCTGAAAGCAAAAAGACATATTTTCTGGTGCGGTAGTTCAGCCGGTTAGAATACAGGCCTGTCACGCCTGGGGTCGCGGGTTCGAGTCCCGTCCGCACCGCCGAGGAGAGAGGAAGAGTAGCAATGTTAACTTCGGTTACTTGCTACTCTTTTTTGTTTAACCATAGTTTCGCTTTTATAGATCTTATAAATTTATGAGTCTTATAAATCTTGTAAATTTTATAGATCTTATAAACTTCTTCTCTGTGACTTCATCACTCATAACTCATACTTAATACTTCGTTAAAGCTCCGTCTCTGTTACTTCATCGCTCATAACTCATACTTAATACTTAATTTCCGCTGCTATGAAAGTCTTCATTATTAATGGCCCTAATCTTAACCGTCTCGGTCTTCGTGACCCGGAATATTATGGGTCTTCCTCTCTCAATGATATCAATAATGCTTTAGATGCTGAGTTCCCTGATGTCGCTTTGCTCTTCTTCCAATCTAACTCGGAAGGGGAGATCATCAATCAAATACAACTTGCCGATGATGAGGCTCGCTCTGGCGGAGATGTCGCCGGTATCGTTATTAATCCCGGTGCTTATGCTCATTATTCCTACGCTATCGCTGATGCTATCCGCGATTGCTCTGTTCCCGTCATTGAGGTGCATCTGAGCAATGTCAATGCTCGCGACCAATGGCGACGCAATTCGGTCACTGCCGAAGCTGCGACGGCCCTAATCTCCGGTATCGGCATTAGCGGATATCGAGCCGCTATCGGGTATCTTGTCTCGTAATAGTTCTTCTGACAGCTTTATTGGGCCTGCTTCGTAACTCATAACTAATACCTCTTACCTAAAATATGTTGGATTATATCGAATCGCATATCTCGCCTGAACCCCAACAGTTGCATCGTCTCGTCAGGGAGTCGAATCTGCAGATGGTGCACGGTCGTATGTGTTCGGGCCATCTTCAGGGGCGCCTCCTGAAGATGATGGTGCAGATGATTCGTCCGAGTAGAATTCTGGAATTAGGTACCTTTACGGGGTATTCAGCTCTCTGTTTGGCTGAGGGACTGGCAGAGTCCGATGTAGCAGATCTCTTGAAGTGCAGTCTGACTACTATTGAGGCTAACGATGAGCTTGAAGATTTCATCCGCTCGAATTTCGATGCTTCCCCCTATGGTGACCTTATAGAACTTCGTATCGGTGAGGCGTTGGCTATCATGCGCTCGATGCAGGACGCTTCGTTTGATATGGTCTTTATTGATGCTGATAAGCGTTCCTATCCGGATTTCTATGTTGAGGCGAAACGTCTGGTGCCTCCGGGGGGATATATTCTTGTAGATAATTCTCTCTGGGACGGGCGTGTGGTCGGGGAGGAGTTCCACGACCCACAGACCCTCGGTGTTAAGAGTTTTAATGACCTGGTGGCCGCAGACGATGAGGTGGAGGTAGTAATTCTTCCTATTCGCGATGGTTTGTCGCTTATTCGCAAACGAAACACGCCAAAAAAGCGTTAATTCTATGGAGCCCATCTTGAATGTAAGCATATCTCCACACGTTATCATATATATATCTTATATATATCTAAGGAGTATCTCCAAGGTGTAAGTGAGGTAATGGGCTGAATAAATAAAGATTAAGTTATGGAAAGTAAACGTCTTGCAAAAATATCACGTCTTCTGCAGAAGGAGCTTGGTGAAATTTTTCGCCGTCAGACGGCGAAACTCGGTGGTGTGCTGGTCAGTGTCAGCACCGTTCGCGTCACTCCCGATCTGAGTCTTGCCAGGGTATACCTCAGTATTTTCCCCTCTGAGCGTGCTGCAGAGATTCTTCTGAATATTCAGGGACAAGCTAAAACCGTAAGATACGAGCTGGCTTCGAAGGTGAAGGATGCTTTGAGAAAATGTCCCGATTTGGAGTTTTTCCTTGATGATTCTTTGGATTATATTGAGAATATTGACAGGCTCCTTGAGAAGTAATAGTGCAATCCTCGATTTAACGTTTTTTTAGACCTTTCTAATGCTGTCAGCGTCTCTGGCCTTAAGGTTTCTGAGGTCTAAAAAATCGCATGGTGCGGTGAATGCCGTAGCTCTGGTCTCTATTATCGGCGTGGCTGTAGCCACGGCGGCTATCATCTGTGTGCTCTCTGTTTTCAACGGCTTCCGGGAGGTGCTGACTTCCAAACTCGACTCACTGACTCCGGATGTGGTAGTAGTCCCTGCCGATGGGAAGACTATAGCTGATGGCGATTCTTTGGCCGGGGCTCTCTCGGAATTGAAGGGGGTGGAGCTGGCTGTGCCGGTGGTGGAGGATCAGGCTTTGGCTTTGTGGGATTCGCATGAGATGCCGATTACCCTGCGAGGTGTAGATTTGGGGGCGTATAGTAAGTTGACTTTACTGGATTCTCTGATTATTGCGAAGGAGGATAGAGCCTCTGAGATGCTTGCTGAGCGGGACATTCTTCCGTCTACTCCTGCTGTGGCTTCTATTGGTGCAGTGGCGGGTCTGGGTTCTCCAATGCCGGGTGAGAAGGTATTGATTTTCGCACCTCGCAGATTCGGACGTGTCAATATGGCTAATCCAGTCAGCTCGTTTGTGGTTGATTCTGTTAGGTTTTCATCGGTATATGAGTCTAAGCGCAGTGATTTCGACCGCGATGTGGTAATCGTGCCTATACAGACAGCTCGCGATATGTTCATGTATGATACGGAGGCATCATACGTAGCTCTGAAGTGTGCCCGGGGTGTGGATGAGGAGTCATTGGCGGGTATCGTGTCAGCGAATGTGGCTCCGTCGTTGAAGGTGCTTACTCGAATGGAGTCTCAGCAGGATAATTTCCGGATGGTAAATATTGAGAAGTGGGTGACGTTTCTGCTACTTTTCTTTATTCTGATAGTGGCCGGTTTTAATATTGTCAGCACTTTGTCGATGCTTGTCATTGAGAAGGATCGCCAGATCCGTATTTTGCATGCTCTGGGACTGTCTGAAGCGAAGATAGGTTCTGTCTTTGCCTGGGAGAGCGCATTTGTGACTATTATAGGTGGGCTGGCAGGCATTGTGCTCGGTATCTCTCTGTGTCTGGCGCAGCAACATTGGGGTTTCTTAAAACTCGGAGGTGACCCGGGAAATCTGATATTGACGGCCTATCCGGTGAAGGTTATGCTTTCTGATTTAATTCCGACGATAGTCCCATTGGCAATTATAGGTGGCATCACAGCCTTCTCAGCCTCATCTTTCGCCCGTCGCCGTCTCCGCATATAACTCATAACACCCACCCCCCTCATAACACTCACCCCCTCATCCACTCATTACACTCACCCACTCATCCACTCATAACACTCAATGGTGTTGCGGATTTCTTCATCTGTGGCCATATAGCTCTCTATGGGAACTCCGATTTCTTTGAGCGTCACAAATCTCGGACGTCCGTCCCGTCCACATTTCTTGTCGTGGAATATGAGTTCTATCAGTGAATCCCGGTCTGTACATTTTATGGGTAGCCGCTTATAGTTGGCCAGCAACATTGTGCGATATCGGCTTATTTCTTTGCTGTTGAGTCCTGAGCTGATTTTACTTAGTATGAGGGTACACAGTAGGCCGTGTGCCACTGCTGTGCCGTGTCCAATATCCACCCCGTTCTTTCTGCAATGACTCTCAAATGCATGGCCAAAGGTGTGGCCAAGGTTGAGTATTCGGCGTAGTCCCTGTTCTCGAGGGTCGGTCTCTACTACCATTTTTTTGAAGGCTGCGCATTTTTCTGCGGCCCTCCCTAATGTCTGCGGGTCTTCGATGACGTCTTCTACGTTGAGAAGTCTTCGGTAGAGGTTGCTGTCGCTGAGCATCGCTGTCTTGAGCATCTCGGCATATCCATCGATCTTTACTTCGTATGGCTGGCAGGGCAGGAGGTCTGTGGCGGTGACTATTCCGGAGGGGAGCCAGAAGGTTCCCAGTTCGTTTTTAAGACCGGAGAAGTCTACTCCTGTCTTCCCTCCTATGGCTGCGTCTACGGCTCCCAAGAGTGTAGTGGCTACGTTGACGGTGCGTATACCCCGCTTGAATATGGAGGCTGTGAATCCCCCTAAGTCGGTGACTACTCCTCCGCCGATGTTTACCATTACCGATGAGCGTGTGGCCCCTTCGCGACTGAGTGTTTCTGCTATGCGAGAGGCTTGGCTGAGGGTCTTGCTCTGTTCGCCGGGAGGTATGACAATAGTGATAGTTGGCGCCTGCTGTCGGCAAATGATGCGGTATTCGCCGATTAGAGGCTCCACATTGGTGTCGGTAAGCAAGAATATCCTGTCGGGTTCCGGTTGGAGACCCGCCAGGATATCGCTTAGCTCTTTATGAGGATTCTTCATCAGTCGGCAACTACCAGATGATAGTTCTTCTTGCCGCGCTGTACGAGAATGTATTTGCCCTGAAGCAGGCTCGTGGCGTTGACGATTGCCTGAGGATCGGTGATTTTCTCTTTGTTGATGCTGACGCCGCCACCCTGAGTCATTTTGCGGGCTTCAGCTTTCGAGGGGAACACTCCTGTCTTTACAGCAAGGAATTCCAGCAGGGGTATGCCGGCTTCGAGTTCTGACTTGGCGATATGGCTGGTGGGCACTCCTTCGAAGATGTCGAGCAGTGTTTTCTCGTCTATATGTAGCAGGGCTTCTTTGGCTTTGTTGCTGAAGAGGATGGATGATGCTTCTACGGCAGCGTTGTAGGATTCTTCGCCATGGACCATTACTGTGACTTCTTGTGCGAGACGTTTCTGCATCGGACGCTGTCCGGGGTCGGCAGCATGCTCAGCAGCGAGGGCTTCGATTTCTTCACGATTCAGGAAGGTGAAAATCTTGAGGTATTTCTCAGCATCGGCATCGCTGACGTTGAGCCAGAATTGGTAGAATTTGTAGGGGCTTGTATAGCGGGCGTCGAGCCATACATTGCCACTCTCGGTTTTGCCGAATTTGCCACCGTCAGCTTTGGTAATCAGCGGGCAGGTGAGGGCGTATACTTCACCTCCGAGTTTGCGACGGATGAGTTCGGAGCCTGTGGTGATATTGCCCCATTGGTCGGAGCCTCCGAGTTGGAGTTTGCAGTTTTTGGCTTCGTAGAGGTGGAGGAAGTCGAACCCTTGCAGTAGCTGATATGTAAACTCCGTGAAGCTCAGGCCGTCGCGTGCTTCACCGTTGAGACGCTTCTGCACGCTCTCTTTGGCCATCATGTAGTTGACTGTAATGTGTTTGCCGATCTCGCGGGCGAAGTCGAGGAAGGTTATGTCTTTTGTCCAGTCGTAGTTGTTGACCAGTTCGGCACGGTTTGGTGCATCGCTTTCGAAGTCGAGGAAGCGACTGAGCTGTTTCTTGATAGCCTCTTGATTGTGGCGCAAGGTGGCTTCGTCGAGGAGGTTGCGCTCGGCACTTTTGCCGCTGGGATCGCCAATCATACCCGTGGCTCCTCCTACGAGTGCTAAGGGTTTGTGGCCACAACGTTGGAAGTGGCGTAGCATCATGACGCCGCAGAGGTGGCCGATATGCAGGCTGTCGGCTGTCGGGTCAATACCTAAGTATGCAGTTGTCATCTCCTTACGGAGCTGTTCGTCAGTTCCGGGCATCATGGAATGAATCATTCCGCGCCAGGTGAGTTCTTCTATAAAGTCCATAGTGTATGTTTTCTTTTTATAAGTATCAATGGAGCGAGCGCTCCGGTATGAGAGATAATAAATCTTGTTATGTAGCAAATGGGTTCTTCCCATCATTTTGATGTTGCAAATTTAATCATTAATTTTGCAACTTTGAGACAGTCTCATAATATTTTTTGTCAATATGTCTTTACCTTATCGTTTAGCTATATTATCAGGCCTTTTTACGGTTGGAATTATGATGTGTTCTTGCCGTTCGGCTTCTTCTTCATCTGCAGACTCTGCCACTACCCGAGAGGCTGCTCTTCAAGCTGAAGTGCCGACCTTTTCTGCAGATTCGGCTTTTTCGTTTGTGAAAAAGCAGGTGGATTTCGGTCCGCGTGTCCCTAATACCGGTGCACATGATGCCGCTGCTGCTTGGATTGAGTCGAAGATGAAGCAGTATGGCGCTCAGATTACTTTGCAGAGAGTGACTTTGCCTGCTTTCGATGGTACTCCTCTGCGGGCTGTCAATATACTTGCCCAATATAAGCCGCAGGCTAAGGAGCGTATCCTCTTTATTGCTCATTATGACAGTCGGCCCTGGGCAGATGAGGATCCCGATCCGGCTAAGCGTAATCTTCCCGTGGATGGTGCCAATGACGGCGCTTCGGGTGTGGGTGTGCTCTTGGAGATCGCTCGTCAGATTCATTCTCATCCTCTGCCGGAGTCGGCACAGGGTGTAGATTTCTTGTTTGTCGATGCTGAGGATTGGGGTGCTTATGAGATTGAGGACTCGTGGGCTCTCGGTGCTAATTACTTTGTGAATAATCCTCCAATTGCCGGGTACCGACCCTCGAAGGTTATTCTCTTGGATATGGTGGGAGCCCCCGGCGCTACGTTCTATAAGGAGTATTTCTCGGAGCAGGCTGCCCCTGATCTGACCTCACAGGTGTGGACGGCTGCGGCCGCTGCGGGTTATGGCCGGTATTTCCTTCCTACAGTGGGTGGTGCCGTGACCGACGACCATAAGCCGTTTATCGATGCGGGAATCCCGGCTATTGATATTATTGATTATAGGATGAACCCGCAGGGCTTCGATCCCGCTTGGCACACTACGGCCGATGGTATCGGCAATATCTCGCCTGAAACCCTTAAGGCCGTGGGTCAGACCGTGGTTCAATATCTCTATACGCTATGATTTTTGTTAGAGATAAGGGGAGGATGTGCAACAACATCCTGCAGTTTGCCCATGTCTGGGCATGGGCTAAGGAGCATGAACGTCGAGCGATCTCTATGCGTTTTGCCTATAAGTATCCTTATTTCAGTATCTCTTCATCTTCGGGTCATAATTTTTTGACTTATTTTTTCGCTAAGTCGGCGGCAGCGTTGCATCTTCTTCCTGTTGTCAGTTTTAATACTCCCCGCGACGTTAATCCTGAGGCTTATGATGCCCTTGTAGCTCGTATGGCATGCTGTCGCAATCTCCTCGTGGAGGGATGGGAGGTGCGTTTCTACGATCTCTTTCTTAAATATCGCCGGGAGATTACGGCGATGTTTGCTTTCCGTCCGGAGGTGGAGAAGGCAGTGGATTCTTTTTTCGGTAATGTAGCCCCGTCAGCTATAACTGTCGGTGTGCATATCCGTAGAGGTGACTATGCAAGATGGAATGGGGGGAGATATTTTTTTGATGATTCTCAAATGGCTTGCGCCTGTAAGCGTGTGGCGGAGTCTATACCCGGAGGGCAAGTCGCATTCTGCATATGTGGCAATGACCCGAATCTGAACCGTTCTCCATATCTTAAGCTGGCTGAGGAGAATCCAAGGTTGAGCTTCCATTTCGCGGCGGGCAATCCCGGTGAGGATCTGTGTATGCTCTCAAGATGTAATCGTATTCTGGGACCTCCGAGCACTTTCTCACTCGTAGCAGCAATGTATCGCGACACTCCTCTCTACTGGATTTCCGACCCGGAAGCTGCCTCAGATTTCAAACCCTTCGCGACTCTCTTTCGGGAGATAAAATAAAATACTCTGAATCTTTGATTCAGAGTATTTTATTTTAGTTTATTAGTTTAAGTTGAAATAATTGTCTATCAAGCGTATTATTTAAACTCATAAACTTATAGACTCATTAACCTGTCGCTAATTTAGCGACATTATTCCTAATTCCCAATTTCCTTCATCTGTCCATTTTCAGGAAGCGCCCGCTGCGGTCGAACTCAAGTTCTATGCCGTTGTCGAGCTCTACCTCGTATTTGTTGCGGTCTACATCGAGCTTTACAATCTTCGCTCCGCGATGGTTGCGCGATACGTAGTCGGTGAGGGCTTTAGGCATAAGTGCTTTTGGTACCCCCTTGTAGCTCTCTACCTCTTTGACGTCTCCGTTGGAGGTGAATTCTACTTCGGTGCCGTCGGTGAGGATGACATCGTAGCCATCTACTCCGAATACACCTTTGTCAATCTTGATATGGTTGACTTTTGTGAAGTATTTTTTAAGTGTCTGTTGGGCTTGGGTGGGCAGGACGCTGAGGTCGCGTGTGAAGTGGTCGCGAGCTTCACATGCTGTAGTGATGGCAACGACCATCATGATAATTGCAATTAGCTTTTTCATATTTTGTTTTATTTTTCATTCTATTATTAGTAATGACTGAACTGTGCTAATTGTTCAATATCTGATTGTTCAATCTTTTGGGAGAGAATATAAATCGACTATCTACTTAACGATAGTCTTTCAGCATCTCGCGCAGGCGTTTGCGTGTGAAGAAGATGCGACATTTGACTGTTCCCATTGGCATGTTCAGTCGTTCGGCAATCTCTTCGTATTTGTAGCCGGCTACATGCATTGAGAATGGTCGGCGATAGCTGTCGGGGAATTGCGAGAGTATCTCGGATATCTCTCTGCATGCTACAACGCTTTCCGGAGTCTCGGCTACTGTGCCGCCGGCGTCGTTAAGGGAGTAGAGATCGTCGGTGACGTCTATATTGGTATTTATTCGGGGAGTGCGATTGTAGTTGTTGATGAAGATGTTGCGCATGATGGTAAACATCCACCCTTTGAAGTTGTTGTCGTCAACGTATTTCTCTTCGTTGTTGAGTGCTTTCAGAGTGGTGTCCTGCACAAGGTCTTTTGCTTCGTCGTTGTTCAGAGTCAACTTTAGGGCAAATGATAGAAGATTGCCCTGCATACCCAGTACTGAATTCTTGAATTTAGAGTCTTTGCTCATCAGGCAGTTCGATATTGAATAGATGTTTTTCAATTGTATTTCGGTGCAAAGATATAATTATTTTTTATCTTTTTGCACTATCTCCCCGAAAAAATGCTTTTTTCTGTAATTTTTTTATGTTTTTTCTGTAATTTTTTCAACTTTCACCAGCTCAATGCGGCTCGATGTCATCTTCAGTACGGTCATTCGCAACGATCCAATGTCGTAACTTTTCCCCTTTTCGGGGAAGGCTTCGAGGTTGTAGAGCATATAGCCGGCAAGGGTATGGTATTCTTCAGATTCTTTTATATCCAGATTGTATTCTTCGTTGAGGTGAGAAATCTCGGCGCGTGCGGAGAATTCCCAGATATTTTCTCCGAGTTTTACCCCAAGTAGTTTCTTGCGGTCGTGCTCGTCTTCTATCTCTCCGAATATTTCTTCTACAAGGTCTTCTAATGTTACCAGTCCACAGGTTCCTCCAAATTCATCAATGACTATGGCCAGCGAGCGCTTTTCGCCAAGCATCCTGCGCATCATCTTGTTGGCGAGCATCGTCTCAGGTGTGAAGATTACGGGTTTGAGTTTCTCTTTCCAGTCAGTGTCGGGGGTGAAGAGCTCGCTGACGTGGATATAGCCAATGACGTCGTCGATCTCTTTGCGATATACTACTATCTTGGATAGTCCGGTCTCTATAAAGAGCCGCGTTAGCTTCTCGCGATCGGTGTCGTCGATGTTGACGGCTACTATCTCGTTGCGCGGTATCATACACTCTGAGATCTGAGTGTCTTTGAAGTCTATGGCATTGCGAAAGATTTTTACTTCGTTTTCTACAAGTGTTTTGTCTTCTTTCTCATCAATACTGCGCTCTATGTAGTCGTCGAGTTGTTCCATTGTCAGCTTGCTCCCTTCACGATTGCTCCCTTCGATGTGGAATATCTTCATAAGCACGCGTGAGATGAGACTGACAAACCATGATATGGGATACAGGATGATATATATAATGTAGATAGGTATTGCCATTATCCGTATCATCAGGTTAGGATTGATTCTGAATGTGGCCTTTGGCATAAACTCTCCCATGAAGAGGATTATCAAGGTAGATAAGACGGTGTTGCTAATCAAAACTAAGGCATCGTTGTTAAATATGTTGTTTAGCAAGGGATTGATTAGCAAAGATATTGTAATACCATAGATGACCAGCACCACATTGTTGCCCACAAGCAGTGTTGAGATGAACATATCTTCGTGGCGCGAGAATTTGCGTATTATTCTGTTGATGAGGCCGCCACGAGTGGCATCAATCTCCATTCTTACTTTTGAACTCTGCACAAAGGCTATCTCAGTACCCGAAAAGAGCCCTGAAAATATAATGGCTATAAGGGTCATTATGACCGCTGTCAATGTAGATAGTTCCAATTATCCTAAATTATAATTTGTAAATTCCTAATTCATAATTCCTAATTCCTGAGGCGCCGATGCATTGGGTGGAACTTCCGGCATAAGGGCGTCGTTCTCTATGGGGAAGATTCCCATTGGCTTATGTATGCTGTAGTCTCTGAAGTTTTCGTCGGCATGGAATCCTATCCCCTCGAGTACATGGGTAGAATTCTCTATGTGGATGAAGGAGTCTGAGTATACTTCATGGCGGTTTTGATCCCAAAATACTTGCGAACTGAAAAATTTGTCTTTGGGCTGCTTGAAGATCTCTACATGTCCGTCAAGCTTCCAGAGCTTGCGGTTCTTGAAGTAGCGCGCTGAGTCTGCGGCTACCGTGGCTATGACTTTCTTCCGTCGATCGAATTTCTGAAGATATACCCCCTCTGGGAATAGCCAATAGGGGTCGGTAGTATTGTCGTAGACTTTCCATAGGGGCGCTACGATTTTATATTGCACGATACCCGAATCGGATATGAGAGTGGCAATGTTGCGCGTCTTCATAGTCGGCATGGTGTCGGCTTTTATATGCGCAGCAACGTTTAGCTTGTCTTTCTCCTGACAAGATCCGCTCCCAATCAGAGCCACAGTGATTATCAAATAAATCAGAACTCGCATAAACTGTCAACCATAAACCATCCATCAAAATATTGAAGCCCTGCTTCAATATTTTACTTAATCTTCCTCTGGTAGAACCAAAGTTCGTTGAAGTTGACTCCCAGTGTTATATTGAAGTAGTTTTCTGTAATCATCGGCTGGGGGTGTGCCTGACGATGACGCCATTCGAAGCCGAGGTTGATGATAGTCTTGTCCTGAGGGGTGTGGAAGCCAAAGCCGCAACTAAGACCATATTCGCGAACCCGGTTGCCCATGATATTGATATAGTCATCGTTGTAGAACCCTCCAAGACGATAGGCCATTCTCTGCAGATAACTGCCACGAACTTTGGGCACGTATTCTACGCCGGCCGATATCTTCAACCTGTCGTCAAACTTCATCCCTTGAAAGATGATGTTTTCGGGGCGCTCGATGTCATACATGGCGGAGTATTTCGCTTTGCTCCATTGTTGCCAGAGTACGTCAACTTCTGCCGTGAATCGCGAGGAGCGTAGGTGGCGGTAGCTGATGCCTCCCCCAATCGAGGTGGGAGTGTAGTAGTTGCTCCCCATCTTCAGATACCCTACGGTGTCCGGCATACTCTCCTGGGTCAACTCTTGCACCGTAGCCCAACTCTTGCCATGAAGACTCTTCTTGGGGGAATAGACTACGCCCAGTACTATGCGGTCGGTCTTCGTCAGATTCAATGCATATTGTGCTCCAATATTGATGTCCCAGTCGCGAATCTGCATTACGTGCTCAAAGAGTGTGCGCCCCTGATTCGAGGGGTTGGTGTATACGTCATTGATGATGTTGCCGAAGTTGTAGCTGACGTTCACTCCGACTGACAGCCCTTTAATTCTTCCGGCAAAGCCGAGGTAGGCCATGTTGATGCCCCCGGAGCCTTGATTCTCTAAGGCTCCATGTTCTACCTCGTTGCCAAACGCATATCCTACTCCGGAGTAGGGGAGGAGTCCGAACGACCCCCCAAAGTGTTTCGATATCGGGAATTGCATTGTCAGGTAGTCGAGTCCTCCCCCCGTGGCATGATCGCTGATGCTCCCTTCTTTGCTATTGATAAAACTTAGGTCGGCTCCGAGGTCAAATAGGAATGTCAACGAGTCGGTCGAGGCGTATGAGGCGGGGTTCATGACGTTGATCTGTCGTCCCGATTGCATGGCGTAGCCTATGCCTCCCATCTGCCGCTGCATCGAGGTGGCTCGGTCTCCCAATACTCCGTATCCATACATCGAATAGGGAGTGGTGATGTTTTGACCCATCGTAGGCAGGACTGCACCCGCTAGTGTCATGGCTATGGCCAGTGTCTTCTTTATAAGTTTCATTTCTGATGTTTGTGTTCGTATATTCTCATGAGCCCTATGGCCAATAGGTCGGGCTCCTCTTTTATCGTTGTTTCTGTCCCTTCCCTTTCTGCTAAGTCTTGCAACTCTTTGCTTAGGAGCCTGCTGTCGCCTCCGGTGGCTATAATTGCTGTGGCGCAGTATCTGCTCTTTGCATATCGGAAGGCGGAGAGTATTTCTGTAGCTACTCCGGTAAGTGCTCCGCAACTTAGTGCAGATAGTGTGTCGGTTCCGATGTGGTCTCCGATGTGTTTCTCTAATTCTTCGTGACTTACGAGTGGTAGCTTGTCGGTGTAGGCGTTCAGCGCACGTAGCCGCATGGTTACCCCGGCAGATATGTTGCCTCCTTCAAAGACCATCTCTCCTTCGGAAGTCGATGAGAGTATATCCAGCGTCAACGCTGTGCCGGCATCCGCGACTACTAATGACGTGGCAGGATAGAGTGTGGCTGCTCCGCATAGTGCCGCTATGCGATCCATTCCTAAGGTGGCCGGGGTGTGGTAATGGTTTGATATTGGTAGGGGAGTGCTACTGTCAAGCCGCTCAAGCATTATCCCTTTCGTAGCTAAATTCTCTCGGAGTCGTTCGTATTCGCCATTCTCCGGGCCAACCCCACAGTACATTCCTCCTGTAATCTCGGAGGTGGAAACCATCATAGAAGCAATCCGCCCTACCTCCTTCACCACATCTTCCCCCTCAATGACAGTGTGTGCGAGTACACGCACTCTCCTCTCAGGAGTACGCTCTAATACTGTCGCCTTCAGGAGGCTGTTTCCTCTGTCGAGTGCGAGAAATTGCATTTTTCTATCTTTCCTTACGCATCCGGAAGGCTATCATCCAGCTGGCTATGAGCTGAATCAGCGCACCTACCAAGGAGAATAGTATCGTGTCGCGAAGTACTGCCAATGGTCCCACTGTGAAGGCAGCCGCCGGATTATCAATATGGTATTTGTTGCAATGATAGAAGAGTAGGAATGCCCCAATACAGAAGGCCATCCCTGCCCAAAATTCCAATCGACGCAATCTCTTCAATCGCAGGGAGTCGCCGGGCGCGTTGACATTGACCAGTCGGGCTCCGGTGTAGAGCACTGCTCCGAAGGCATACACCCATTTATAGATACCTATATAATATAAGGAGTCCTCAAGACCCGTGGCGAAGGGAAGAATCATCGCTAAGGCTACGATGGTAAGCCCGGCCGTTGCTACAACCTCTGTCCAGCGCTGTCGCTTTATAATCTTGGAGTCTACTCCTCTGCTTGAATCAACTCCGCCTTTTGAGTCTGCCCCGGCTTGAGATCTTTTCTCAGCTTTGGTGCTCTCTTCGGATGTCGTTCCGGTGTTATTTGATTTCTTATTGCTCTTTTTCATGATTGTCAGTACTTGAAGATGCAGCTTCATTTGCGACAAGGTCTGTCAGAAGAAAGACATCTTCCGACGGACGCTGCATGTGGAACTGCTCACGTGCCATATGCTCAAGATCTGCCTGTCCGCTGACGATTGCCGCCCGGCGACTTCTGTAAAATTCCAGAGAATCGCGTTCCTGCTTTATCTGCTCCTTGAGTTCCGCTATCCGACGGTCATACTCAACGGAGCGGGACCAAGATGTCTCCTCATTAAAATAAAGAAGCATTATTATACCCGTACCAATAATAATGGTAGGGATATGTGAACGGCGCTTCATCCAAAAACTGGCTTTCTTTGTCTTCTTACCCATAATCTGCAAAATTAATGATATTTCCCCAAAATCCCACATCCCAACCCCAAAAAATCAGCATTCACCCCTCTCAAGACCGAGCTATCCAAGTCCGACAAGTCCGATCAGTCAGGCCAGTCCGATCAGTCCGACAGGTCAGACAGCTCCGACCTGTCGGACCTATACTCCCAAGTTTCCTATTTAAATAATTTTAACAATTACCCTTGTAATCATATTAAATTTAACATTAATTTACCAAATCATTATTTTATTAATAATATTTAACAATTGCTACCCTAACTTTTCTCCTTTTTTTCTTTGCTTTTTTTAAAATCAGCAGTAATTTTGACCCGCAATTTCCCCCTCTATCTCTCCTTTTGGGGTGAAAGCGATTATTAATGAATTATTTATCTTAAGTATATTTGTTTTCAATATGGCAACAAAAGCTAAAGCTCCCAACGGTAAGCTGGGTGTGATGGTGGTCGGCCTCGGTGCTGTCTCCACTACTTTCATGACTGGTGTCATGATGACTCGCAAGGGTCTCGCTAAGCCCGTTGGCTCTATGACCCAATACGACAAAATCCGTGTCGGTAAAGGCGCTGATAAGAAATACCTTCATTATAAGGACATCGTCCCCATTGCGGACCTCAACGACATCGAGTTCGCTGCTTGGGACGTTTATCCCGCAAATGCTTACGAGTCTGCAATCAATGCAGAGGTGCTCAAGGAGAAGGATATCAATCCCGTTAAGGATGAGCTCCTGAAAATCAAACCTATGAAGGCTGCTTTCGACAAAAACTACGCTAAGCGTCTTGAAGGTGACAACATTATGGGCGACATCACCCGCTGGGAGATGGTAGAACGTCTGCGTGAGGATATCCGCAACTTCAAGAAGGAAACCGGCGTTGAGCGTGTTGTCGTTCTCTGGGCTGCTTCTACAGAAGTTTACGTTCCCGTTGACATGGAAGTGCATGGTACTCTCGAAGCTCTCGAGAAGGCTATGAAGGCCGATGACCGCGAACGTATAGCTCCCTCTATGTGCTACGCTTACGCTGCTCTCATGGAGGGTGCTCCTTTCATCATGGGTGCTCCCAATACTACTGTAGATATCCCCGCTATGTGGGAGCTCGCTGAGCAGACTAGGATGCCTATCGCCGGTAAGGATTTCAAGACCGGCCAGACTCTGGTTAAGTCCGGTTTCGCTCCTATCATCGGTACTCGTTGTCTGGGTCTTGCCGGATGGTTCTCTACCAATATCCTCGGCAACCGTGACGGCCTCGTTCTCGACGAACCCGCCAACTTCCGTACTAAGGAGGTTTCCAAGCTCTCAACTCTCGAGTCTATCCTCGTGCCTGAAGAGCAACCTGACCTCTATGGCCATGGCAACGATGAAGATACTCAGTACTACCATAAGGTTCGTATCAACTACTATCCCCCTCGCAACGACAACAAGGAAGGTTGGGACAACATCGACATCTTCGGCTGGATGGGATATCCGATGCAGATTAAGATCAACTTCCTCTGCCGCGATTCTATCCTCGCTGCCCCCCTCTGCCTTGACCTCGTTCTCCTTAGTGACCTCGCCGCTCGTGCAGACCGCTACGGTATCCAGCGCTTCCTGAGCTTCTTCCTCAAGAGCCCGATGCACGACTATACTAAGGATGAAGTCCCCGTCAACAACCTCTTCCAGCAGTATACTATGCTGAAGAATGCTATCCGCGAAATGGGTGGCTATGAGGCTGACGAGGAAATAGATTAAGATCTACTCTGCGAGACCCCTAAGTAGATTGTCGATTTGAATTTAAATTCTACAGCTACTTAAGTGTATAATCTTTAGGAGATGGGGTCTATGTAGTTAAAAATATTGACATGTTTTTAAAAAAAAACATTGTTCCATAAGATTGATTTTTTGTTGTGTACTCCTCTCGACCGTTGAGGCCGAGAGGAGTTTTTACTAATGAATATGCGTATCGACATTATTACTGTCCTACCTGAAATGCTTGAGGGACCGTTGAACTGTTCTATTCTGAAGCGTGCTCAGGATCGTGGACTCGCTGAAATTGTGGTTCATAATCTACGAGACTATTCTAAGAATAAGCATCGCAAGGTGGATGACTATCCTTTCGGCGGTGAGGCGGGAATGGTTATGACTATTCAGCCTGTTGACGATTGCATCTCCGATCTTCGCCACCAGAGGGACTACGATGAAGTAATATTTACTTCTCCCGATGGGGAGACGCTTACTCAGCCAATGGCCAATTCGCTCTCCTTACTCAATAATATCATCATCCTTTGTGGCCACTATAAGGGTATCGATTATCGTATTCGCGAGCATCTGGTGACTCGCGAAATCTCTATCGGAGACTATGTCTTGACCGGTGGGGAACTGCCAGCCGCTGTTATCGCTGACTCTATTGTACGGCTTATCCCCGGTGTCATCGGTGATGAGCAGTCGGCTTTCTCTGATTCGTTCCAAGATAATCTTCTTGCACCTCCTATTTATACTCGCCCTGCCAACTACAACGGCTGGAAAGTCCCCGACATCTTACTCTCAGGCCATGAAGCAAAAATTGACGAATGGCGCTACGAACAGTCGCTGGAAAGAACTCGCCGCCTGCGCCCTGACCTCCTGAAGTGAGTGGATGAGTTGCAGAGTTGAACAGTGGAAGACCGGATGACTTGAGGTGTCCTTAGGCTCCTTAAATTCCTTAAATTCCTTAAGTTCCTTAAATTCCTTAAGTTCCTTAAATTCCTTAAGATCCTTAAGTTTTTTAGGTCTTGGCAATAAAAAAGGATTCGCCGTAAAGCGAATCCTTTTTTATTTGCGATTTATATTTTTAGTTTCCGGCTTCGAAGCGATAGCTGTTGTTGACTACCTTGCGGTTGCCACGAAGCATCTTGTTGATGTCGGGGTTGATCAGCTGCATGAACTGCTGTTCGTAGGTGGCTGCATCATAGGGGAAGCTTTCTTTGGCATTTCCTTTGAGAATTATGGCATATACGCCGTCTTCGCCCTTTAGAACTACCATCTTATTACCGGGCTTCATACCTGCAATCTTGCCGGTAACGGCCGGATCGCCTGTAGCTCCGGGTGCAAAACGGAAGGCTTCGATATCGCGAGGCTCAACACCCATTGCGCGAGCTACTGCGGCAATGTTGCCCATCTTGCTATATTGTGCCACTCTCTGGTCGCCTGCTTTTGAACGGCGTACCTTCTCTGTGAGCTCGTCTTTTACGCGAGGGTTGCTGACGGGGATGAAGTCATCGTAGGCATCAAGTACTGCGGCTGCATAGAGTACGGGATGTACTGCATCTTTCGACTCGTAAACGTGGGATACGTCGCCAACTTCGCCATCAATCATTGCCCAACGTACTACCTGGCGGCTGTCGGGGAAGTACATGTTGTATCCCTGTACACGCGGAATTGCCGGTGTCGACTGGCTTACCTGGTATTCTTGAACGGTATATCCGGATTTAATGCCGTTGGCCTTAAACTTCTTGGCATCGCTGTTGGTTGCAAGGAATTTTTCAAGTTTAGCGCGTGCATCTTCCATTGTCTTGGCAGAGGGCTGGATGGTGTATTCAACTTCGTCGTACTCATATATCTCTACCGGTGCGTTTTTCTTTGTCGCAGTGGCGAGTACGGCTCCTTCTGCCTGCTGGTTGAGGATGATGTAGCGACCATTGGAGTTGATGATGGAATCGAGCTGTGCATCAGTCAGACCTACGCTGCTCTTGCCCTCTTTAGTATAGAGGGGAAGCCACTGTGCGGGAGCTGCCATTACGCTGTCGGGGGAGAAGACGTTGCTCAGAGAGTCGGCAGAAAGCCCGGCGTTGAGCTTGGCAAGTACCTGTGAGGGAAGTTTACCTCCGGCTACCTGTATCATGCGTACCTCTACGGAGTCTACTGCAGCATAGCGTTTCCCCATTTTAACAACTTTGAATCCGGAGTTGTCGCTGTAGAGAATCTTTACTGTGTCGGGGGAGGCTACCATCAGGAATTCCTTGAGGGGAGCGTTAAGTAGATCGGAGGCACGCATCTGACGGCGGTCTACGCTCAATCCTTCTTTCTTCAAGTCTTTGTCGAGGGTGCCGGTGCGAGCCAACTGAACTGCTACTTTCTTGCTAAGAGCATCGGCAGCCTTGAGATCCTGCCGGGAGGGCTCTACGTTGTAGGCGATGAAGGCGATTTCCTTGGTGGGCTCTTCTACTTTGTATTTACCTCTTTCGTCTTTATAGAGGGATTCTACTTCTGCGTCGCTGACAGGATATTTCTTCGGGTCGAGCTGTCCGTAGGGTTGGAAGGCCATGCTTACGCGGCTCGTAGCTACGTAGTCGTTGTAGAGAGCTTTCTTGTCGAGATCATTGGCCTTGAGAGTGCGCTGAAGAAGTCCGGCATATGTCATTTTGCTGATTTCTGCCTCATATTTCTTCTCTACGCCGAGCCATGCACGCTGAAGGTGCTCTACCTGATTCCGGGTGAGGTTGTATTTCTGAGGATTGAAGATTACGTCGTAGGCCTGCTGGGAGGTAGCTACGTTGGGAGCTATCTGCTGAGCTGCTCCTACGATATTCTGGAGCTCCGGTAGCATCTGGGGTGACTCAAGCATGAAGAAACGGAGTGTCTCGGGCGATGCTTTAATTCCCATCTTCCCTACGGCCTCATTGAAGAGGTGCTCGTTGATCAGCTGCTCAAGTGCCATCTGCGATAGTGTCTGTGTGTCGAAGTTGGCTACCGATTGCGGGTTGTTGCGTCGGGCTTCTTCAAGTTGCTGATTGAGCTGCTCCTGACGCTGCTGAAGCTCGGTGATGTCTATCTTTTCTGATCCGATTTTTGCTACGGTCGTGCCGTTGCCAAACAGGTTGCGCCCGTTGCTGATTGCATCTCCTAAAATAAATGCAAGCAATGCGGCGGCGATTACAATAAGGAGAAGAACTGATCTTTTCCTGATTTTTTCAAGTGTTGCCATTCTATATAGCTGTGTTATTATTTTCTTTAGTGTGCAAATTTAGCAATAAGATTTCTTTTTAGCAAACTATTTGCTAAATTTCATCAACTCATCCACTAATCAACTCATAAACTCGCGCTTGATCTCGTCGACTTTATCGAGTTTTTCCCATGTGAATAGCTCTACTTCTCTTTCTATCGGTCGGCCGGTTTCGTAGCGGTTTTCAAACCGTTTTACCACCTTCTGCGGTCGGCGTCCCATGTGTCCGTAGGCCGAGGTCTCTTTGTAGATTGGCTCACGTAGCCCTAAGCTACGTTCAATGGCGCGGGGACGAAGGTCGAATATCTTCCCTAATTTTTCGGCTATCTCTGCATCGCTGTGTCCTGTCTTGCCTGTGCCAAAGGTGTTGACAAACAGTGATACCGGCTCTGCTACACCTATGGCATAAGCTACCTGTACCAGTGCCTCGCGGGCTACACCGGCGGCTACCAGGTTCTTGGCTATCCACCGACATGCATATGCTGCCGAGCGGTCTACCTTCGAGGGATCTTTGCCGGAGAAGGCGCCTCCGCCGTGGGCTCCGCGTCCTCCATAGGTGTCTACGATTATCTTACGGCCGGTCAGTCCGGTGTCTGCATGTGGCCCTCCCAATACGAATTTGCCTGTGGGGTTGACGTGAAGAATCATGTCTTCTTTGAACAGGGATTGGATTTTCCCGGGAAGTTTTGCTTTTACCCGGGGAATGAGCACTTCTTCTACGTCTTTGCGGATTTGCTTGAGCATCTCGCGGTCGGCTGATTCTTGTGCGGCAGCGCTGTCGTCCATCGGTGCGATGAATTCGTCATGCTGGGTGGATACTACGATTGTGTCGATCCTTACCGGCTGATGGTTCTCGTCGTATTCTACTGTCACCTGACTCTTTGCATCGGGACGCAGGTAGGATTTGAGCACCCCCTTGCGATAGTAGGTCATATCTTTTCCTTCGCGACGGATGGCTGCGAGTTCGCTCATCAGCATGTGGCTTAAGGCCAGGGTCAGAGGCATGTAGTCTTCGGTTTCGTCTACTGCGTAGCCAAACATCATCCCTTGGTCGCCGGCTCCTTGTTTTTCGGCGTCTATGTCTTCGCCGTTGTCATCGCGATTTACTCCGCGAGCTATGTCGGCACTCTGCTCATGTACTGCGGAGATTACGCCACATGAGTCGCCGTCAAAACGATAGGCTCCTCTGTTGTAGCCAATTTCGTTGATTACGTCGCGCACTGTAGAGAGAATATCTACGTATGCATCGGAGGTTACCTCTCCGGCTACTACTACTTGGCCTGTCGTACACAGGGTTTCGATCGCCACATGGCTTTTGGGATCGCGTGCCAGAAATTCATCCAGCAATGCGTCGGATATGCGGTCTGCTACTTTGTCGGGATGTCCTTCCGATACAGACTCTGATGTGAATAAGTAATTCATTATTATTAGTTTTGATGTTGTTGTTTTTAAGGAGTTTAAGGAGTTTAAGGAGCTCCACAAAAAAAGGCATCTCCCGGGGAAATGCCTCTACCGCTTGCCGACTTCTTCGCTATGAAATCCGGCGTCGTGTGCAGTTTTAGCATTTTTTTAAGTGGTTGCAAGCAGCCAAATTTTTCCACTACCTTTTTTCGGACTGCAAATATAACGCTTTTTATAGTTATCTTCCAAATAAGATTAACAATTTTTAGCAGTTTTTCCTCTTTTTAGTGTGATAGATTTTGTCGATTTCGTTGTTATAGTAGT
>JAMPAX010000001.1:177185-297342 GCA_023667015.1 Muribaculaceae bacterium | reverse complement strand
TAAAAAAGAACGTTCAGAAGCAGTTAACTTGCTGATTCTGAACGTCTTTCTTTCTGGTGGTGCCACCAGGAATCGAACCGGGGACACAAGGATTTTCAGTCCTTTGCTCTACCAACTGAGCTATGGCACCTTTTATTTGGAATCTTCCCTCTTTGGGGATTTCATTTTTCTTGTTACGGGGAGTTGTTTCCCTTTTGCGAGTGCAAAGTTAGGTGTTTTTTTTTTCTCTGCCAAATTTTTTTCTTCTTTTTTTTATTTTTTTTGCATTTCTTTCTCTTTTCTTCTCTTTTTTTGTTTAATTTTTTTGTGACTTTTGGTTGATATTATTTTATTGTCTAGGGCTTTATGATAGTTTTTGCTGGTTGGCTTGGAGTCTTGTCGTATTGGTGTGTTCGTAAATGTATCGGCGATGGCGCATTGACAGGTGCGAGATAAGGATGTAATTTTGGGGTCAAAAAAAGGATGACTACATCACAATATGATTACCAGAAGCTATACCGGTGCTTTTGCAAGGAACTGCAGGCGAATCCGGATCTTAGATTCACACAGTTTTGTGAGTAATCCGGCATTCCTTGGCGCCGTCTGTATGACCGGATGTCTCGCAGGAAGATATCTTTGAGAAGGTTATATGCCGGCATCGGCCCCGGTAAGTACTCGATTCCCGGCTGATATATCTTGATGTCCTCCATGCGGTCGCCGCCGCACAGATAATAGCACATCATCGTACGCATTATCTCGCCGTATTGGGAGCCTGCGTCCTTCAAACGACGCCCAAGCTCTGAGTCAATCAGTCGCTCGATTAAAGAAAATTCACGGATGACGGAAAATATTCCGCCGAAAGGCATGATTTTGTCAGATTTTATTGCTATTTCAGCTTCCATGTCAGCTTTTTATTGCAACACCAAATTAGGTGAAATTTCTGACATGGCCAAATCTTTTGAGTACTTTATTACTCAGAGGTTTGGCTTTTTTATGCAATATTCAGTTGCGGATGCGAGGCACACTTGTTTCTCCACCATTGTCGGTGTCTTGTTTGGGGTCAGGGAAAAGGGTATCAAATTCGAGGTCAACTTCCTCGAACTCCACATCTTCGATGTCGATTGTTTCGGCGCGATACTTTTGTATCATAGCCGAGATTTTCTCGTTGCCTTGTGCTTCCAGAGAAGGTGACAATCCACCGCCGAGACTGCGAATAGGCCATAACAATAGCATCTTCATACGGTGACAATGTAGTGTCGGTTGATTTCAAGCCGGACGCAACTCTCTACCTTGTAAGATTGTCGGTGTGAGCCGTTGACCGCCACCATCTTTTCATTGATCTAACAGACTGTACTACCAATACACTAAATCTGTTGATGGAATCGTTTAATACTAAGACGGCTCACAATCTCACAATATTGTGACTTGCTAAATAGTCTGGGGGTTCACTCCAGTTCGGAATTTAAAACGATTATCAACCACAAATCGGCCATTGAATGCGTTGACGGAGTGAAGCGTCTCCGCAAAGATGACGATAACAACATTTTGACTGACCCAAAGGAATAGATTTTAAAAGCCAATAATTCAGTAAGATGCAAAGTTGGATAAAGAGATATATCAAGGCATGGGGTTATACCCTGTGCGATGAGGAAATGGAATGTGTCGTACTTGACAACGGCATGACCATCGATGTTGAAAAGCCGGAAGACAGTATTTCCATATACCACACGGTATATGAAGACCCAGAAACCGGAGAGCAGTACGACTATGAAACGTTACTGAAAGCAGCCAATATTCTGAATGACGGTTATGTATGGCATACGAAGTTCTACGTTGATGAGGAATTGAATGATGTCACTGCGACATTGGAGTTTGACTTTGGCAGGATTTATGACATGGAGTTCAAGTTGCATAAATCAATTCTGATTCTTGAACGATTGCCTGAAATCTTCAAGAAAGTTGTTGAACTTGTCAAGAAGGATGAGGATATTTATCCCAAAGATATTTGGGGATGGATAAATGACATGAATCTGGAAGTATATGCCAAACTGATGGCCGGTAAAAAATTGCTTTACATCCATGGATTTGCTTCATCGGGAGATTCCGGGACTGCTGCTGAGATCCAGCAACTTCTCCCTGACACAAAGGTTTATTCGCCGGACCTACCCATCGATCCCAACGAGGCATACGAAATGCTCTGCAAACTTGTGGATGATGAGGAGATTGATGTAGTTGTCGGCACCTCTATGGGAGGAATGTTTGCTAATCTTATCAATAGTGTTCCCACGGTGCTTGTGAATCCATCATTTCATGTTTCGCAATCCATGCGGAAGAAAATAGGCATTGTCCCATTCTTTAAGAAGAGAGCGGATGGCTCAACGGAGTTTGAGGTCACGGAAGAACTTTGCGACGCTTACGAAAAAGTGGAGCACCGACAATTCAATTTCTTCCATGAAAGAGACACAGGTCCGACTTACGCTCTGTTCGGTGATGACGATGATGTAATCAACTGCAAAGATGAATACAAGAAATATTATGGAATGAGATATATGACATTCCATGGCGGCCACCGACTTACCTCAGATGCCATTAGGAATGCTTTGTTGCCAGCAATAGTTGAAATAGTAAGAGACGAATAGAAGATAGAAAAAGTATCGGCCGATATGAAGATACTGTTTGTATGTACCGGCAATACCAGCCGTTCGGTGGCGGCCGAAGCCGTTTTGAAGAAACTGGTTGCGGATTACAACATCGAAGATGTTGAAGTCGCTTCGTGTGGCACAGTGGTACCCGAAGGTCTCGACCGTGAGGAGATTATGTGTCGTATTGCCGCTGAACATGGTTATAAGATGGGAGTCTGAGGTCGCACTATGTCTTCCCGTTATCAATCTTTTGACCGGCCTACAATTCGTATAGAAAACAATGATTATTCAAATCCTCAATCCATGGTAAAAGAATCAAATATTACGACTCAAAACAAACCGATAGCAAACTCTTATCAAGTCGATGCAAGAGTTTTTGCCGGAGAATATGCCCGAGATCTGGAGAATCCGCATTTGAAGGTTGATGCTCTTGTGGACTTTGGCATCACGCATTTCATTGACCTTACTGAAGATGGAGAACTTGCACCCTATCATCAGTTGCTCCCGGAACGATGTACTCATTTCCGATTCCCGATTCAAGATGTCTCCATACCAGACGATTTCCAAAGCGTATATGAATTGATGCAGCATATCGATAAGATACTTGACAATCCCGACAACAAGATCTATATCCATTGCTGGGGCGGCGTGGGACGGACAGGGGTAATTGTCGGCTGCTATTATGTATATCATGGAGAGCCATATATCAAGGCTCTTACCCATTTGAGAGAAAGTTTCAAACAATGTCCGAAGTCAAATCGGAGAAAGACTCCGGAAACCTGGTCACAAGAAAAATTCATCAAAGATTTTGACAATTATAAGAAAGAGATTGAGACTGATACTCTTAATTGAATATATTAAGTTAAAAAGATTTTATTAGAAAAATTAATATAAGTTGATAGATATCGGATCCAGATATACTCCATAAAGTCAGAATATCAATACATAACAAATATGGAAACAAAGATTACAACTGAGACAAAGACAACTGTAAGTGTGAACACTGAATCTGAAGAGAAGCAGAATATGGATAAGGTTGCCCCCAAAGGAATGGGCAAACTCGATATGGTGATAGCCTTCGACACCACCGGCTCTATGGCTGCATACATTGAGGATGTGCGTCAACAGGTTGCCGATATGATTCCGCGCCTGTTCAAGGACAACGAAGACCTTCGCCTTGGCATTGTTGCCTTCGGCGACTACTGCGACATGAAGAACCACGAGACATTCGGAGACGCCTACCAATGCGTTCCCCTTACCGACAACGAAAACGACATCATCAAGTTTGTCAAGGAATCGAGAAACACAAGTGGCGGTGATGGAGATGAGTTCTACGAACTGGTACTCAAGAAGATCATCGATGAATCTCCTTGGCGTGAAGATTCTTCAAAAGCAATCCTGCTGATTGCCGATGCCGACCCTCATGAAATAGGCTATACTTTCCGTGACTACGTTGTAGGCAATCAAATTTCATGGAAGGTTGAGGCTCAAAGAGCGGCCAACATGAAAATCAAAATTGACACGGTTTCTATCGCCGGTCGCCCATGGTATAAGGAAGTCTCGGCAATGACAAACGGTATCTCCGTTCCTTTCAAGAGCAGCGGCAAGACAGGCACCATGATTGAGACCGCCACGACTGCCCGCAGCGCAATGGCATTTGCAGAGTCTGCACATAGTGCAAAAGACGAAGGTACTCGTGCTTATAGCAGATCTCGTCTTCACACACTTCGGAACAAACTCACCAATATGTTCACCGACTGTGAGGATGATGAGCTAAACAATGTTTATGACTCATATTCAAAAGAAATAGACAAATCAGATGAATAATCTTCAAGATAAATGCAGAGGCAGTTTAGTCGGGTGCGCCGTTGGCGACGCTCTCGGCTATGCTGTTGAATTTGACTCTCTACGAGAGATTCGCCGTAAGTATGGAGAAAGCGGCATCCGCAACTACGAACTGGAGAATGGTGTCGCAGTTTTCTCAGATGACACCCAGATGACTTTGTTCACAGCAGAAGGACTCTTGAATGGACTTGCTGACGGAGCCGTATTGGATACAGAACTGTTACCATACATTAAGGATTCCTATATCCGTTGGTATTATACACAGACAAAGTGTCCTTTGGCCTTTAGCAGTGACTGGCTCACTCATATCAATAATCTATGGAGGAGACGTGCTCCGGGTAATACCTGTATGTCGGCTTTGAGCGTTCTGTCAACTATTGAATGTCGCCCGGTGGCCAACAACTCAAAGGGTTGTGGTGGCGTAATGCGAGTCGCACCAATAGGCATATATTCGGCGACTCATAACCGCGAATTGGATATGGTGAAAGCCGGTTTCTTGGCCGGAGCCGCCGCAGACATTACCCACAAGCATCCGCTCAGCACCTTTGCTTCTATGGCTCTGGCTATGATTATTGCTGACTGTATCAATCATGAAAAGATAGACCGCGAAAAGTTCAGATTTATTGTAATCCAACGAGTATTCAAGCTGCTTGAACTTCATTACAAGGAAGATAATAATCTTCAAAACCTGAAGATGCAGGTTGAGAAGGCCCTTGACCTTGCGGAGTCTGATGTCCTCGCCACAGAAGGGATACGCAAATTAGGCGAAGGCTGGGTTGGTGATGAAGCGTTGGCCATTGCAGTATTCTGCGTCATGCGCTACATTGATGACTTTCAGAAATGTATTGTCTGCGCAGTCAACCATGACGGAGACAGCGACTCTACCGGAGCTATTGCTGGAAACATCATAGGCGCAATCCTCGGATATAGCAGAATCCCCCTCAACTATCTCACCACTCTCGAACTGAAAGACGTTCTTGTTTCAGTAGCAGATGATTTATGCGGATGCTCCTCCGACGAACAAATGACCGAACGCTACAAAAAACATAAACCATTCGGAGTAAACCCCGGATATTTGATTGAATAATATGGACGAATTGAAATATACACCAGAAAATATCACTCATCTTGAAGAAGATGAGGTGTTTGTGTTCGGCAGTAATCTTGAAGGTAACCATGCAGGTGGAGCCGCACGAATAGCCCGTGAGAGATTCGGAGCAATAATGGGTCAAGGCGTTGGATTGCAAGGGCAATCTTACGCCATTCCTACAATGCAGGGTGGAGTGGATACCATCAAACCCTACGTTGACCAATTCATCAGATTTGCAAGGGAATGTGATCAAAATACTTTCTATGTGACCCGCATAGGTTGTGGAATCGCCGGATTCAAGGATGAAGACATTGCCCCTCTCTTTGAAGATGCGCTTGAACTCTATAATGTACGTCTTCCGAAATCCTTTGTTGAAGTCATCTTTCTCAACAGGGAAAAAGAATACAGGCGACTCTGACCCCGTGGCCGGTCAGGGACTATGGCGTTTATAACCTGTTCGTGGATTTGATGCTGGCAAATGACGCTATACTTAATGATTTGGGATTGTCTTCATATCTTCGTTATCGTATGTTTGAAGGCCATGACTATAAAGAATTTGGCATTTCCGCACAAAGAATGTCAGACGGCAATGTTGAATACAATATTGGCAAGAATAATCCTGACATACGCCAGTTGATTCCCGAAGGGAAGATTCCAAAGGGGTAGCTTGAATGGCTATAAACGGCGACATCTTCAGAAAATTGCGCTTTAGACAGTGGCTCAATTGGCAAAAAATATGATTTTTGGAAAAATTTTTATCAGACTTATTTGTTATTCTATATATAAATATTAAATTTGCCTAAAATCGGCTTTAGAAAGCTATCTCCATTGTAAGGATATTCTCTTGACCGAAGAATGTTGTAGCCTTGACAGAGCCTTAAATATTAATTTTAATTCATTTATCATGAACAAGTCAGACCTCGTTAATGAGATTGCAGCAAAGGCTCAGCTCAACAAGACTCAGGCTAAGGCAGCCCTCGATGCTTGCCTCGAATCCATTTCTCAAGCTCTTGCTAATGAGAACAAAATCCAACTTATCGGCTTCGGCACCTTCGCCATCGTTGACAAACCTGAACGTCAAGGTATCAACCCCGCTACTAAGGAGAAAATCACTATCCCTGCTCGTAAGGTTGTGAAATTCAAACCCGCTGATTCCCTCGGTAAGTAATCGCCTACCATCTCAAAAAATAAAATTCTCAGAATGAAATTCTGAGAATTTTATTTTTTGTCGGGGAAGGTAGTGATTGTGCTGACTCAATTAATCAACTATCAAACATCAACTAATTGGTTGGCAACACCGATCAATCATCCCGGCCTCCGAGGAAGCGCAGAAGATAAAGGAAGAGGTTGATGAAGTCCAGATAAAGATTCATCGCGCCCATTGTCGCCAGCTTATCGGCCAATGCCGGATCAAGGTTGGCAGCCGCAAGTCTTTTAATCTGCTGAGTATCGTATGCAGTAAGACCTACAAAGATGAGCACACCGGCAATGGAAATAATCCAATCGAGCGTTGAGCTGGCCATAAAGATATTGACCACAGTCATTATAATCAGACCGAAGAGAGCCATCAGCAGATATGTTCCCATCTTAGACAGATCAGACTTTGTCAAATACCCATAAACGGACATAGCTCCGAAGGTGCCGGCTGTTATAAACAAGGTGTATACAATCGTACCTATGCGGTAAAGGATAAATATGGGAGCTAACGACAATCCCATCAATGCTGAGAAAATGCAGAACAGTGCCAATACTGTGCCGGTAGACATTCTCTCAAGGCGAGCCGGAATTACAAAACACATTAAGAGCATAGCCCCGAAGAGCACCCACATCATAATGGAGTTGCCGAAGAAGAAACTCAGAGCAGCAGGGGATGTTGCTACGCCAAGGGCGCAGAATGCAGAAATCAGCAGTCCTATAAACATACGGACATATACTCTTTTGAGAACCGAATTGGTCTGGCTGACTACCTGATTCTCCGTATGATACAAGGGAGGAGGAGTCTGAGGGGATTGATTGTAGTAGTTCATCTCTTTTTCGTTGATTGTTTTTAATTGTTTTTATATTCGATATGAGACCTGCCAAACGGAGGTCTCATATATTAATAACGCAAATATCGTGCCGTTAGCATTCGGAAGATTGGTATTTTTGTCCGAATTGTTGGCTACATGCGCTCCGGCATCTCCATGCCGAGAAGTTCTACGGCACTCTTCAGAGTGCGGGCTACGACTTGCGAGAGCCTCAAACGCATGCATCTGACGGCGCTATTCTCTTCCTTAAGGATAGAGTAATCGTGGTAGAACTGATTATATTCTTTTGCCAAGTCGTAAGCATAGTTGGCAATAAGAGCAGGAGAGTATGTGCGTCCTGCTTCTGCTACGACTCCGGGAAAGTCTGCTACCTTTTGAATCAACACGCTCTCCTTAGCATTGGGAATAGCACCGGACATGTCGCAACCTTCAGCCTCCTTGGCTTTACGCCCTACGGATCGAATACGTGCGTAGGTATACTGCAAGAAGGGACCGGTGTTACCATTGAAGTCGATACTCTCCTTGGGATTGAATAGCATATTTTTCTTTGGATCAACCTTCAGAAGGAAGTATTTCAGAGCTCCAAGACCTACCATACGTGCGATTTCGGCAGCTTCTTCCGGATCCATGTCGGCAAAACGTTCCGCGGATGTCTCAGCTGCGTTTTTGATCATCTCATCTATCAAGTCATCAGCGTCAACAACAGTTCCTTCGCGAGATTTCATCTTACCCTCAGGAAGCTCAACCATGCCATATGAGAAATGGGTAAGGTCTTTACCCCATTTGAAGCCAAGCTTGTCGAGCAGAAGCGACAGCACCTGGAAATGATAGTTCTGCTCGTTGCCTACCACGTATATCATCTTGTCGATAGGATAATCGCGGAAGCGAAGCTTGGCAGTGCCAATATCTTGGGTCATATATACGGAAGTCCCGTCGGAACGAAGCAGTAACTTATGATCCAGACCATCTGCAGTGAGATCAGCCCATACCGAGCCATCCTCTTTCTTGTACATGATTCCCTTCTCCAGTCCGCCGAGCACCAGATCCTTGCCCTGCAAATAAGTGTCAGATTCGTAGTAAATTTTGTCGAAGTCTACTCCTAAGCGCCTGTAGGTCTGATCAAAGCCGGCATATACCCATTCATTCATCATTTTCCATAGCTTTCTGACCTCCGGGTCTTCAGCCTCCCATAGGCGTAACATCTCGCGAGCCTCAGCCATGAGAGGAGATTTAGCCTCGGCTTCCTCTTCGGAGATTTTGTCGCGCTCAGATATATTCTTTACTTCCTCTTTTAGCTTGTTGCTGAAAAGGACGTAGAAGTCACCGATAAGATGGTCTCCCTTCTTGCCGGTGGACTGCGGTGTGGCACCATCACCCCATTTCTTCCAGGCGAGCATAGACTTGCAGATATGGATTCCACGGTCGTTGACAATGTTAGTCTTCACAACCTTATGGCCGTTGGCTTGAAGAATCCGCGACAGCGAATAGCCTAACAGATTATTACGCACATGTCCCAAGTGTAGTGGCTTGTTGGTGTTGGGCGAGGAGTATTCTACCATTACTAAGTCGGAGCCCTCATCGGCATGACGTATGCCAAACTCCGGGTCTGCTTCAATTTTCTTGAGCTCCTCGAGCCAGAATTCGGGAGCTATGCTCAGATTGAGAAACCCTTTTACGGCATTGAAGTCTCCTACAGCCTCAATATTCTCCTTGAGCCACGCACCAATCTCATTGGCAGTAGCCTCCGGAGCTTTGCGAGACGCTTTGAGGTATGGGAATACTACTACGGTAAGATTTCCTTTAAATTCCTTTCTCGTTGTCTGCAACTGAACCTGCTGTGGGTCTACATCGGTGTCGTAAAGAGCTTTCACTGCTCCGGCTACTCCCTCCGATAATATATCTTCTATTTTCATTGCTATCAATAATTTTTCTTACTGCAAAATTAGGAAATATTGCGATATCTGCAAAATTAACATTAATTAACAATTAAGTGCCGTAAGTTGGCAGGGGTGCGGTTTTACCTTTGCATCATCAAAACAAACCTCGGGTTGTTCAGCATTTGAATAAGGTTGTAAAATATCGGAATCAACGCTGAGTAAGCCACTAAAACGAGCAGAAATTATGAATGTAAGCTACAACTCAGGAGCCATGAATATTGGCT
The DNA here is from genome assembly GCA_023667015.1 of Muribaculaceae bacterium. GTDB lineage: Bacteria > Bacteroidota > Bacteroidia > Bacteroidales > Muribaculaceae > Lepagella. Next base: position 287,598 of record JAMPAX010000001.1, on the reverse strand, counting down.
ACGAAAGAAATGAATTTGCAGAATATGATCAGCGACGAGTGTTCAGCTTAGATGCCGGCCGCTTTCTGGTCATCAACGTTGGTAAAATCATGTCGGAGGTAAAGAGTGGAGTATATAAAGCATCCTCTTATGTGAAGGAACATCGTCTTTCAGAGCGCAATGCGCGTAGACTCGGACTCGGCACTCTATATCTGATAGGAGCTCTAATAGTGTTGTTGCAGTTGCGTAGCCTTATCTAACAACCATCTTATGAGATGGACTCTAAACATTTGCACCTTTGGTAAATTTGGCGCATTGAGGGGAGTAGGCGAGTGTCACTATGCATTCGTCGCTGCGCCATGTAAATATGTCGAAGGTATATGATTTAACTTCGAGTGGCGTGCGGGTAACAACTACTCTTCCAAAGCCATCGGCTTGCTCTCCGATGATGGCATCGTTGATTTTTGGCATTCTCTCAATGCAGATGTCTCGGCGGAAGTTGAGTCCTTCACAGAGGGCTGCTTTATAGGCAGCCTCTTTTATTGTCCATGCAAGAACGTTCTGTTCAATACTTTCCGCATCTATCATCTTCAGCTCATTTTCGTTCAGGAAGCGTTCGCGAAGTTTGATTACCTTTTCGCGGTCGGCGCGTTCGGCGTCAATCCCTATTGCTGTACGGGGAGAGAATTCTCGCAGGTCTGCTTCGGGTGTGCGTGGAAGAGTTGCTACGGCCAGCAAGTGGTCGGTATGGGTTATTGAGATGCGGCTGTCTTCGCCGTCAATGAATGGTGCCCCATTCCGGAAATGGCCGATTTGCCTATAATTATCCTTACCATTTTCGCAATAAATCTGTCGAGCCATTTCTATCCAAAGGCGTCCGCTTTTATTTTCAGCACCGCTGATCTCTTCTACTTTTATGCCAGGTGCGGTAGGATGTCTCCAATATATGAATTCGGTTTCCATAGATGTATTGGCTCTTATTCAGATTCTACCTGATGATTGATGACTACCTTTACACGTGTGATACGATGGCGTTCCATACCTAAGACAGTGAAGGTGCAGGGACCGCGATGGAAGGTTTCATCTTTTTTTGGGAAGTCCCCTTTAATTTCTAATAGCAGACCGGCTAGGGTTTCAGCATCACCGACATCGCCGAGCTCTTCTTCTTCTATGTTGCAGCCATGGCAAAAATCGCCAAGAGAGGCTTTTGCATCAAAGATATAGGTGTCCGGTCCTATCTTGCGGTAGACGGAGCGTGTGTCGTCATATTCATCATCTATTTCACCTACAATCTCTTCGATGATATCTTCAAGAGTGACAATACCCTCGGTGCCGCCATATTCATCCACTACAATGGCGATATGTATTTTGCGCTTTCGGAAGTCTTCCAGAAGGTCATCGATCATTCTGCTTTCAGGCACGAAATATGCCTCTCTTAAGAGAGTCTGCCAATGGAATGTATTATCGCGCTTTCCGATATGTGGCAGAAGATCTTTGCTGTAGAGGATGCCGCGGATGGTGTCTTGAGAGGTGTCGTAGACGGGTATGCGGCTATAGCCGCTTTTCAGGATAGTCTGAAGGGCCTGTTCCCAGTTGTCATGATATTCAATAGCTGTTACGTCTACGCGGGATATCATGATGTCGCTGACCTCTTTCTCGCCAAACGAAAGTATACCCTCGAGCATTTCCTTGTCTTTTCCTTCCTTCATATCGGAAATTTCAAGAGCTTTCTCCAGCTCGTCTGCGGAGATATCAATTTCTTTCTTGGTGACTATTCTATTGATAATGACCGTAGAACGGACCATAAACTTTGAGAGTGGGCTGAGTAGCTTGAAAAGCACGGAAAGGATTCCGGAGGTATTAAGTACCCATTTCATTGTGCGGCCACGAGCTACGAGTTTAGGGAATATTTCTCCGAATAGTAATAGCAAAAACGTCAAGAAGACAGTTTGCAAAAGGAAGTCGACAATCGGGGAGTTGAACGTCATGACCTGTCCGATAGCAAACGTCATGACCACTACCATTGTGATGTTTACCAAGTTGTTGGCTATAAGGATTGTGGCCAGGAGGCGTTCACTCTGCGACAAGAGATTGCATGTCTTCACAGCTCCCGGCTCTTCCGACTCTGAGAGTTCATCGAGTTCTGCCGGAGTAAGGCCAAAGAAGGCTATTTCGCTTCCGGAGACAAAAGCTGAGATAATCAGGCAAATAATAGCAATGATAATGAGGGAACCCCATGCTGCCCAAGACATAGAGTCGGGCATATGGAAAGTAATAGCTTCACTAAGAAGCACTAACAAAGATAATCCCGGACAAGAAGCCGGTAAAGGGTCAATATCCAAAGCAAATCAAATGTTGGTTCAGACCACAAATTTACAACAATTCTCTAATTCCGCAAAAAATATATGAGAAGGACTCTGAGAAGGACTTTGAGAAGGACTCTGGGAAGGGTCCTTAAAACCGAAACATGGTTAAAAGGGTTATATAGAAAAAAGATACTATGAGAACAGGAAAATTTGGACATGCGATGATTGCCTTTGGGCTTTGTGCATTGCTGATTGTACCCATGGGGTGTAGCTCTATAAAGAAAACGTGGAATGGGATGACACAGGCCGGACAGGGTGCTACAGCCGGAGGTCTCGCCGGGGCAACCATTGGCACCGGCATCGGTGCGCTCATAGGTGGCGGAAAGGGCACCTGGATTGGTGCTCTTGTAGGCAGTGCTCTGGGTGCCGGCACCGGTGCTCTCGTTGGCAATGCTATGGATCGTCAGCGCAACGCTCTGCAACAACAACTCGACTCCGTCCGTGGTCTTGCTGAGATGGGAGCCGAAGCCTATCGTCTTGAGACTGTCAAGGACTCCAATAACCTCGATGCAATCAAGCTAGTGTTGGGCAATTCGGTGCTCTTCCAAACTAACTCCTATACGCTCTCTCCCGAGGCAGATGCAACCCTTGAGAAGGTAGCTTACAATCTTAGTCAGTTTCCTCAGACAGATGTGACCGTCGTTGGATATACTGACAACACCGGCACTGAGGAGATCAACAACAAGCTTTCGCTCGAACGGGCACAGAGTGTGGTAGACTATCTTGAGCAACATGGCGTAGCCGATTCGCGACTGAGAGCAATTGGCGATGGTTGGAACAATCCGGTAGCCTCCAACGCCACGGCTGCAGGGCGTGCACAAAACCGACGTGTAGAAATCTATATCACCGCTGACAAGCAGATGATCCAAAACGCCCAGGCCTCCAACAGATAACCCAAGGTAGCACAGGCGACCCGCTGTGCTACTTGATTTCTTGAACTTTGGACTCAGTGACGTACCAGAGGTAGCCCGTTATGGTCTTGTATCCGGCTTTCTTTAGAGCTCGCATATAGTTGCTGACCTGTCGCTCATAGCGTTTTTCCTCGGTTTTGTGGCCGAATTTATAGTCTATGACTACGGCATTTCCCTCAGCATCGACCATGACTCTGTCCGGACGACTTACATAGCGCTTACCTTCTTTCGTATTCAAGGCTATGTCGCGCTCGTTGATTACTTTCCATCCCGGATTGAACCATCCTCGATGTTCCTCTCTCTTCATTGCCTCTTTAAGTAGGATCCCTATTCCCTGCAGCGTTTTCGGATCGACAATTCCTCTTACCGACATTTTTAGCAAACTCCTGTCGAGGTCCTCTGCCACGATTACATTCGACATAATCTCGTGCATGATATTACCCTCCGATCGTGGGTCTTCGTCATCAAACATAGGGGGATTGTCATTGGGAACATACGTCAGCATAGCGCAGTCGCGACAGACGTGATAGTCTTCGAGTTTGCGCAGACGTTTCTGAGGCTCCGCATGTTTCACTTTATTGTTATTGCTCTTCCTAGACTTGAGGTATTCTAAATCTTGCAGTTGCAATGGTGATCCGAATGTCAATGTTGTTACGTAGTCATCCTCGAGGTTCCCTCCAAGGAGTGGCTCAGAATTGATGGTAGCGGTGTCTTCAGCAAATTTAAATAGAGAAGTTCCTATATTTTTAGAACTCGGCACCATTTTCCCCTTATTGTCCTTAAAGGAGATGCCGGCATAAACATATAGCTCGTTGACGGCACGAGTGAAGCCTACGTATGCCAGGTTCAGTTTATCCATTTTGTGGGCAGCTTCAGCTTCTTTGTATAGATGTTCATGAGGAGTGCCTTCGAGCTTTTTGCTCACTATAATCGGTAGTAGGGGTGGAAGTTTGTTGTGCTGTGGGAAGGATTTGTCAGGCTCTACCCAGCTCCAGTCATTAGACCTATAGGTAAAGTTCATTTTTGCGTTAGGGAGGATGACCACAGGGAATTCCAATCCCTTAGACTTATGGATTGTCATAATGCGCACTCCCTCAATATCCTCCGAAGATGCAATAGAGAGAGAGTTTCCGTAAGAATCCCACCAATCGAGAAACGATGCGATATCAGAAGGTTTGGATTCGCAATAGGCCATCACACAATCCTGAAATGCTGCTAAGAATGGAGCATCGCTGCGCCGCAAGTCTTGACTCACACTGTGTTCAATTATAGCCTCTGTCAGCGAAGGGAGCGTCACCGACTGCATATCCTTCAGCATTTCGGCAAGTTGCTCAGAGGGAGATAGACCGTTCATTAGCTGATTGATAATCTCGTGGGGCTGTGCATCCGGACGAATAGTAGACATGTAGCTGAAGCGGGATGCAATCTTGTACCAATCCGTAGACTTCGGACGCAGCGATTTTTTCTCAGAATAGTTCTCCTTCTCAGGGATATCTTCGTTACTTTCTGAATTATTTTCTGAGTCTAGACCTTCACCGATAGTTCGGAACGAGGATATGATAGTTTTAACGGCACGAGAATTAGAAATCAGAAGGGACTGGTCGGAGATAAATTCAATCTTCATGGAGGGGTCTTCATGCCGGGAGTTGTATTGTATCAGGGAGTCAATTATGGCAATGCCATCATCGTTGGCTGTCACCAGAAATGCTATATCTTTCTGGCGGTAGCCGCGGTCGAGTATCGACCTTACAAGCTCTCCGGCTTTGCTGAAATGGGTGGGAATCTTGGAATTTTCCTCGTCTTTCTCTTTGGAGTTGAAGAAGTTGACTTCAACGTATCCCAGCGGATCTTCCTCCGAGGCCGGTTGGCGAACGTTGGAATAGAGGTTCGCGAGGTTGTCGCTCAGTGATTTGCTGAGGAAGTCGAAGAAATGGTTGTTGAAGTCTACGATGCGGCGTAGACTACGATGGTTGGTGTTTTCGGCATCGCAATTTCCGGCGGGATGATGTCCGGGAAAAGCCCCAGGCACTTCGCTGACAATCAAGTCGGGTTCGGCATTACGAAAGCGGTAGATACTCTGCTTGGCATCGCCGATAATCAGGTTTTCAAAGTTGTAGCTCTCGCTTTCGAGCAGCAGAGGATAGAAGTTGCTCCATTGCAGGCGGCTTGTGTCTTGAAATTCATCAATCAGGAAATGGTTGATACGCGAGCCGAGACGTTCGTAGATGAAGGGAGTTTCATCCTCAGCGATAATCTTATGGAGCATAGTGTTGGTATCACTAATCTGCATCGTATTGCCGGAGGTGAGAATCTCGTGGATATTCTCGCTAATATCGTGGAGGATGGGCACAAAAGGAAGGAGTTCGCTGTATACTTCCCAGAGAGGAATTTTCAGCGCGTCGAATTCTCTTTTCCATTCCCCGTAGGCTTCGTTAAATTCTATGTGAAGAGCTTGAATTTCATTGTAGAACGGTGATTCTTTAGGGCTTGTTGCCAAGCCTTTAAGATTAGCCTTGAAGGCATTTGTCGAGGTGCTGGGATTGAAGACCTTAGTCGGCATGAAGTCCGATCCGTTAGCCACATATTTAAGTTGACTTTCGAGGTTTCCCCGTCCATACTCCTTTATTCCCATTCCGGCTTGTGCGAATGATTCATATAGTTGTTTTCCTACTTCCCTTACCTTCAGGAAATATGGCGTCAGGGTATCTTTAATATTGTGCTTGATTTCAGTGTAAGACTGATACAGACTCTTCCCAATAGGGGAGGCGAAGTATTTATCGAGAGCAGCGGTATTTGTCTTGAAGTCTTCACTCTCCATTTTTTCAACATTCTTCATCAGAATGTTATATAGGGATTTCTTTGAATCGGACTTCTGGAAGGGATTCCATGATGTACCACCGTTGCGCTGCTCCTTCATCAGGTCGTTAAGCCACCGGCGAGTACGGGGATTTCTGTTGCTGACGATATCCTCGAGAGTGGCATCAATACCGGCGGAGTTTGTGGCTTCGGCATTTATTTCCAGTTGGTAGTTGTCGTTGAGGTCTGTCTCATAGGCGAAGGTGCGCAGGATAGTCTGGAAGAAGGAGTCAATGGTGGAAACGCTGAAATTTGAATAGTCAAAGAGGATACTGTTCAGGGCGGTCCGGGCAGCTTGAACTACCTTCATCGGGTCTTCATGTGTCTCTGTGGCAATGTCGTGGAGATAGTCGGGCCAATCCTTAGGAGACTTTGCGAGATCTTCTTTTGTGAACGTTGCCATGTCGGCCAGACGGTTGATGATTCTCAGCTTCATCTCGTCGGTGGCCTTATTAGTGAAGGTGACGGCAAGGATATGGCGCAGTGCATCACCGATTTCCCGATCCTTACGCAAGCGGGGGTGACGCCCCTTCACGGGGATGGTAATCATCAGTCGGATATAGGTCTTGGCAAGTGTGTATGTCTTTCCGCTGCCGGCGGAAGCTTTCTGTATTGTAAGCATTGAGTTATAGAATTTCGTTGAGGATTTCGCGGGCTTTTTCGCGCCAGTCGCCTTGCAGGAGGATGTCGCCTCTGCGTACACTTCCCCCTGTGCCTATGCGTTTTTTTAGTTCGCGTGCAATTTGTTCCACTTCCTCCTGCGGCAGGTCGAAGCCTTCAATCAGAGTGGCGGTCTTACCCTTGCGACCTTTCTTGTCGAGGATTATGTTCAGTTTCTGGCGTTTCGGTTTTGTCGGCTCTTCTTCCCGGATGGAGTCTTCTCCCTCAGGGAGAGTGCCGCTATCTAATAATGAGCCGAGTGCATCTTTCCAGTCCATATTATTTTTCTCGATTATTTCATTTAAAAATATTGTCGGTGTTATCTAACCTCCAACCTCTCAACTACAATTATCTAAGTAGCTTCGCAACTAAGATAATTGTACAAGTCTATATATTTAGCGAAACATTTGTCTTTGTCGAGGTTTTGGAGGGCGAAATTCCGGCAGCGCTCAATTGATGGGGGAGTGGCGCAGAGTTCTTCTACGGCTCTGGCCATTGCCTCGACATTCCCCTTTTCTACGACTCTTCCGGTGTCGGGGGTGATTGTCTCTATGTTGCCTCCGGTGTGATAGGTGACTACACGCGTGCCGCAGGCTATAGCTTCGGCATTGACGGTGCTGTAGCTGTCAGCGTAGGAGGGGTTTACGAGCACATCGCAACTGCGATACATGTCGGCTAATTTCTCTTGGCCGGGGATTAATCCATGACCATCAATTCCCTCCGGAAGTGCCTTAAGTTGAGATTCTGTTAGCCCTACCATTACTATTTCGTATTCATCACTGAGATGTTGGCGTAGCCCGAAGATGTCTTGAAGACCCTTGTCGCGATGCCATACGTTTGAGAGGGCAAGGATGCGGAATTTCCCTTCTTGAGGCATGCGCCCTTTGGTATTGAAGATACTCAAGTCAATACCGTTTTTAATGACTGTCAGTGGTTTTCCGCTTAAGGTGACAGATTCTTGGACAACGTCTCCCAGCCAGTCGGAGACCACTACAAGGTGGATGTCAGCGTCTTGGAAAATTCTTTTCTTCAGCTTGAAATTACGGCGGCTTCGATCGATTAGGGATCTCTTGGGACCTTTCTTTTGCAGTGGACAGTCATGACATTCTCTCTTCCAGCGTGTACAGTCTGCGGGGTCGAAGTGCACACAATGTCCGGTGACGTTCCAGACATCGTGCATGGTGATGACAGTCTTGATATTCTGCTTGGCGAGGAAATCGAAGAGTATCGGAATATTGATGAAATAGCCGTGGAGATTGTTGAGATGGACTATGTTGGGCTTGAAGCGGGCAATATCGGCTATTAGACTGCGTGTGGCAGCTTTGGAGCCGAGACCTTCACCATCGAAAAGTCGGCTGCGAAGGGCATGAAGATATTCAGACCGAAGGTTGCTGAACATGAAGGTGTCCAGTTGCGAATCTCCACAGAAGCGGGCGCCATGGCCGAGACGCACTTCCCAGCCATTGTGGATAGCCGTCAGGCCGATATGTTCACATATTCTGCCTGTAGACCCCCGATTCTTAGTGATATTAACAATATATACCCGTTTCATTCTCTAAACTCTCGACTCTCGACTCTCAAAACAGCACCTGAAGGCGAGCCATGAAACCATTGACGCTTACTGAGGGCACCTCACCGGAGGCATCGCGCCGGCCCCATGTGTGGGTGTAGCTGTAGTGGAGTCTGCAGAGCATATATTTGTTAATGTAGTAGTTGAAGGTTAATGTGAAGTTGTTGAGCCTACCACCATATATGCCGGCTTTGGCAGAGGTGACATCGGTATAGTTGTAGCCAACAACGGCTTCGAGTGATTTAGGCTTGGGGGTAGCAAGGGCTGCAATCATTGGAGAGTAGGAGTAGTCGCCGCCGAGAATCAGTCCGCGCAAGAAGACGTAGGCTCCTTGACCAGTGAAGTGATACAGGTTGTGGCGGCGAGAAATTCGAGTCCAATAATATTGACTTTCGAGAGCCACAGGACCATAATTGAGGAGTATTTCGGGGGTGAACTTCCACATGTTACGGGCATCGGAGACAGTGGCATCAAGTGCTGTTACTTGTGAAACCTTGGTGGGGTAGTCTGCCTTCAGTTGGAAGGCATTGTGGATGTCGGGATCTCCCGTACGCTGAGGAGTGGCGAAGCCTGCGGAGAAGCCTATCTGAGCTACTCTGCCGTTTTCTGCTATCGGCCGTCCCACAAGGCGCGAGCGAAAGCCGTATCCTTCTTGGGTATATTGTTGAGGACGTAGAATCACGGTGGTAGCACTCGGCTCAGCATGGGCACTGGCTGTGACAAAGTAGTTCTTGGCGCTATGAATAAACATGACGCCGAGCTGACGAGGATCGTTAAAGATAGCATTGCTTACCGGTTCTTCCATCGTTATTTTCATCGATGCACCCGTAGAACTCTGCAGACCATACTGATGGATGAAAGAGCCTATACGAATGAGATTATGGCTGTTGAAGTCATATTCCATATACAGGTCTTTGAGTCCTACCTTATTGTAGGCATAGCCCACTTCAATGACAGCTTTCCAATTGCCATAGTCCAGTTTGGCACCAAGGCGGACATCGGGGATAGCTACGCCATCTTTAAACATATCTTTCTGAGGTGAGGCGTAGAGTGCACCATCCATCAGCAGTCGGCCGCAGGGTTTGATGCTGAGTTTGGGTTCCCGCTGAAGGCTATCTCCAACTGCTGTCTGGGCAGCATTGGCATTGAATGAAATGAGTGTAATAGCCGTAGCAAGATAAATATGTAGTTTTCGCATGAGAAATAAACGGGTTGATGAGTTGATGAGTGAACGACTAAGTTCATAAACCACAAGATTAATGTCGCTCTGCGGTATTAATCTTGTTTTTAAGAGCATTGATATCGTCGGCGCGATCTACGAGCTGACCATTGCTGTCGATGATGAAAAATACGGGGACACGCTGGAGGTTGTAGCTGCGGGTGGTGTTGGAGGCTGAGGTGACATCACCGGACCATACAGTAGCCCAGGGGAGATTGGCGGCAGCGTTGCGCCAGTCGTAGCGGTCGGCATCGAAGCTTACCTCGTATATATTGGCTTTCCCCGACTCTGCAAGTGAGCGCAACTGCATGTGTAGCTCCGGAGAGCTCTCTTCTGTCATATTGGCAAAGACCAACACTGTGGTTTTACCCTTTCCGGCAATCTCTGATAATTTGTGAAGGTTACCCTGCTCATCGGGAAGTTCAAGGTCGATGAATGCAAGCTCTTCAGCCTCAACTACCTTCTGCTTACCGGCGGCGGCGTTGTGGCGCCGCATACCCTCCATACCTACCTGCTCCAACAGAGCGGTGCGTGGGTCGTTGGGACGATATTGACGGAAGCTTGTGGCTACTGCGGCAAAGTATTTGTAATCTTCGGCATGCTCATAGAGGGGAGTGTTGCCAATAGTTTTTGTCAAGATATAGTAGCTGACTACAGAGCCGCGCGCATCCTTGAGAAATTCTGAATAGATGCGACGTTTGAAGGATTTCAATGAGTCGGCGTTGGCAGATAAAGGAATGAAGGAGAGTAGTTCTTTTTCGAAGCGTTCCATCTGTAAGGCATCATCGGAGCCGCTAAGGGTGAAGTCCGTTGCAAACTTCCCGGCATGGGTTTTGACAGTCACCGTCTCAGTAGAGTCCACCGGAAGATAGATATATTGGGAGCCCATGCGCAGACGGAAAATCTCCGGTGCACCGATAGGTTCGCCGCTAAATTCGAACTTGCCGTCAGAGAGTTTGACAGAGTCGAGAGTCAGCCAGCCGCCGTTGGGGTCGGCACGTTCCAAGACAATGAAATCTTCAGATCCACCCCCTTCTACTTCACCTTCAACTTTGTATCCTTTAGAGGCACAAGCCGAAAGAATAATCAGCCCGATAGCCATAAAATAAAAATTCAATCGTTTCATAATGCAAATTTAACAAATTTTTCGTATTCCTAACCGATATCTTTTTTCAATGTTATTTGGAATTGAGATTCAGCAGCGAGAATAAACCTTTTTTATTCTTGATTGTTTACATAAAAATTAAAACATAAATCGGGGTAGCCCCTGCCACGGAAGTTTGCGACTGCCCCGATGTTTTATATAATTAAGAATAAGTAGATGGACGATTTAAATTTAAACTTAATGCGCGGTTATTTTTGTGACAGTTTCTTCACTTGAAGAGGGAATAATGCGAGCATTATGACCGATGAGAGGGGAGAAAATGGCCAAAAAGAACAAGCAGAAAGTTTGAATTTAAATTGAACAGCTACGTAAATACTAATAGTTATGTTTCAGCGACAATTGTCTTTCTCAGAGGCTGTGAACAGAGCGCTCGCAGTCAATTATTGTAATTTTTCCGGGCGTGCTTCGCGTTCGGAATATTGGTGGTTCGCGCTCTTCTGCATTATAGCATCGGCCGTCATCGGTATCGTCTTCTCGTTTAGCAATACCCTCGAAGCTATTGTATCATCGATAGTTTCATTGGCATTACTGCTCCCCGGGTTGGGCCTGAGTGTGCGTCGTCTTCACGACATCGGTAAAAGCGGAGTGTGGATCCTGGTAGGTCTCATTCCCATCGTTGGTCAAATCCTTCTAATTATCTGGTATTGCACTCCCAGCCAGACCGCTCCCAACGAATACGGCCCCGTCCCCAACGTCCAATAAGCGAGTTGGAAGGGCGATTTGCAATCGCCCTTCCTCACAGTAGTACAGGCATTGCGCCTGTGTATGGGGCGATTGAAAATCGCCCTTCCAACTTGCTTGCGCAGTTAAATGATGGTTTTTATTGCTATTATGAGGGATTATTCGTAAAAATTTGCTATCTTTGCGCGAATATTTACATATCATGTCGCTATATAACGACAAGTTTGTGTTTATCGCTGGCTTATTGCAGGTTATTTCCCTGCTGTCAGCGTCGCTACATGTGAAGAAAAACAATAAGGATTTTTTATGTTAAACCCAATCAAGAAAACCATTGACCTCGGCGACGGCCGCCAGATTACTCTGGAGACCGGCAAGCTCGCTAAGCAAGCTGACGGTGCAGTGGAACTACGTATGGGCAACACAATGTTGCTCGCTACTGTTTGCTCGGCCAAGGAGGCCGGTGAGGGTGTGGACTTTATGCCCCTCACAGTTGAATACAAAGAGAAATATGCATCTATCGGACGCTATCCCGGTGGCTTCCTCAAGAGAGAGGGACGCTCCAGTGATTACGAAATCCTGACATCCCGTCTGGTCGACCGTGTGTTGCGCCCTCTTTTCCCCGATAATTACCACGCTGAAACATTCGTCAATGTTACCCTTTATTCAGCTGACGAAAATGAGGCTCCGGACGCTCTGGCCGGTCTTGCCGCTTCAGCAGCCCTTACCTGCTCCGATATCCCCTTCGATGGCCCAATCTCAGAGGTGCGCATAGCACGCGTTGACGGCAAGTGGGTAATCAACCCTAACTTCGAACAGATCGAAAACGCTGATATCGAACTCATGGTGGGTGCAACTGCTGAGAATATCATGATGGTCGAGGGTGAGATGAACGAGGTCTCTGAAGCAGAACTCCTCGAAGCCCTCAAAGTAGCTCACGATGAAATCAAGAAGCACTGCGCCGTGCAACTTGAAATGATGCACGAGTCAGGCCACGACCAAAAGCGCGAATACAACCATGAAGTCAACAATGATGAACTCCGTCAGGATGTTCATGACAAGTGTTATGACAAGGCATATGCAATAGCACGCGCCGGCAATGCCGACAAGCACTGGCGCGCAGAGTCGTTCTCTGCCATCTGCGACGAATATATTGAAAATCTCCCCGAGATGACCGAAGAGCAACTCGAGAAGTATTCTCACGAGCAGAGAATAGCAATGGTCAGGAGATACTACCACGACGTTGAAAAAGAGGCTATGCGCCGCTGTGTTCTCGACGAAGGTATCCGTCTCGATGGCCGTAAGACTACCGATATCCGCCCCATCTGGTGTGAAATAGACTATCTCCCCGGACCTCACGGAGCAGCCATCTTTACCCGCGGAGAGACTCAAGCACTCGTGACTGCCACTTTAGGTACTACTCTCGACGAAAAAATCGTTGACGACGTACTCAATCAGAGCAAGGAGCGCTTCCTGCTCCACTATAATTTTCCTCCCTTCTCTACAGGTGAGGCTCGTCCCCAACGCGGCGTTGGCCGTCGCGAAATTGGCCACGGAAATCTCGCTCATCGCGCACTGAAGCGTATGTTCCCCAATGATTTCCCCTACACCTGTCGTATCGTCAGCGATATCCTGGAATCTAACGGCTCTTCTTCCATGGCTACTGTCTGCGGCGGTACTCTCGCTCTGCTCGATGCCGGAGTGAAGATGAAACGCCCCGTGGCCGGTGTGGCTATGGGTCTGATTTCCGATCCGGGTGCTACTAAGTATGCTATTCTCTCCGACATCCTCGGTGATGAAGACCACCTTGGCGATATGGACTTTAAGGTGACCGGTACTGAGAAGGGTATCACTGCCACCCAAATGGACATCAAGTGTGATGGTCTGAGCTATGAAATCCTCGAGCGTGCACTCAATCAGGCTCGCGATGGCAGACTTCATATCCTCAACATTATCCATGATACTATCCCTGAGGCTCGCGAGGACTATAAGCCTCACGTTCCCCGTCTTGTCACCATCGAAATCCCCAAGGAGACTATCGGTGCTGTCATCGGCCCACAGGGTAAAGTTATCCAGGGTATCCAGGAGGAGACAGGCACTACTATCTCTATCGATGAGGATGAGAAGACCGGCGTAGGACGCGTAGAAATCGCTTCCAAGGATGCCGAAGGTATAAAAGCAGCACTCGCTAAGATCAAGGCTATTGTAGCTCAGCCCGAGGAGGGAGAGATTTATGAAGGCACCGTTCGTTCCATCCTCGACTTTGGTGCTTTCGTAGAGTTCATGCCCGGGCGTGACGGACTGCTCCACATCTCTGAAATCTCATGGGAGCGTCTTGAGAACATGGAGCAGAGTGGTCTGAAAGAGGGCGACAAGGTGAAGGTAAAACTTATCGAAATTGATAAGAAGACCGGCAAATATCGCCTGTCAATGCGTGCACTGAAGGAGAAGCCCGAAGGCTACGTAGAGCCCCAGGGACGTCCTCGTCGTGAGGGTGGCGAACGTGGCGAACGCGGTGATCGTGGACCTCGCCGTGAAGGTCGTGGACCCCGTCGCGAAGGTGGCGATCGTCCTCGCCGCGAAGGAGGTGACCGCGGACCCCGCACATTCACTCCCCGCAATCGTAAAGAAGACTAAAGTGTATATTTGAATTTCTTAATAGTAGCATTGGGTTTGCAACCCAATGCAAAATATAATCCTCGTGGGCTACAAACCCACGAGGACTTTTTATTTCTAACCACTACCTACAGAATAAAGGTGTATCATAAATCGTATTTCCAATAAGAAGTGGGGATGCACCATGGTGCGTCCCTATATTCGGATTAATGATACAGCTCGATTTTGAAGTTAGAATCTGAAGCCTACGCTGGCTGAGAGGTTCTCTATGGAGTTGAAGATTGATTGCTTGTCGGAATGATACCAGTGTCCATCGATTTTTCCCTGGAGTCCCATGAAGAATTGTCGGTTGTTGTAGGTCAGACTCATACGCCCCTTAGCGTTGAGCGATAAGAGAACTCCCGCTCCTTCGGCAGAGTCTTCATAAGTATTGTTGATACCTATGGAGGGCATGACGGAGATATTGAAGAGCAGATGGGGATTCCACACCCAGTTGAAGCCATAGCCAAGCAGCAGACAGTAGTCGGTGTAGTGTAGCTTCAAGAAGTAGTTGTCAAGCTTAAAATAGGGTTGCAGTTTGGGATTAAGAGTGGAGAAGTCCATGGAGATATTCTGTGTAGAATAAGTCAGACCGATGATAAACGAACCGGCACTTCGTTTCTGGAACTTGGCAAAGCCGTAGGCTGCACCCTGGGAGTATTTCCTGTTGTTGAAGAAATAATACAGGTCGATAGTTAAGGTATGAAGGTCTAAGCCCGGGAAGTAACTTTTGAAGATTTTACCATTTTTATAGTCGCCAAAGGTGCGGATATAGGAACCTCCGGAATTGGCCGTATAGCTGAAATCTAAGCTGAATCTTGCACATGAGAAGCCTGCTTCCAAGCGTTTCTGGTCGAGGGGTTTGCCGAAAACGGCGTGGTTGATGTTTAGAGAGTAGCCTACGCTTACGGCCATATATTGTATGTATGCACCAACGTTGCAATAAATGTCAGACATCATACGCATCCTCATATCTTTTCCATAAAAGCGCATTGAGTAGGAGTCTACCCAGTTGTCATTGACCAGGCGGGCTTTCCAACGCTTGCCGGTGCTCTCTACGTAGTCGGTGTCGTAGGAGTTGAAGAATTTATCGCCCCAATTGTAGACACCAACGCAGAATTTAAGAAATTTGGGATAGATGACGGTAGTGTCGCTCATGCTGAGCTTCCCTTTTTTGAGCAGGGTCCACCAGTCATGGTCATGGCGATATGCGGAGTCAAGTTGCTGTTGAGTAAGTGGGTTGATGGTTCTTAGGGTATCAACCTCCTCCGGGCAACTATCGGGTTTGAGTTTAGGGATATGATGGTTAATGATTATCGGCGAAATTTCAGGGAAATTTGCGGGGGGCTCCTCCATGAGGGAGTAAGCCGACAAATTAAAATTTGTCAGCGCTATAATCCCAAATAGAATATTAAGAACCTTCATATTCATTTATAATACCTATCAAAATCTATTAAAGAGTCTATTAAAGAGTCTTTATAGAGTCTCCCTATCCTTCTCGGGAGTCCATCAGTTTGCGGGCCTGTTTATAATATTCTGATGGTACGTAGAGACATATCTGCCCTTCGGGTTGCATAGGAGTTGGAAAGATATTTGACAGTGCAGAGACATACACCTGTGAAGGGATTTCATGAGCAGCCAAAAAGCCCTTGTCAATATAAGCGGCCTGCTGGTTGTCATAGCTCTGTAGAAGCTCCAATTCATTATTATTCATTTTTCATCAGAAGAAATTCACAATATCTAACATCTAATATCTAACATCTAACATCTAATTCTCACCGTATCCCGCGTTTGTCGAGTTCATGCTGATAGCGCAGGGCGTTCTTAGTATGTTCCTCGTAGGTCGTGGCGAAGTTATGGTAGCCTGAGAAGTCTTCTTTGGCGCACATGTATAGGTCGTCGGTCGGCGGGGCGTTGAGAATAGAATGGACGGTAGCTTTGCTCGTGGTGCGGATGGGACCTGGTGGCAGACCGTCTACGCGGTAGGTGTTGTACGGACTGTCGTAGGCTAGGTGGTCGCGTGTGACCCTCTGAATTGAGAAGTTGCCGATGGCGAATCTGACTGTGGGATCGGCCTGAAGGCGCATGCCGTTATGGAGCCTGTTGATATAGAGCATCCCAATTCTGCCTTTTTCATCTTTTCTGTTCGTTTCCTCATCGGCTATGGAGGCGATAATCATGACTTCTTCCGGCTTCATATCCAGCTGGGCAGCGAGTTTGCGGTTTTTCGGACTCCATACGTCAATATAGTTTTTCCCGATTTTCTTTACGACTTCTGTGGGCGATGAGTTCCAATAGACTTCGTAGGTGTCTTCAATGAATAAGGAGAGCACCTGAGAGGGTGTCAGACCATATTCTGCCAGTAGGGTAGAATCTGTAGCGGCAGCCATAAATTCCTCTTTTGAGCAGTCGAGCTTTTTTGCAATAGCCTCAGCGAGGGTGTCAAAGCTGCGAAAATGGTTGATGGTAAGTCTTATGGGTGTTTGTCCACCGCGAACTAAGGTACGCATCGCACGCAGAGCGTCTGTTCCTTTGGGTATTTTGTAAGCACCATAGCGCTTTGAAAAGTCGATGTTGCGTGAGTCTATAAGGCGCATTATCTTCCCGGCGTAGTTTTCGGGAAAGTATTTATTGACGGAGTCGCGCACATTCTCTTTAGTGGCGTTGCGTGGAATACGGATTATGGTGTCTTCAGGCGCTTTTGACAGCATGAAGGGCAATAAGGCTGCGAAGCCGGCTATTATGACGGCTATGGTCGTGACCAGCAGAATGAATGCTGTGCGGTTACGACGTCCAATATTACTTGTCCGTGCGCATTTCTTACCCGACTTTGTCGGTGGGGTGTTTTTCTTTGCGGATTGTTTGTTCATCTTTTGACTGTTGTGTTGAAAGAAGAAGGGTTAGCGGAAGTCGTTGATTACGTAGGCTACGTATTCTGCATCTTCGTCTGAGATTCCGGCTATCGGGAGGCTTACTATCCTGTCGGCGAGCGATTCGGTCAGCGGTAGAGAAGTGGTGAACATCCCGGAGTAGCATGGTTGTAGATGAGGAGGTACAGCATAGTGTATGTCTGTCTGTATGCCGTTGTCGAGTAGATATTTGCGGAATTCATCTCGCTTTGGAGTGAGAACTGCGAATTGATGCCATACTTGTCGGCAATCTGCAAGAAAGGAGGGGAGTGTCACCAACGGATTAGAAATTTTCTGCATATAGATTTTTGCAGTGTGATTTCTTCGTTGGCTGATTTCCTCTAAATGTTGCAGTTTCACCCTAAGCATGGCAGCTTGTATTTCATCCATTCGGCAGTTGAGACCCTTGTAGATGTTGTGGTATCGGCGATCTGAACCATAGTTGGCAAGGGCTCTGATGGCGTTGGCTAATTCGGTGTCGGACGTTGTCACAGCTCCGGCATCGCCTAAGGCTCCAATGTTCTTGGTGGGGTAGAAGCTGAAGGCGGCGGCATCTCCCAGACTACCCGTAGGGCGATCATGATATCTCGCTCCTATGGCTTGGGCATTGTCTTCGATGAGTATAAACCCTTTTCGACGTAGTTCGGCTGCTATTTCGTCATCCCAGGAGGGTGTCCCGTAGAGATGCACGCTCAGCAGGGCTTTGGCATTGTTAGCATCAGCCGCTTGTAGGGCTGTTTCCCAATTGATACCATAGCTTGTAGGATCCGGTTCGACCATTATCGGCTTGAGTCCGAATTCTGTCAGCGGCAGAACGGAGGCTATATATGTGTTGGCATTGACCATCACTCCGTTGCCGGGTTTAAGTCTCCCTAATTCCATATATCCTCGGAATATCAGTCGCAAAGCGTCCAGCCCGTTGCTGACGGCGATAGCTTCTCTGCCTGCTGTGGTCTCGCTAAGCTGCTTTTCGAAGGCTTTGGTCTCAGGGCCATGAAGGTACCATCCGGAGTCGATAACGCGAGTTGCAGCCTCTTTGAGTTCGGCAACATAGGCGCTATCAATCTCTTTTAGCGATAAGAATGGAATCCGTACGTTCATCGGCGCGAGATTATACATAGAGGGTTATTTATTGGCTTTTAGTCTCTCTACGTATTCTAAATATTCGTCAAAGTCGCGTATATAGTCCTCCTCTTCGTAATGATGAGAGCATAGAGCCAAGCAGACGGTGCCGGTGGTGAAGTTATGCATAGAGTCCCAAACGCCCGGGGGAATCATGACACCCTTATTGGCGCGATTAAGAGTGATGACGATCTGCTCTCTACCATCAGTCAGGTGCAGATCGAAAGAGCCGCAGACAGCTATGAGCACTGTAATGTTTTCCTTGTGGGCATGGCCTCCACGGCTCTCGCCGCCGGGGACATCATAGATGTAGAAAACTCGGCGTATGGCAAACGGCACGTGGCAACCCTCCTCAATGAAGGAGAGGTTGCCGCGTGGGTCGCATACTTTTGAGAATTCAAATGTCTTTACTTTCTCAAGCGGGCTCATGTCGTCATTTGACGGGACTATTTTTGTCTTTGAATTTTTCGAGCTGACGTTCAAGGGCTTCCAAGGTCAGGTCTACAGCCTCTTCGAAGGTGTCGGCAGTCTTTGAGGCGTAGATGTCGGGACTTCCGGGAACTGTCAGCTGGATGCCGGCTTCTTTGTTCATAGCTGTCTCCGGCTTTACAAGGCGAAGATTCACCTCAACAGTGGTGATGCTGTCGAATCTGCGGAGCAGTCGCTCCACTTTCTTATTCACGAAAGCTTCGAGCTTATCGGACATTTCGAAATGGATGGCTTTGATCATTACTTCCATAATTGTCTGTATTTTGGAGGTTTATATTCGGAACCGATTCCTCCGGAGACTCCCCGGGAGGGGAATGATGATCCGGTGGACTTTGAGGCTCTCACAAAGATAAACAAAATTTTTGTCATTTTGGCTCATCCGATGTGTTTTTTTCTTGGTGATTATCGCCCCTGGGATGCGCCCTGTCGTAGCTTTTCATAAGCTCTGTGAAGCTTATGTGAGTGTAAATCTGTGTTGTAGCAAGCGATGAATGCCCTAAAAATTCTTTTACTTCGTTGATGTGTGAGCCGCCGTTGAGCATGGCTGTGGCAAAAGTGTGGCGAAGTGTATGCGGACTCTTGCGCGAGGTGTTGACTCCCTGAAGCTCTCTTCGGACAATGCGATAGAGTGTGGATTCCGACATGCGCCCCTGGCGGGTGGCTATCAGCGGCCGAGGCTCAGAGAGTTCGGGCCATAGCAGGTCTCGTTCTTTTTGCCATCTCTGAATTTTTGTCAACATCCCTCTGTCGAGGGGTATGACCCTCTGTTTCCGACGTTTTCCCAGTACTTTTAGTTCGCAAGCGTGGAAGTCGATGTCGATGTCGCTAACTCCTAATAGCTCTGCGCGTCGCATACCGGTGGTGTATAGCAGCTCGAGTATCAGGCTGTCTCTGAGCTCTTCTGTGGAGTTTTTAACTCCGGGATTTATTGTGTCTGAGTTGCTTATGTCTACATTGTCGGAAGTATTCTCCAATTCAGCCAATAATTGTTCCATCTCCTCTGCTTGTATGAACTCGGGGAGTTTCTTCGGAAGTTTAATGGGTGTGATGTCGGCAGCCGGATTGACTTTAAGTATGGAGTGTCTGCAAAGGAATTTGAAATATGAGCGTACTGATTGCAATCTTCGTTTTAGACTTGCCGGAGATTTTTTCGTGCGTGCAATTTCTCCGAGCCATCTGCGAATTTCAGCGGCTGAGGCTGAGGCAACTACTGCCTCATTTCCCTTTTCAGTCTTGAGCCGGCCATAGAGTTCCTCTACGTCGGAAAGGTAGGCACGTACGGTATGAGGGCTGCGGCGCAACTCATAGCGAAGATAGTCTTCAAATTCGCGGAAGTTATTACCCATATTTTTTCATTGAGTAATTAGTACGACAAAGCAGTGCAGATGTCTACTCAACACCCACACTGTCCTTTATCTTGATTGCTTTCAGTACAGGATGGCTCCGGACTCTGTGAGCCCGGATGCTCGCATTTTACTGCTCAGCTTGACGAAGCTGCTGAACGTAGATTGCCTTCACCATCTTCTTGCGATTGGTAACTGAAGGCTTTTCAAAGGCCTGACGAGCGCGGAGCTGCTTGATGATACCGGTCTTTTCAAATTTACGTTTGAACTTCTTCAGAGCTTTCTCGATGTTTTCGCCATCTTTTACTTGTACAATAATCATTTCTTTAATTCTGGTTTTTATTTGTTGCTTGTTTAATTTTTTGTCCGATCTCGCTGCTTGCTTATGTCTAAGCGGCTTCGGACTTTGCGGGTGCAAAATTAATCATTCTTTGCATACCCGCAAAATCTTAAACCTAATTTTTTATTTTTTTTAGTTTTTATCGGCAATAGTTATTAACAGTCTTAATCATTAATTGTCTATCATCAATCAACTGTCAACAATCAACTATCGATAAATAAAATCGGCTTTGCCGATTTTATTTATCGATCTTCGTTTTCTTCGGCGCGGAGCTCTGCTCGAGTCTCATCGTCATACCATTTCGAGTACATCAGATAGTTGTGCGCTATCTTTACGTTCATCTCTTTGGATTTCTCCGGCTCTACCATCTTTACGAATTTGGCGGGACAGCCGGCCCACATCTCGTGAGGCCCTATCTTGGTGCGTCCTAATACTACGCTACCGGCGGCTACCAGGGCTCCTTCTCCTACTTCTGCATCGTCCATGACTATCGCTCCCATGCCGATCAAGGCGTAGTCGCGAATTTTTGCGCCGTGGATTACGACGTTGTGGCCGATGGAGACGTCGTTGCCTATCTCTATGGTGGATTTCTGATAGAGGGTATGCAGTACACTGCCATCCTGAATGTTGACGCGATCGCCTATCGTTATGGTGTTTACGTCGCCACGAAGTACGGTGCTGTACCATACCGAGCATTCATCGCCCATCGTTACGTCGCCGATGATGCAGGCGTTGTCGGCGAGAAAGCAGTCTTTGCCAATCTTGGGGGTAAAGCCCCTTACGCTTTTTATTATTGCCATTGTCGGGTTTGCTTATTTTGTTATTTTTTGTGTTTTGGCTGCCAGCCAGGCGGCTTCGTCTGCATTCAGCAGCGGCGTCAGGCGAGTGCGCACTTTCTCATGGTAGGTATTGACCCAATCGATTTCTTCATCGGTCATTATCTCTGTCTGGAACAGGCGCAGGTCGAAGGGGAAGAGGGTCATCTCTTCAAACTGATAGAAGTCTCCGAATTCTGTGGTCTTCCAAGGTTCTGTGACTATGAGATTTTCGCAACGTATACCATAGCGACCCTCAAGGTAGAGTCCCGGCTCGTTGCTGGTGATCATTCCCGGCTCCAGAGTGGCAGGGTTTTCGTTCAGACGAATGTTTTGCGGTCCTTCGTGGCAGTTGATGAAGAATCCTACACCGTGGCCTGTGCCATGGTAGTATGCTTTACCTTCGTTGTAAAGGAATTGGCGAGCGAGGAAGTCGAGCTGTGAGCCACGGGTGCCTTGAGGGAATTTTGCGCGTGAGAGGGCTATGTGTCCTTTCATGACAAGGGTGAAGTCATGACGCTGTTCCTCAGTGGGGGTGCCCAGAGCTACGGTACGGGTGATGTCAGTGGTGCCGTAGACGTACTGGCCTCCGGAGTCTACCAAAAGCAGTCCGTCGCCCCGGATGGCTACGTCGGTTTCTTCAGTAGCTTCGTAGTGTACGATAGCTCCATGAGCGTTCCAGCCAAGGATTGGTGCGAAGCTTTCGTCAACACAGGCTTTGTCGGCCAAGCGGAGTGCACGTAGTCTGCGACCAAGCTCTACCTCGGTGAGTTTCCCGGTGGGGTATTCTTTCTCTACCATCATGAAGAAGCGGGTCAATGCTACGCCGTCTTTCTCCATAGCTATCTTAAGGTTGGCCAGCATAGTGTCGTTCTTAACGCTCTTCAGACGTGCTACTCCGGCACCGCCAAAGACGGGTGTGCAGCCAATATGGTCATAGAGTCCGCGAGATGTCTTGGCGGGGTCTATAAGCAGGCGAGTCTCTTTGGGGAGTTTTCCGGCAAAGTCAAGTACTGACTCATATGGCTGTACCTCAAAGTTGTATTTTTTGAGGTGTGCCTCAACTTCCGGTGTGAGCTTCTCAGGATCTACGAAGAGTACGCGACGGTTGTCATCAAGATATAGGTAGCTGACAAATATCGGTGAGAAGGCGATGTCTCCGGCGGTACGCAGGTTGGTGGCCCAGGCGATGTCATCGAGTGCTGAGAGCATGATAGCGTTGGCCAACTCAGCTTTCACCTCAGTCATGATGCGCTCTACTTTGAAATCTACTGTCTCGCCAACGATATTTTCATCGTGGATAAATAGCTTGTTTTTCGGACGCTCGGGACGCTCGGGGTATATGTAGTCAAACTGTGGGAAGTTGGTGTTGAGCTTCACTCCATTGTCGTTGAGCTCTTGTTCCATACGCTGTGCCAGCGATATGGAGAATGTCATGCCGTCGATGCCAACGGTCTGTCCGGCTTTGGTGTGCTCTACGAGCCAATCAATGAGGTCTACTGCTTCGGGTCCATCTTCTTTCATCATCTTGAAGCCTGTGCCTTGAAGCTGGGCTTCGGCTTGGATGAAGTAGCGTGAGTCTGTCCAGCAGAGTGCTTCATCTTGAAGTACTACGGCTGTGCCGTTTGTTCCGTTGCCCGATTCAAAACCGGTGAGCCATTCGCGTCCTCTCCAATGCATCGGGGGAAGCTCGCTCTGGTGGGGGTCAGTGCCGGTTATGACTACGGCGTCAATGCCGTGTTCTTTCATCACTTCGCGAAGTCTTTTCAGATATCCTAAATTTTTCTTTTCCATGGTAGTCATAAAACTTTAATGAGTCAAAATTAAGCAATCCCTCCGAAATAGGCAAGTAAAAAACGAGCAGTGGAAAAATAGGCCACTTTATATTGTCCAAAAAGGGATAAAACAGTCCTATAGGTAGCATATTTGGGGGGGGGGTAAAACAATAGTTTGACAGAATAGGAAAAATTATATATCTTTGTGGAGTCATTGCCGGGAGCGTCAACAGCGCGTGGCTAAAAAGTCGGCGGTAATGTCATAAAAAAAAGACTTAGAGTAAAAATTGCAGTCTAAAGATGCTATTAAGTATGTAATAGTGGTATTAATTTTGTAAGTTGGTGGTTGATTAAGAAAAATGCTCCTTGTGAAAGAAGCCTTTTCCAAAAGATCACAGAAGCGACCTCCGAATGAGAAATTTGGAGGTCGCTTCATCATTTTAAGAAATTTTTATTACCTTTGCACACGATGTGCACTTATGTGCAAATCTACGAGCGATTGTCGGTCATGGGCGATTGCTTGAAATGTCATGAAAAGTTCAGATATATATGAATGTAATACTCTTCGACACTGAGTTGGCCCACACCAATTTGTTGCCGCTGACCTTCACCCGTCCGATGTGCGACCTGCGTATCGGTATCTCTACAATACGCACAAAGTGGCGTGATATTACCGGAGTGGAGTGTGGTATAATTCCTGTGGAATATCTGCGCGAGAAGTATCTAATACTTCCCGAGGATGTCAGTGACTGCTATTTTATCACCGGAACACTCGTGCCGGACTCGCAAATATGGGGCCGTATAGAGGCGTTAGCAATCGGTGAGGCTATTGTTGGTGACATCCCGGATGATATTGTAGCCTTCCATGGTAGCTATGAAGATTTTCTGGCTCATAAAATCGTAAATAGGGTTGAAGGAGGCAATCTCCGTAGGGTCATGCAGGTTTATGATATCTTTATCCATAATATAGAAGTGCTCGAGGAGGACTATTTTCGGATGACTGCCGGTCGCCTTTCCAACCCCCTGCCGGAATCCAACAGAGTGATAGGTCCGATGGAAGATTCCGAAGGCCGCCCTCTGATTTTTATTGAGGATGGAGCTTCTGTGGAGGGAGCTACGCTTAATACTACTGAGGGGCCTATATATATAGGTGTAGGAGCTCAGATAATGGAGGGTAGTTGTGTGCGTGGTCCTTTCGCCCTTTGTAGGAAGGGAAAAGTGAGAATGGGCGCAAAGATATATGGCGGTTGCACCTTCGGTCCATACGTAAAGGTGGGAGGAGAGGTAGACAATGTAGTCATCTTTGGTTATTCCAACAAAGCTCACGACGGCTATT
Source organism: Muribaculaceae bacterium (assembly GCA_023667015.1). Classification (GTDB taxonomy): domain Bacteria; phylum Bacteroidota; class Bacteroidia; order Bacteroidales; family Muribaculaceae; genus Lepagella. Next base: position 263,410 of record JAMPAX010000001.1, on the reverse strand, counting down.
TAGGAAATGCCGTAATAGGGGAGTGGTGTAATATAGGGGCAGGTGTGAATTCCTCGAATCTCAAGAATGACTACTCCAAGATAAGGCTTTGGAACTATGCAACGAGAAGCTTTCAGCGCACAGATTTGCAATTTTGTGGTCTGATAATGGGTGATCACTCCAAGGTAGGTATAAATTGTATGTTCAATACCGCTACTGTAGTAGGCGTAGGGTGCAACATACACGGGGCGGGATTCCCCAGAGTGTTTATCCCGAGTTTTTCGGAGGGATCGCCAACCGGAGGTTTTTCGGATGTAAGTCTGAAGAAATTTTATCAGATAGCCGAGCGGGTGATGAGCCGTCGGGATATCTTTTTCGACGACATTGACCGTCGAATATATGAGAAGGTCTACAAGGTAGCCTCCGGACTTAAAGGAAAGTAACACAAATCCCGGCCAATGGCCGGGATTTGTGTTTGAAGGTTGATAGTTTGTAGTTGAGGGTTGAAGGGGGTGTTATGGAGGCGTTTTATAGGGTTTGAGAATTTTTTTTACAATTTTTATATCAAATTATTTGTGTAATTGTTTAAAAGTTAGTATCTTTGCAACGCTTTAAGGCCACACTTCATTGGTCAGCTCGCTATTAAATTGGTTATCAATTTGATAGTCGGGTGTGATTGTATGCTGGTGGAGTGATGGGATTAAGCAGAGAGAAATAAATAAAAAGTAAAAATTAACAGACAAGAATGCCTACAATTCAGCAGTTAGTAAGAAAAGGACGTGTCGTTCTTAAAGACAAGAGCAAATCGCCCGCATTGGATTCATGTCCCCAGCGTCGTGGAGTATGTGTACGTGTGTATACTACCACTCCTAAGAAGCCTAACTCAGCAATGAGAAAGGTAGCTCGTGTGAGACTGACCAACGGCAAGGAAGTGAACTCCTACATTCCCGGCGAGGGCCACAATCTTCAGGAGCACTCCATCGTAATGGTGAGAGGCGGACGTGTCAAAGACCTTCCCGGTGTGCGTTATCACATCGTGCGTGGTACTCTCGATACGGCCGGCGTTCAGGGACGCACACAGCGTCGCTCTAAGTATGGAGCAAAACGTCCTAAGGCAGCTAAGAAATAACAAGCCGCCACAATTAACAAATCATTAACCCCTGTTTTTGATTTCGTGGATGGCTAAGGTTGAGTAGACCCCGCAATAAGTGCGGAGTCGAAGAATCGGCTCTGATGCCGACACGGCAGCCACCAACAAAAACACTAAACAAACAACGATGAGAAAAGCAAAACCCAAGAAAAGGGTGATTCTTCCCGATCCCGTCTTCCATGACGTGCGCGTCACTAAGTTTGTCAATCATCTGATGTATGACGGCAAGAAGAACACTGCCTACACCATCTTCTATTCAGCACTCGAAGCTGTGAAGGCCAAGATGCCCAACGAGGAAAAATCTGCTCTCGAAATCTGGAAAAAAGCCCTCGAAAACGTTACTCCTCAGGTTGAGGTGAAGTCTCGTAGAGTAGGCGGCGCTACTTTCCAGGTGCCTACGGAAATCCGTGCAGACCGCAAAGAGTCTATATCAATGAAAAATCTTATCATATTCGCCCGTAAGCGTGGCGGCAAGACTATGGCCGATAAACTCGCTGCCGAAATCGTCGACGCCTTCAACGATCAGGGTGGAGCCTACAAACGTAAAGAAGATATGCACCGCATGGCTGAGGCCAACCGTGCTTTCGCTCACTTTAGATTTTAATTGATTCTGAGACAATGGCTAAACACGACGATCTCCAGTTTACCAGAAATATCGGCATCATGGCCCACATCGATGCCGGAAAAACTACTACTTCCGAACGTATCCTCTTCTACACCGGTCTGACCCACAAAATCGGTGAGGTGCATGATGGCGCCGCTACCATGGACTGGATGGAGCAGGAGCAGGAACGCGGTATTACTATTACCTCCGCTGCTACTACTACGTTCTGGAACTACAAGGATAATAAGTATAAAATCAACCTTATTGACACCCCGGGACACGTGGACTTCACCGTTGAGGTGGAGCGCTCTCTGCGTGTACTCGACGGCGCCGTAGCTGCTTTCTGCGCTGTCGGTGGTGTTGAACCCCAGTCTGAAACCGTTTGGCGTCAGGCTGACAAGTACAATGTTCCCCGTATTGGATACGTCAATAAGATGGACCGCTCCGGCGCTAACTTCTTCGAGGTTGTTCGCCAAGTGAAGGACGTGCTCGGCGCTACCCCCCTCCCCATACAGATTCCTATCGGTGCAGAGGAGACTTTCAAGGGCGTGGTTGACCTCGTGACTATGAAGGCTATCTTCTGGCACGATGAGACCATGGGCGCTGAATACAGCATTGACGAAATTCCCGACAATCTCCGCGATGAGGCTGAGACCTGGCGCGACAAGATGCTCGAGACTCTCGCTGAAACTGACGACGTCCTCATGGAGAAGTATTTCGACGACCCCACTACCATCACAGTCGACGAAATCAAGGCCGCTATCCGCAAGGCTACCCTTTCGATGGCTGTCAACCCCATGATCTGCGGTTCTTCATTTAAGAATAAAGGTGTGCAGACTCTGCTCGACGCTGTCTGCGCTTACCTCCCCTCTCCTGAGGATGCAGGTGCCGTGGAAGGTCACGCCGTGGGCGACCCCGACGAGATCCTTACTCGCGAACCCTCCCCTGAGGCTCCTATGGCTGCCCTCGCATTTAAGATTGCTACCGACCCCTATGTTGGTCGTCTCTGCTTCTTCCGTGTATATTCCGGTAACATCGATGCCGGCTCTTACGTCCTCAATACCCGCTCAGGTAAGAAGGAGCGTATCTCCCGTCTGTTCCAGATGCATTCCAACAAGCAGAACCCCAAAGAGCGTATCGGCTGCGGTGATATTGGTGCCGGCGTCGGCTTCAAGGATATCCGCACTGGTGATACCCTCTGCGACGAAAACGCTCCTATCGTTCTCGAGGCTATGGAGTTCCCCGATCCCGTAATCGGTATCGCGGTAGAACCCAAGACTCAGAAGGACCTCGATAAGCTCGGCGTTGGTCTGCAGAAGCTCGCTGAAGAAGACCCCACCTTCCGTGTGGAAACCAACGAGGAGACCGGCCAGACCGTTATCTCCGGTATGGGTGAGCTCCACCTCGATATCATCATCGACCGTCTGCGTCGTGAATTCAAGGTTGAGTGCAACCAGGGTCGTCCACAGGTTACATACAAGGAGGCTATCACCAAGCCTGTAGAGCTTCGTGAGACATTCAAGAAACAGACCGGTGGTCGCGGTAAGTTTGCCGACATCATCGTTCGCGTTGAGCCTGCCGATGATGACTTCGAAGGTAGCCTCCAGTTTGTCGATGAGGTTAAGGGTGGTAACGTTCCCAAGGAATATATTCCCTCTGTTCAGAAGGGCTTCCAGACTGCTATGAAGAACGGTGTTCTTGCCGGATATCCCGTAGAGCGTCTTAAAGTCACTCTGATCGATGGTAGCTTCCACCCCGTGGACTCCGACCAGCTCTCCTTCGAGCTCTGTGCCATCCAGGCATTCAAGAAGGCATCTGAGAAGGCAGGTCCGGTTCTTATGGAGCCCATCATGAAGATTGAAGTTGTGACACCCGAGGAAAGCATGGGTGACGTCATCGGTGACCTCAACAAGCGCCGTGGCCAGGTAGAAGGTATGGAGACAAGCCGCTCCGGTGCTCGCATCGTCAAGGCTAAAGCTCCTCTGGCAGAAATGTTCGGTTATGTGACTGCTCTGCGTACAATCACTTCCGGACGTGCTACCAGCACCATGTCCTTCTCTCACTACTCCGAAGTTAGCCCCAGCATTGCCCGCAGTGTTCTGACAGAAGTACAGGGCCGTGTGGATCTGATTAAATAATAGACAGTCATAAATAATATGAGCCAAAAAATTAGAATCAAACTGAAATCTTACGACCACAATCTCGTAGACAAGTCTGCTGAGAAGATCGTAAAGACAGTGAAGTCCACAGGTGCTGCCGTCAGCGGTCCCATACCCCTGCCCACGCATAAGCGTATCTTCACTGTAAACCGCTCCACCTTCGTCAACAAGAAGTCTCGCGAACAGTTTCAGCTCTCATCTTTCCAGCGTCTGATCGATATATATTCTTCAACTTCGAAGACTGTAGACGCTCTGATGAAACTCGAACTCCCCAGCGGCGTAGACGTTAGCATTAAGGTCTGAGCAATAATTTATAAAAAAGTCTTTCCGGGAGTCCTCCCGGCTCCCGGAAAGAAATATAAATAACCAATCCCAAACAATTACAAGAAATGCCAGGATTATTAGGAAAGAAAATCGGAATGACATCCGTTTTCAGTGCCGACGGAAAAAATATTCCGTGCACTGTTATCGAAGTAGGCCCTTGTGTTGTCACTCAAGTTAAGACTCTTGAGAAAGATGGCTATGAAGCTGTCCAGGTGGGTTTCCAGGATATGAAGGAAAAACACTGCAACAAGCCTCTGGCCGGTCAGTTCAAGAAAGCTGGTGTGACCCCCAAGCGCCACTTGGCCGAGTTCAAGTCGTTTGAAACAACCCCTGCTCTGGGCGACACTCTCACAGTAGAGCTCTTCCAGGAAGGTGGTTTCGTCGATGTAGTCGGCACCAGCAAAGGTAAAGGCTTCCAAGGCGTAGTGAAACGTCATGGCTTCGGCGGTGTAGGTCAGTCTACTCATGGCCAGCACAATCGTCTACGTGCCCCCGGTTCTATCGGTGCCTGCTCCTATCCCGCTAAAGTGTTCAAGGGTCTGCGTATGGCCGGCCAGATGGGCAACGAACGCGTCACTGTGCAGAATTTGCAGGTGATTAAGATTCTTCCCGAACATAATTTGTTAATGATCAAGGGTTCCGTACCCGGTCCTAAAGGTTCAATCGTTTTAGTTGAGAAATAATGGAAGTAGCTGTATTCAACATTAAAGGAGAAGACACGGGTCGCAAGGTGACCCTCAACGATGAAGTCTTTGCCCGCGATCTTAGCGAAGGCAATGCAGACCACACTCTGTATCTCGACGTAAAACAATACCTTGGCAACCAGCGTCAGGGAACTCACAAGAGCAAGGAACGTAGCGAAATTTCCGGTTCCACACGTAAGCTTATCCGTCAGAAAGGTGGCGGCGGCGCTCGTCGTGGCGACATCAATTCTCCGCTGCTTCGCGGTGGTGCTCGTGTTTTCGGACCCCGTCCCCGTGACTATCGCTCGAAGCTCAACAAGAAGATGAAAGCTCTTGCACGCCGTATCGCTTTGAGCTCTAAGGTGGCAGACGGTAAGATTATCGTTGTCGAAAACTTTACTTTCGATGCACCCAAGACCAAGAACTACATGGAAATCGCTAAGGTTTTCAAGCTCGACGATAAGAAGGTACTCCTCGTCTTCGCTGAGAAGGACAACAACGTACTGCTCTCTGTACGCAATGTTCCCAATGCTCTGCTTCAGCGTGCTCTCGACTTGAACGCCTATACGGTGCTCAACAATGACGCAATCCTTCTGACAGAGGGAAGCGTTGAAATTATCAACGAATTATAATCATTAGGAGACACAATATTATGGATATCCAAATCAAACCGATCGTCACCGAAAAGGCTACGGCCTACGGCGAAAAGCACAACTGCTATACCTTCGCCGTTTCCCCCGACGCCAATAAGTTCCAGATCAAGGACATCGTAGAGCGTCTCTACAATGTACGCGTCGTGAAGGTGAACACCGCTCTCTACGCCGGCAAGCGCAAACAGCGCTATACACGCGCCGGAATCATCCGCGGTCGCAAGCCTGCTTTCAAGAAGGCTTTCGTGACAGTGGCTGAAGGACAGAAAATCGACTACTATAGCAATATTTAAAACGACCAATGGCAGTAAGAAAATTCAAGCCCACAACTCCGGGCCAAAGACACAAGATTATTGGTGTGTTCAAACGCGAAGAAATTGTGACCGTCAACGGCACAACTGAGGTTCGCAAATCAACTGCTAACGCACCAGAGAAGTCTCTTATCGTCGGTAAACGTTCCACTGGTGGCCGCAACTCTTCGGGCCACCTTTCCACTCGCTATCGCGGTGGCGGCCATAAGAGAAAATTGCGTCTCATCGACTTTAAAAGAAATAACGACGGTGTGCCCGCAGTGGTAAAGACCATAGAGTATGATCCCAACCGCTCAGCTCGCATCGCCCTCCTTTACTACAAGGATGGTTCCAAGGCTTACATGATTGCCCCCAATGGCCTCGAAGTAGGTCAGACAGTCATGTCAGGCGAGGACGTAGCTCCCGAGGTAGGCAACACTCTTCCTCTGGCTAAGATCCCTGTAGGTACTCTCATCCATTGTATCGAACTTAAGCCTGGTCAGGGCGCAGCTATGGCTCGCTCAGCAGGTACGTTCGCTCAGTTGACTTCCCGCGAAGGAAACTACGCAATCATCAAATTGCCTTCCGGCGAGACACGCAAGGTGCTCCTGTCATGCCGCGCTACTGTTGGCGTTGTCGGCAATTCCGACCACGCTCTTGAACAAAGCGGTAAGGCCGGTCGCTCACGCTGGCTCGGTCGTCGCCCCCACAACCGTGGTGTCGTAATGAACCCTGTAGACCACCCGATGGGTGGTGGTGAAGGTCGCCAGTCCGGTGGTCATCCACGTTCACGTACAGGCCTCTACGCTAAGGGTCAGAAGACACGCTCACCAAAGAAGCAGTCTTCGAAGTATATCATTGAAAGAAGGAAAAAGTAATTTTTTGAATTAAAGGAACCAACTATGAGTCGTTCACTTAAAAAAGGACCATTTATCAGCGTCTCCCTCGAAAAGAAAGTCGCAGAAATGGAAAAGAGCGGTAAGAAAAGCGTCATCAAGACCTGGAGCCGCGCTTCCATGATTTCTCCTGACTTCGTGGGTCACACTTTCGCTGTGCACAATGGCAACAAATTCATCCCCGTATATGTAACCGAAAATATGGTAGGTCACAAACTGGGTGAATTCGCTCCCACCCGCACTTTCCGCGGTCACGCCGGCAATAAGAAAAAATAATTGGCCCCAATAATCAACTCGATAAAAAAAGAACTATAATACAATGGGTTTAAGAAAAAGACAAGCTGCCGACGCCATTAAGGAGGCTCGCAAAGGCGAATATTTCGCCAAGCTCCATAATGTGCCTTCTTCTCCCCGCAAAATGCGCCTGGTCGTTGATATGATCCGCGGTCAGGAAGTTTTCAAGGCTCTCGGCATTCTCAAATTCTCCAATAAGGAAGCCTCCCGCAAGGTGGAAAAACTCCTGCGTTCGGCTATCGCTAACTGGGAACAGAAAAACGAACGCAAGGCTGAGGCCGGCGAGCTCTTCGTTAAGACTGTTTTCGTTGACTGCGCTCCCATGCTCAAACGCCTCCGTCCTGCTCCCCAGGGTCGTGGCTACAGAATCCGCAAGCGCTCTAACCATGTCACTCTTTACGTAGACACCATTAATAATAATAAAGACTAAGCTCAAAATGGGACAGAAAGTTAATCCAATAAGCAATCGTCTTGGCGTCATCCGCGGTTGGGACTCCAATTGGTATGGCGGCAAGAAATATGGCGAGACTCTGCTCGAGGATTCTAAAATCCGCAAGTATCTTCGTACTCGTCTGGCTAAGGCCAATGTCTCGAGAATTATCATCGAGCGTACTCTTAAAATGGTGACTGTCACACTATGCACTTCTCGCCCCGGTATCATCATCGGTAAAGGTGGTAAGGACGTAGACGCCCTGAAGGAGGAGCTCAAGAAGCTTACCGACAAGGAGGTACAGGTGAATATCCACGAAATCAAGCGCCCTGACCTCGACGCTGAGCTCGTAGCTGCCAACATCGCCCGTCAGATTGAGGGCAAGATGGCATACCGTCGCGCAGTGAAGAAGGCTATCCAGGATACTATGCGCTCAGGCGCAGAGGGTATCAAGGTGCAGGTTTCCGGTCGTCTCAACGGTGCTGAAATGGCTCGATCTGAGATGTTCAAGGAAGGTCGTACACCCCTCCACACTCTCCGTGCAGACATCGACTATGCTCTGGTCGAGGCTCTTACAAAGGTAGGTATCATCGGTATCAAGGTGTGGATTTGCCGTGGCGAAATCTATGGCAAGAAGGAACTGACTCCCGCCTATGCTCTGAATCAGAAGGAGCAGGGATCTCGTGGACGCGGTGACCGCAAGGGCGGCTTCCGCAATAAGAAAAATAACAACCGTTAAGTAAATCATTTCGAACACAATGTTACAGCCAAAAAGAACTAAATTCCGCCGCTCCCAAAAGGGACGCATGAAAGGTGAGGCTCAGAGAGGCAACCAGCTTGCTTTCGGATCGTTCGGCATCAAGACACTGGAGTCGAAATGGATCACTGGCCGTCAGATCGAGGCCGCCCGTATCGCCGTTACACGTTATATGCAGCGTCAAGGTCAGATCTGGATCCGCATATTCCCCGACAAACCGATCACCAAGAAGCCCGCTGAGGTACGTATGGGTAAAGGTAAAGGTAATCCCGAAGGATTCGTTGCGCCTGTTACCCCCGGACGTATCCTTATCGAAGTGGAAGGTGTTCCTTTCGACATCGCTAAGGAGGCTCTTCGTCTTGCTGCACAGAAACTTCCCGTTATTACAAAGTTTGTAGTGCGCAGAGATTACGATCCTTCTCAGAATGTCTGACAATAAAACAGGTCTCCTTTCCGTTACTTCTAATAGAACTGACGGAAAGGACACCTGTCCATATTCTTCAGAGCAATCTTAAGTATAACAATAACAATGAAAAAGGAAGAAATCAAGGAATTAAGCATTCAGGAGTTGCAGGCCCAGATTGAGGTCGCACAGAAGGCTTATCGTGAATTGAAAGTAACGCACGCGATATCTCCCGTAGACGATCCCTCCAAGATCACCAAAGACCGCCGTGAGATCGCCCGCATGAAGACCGTGTTGCGTCAAAAGGAACTGGCTGAAGCCGCTTCCAAATGAGTATCCCCGCAAATCTAAACTGAAATGGAAGAAAAAAGACATTTAAGAAAAGAAAGAATCGGGGTTGTTTCCAGCAACAAATGCGACAAGACCATCACGGTCGAAATCAAATGGAAAGAGAAACACCCTATATATGGTAAGTTTGTCAATAAGACAAAGAAGTACCACGCACATGACGAGAAAAATGAGTGCAGCATCGGTGATACCGTGCGCCTCATGGAAACCCGCCCCCTGAGCAAAACCAAGAGATGGAGACTCGTTGAAATAATCGAAAAAGTGAAGTAACCATGATACAGACCGAATCACGTCTCACAGTAGCAGACAACAGCGGTGCCAAAGAGGCCCTCTGTATTCATGTGCTCGGCGGCACCGGCCGTCGCTACGCCACCGTCGGCGATATCATCGTCGTCACTGTCAAGAGCACCATCCCCGCTTCCGATGTGAAGAAAGGCACAGTTTCCAAAGCTGTAGTTGTTCGTACTAAGAAGGAAATCCGTCGCCCCGATGGTTCCTATATTCGTTTTGACGACAACGCTTGTGTTCTCCTCAACAATGCCGGCGAACTCCGCGGAACCCGTATCTTCGGTCCCGTTGCCCGTGAACTCCGTGCAACCAACATGAAGATTGTTTCCCTCGCCCCTGAAGTACTTTAATCGTCTTAAAAAGCAAAACAATGGCAAAATTTCATATAAAAAAGGGAGACATGGTCTATGTCAATGCCGGAGATGACAAAGGCAAGACCGGACGTGTCCTCCAGATGTTCCCCAGCAAGGAACGCGCCATCGTAGAGGGTATAAATATTGTCACTAAGGCTACTAAACCTAATGCCCAGCATCCGCAGGGCGGCTTGGTGAAGATGGAGGCTCCTGTCCACATCTCTAACCTCAACCCTCTCGACAAAAATGGCAAGCCCACTCGCATCGGTCGCCGTAAAGCCGACAATGGCAAATCTATTCGTTTTTCAGTTAAAACAGGTGAGGAAATTAAGTAATGAGCACTACTCTTAGCACAGAATACAAGGAAAAAATCGTTCCCGAACTCCAGAAAGAGTTCAACTACGACACAGTAATGCAAGTGCCCCGCCTGGAGAAAATCGTTATCAACCAGGGCCTCGGCGCTGCCACTCAGGATAAGAAACTTATCGAAACCGCCATCAATGAGATTACTGCTATCACCGGTCAGAAGGCCGTAGCTACTCTCTCAAAGAAGGACATCGCTGCTTTCAAGCTGCGTAAGAAAATGCCCGTTGGCGTTATGGTTACCCTCCGTCGCGACAAAATGTATGAGTTCCTCGAGCGTCTCGTTCGAGTTGCTCTTCCACGTATCCGCGACTTCAAGGGTATCAACTCCAAACTCGATGGCCGTGGTAACTATACTCTCGGCATCACTGAACAGATAATTTTCCCCGAGATCAATATCGACAATGTACCCAAACTTCAAGGTATGAACATCACTTTTGTGACTTCTGCTAAAACCGATGAAGAAGGCTTCGCCCTCCTCAAGAAGTTTGGTCTACCCTTCAAAAACAAAGATTAAGCGATATGGCAAAAGAATCAATGAAAGCCCGCGAGGTGAAGCGCCAGAGAATGGTAGCTAAGTATGCCGAGAAGAAGGCAGCTCTTAAAAAAGCTGCCCTGGCCGATGCTGAAGGCAATATCGACTATGAAGCTATCAAGAAGCTCCAGAAGCTTCCTAAGAATGCTTCAAAGGTACGCCTCCACAACCGTTGCGAAATCACGGGCCGTCCCAAAGGCTATATGCGTCAGTTTGGTATCTCTAGAATCCAGTTCCGCGAGATGGCCAGCGCCGGCCTTATTCCAGGAGTTAAGAAGGCAAGCTGGTAATCCTTTACCGGCCTGCCTTCGCAGGCTTCCGGCGGACTCTTTTTACCGCTGTTTATATCGCGTCCGCCAAATTCCTATAAATATTCCGTGAGTATTAAATATTGTTCGGAACTGTCCGAATCAATTTAAAACATCAAATTAAAAATGACTGATCCAATAGCTGATTATTTGACCAGACTGAGAAACGCCATCCATGCAGGTCACCGCGTGGTGGAGATTCCCGCCTCAAAAATGAAAAAGGAGATTACAAAAATCCTTTTCGAACAGGGCTATATCCTCAACTATAAATTTGAGGAAGGCCTCAAACCCCAGGGCACCATCAAAATCGCCCTTAAGTATGATCCCGTTGATAAGGTCAACGCTATCAAGAACCTTCACCGTGTGTCCCGTCCGGGTCTCCGCCAGTATGCCGGATATAAGGATATGCCCCGTGTGCTCAATGGCCTCGGCATCGCTATCCTCTCTACTTCCCAGGGCGTTATGACTAATAAGGAAGCCAAAGATCGCAAGATCGGTGGCGAAGTATTGTGCTACGTTTATTAATAAAAGGAGGTAGTTATGTCAAGAATAGGTAAAGCCCCAATCGAACTGCCTGCTGGCGTCACAGTACAGGTGAAAGACAATGTTGTGACTGTAAAGGGTCCCAAAGGTGAACTCTCACAGGAAATCAACCCCGATATTACAGTGAAAATCGAAGGCAACCAGCTTCTCGTTGAGCGTCCGTCCGATGATCGTGAACACCGTGCCCTCCATGGCCTCTATCGCGCTCTTATCCATAATATGGTAGTTGGCGTTTCTGCAGGCTATAAGAAGGAGATGGAACTCGTAGGCGTAGGTTATCGTGCTACTGCCACCGGTCAGGTGCTCGAACTTGCCCTCGGTTACTCACACGCTATCTATATCAAACTTCCGAAGGAAATTAAGGTAGAGGCAAAGAGCGAACGTAACAAAAACCCGCTCATTATCCTCGAATCTACCGACAAGCAACTTCTCGGCCAGGTATGCGCCAAGATTCGCTCTCTGCGTAAGCCCGAACCTTACAAGGGTAAAGGTATCAAGTTTGTCGGTGAGGTTATTCGCCGCAAGTCCGGTAAGTCCGCAAGTGCTAAATAATTAAATCCAGGAAATCATGATATCCAAGATAGCAAGAAGAAATAAGATCAAAACCCGCATTCGCGGTAAAATCTCCGGAACCGCCCAGCGTCCCCGCATGAGCGTGTTCCGTTCAAACAAGGCCATCTACGTTCAGGTTATCGACGACTTGGCCGGAACCACTCTCTGCGCCGCCTCTTCAAAGGGTCTCGAGGGTGGCACGAAGACCGAAATTTCGGCTCGTGTAGGCGAAGCTATAGCAAAAAAAGCCATTGAAAAGGGCATCAATGAGGTTGTATTCGACCGCAACGGCTATCTTTTCCACGGCAGAGTTAAATCTTTGGCCGACGCAGCTCGCAAGGCCGGTCTTAAATTCTAATCGAAATCATGGCAAAGAAAAGCAATAGAGTAAATTCCGCCAACGGCCTTGACCTTCAGGAGCGCCTCGTAGCCATCAACCGTGTTACTAAGGTGACTAAGGGTGGTCGCGCTTTCAGCTTCGCTGCTATTGTCGTTCTCGGTGACGGCAACGGTGTTATCGGATGGGGCCTCGGCAAAGCCAATGAAGTGCAGGCTGCCATCGCTAAAGGTGCGGAGGCTGCAAGAAAGAACCTTATTCGTGTACCCATTCATAAAGGTACTATCCCCCACGAGCAGGCCGCTAAGTTTGGCGGTTCCCGTGTGATTCTCAAACCCGCTTCCGAGGGTACCGGTGTGAAGGCCGGTGGCGCTATGCGTGCCGTTCTCGAAAGCTGCGGTATCACCGACGTGCTCGCTAAGTCTAAGGGTTCTTCCAACCCCCACAACCTCGTGAAGGCTACTATCGCTGCCCTCGATGAAATGCGTTCCCCCGCTGAAGTAGCGCGTCTGCGCGGTATCAGCGTTGAAAAAGTGTTTAACGGCAAATAATTTATCACCTATATGGCACAAATTCAGATTAAGCAAATCAAGAGCCGCATCGGTGCACCTGCCGTGCAGAAACGCACCCTCGACGCTCTCGGACTCCATAAAATGAACCACACCGTTATCAAGGAGGACAACCCCTCCATCATGGGTATGGTAAAAACTGTCCACCACCTCGTAGAAGTTACTAAACTCTAAAAAGTCAGAATCAACAATGGAATTACATAATCTTAAACCTGCCCCCGGCTCAAACAAGGGCAACAAGAGAATAGGCCGCGGTCCCGGCTCTGGCTACGGCGGCACTTCAACCCGTGGTCACAAGGGTGCTAAGTCTCGCTCCGGCTACAAACGTAAAATCGGTTTTGAAGGTGGCCAGATGCCTCTTCAGCGTCGCGTTCCTAAATTTGGCTTCAAGAATATCAACCGTGTTGAATACAAGGCTCTGAACCTTGACGCCATTCAGGCTCTGGCTGAGGCTAAGGACCTCGCTAAAATTACGATTGCAGATCTTCGTGAAGCCGGCCTCGTTCCCAAGAAAGCTCTCGTCAAGGTTCTTGGCAATGGCTCTCTTACTCGCAAGGTTGACGTAGAGGCCGATGCTTTCTCTAAGAAAGCTGAAGAAGCTATCACCGCTGCCGGCGGCTCTGCAATCAAAAAATAATTTTTACCATAATGGGATTTTCTAAAACAATTAAAAATATCTGGAGCGTAGAAGACCTCAGAAACCGTATCGGTATCACTCTTCTGCTCGTCATCATCTACCGCTTCGGATGCTACGTCGTCCTCCCGGGCATCAATCCCGATGAGCTCATGGCCCTCAAGAATTTTACTTCTGAAGGTCTCATGCAGCTCCTCGATATGTTCTCCGGAGGCGCTTTCTCCCAGGCTTCAATCTTCGCCTTGGGTATCATGCCTTATATTACGGCTTCTATCGTAATCCAGCTACTTGGCATGGTTCTCCCTTCTTTCCAGAAGATGCAGCGTGAGGGTGAGAGCGGACGTATGAAGCTCAATCAATACACCCGCTACCTGACTGTCCTCATTTTGGTACTTCAGGGCCCCGCTTATCTGATGAACCTTAAATATCAGGTGACTGCGGCTAACGGCCATATTGAAATGGGCTTCTGGACTATTGTATTCATGACGATAGTACTGGCTGCCGGATCTATGTTTATCATGTGGCTCGGCGAAAGGATCGACCAAAAGGGTGTCGGCAACGGTATCTCTTTCATCATCCTCATCGGTATTATCGCCCGCCTTCCCGAAGCCTTTCTTCAGGAGTTCAACAGCCGTCTGCTTAACTCTGCCGGCGGTGGTCTTGTGATCTTCCTGCTCGAAGTCGTAATCCTCCTTGCTGTCATCGCCGGAGCTGTGCTTCTTGTACAAGGTACCCGCAAGGTGCCCGTACAGTATGCTAAGCGTATCGTCGGCAATAAGCAGTATGGTGGTGCACGTCAGTACATCCCTCTTAAGGTCAACGCTGCCGGTGTAATGCCGATCATCTTTGCTCAGGCAATTATGTTTATACCCATCACCCTAGTAGGTTTCTCTACCGATCAGACCGGTTTCTTCGGTGCCTTGACTGATATGTACGGCTTCTGGTACAACTTCGTATATTTCCTCATGATCGTGGCGTTTACTTATTTCTACACCGCGATTACTGTCCGTCCGCAGCAGATGGCAGAGGATATGAAACGCAACAATGGCTTCATACCCGGCATCAAACCCGGCAAGCCTACTGTCGATTATCTCGACTCTATCATGTCGCGTATCACACTGCCCGGCTCCATCTTCCTCGGAATCGTGGCTATCCTTCCGGCTATCGCCCATATCTGCGGCCTCAATAGAAACTTTGCCCAGTTCTTCGGTGGCACTTCTCTGCTCATCATGGTAGGCGTAGTGCTTGATACTCTCCGTATCATCGAAGGACACCTGCTCATGCGCCACTATGACGGCCTGATGAAGGATGGCCGCATCAAAGGTCGCACTACGGGCAGCGGAGCTTTCTAATGCCTTCTGAATTCTCTTTATGATTTATATCAAAACTCCGGAAGAGATCGAAAAAATGAGAGTAGCGGCCGACCTCGTCAGCCGTACACTCGGGGAAGTCGCTAAATGGGTGGCTCCCGGAGTGAGTACTCTTAAACTTGACACCATAGCACGTGAGTTTATCCTCGACAACGGGGGTAAACCCGCCTGCTTAGGTTACCATGGTTTTCCCGGCACTCTCTGCATAGAAGTTAATGACACTGTGGTCCATGGTTTCCCTTCAAACTATACGTTGCGCGAAGGTGATATCATCGGTACCGACTGTGTCGTTGAAATCAACGGTTATAATGGCGACAGCTGCTACACTTTTCCCGTAGGGGAGGTTGATCCGAAAGTCATGAAGCTTCTCGAGATCACTAAAGAAAGTCTCTATAAAGGAATAGAGGCTGCCCGTACAGGAAAGCGTATCGGTGATATTGCCAATGCAGTACAGATCTTCTGCGAACGTCATGGCTATAGCGTAGTACGCGAAATGTGTGGCCACGGTATTGGCAGAAGCATGCATGAAGATCCGGAAGTGCCCAACTATGGCAGACGCGGTATCGGCCCTGTTCTGAAAAAAGGGATGTGTATCTGTATCGAACCCATGATAAATATGGGAAGCAAGAACATCAAGTTCGCCAAGGATGGTTGGCAGACAACCACCCGCGATGGCAAGCCCTCAGCCCACTATGAGCACACACTACTGATAGGGGATGAAGAGCCTGAGATACTGACCACATTCAAATATATCGAAGAGGCACTCGCCGCAAAGTAATCGACTTTTTCGGACAAGATCACAAAAGACCAAGAAACCAAGATGGCAAAACAAGCAGCAATAGAAATAGACGGAGTAATCCTCGAGGCGTTGTCTAACGCAATGTTCAAAGTCCAACTGGAAAACGGGCATGAGATAACAGCCCACATTTCCGGAAAGATGAGAATGCACTATATAAAGATACTTCCCGGCGACAAGGTAAAGGTGGAGATGTCACCGTACGACCTCAGTAAGGGACGTATCTCATTCAGATACAAATAAAAAACGACCACAAGATATGAAAGTAAGAGCATCCATCAAAAAGCGTACGGCCGACAGCAAGATTGTCCGTCGTAAAGGCAGACTCTACGTAATCAACAAGAAGAACCCAAAACTTAAACAACGTCAAGGATAATTTTATTACCTTTGCAAAATAAATTGTAAATAGACCAATATGGCAGTAAGAATAGTCGGCGTAGATTTGCCGCAAAACAAGAGAGGCGAGATCGCCCTCACATACATCTACGGAATCGGCCGTAGCGCCGCCAATTCAATTTTGAGCAAGGCCGGCGTTGACCGCGACATCAAGGTGCAGGACTGGACAGACGACCAGGCTGCAGCAGTGCGCGAAGTAATCCAGAATGAATATAAGGTAGAAGGCGACCTTCGTTCAGAGATACAGCTCAACATCAAACGCCTCATGGACATCGGCTGCTACCGCGGCGTGCGCCACAGAATCGGTCTCCCCGTACGCGGACAGAGCACCAAGAACAACGCACGTACCCGCAAGGGACGCAAGAAGACAGTCGCTAACAAGAAGAAAGCTACAAAATAATAATTGAAAAATGGCAAAAAAGACAGTCGCAGCTAAGAAGAGAAATGTCAAAGTTGACGCAATGGGTCAGCTTCACGTACATAGCTCCTTCAACAACATCATTGTATGCCTGGCCAACAGCGAAGGTCAGGTCATCTCATGGTCTTCAGCCGGCAAGATGGGCTTCAGAGGTTCTAAGAAGAACACTCCCTACGCAGCTCAGATGGCCGCTCAGGATTGCGCCAAGGTTGCTTATGACCTGGGTCTGCGCAAGGTGAAGGCTTATGTGAAAGGTCCCGGTAACGGTCGCGAAAGCGCTATCCGTACCATCCACGGCGCCGGAATCGAAGTCACTGAAATCGTTGACGTAACTCCGCTTCCCCACAACGGTTGCCGTCCTCCCAAAAGAAGAAGAGTCTGATCAACGTTTCATCTTTCAACCCCGAAAGCTGATTCAAATTTAAAATCATTTTCATCTTCAGGATACTCCAATAGCGGCTCGGATACGGTCCCTTGAATGCGAATATTATGGCCGTCGGTTGCCACTCGCGATGAGCGGCACCAAATTCTACCTCTCGACGGTCGCGGCTGCGCTAAGAGAGATACCGTCCGATACCGCCACGGTGAAGTCCAAACAAAATTAAAATTAAAAATGGCAAGATATACAGGCCCCAAATCAAAAATAGCTCGCAAATTCGGCGAGCCCATCTTCGGCGAAGACAAGGTCCTGGCACGTAAGACTAACCCTCCAGGTCAGCATGGTGCCAACCGCCGCCGCAAGACTTCTGAGTACGGACTCATGCTCCGTGAAAAGCAGAAAGCTAAATACACTTATGGTGTACTCGAGCGTCAGTTCCGTAATCTCTTCGACAAGGCAGCCCGAACTAAAGGCATCACCGGTGAGGTTCTTCTCCAGCTTCTCGAGAGCCGTCTGGACAACGTAGTGTTCCGTCTCGGCCTCGCTCCCAGCCGTCCTGCTGCCCGTCAACTCGTGCTCCACAAGCACATCTGCGTTAATGGTAAGATTGTCAACATCGCCTCTTATCAGGTGAAGCCCGGCGACGTTATCACCGTTCGCGAAAAATCTAAATCTCTCGAAGTAATCGCCGACTGCCTCGCTGGCTTCAACCACTCCAAGTATCCTTGGATTGAATGGGACGAATCCATCAAGGGTGGCAAATTCCTTCATGTTCCTACTCGCGAGGACATCCCCGAAAATATCAAGGAACAGTCCATCGTCGAATTGTATTCTAAATAATTAATTATAGAGACCACAATGGCTATTTTAGCATTTCAAAAGCCTGAAAAGGTCGTCATGCTTGAAGCCGACGATAAGTTCGGTCGGTTCGAATTCCGTCCCCTTGAACCCGGTTATGGTCAGACTATCGGCAACGCTATGCGTCGCATCTTGCTCTCTTCTCTCGAGGGCTACGCTATCTGCTCCATCCGTATCGACGGCGTCGACCATGAACTCGACACTATCCCCGGCGTTAAAGAGGATGTCACTAACATCATCCTCAACCTCAAGCAGGTACGTTTCAAGCAACTGACACCCGACATTGACACCGAAAAACGCACTGTCAATGTCTCCGGCACAGATGTGTTCAAGGCCGGTGATCTCGGCAAAGTCCTCACCGGCTTCGAGGTCCTCAATCCCGACCTCGTAATCTGCAACCTTGACTCTTCCGCAGGTTTCCAGCTGGAATTCAATATTAATAAGGGTCGCGGTTGGGTCCCCGCTGATATCAATCGTGAGATGCTCACTGACAGCACTCCCGGTGTTATCGCTATCGACTCAATCTATACTCCTATTAAGAACGTCAAGTACGCCGTGGAAAACTTCCGCGTCGAACAGCAGACCGACTACGAGAAGCTCGTGCTTGAGGTCACCACCGATGGCTCTATTCTCCCCAAGGATGCGTTGAAAGACGCAGCTAAGATTCTTATTCAGCATTTCATGCTCTTCTCCGACGAGAAGATCGCCTTCGAAGCTCCTGAAGCTGAACGCACTGAGGAATTCGACGAAGATGCTCTCCACATGCGCCAGCTTCTCAAGACTAAGCTCGTAGATATGGACCTCTCCGTTCGTGCCCTCAACTGCCTTAAGAGCGCTGAAGTCGAGACTCTCGGTGAGCTCGTGGTCTTTAACAAGAACGACCTGCTTAAGTTCCGCAACTTCGGACGCAAGAGCCTCAATGAGCTCGATGAGCTCCTCGCTTCCCAGAATCTTTCCTTCGGAATGGATATCTCCAAGTATAAATTAGACAAAGAATAATCAACGATGAGACATAATAAAAAATTCAATCACCTGGGTCGTAAGAAAGGACACCGCGAAGCGCTCCTTAGCAACCTCGCTATCTCTCTTATCATGCATAAGAGAATCTTCACGACTCTGGCTAAGGCTAAAGCACTCCGTGTATATGCCGAGCCCATTATCACTCGGGCTAAGAAAGACGATACCCCCAACCGTCGTCTCGTATTCAGCTACCTCCAGAATAAGGAAGCTATCAAGGAACTCTTCAGTGTTATCGCCGACAAGGTTGCTGAGCGTCCCGGAGGCTATCTGCGCATCATCAAAACCGGACATCGTCTTGGTGACAACGCCGAGATGGCAATGATCGAGTTTGTAGACTTCAACGAAGGTGCCCTCGAAGAGAGCGCTAAGAAGAAAGCCAAGACTACTCGTCGTAGCCGTCGCAAAGCTGCTCCGAAAGCAGAAGCTCCCGCAGCAGAAACACCTGTTGCAGAAGAGACCAAAGCTGAATAATCCAGGCAGATTAAACAGAATCCTTAGAGGGTGTATCAAATGCGATACACCCTCTTTTTCATAACAGTAGCGCAGTCTCCTGGTCTGTGTAAAAATCACAGTAATATTGGCGTCCCGCCAGTGTAAATTGCCAGTGAATAAAAATTTTGCCATTATCCCGACTTTTATTAAATTTGGAGCGTAAATCATCACGTACCACATTATGCCCTTGACTTCTATGAATCTTGCCGCTACTCCATGGCTCAATCTCATTGGTTTCGGCGTCTACGCCGCCGTTATCTTGGGATGTGTCATCGTGGTGCTCAGAGAGAATAGAAATCCAATTCGTTCACTGGCATGGGTGCTATCACTGATATTCCTCCCCGGCGTTGGCCTGATATTCTATATGTTTTTCGGCCGGAGCCTCAAAGGAATCCATTTGATTTCCAAACAAAGTCGACGCAAACTTCTCACACGAGTAGCGGCCAACAGAGCATCCTTCGACCAGGCCGAGCTCACTGCCGATGAACGCGTATTATCCCGACTAGCCGACAATCTCTGCAACTCCCCACTAACAGTCAACAACAGTGTAGAGATATTTACAGACGGCGCCACCAAATTCCATTCATTGATTGATGACCTGAAAGGGGCCCGAAAATCTATTTTCCTCCAATATTATATCTTTAGTGATGATAATATTGGCAATACAATAGCCGGTATACTCATAGAAAAGGCACAAGCAGGAGTAGCCGTCAGGGTTATCTACGATAACGTAGGGAGCTTTTCAACATCCCGGAAATTCTTCCGCAGAATGTCGGAAGCCGGAGTGGAAATCCACCCCTTCTTCAGAGTTACGTTCCCCCAGTTGGCCAATAGAATCAACTGGCGCAATCATCGTAAACTCGTCATTATTGATAATAGAATAGGCTATATAGGAGGAATGAATATCGCCGACAGATATGCATGCTCCGAATCAGAAGGGATAGTATGGCGCGACACCCACTTTCGCCTTCGAGGCGACATCGTAGAATCACTCATGCTCAGCTTTGCCATAGACTGGTTCTTCCTCAATAATGGTGTGGCACGACTGCCCCTCGAATTTATGCATGAAGAGATCAGTAATAAAACCGGTATGCAGCTGGTCACATCCGGCCCTGTCAATACTTGGGATAATCTTTCCTTAGTGTTTCTGCGTGCAATCACCTCCGCCACCAAATCAATATATATCCAGACCCCATACTTTCTCCCTACAGATGCACTGATCCACGCTCTGGAAGCTGCAGCCTTGGGAGGAGTCGATGTCCGCATAATGTTGCCCGGAAAGTGCGACTCAAGATTGCTGCAATACGCTTCCTACAGCTACGTCACCCAGTGCTTAAAAGCCGGGATCAAAGTATACTTCTACGATCCCGGAATGCTGCATTCAAAGATGATGGTCATAGACCATGGGCTTGCCACGGTTGGATCCACCAACTTCGACTTTCGTAGCTTCGAAAACAACTTTGAATGCAATTTATTGGTTTACGATGCCGAATTTAACAGTCGCTGCCGAGACATCTTCTTCAACGACCTGTCGCAATGCAGCAAGCTGACCTTATCCTCGTGGCACAAACGACCACTATTCAACCGCCTGATAGAATCCATCGTACGCCTTCTCAGCCCCGTACTGTAACGAAGGATAAATTCAAACCAAGCAATTCGTAACTCAACTCAACCCAAAAATCAAAGTTTTACCAATTTTGATTTTCTTAAAGCGAACTCTGTAAAATTACTTCGAGGTTCTGCATTCGCATGCCATAACTTGTGAAAAGTTGGGAGTTTGAGCTTAGGAAATTAAAGAATCATCAAAATATTATTTTAGTTGAACTCGAAAGTGTTCTATGAAACTTAAACTTAAGTTCAAATGGTACTGTAGCTTGAGAAACTTAAATTTCGATGTTGTATTTTTAAGATAAATATATTAATTTTGTTGACAGAGCATCGGCTCTGAGATATAATAAATGAAGCGTTTTTGCTTTATCCTTTCTTGAAAATCGCCAAATCAAATCAAGTACAGAGGAGAAAGCAGTCAACAGACGTTCATGCTTGTCGTTTATCCACTCCCCGACAAGGGGTATCGATATCCGATAAGGCGTGGGAGTGGACTGTTTATTCTGTACAAGGCGTTTGGCGATGCCTCAAGAAGATAAACTGAACATCGTCCTGCGCTTTTTTTGTATACTAATCAGTCGGTTTGGGGACGGCACCGACCAAAAAATCGTAAATGAATAAAAAGATTTTACAGATGTTGTTGATGGCTTTCATTATAGCTTTTGCTTTGCCATCGTGTATCGAGAACAAAGAGGATGAACCTGTCCAAAAACCGAATGTTGAACATAGTACCAATTATGAGCCTGGGGATCTCTTTGTATTTCGTGAATTTATTTATGGCGGAGTATCGCTTAATTACCAAGGACACTTAAGTGGAATTCAAAGCGAAGTAGTGGTGCCGCATTGGATTACCGATAGTTATCGCACAGTAGCTGTGGATCTTGGTTCAATGTTTGCAAAAGACAGCTTTTCTAATTTAGAGGATTTCACTTATGAAGTAGGTTCAGAAGTTTTGACACTCGTCCCTATGCTCAATGACAAGTTAATAGAAGAAGGTTGGGAGATTGTTAATACGGAGTTCTTATATGATGGCGTTTCATATGGGAAAAGGTTTGATTTACCCTACGGAATTGACAGAAATCCATCAGTAATAAAGGTTCAATTCAAATATGAAGTCATCAACAATAAAAATAAACATACAGTAAAGGACAACTTAATGCTCACCGTCAAGGTTATTCGTGGCACTAATAACTAATTTTGCAATAATATTGAGGAACCTACATTGTTATTGAAGTGGTTATATTATAATGTAACTGAAATTAATTGAACTAATGAAAACGGAAAAAATAATTTTACTTATTATGGTAGGGATGACTATGACGTTAGTATCCTGTAAGGACAAGGACGAACCTGCCGACCCCAAATGTGAGATGGCATTCACTTATGATGTGAAAGTTCCTGCAAGTATACTTACAATTGCTGATGCCTATGTGAGTTATGAAGAAGATGGAGAACGTAGAGTTGAAATGCTACCTGACGGACATTTCGAACATGTCACTCATTACAAATACACTGGCGATGAGATAGACGGCAAGCACACAAATTTAGGAGAAGTTAAAATATTCTTTCGTCTAAAGAATCCTGAGTATAAGTTCACTGAAAATTATTGTTTGATGTATGATCCGACAGCATATATACGAGCAAAAATAGAATTCTTTAAGGTCAGAGATGATGGTAGTACCGTTACAACTTTAAAAAATAACTGGTATAGATATGAAATTGACAACGAGACTCAGAATCATCAATATTCTATAGCTGAACAGGAATAT
The DNA here is from genome assembly GCA_023667015.1 of Muribaculaceae bacterium. Taxonomy (GTDB): domain Bacteria; phylum Bacteroidota; class Bacteroidia; order Bacteroidales; family Muribaculaceae; genus Lepagella. The sequence goes on along the minus strand of JAMPAX010000001.1, from coordinate 240,855 downwards.
TTTTTCAAAAGTCAAGATGCCAAACCATACTTGACAATGAAATTTACTCACGATGATGATATTTGCCGTTATATTATTGATTGTGAGATGGGTTATCAATATGGAAGACTTGAACTAATAGAATAAGAATAATGTATAAACTTCGAATAACCGTTATTATCCTTGTTGTAATCGGTACAGTTGCTAATATGCTGGCAGTATCCCCGAATGTGACAAAAATCAACTACCAGATTCAGAAGGCCGGAATTAAGGGTAGTTATTCAGTGTCTTATAACAAGGATGACTTGCTTAAAGATTTGACAACAACCAATTCACGAACCTTCGGCGCTTTTTACGCCAATAACTATGTTATAAGTTACCCAAATTCCTCGTATGTTGATATGCAGGTTTATTCGGGTCAGAAGCTCTTAGCCAGTTATAATAATCATATTGAGGGATTGCGGAAGATGAAGCAATTATACACAATTGAAGGAATCGGAAGGGAGCTTTGTGAGTATGATAATGAATCATGTAAGGTACGAGTGCCTGTAAAGGATGCTGTATATCCTGAGGTGATTAATGCCACCTATAAGTTCAAAGATTTTAGTGTAAGGGAAATTTTATTGAAAATACGTAATTATGAAGTCAAGATAAAAATCAGATATACCGGTATACCATACAATAATTTATCATATGGATTTGATGTGATGTCTTTTATCCTCAGTGAATTTTTGGGAGTAAAAGGAGGTTGCTTCGACAATTGGGAGTGTTTGGGGATGTGCTACATGGATAAGTTTCCGGCGGAGGTTGAATACTCAGGCAATAAGTATGTTTTCGATTATGCCGGGACTAATCATATAGAGGTCAAATATTTTATTAATAACAAGCTACAAGATCGTTTCATATTTGATTTAATTCGTTGAAATAATGAAGAGATGGATTTTATTAATCACGTTGGTGGCTGTATATTTTGGAGTATTCGCATTGGATCCAGGCGTTTATTATGTAAAAAGTGCCATAAATCCTACATATGTTCTTGATAACGACCATAGTAGGCTTACAGACGGAAACAATATCCAATTGTGGAAATTTAATGGTACGAATGCACAGAAATGGTTGGTGTTTAACACTGAAAAAGATGTATATGTACTATGTAATCAGACAGCAATACCCGAGGAAGATGATGTCAGGACATTTCATGTACTTGATGTAAATAATTCTGTTGTTGCCAATGGAACTAATCTCCAACTCTGGACCTTTAACAATACAGGAGCCCAAAAATGGTATTTACATCATCATGGTGGTAACACATATTCCATATGTTCGATTATGGATATAAATTATGTAGTTGATTTAAGTAATTCAAAAGTAGCCGATGGAACGAACATCCAGCTATATCGCTACAATGCAACGAAAGCACAGCAGTGGATATTCGTCAAAGCTACATTGTAGATGGTTTCATAAGTGGTTGCTTAATGGCAATGCAGTCTAAACAGTTGAACGGTCCAAACTCATAGCGGTTTGGACCGTTTACATTACGTAAGTTCTTAAATACCTTTATAAAAAACAAGAAAGAGATGATTTCACAATCATCTCAGACTCTTTGGCTTAACTAAATAAATTCTTACATGTATAGGCTCATAGGATAAATTTCAGTGCAAAATTAATAAAATTTCTTAAATCCTGCAAATATTTACAGATTCAACCGGAGTTCAACCGGAGTTGCATATAATATTACAACTTTGGGCGATAGCAAATCGCTTCTCAACATGGTATGGTGGCTTTTGTGGGGTAGGCTTAAGGTGTATGAAATCAGTGATATATATTGGGATTCCGGGCGAGCCATTGCTCACAGATTAGGCGTAGCTTGGCGTACCATACTTTGCCGAAGCGTCGCTCTAAGGGGCCTTGGAGGAATTCGTAGGCTCGAATCCCCTTGGCGCGGCCGAGGGTCTCAGCGGCGCGGCAGATCTTCCAACGGTGGAAGTTGACGGCTGTAAAACCGTCATATTCTTTGATTCTTACCGGATATAGGGCACAACTTATCGGTTTGAACATCTCCGTGTCTCCCACGCGCCGCGCTTTCTCCAGCGCACAGAGACACATCCCTCCCGGCTCCATGCAGGTGAACACACAGTTGCCCCCCTCGATGATATTGGTAACCAAGTCTCCCTCTTGGTCGGTATATGAATGCCCTTCCTCTCGAATTACGCTCTGTGCCCGCGGTGTCAGCAATGGCAGAATCTTTGGCATCAGCTCGCCAAGTCGTCGGTCTTCCTCCTGAGTGAGGGGAGCTCCCGCATCTCCTTCAATACAACATTCGCCATGGCAGGCATCAAGGTCGCAGCAGAAAAATCTCTCTGCTAAGTCTATAGAAACTAAAGTATCGTCTATTTGAAACATAGTTATTTCTGAGATTGAATAGTGTAAGCACCGATAAGAATATCCCCTCTGGAGGCCGGCCTTCTCAAATATATACAGACATTATATTCATTGGAAGTCTCCGAATAATTACCTTCAATAGGAGCCGGAGTTAAGGTAGTGTCTCCTTCGCGATGTCGGGCTACATACTGATAATTATAAGAACCCTGTTTGAGGGGCAATTCGAGTTCGTAGAGACTTGTATGCCTGTTGTATTTCATGCGTGTATGGTCAGCAGGCAACGGACGGGCAAATTCACCGTCAACGTAGATATCGCCATCCATAATCTCCGGGAAATCCAGTGAGAAATGCATGGTGACGTAGTCTGCGCCAAGGTTAGGGTCGGTGGAGTTATACTCATCTACAATAAAGCGTCCATGCTGGGTAGAGTCAAAGACATAATTCCGTCCCGCACGCCCCTCATCGATATGAAGCCATGCATGATAATTAGGACCCATATATCGAGTAGAGTCTACCCCCATGCCCGGATAATCCGCGCGTACCGTCTCAAAGCGACGATACTCATTGCCGGCAGGAAAGATCAGCTCCGGCAGCGACTCATAGATAAGTTGGTTGCCATTGACACGTAGCGGACGCTTCAGCTCCCGGCGAGTTTCCGGGCGCCCGTTTTGCTCAATGGTGACAATAAGGTCCTGATAGGGATTCAGATTGAGCGATCCATCGTAGGCCACATTAAACGCCAACTGCTGAAATTCCGTGTTTATGCCATAATCGGTGCGTCCCGTGGCAAAACCTGAGACAGAGGAGCCGGGTTCTGCCACCTGTATTCGCGCCTGCAACAGAGTCGCCGACGGCTCATACCTGTCGAAAACTTGCACCAGATAATTTCCCCCCACCAGCGGACTCATCCCCTCTGAGGGAATCGTAAACTGATAATTGACATAATGGATATAAGTATTGGAAGAATAAGCAAAGTCCTCAATGTCTGCGATGTTGAAACCATCCACATATTCCGACTCCATGAGTCGCGAGGGTTGCCAGTCAGCATTACAATGAATCATACGCCACTGCAACTGTGAATAATCCTCAGCGATTTCATCGAAAGAGATCTTCAGCACATCGCCCGCACCGAGATGGATAACCGGCGTGGCCATAAAATCATCGACCTTCTCCACCTTCAGCGTCTGAAACTTAGGACTGAAGATAGCAGTCTGTGTATTTTCAGCGAAGATAGAAAATACACAGGAGAGCGAGAGTGCAAAGAAGGATGTTTTCGCAAGAGAGTGCATTAAAAAAGAGGGGAGGGGTTTGACGGACATAATATTATATGTTTTTGTTGCGGAAATGACAGTCAAGAATACCTACGCCAAGAGCTACGAGGTCATCGCAGGGGAGGATATCCTCCTTACCTTTAAGGTCACAACAATTGAAGCGTCCGTGGCAGGCCGCGGAAAACTCATCGAGCAGGGGGCGAGCTTCCTTGACGGCAGCTACTTTGGAGGCCGCATCTTCACCATGAGTCATACCGATAGTCATAGCCATAGCATTCGCTACACCGCAAATCTGACGACATCCTGCCACCCCCGAGCCGAGGGCAGAAGAGATTTTCGCAGCCACCTCCTTCGGCAGACCCGTAATATCATCGAAACACATAATAACGCTTTGTGCGCAATTGTAGCCCTCGCGACGCAGCGCCCGACATTTCTCAAGACGTTCTTCAGTAGTGTAATTAATCATATACAAAAATAAAAAAGACTCAATAATATGTTGATTCACCATATAATAGGAGACTTACCGTGGGCAATGAGATACTCATTGGCTCGGGAGAAATGGCGGTTGCCAAAGAATCCCCGGTAGGCCGAAAGGGGAGAGGGATGGGGAGAGGTCAGTACGAGATGCTTTCGAGTGTCGATACGCGCACCCTTACGAATAGCATCAGAGCCCCAGAGCATGAAGACAAGATTGGAGCGTCGGTTGGCCAACTGCGCCACTGCCGCATCGGTAAACGTCTCCCAGCCTATCCCCGCATGAGAACGTGCTTGATGTTCTCGAACAGTCAGCGTAGCATTCAGGAGGAGCACACCTTGCCGAGCCCAGCGCGACAGGTCGCCATCTTCCGGAGTCGGACTACCCACATCGTCTGAGATCTCCTTAAAAATATTCACCAGCGAGGGGGGAATTTTCACACCCGGAGCCACCGAGAAACAAAGACCGTTAGCCTGGCCCGGACCATGATATGGATCCTGACCGATGATGACAACCTTTGTCTTGCTGAAAGGAGACTCATCGAAAGCCGAGAAAATATTAGCAGCGGGAGGATATATGTTATAGGCCGGGTTGGTATACTCACTGCGCACATAGTCAGTGAGTTTGAGGAAATAAATCTTAGAGAACTCCTCGCTCAGAGCCTCCTTCCAGCCGGATTCCATTCGTATCATAAATACAAAAATAGTGAAAAATATGGGAAATAGGGAGAAAATTCTTAACTTTGCGACAGAAAAGGCTCATCAATGCGATAGCCTGGGCAAGTCTCCGTAGTTCAATGGATAGAATTTCGGATTCCGGTTCCGACGATTGGGGTTCGACTCCCCACGGGGATACAATAAAGATTCTCAGACTAGTAGAAATTAGCTGAGAATCTTTTTAATTTTATTAGATGGGAAACTGATATGATACTCAGTCCCGGTGGGCTGGCAACTCTCAGCTGTGTTAATCTTTGGCGAGGATTAGGGCTGAATAGGGAGCGAGAGTGATTTTTCCTCCTTGGAAGCGGCCGAGGTCGCCTGATGGTGAGATTTTACCATCGCGAGCTACTATAATCCACTTCCCTTTTGGTAGCTTTACAGACTGAGCATAGGATGCTCCATTGAAGACAACTTTAATCTCCTTCCATTCATCCCCGTTGGCATGGTCAGTCAGCGAATAGGAGATGAGATTAGGAGTCTTCTGAGAGTCAATCTTGTCGAATTTCAGATGGCGGGCAATGTCTTCGGCAGTAGTCATACGAAAGGCCGGATGACTCTTGCGCAGACTTGTCAGACCCTTGTAATAGTCGAACAAGTCGGCATATTTCGCCTTGTTGCTCCAATTGATGGCATTGATAGAATCCGGGCTCTTATATGAGTTGTGGACACCCTGCTTGTCGCGAAAAATCTCTTCACCGGCAAAGATAAAGGGGGTACCTTGCGAAGTGAAGACGATAGTCTGGGCAAGCTTGGCGGCTTCAATCATATTTTCTTCCGGCTCACCGGCCATGGAGCGGCGCAACTTATCGGTCAGACAGAGATCATCATGGCAAGAGACATAGTTGACAATCATTTCCGGAGAAGTAGCATAAGGGAACTTAGAATTATTACCCTTGGAGAAATCCACCTGAGGATGAGCCGTAGCGGCCACAATACCGATTTTCACGGTCTCCTCCAGTCCCGGCTTACCTGTGGCGAAGCCGCGGTCGGCCGCGTTGGTGTAGTGACCCTTCACGGCATCGCGCAAATCGTCGGAGAATACCGCGATATTCTGCATCTTGCTGACATTCTCCTTCAGTGCACGGCGTTCTGGAGTCAAGGGTGAGTCACCTGCAGTCCATCCTTCGCCATACACGAAAATATCCGGACGTATTTTCTTCAGCTCAGCTGCCACCTCATTCATTGTTTCAGTGTCGTGGATTGCCATCAGATCGAAGCGGAATCCATCGATATGGAACTCATCAGCCCAATACTTCACAGAGTTGATAATATAGTTGCGCATCTGAGCACGGTCAGATGCCGTTTCATTGCCACAACCGGAAGCATCCGAATAGCGACCATCATCCCAGTGGCGATGATAATAGCCCGGGGCTGTAAGCTCAAAATTAGAGTCATCATTAGTAGCAGTATGATTGTAGACAACATCCATAATCACCCCGATACCCTCCTTGTGGAGTGCCTGAATCATATGCTTCATTTCGCGAATACGCGCCTTAGGGTCGGAGGGATTAGTAGAGTAAGAGCCCTCAGGGACATTGTAGTTGAGAGGGTCATATCCCCAATTGTAGACATTCTGCTGAAGATTAGTCTCGTCAACGGAATTGAAATCATAGCTTGGCAGGATATGCACGTGGGTGATACCGAGTTCTTTGAGATGGTCAATGCCGGTGGCGAGTCCTTCCGGAGAGAGGGTGCCGCTTTCAGTGAGGGCAAGGAACTTGCCCTTGTTGGCGATACCCGAAGAAGGATGCATCGACAAGTCGCGATGGTGCATTTCGTAGACGATGACATCTGAGAAATTCTCCACGTTGGGACCCTTATCAGCGTTCCAGCCTGCGGGGTCGGTAGAATCAAGGTCGATAATAGCAGCGCGAGCGCCGTTGACACCTACAGCCTTAGCCCATACGCCCGGAGTTTCCGCAAGCCATTTGCCATTGTGGAGAATTTGAAAAGTGTAGAAATCGCCATAAAGCTTATCCGGTAGCGAAGCGACCCAGGTTCCGGACTGGCCATCGCGACTCATATCAATAGAAAGATAAGGTGAGCCGGTATGACCATCATGATAGAGATTCACTCGAGCTTCAGAAGCCCGGGGACTCCACAGACGAAAATGGGTGCCGGAATCGTCAACGACGAGTTCCAAATCGTTGCCATTATAAGAAGGGTAAGAGAGAAATTGGGCGTCGAAATTACTTTGAGCCGTGGAGTCAAAAGTCACTCCCAGGGAGATAGCCACAGAAGCGAGTAGTGGCATGGCGAAGAGTTTAAAGGTATTATACATGTTGTTAAGCCTGAAATAGTCTGTCTAAGGAAATAACGTCCCCGACAGCAATAAAATTGCCCGCCGACAAATCGAGCTGTCGACAAATCGCGGTCGCCGACAAGTCACGGCTGCCGATAAGTCGCGGCTGCCGACAAAAAAGAGGGATATATCGATGAAGATATATCCCTCTTATGGGAAGATCGGCACGTACCGAAGCCAAGAAGATTACTTGCGAATACCGAGTTCTTTCTTAGCGATGATGGCACGATAGCGATTGATGTCCTTGCGGATGAGGTAGTCGAGGAGACTGCGACGCTGACCAACGAGAGCCTTGAGAGCACGGGCGGTGGAGAAATCTTTGTGGTTAGATTTCAGGTGCTCTGTCAGGTGTTTGATACGGATTGAGAACAGAGCGATCTGGCTTTCGGGGCTACCGGTGTCGCCTTTGCCGTTGCCATACTTCTCGAAGATGGCCTGCTTTTCTTCAGTTGAAAGATGCATTTTGTTTGAGAGTTTTTTGATGATTAATAAATAATTGACTTTTGTTAGAAAGGATTTTCGGCATTCGGGCTCTCCCCCGGGATGCGCCTCCTTTGTTCAAAAAGCATGCAAAAGTAAGGATTTTTTCGCTAACGACCAAATTTTTTCAACTGGAAAATTCCTTAAAATTCCCTGATGAATCTTGAGACTGGTTGAAGCAGATTGATGCCGGAGAAAGTTGCGGCGGGGCTGAACTTTATTGCCTTTGTTGAGGTTTATGATAAAGAAGTTTGAATTTTTGTGAAAATTCTTTAAATTTGTACTAAATCTCCCACACCAAGATCATGAGCCAGCATAAAAGTAACAAAAACAGTAAGTCCCACAGATTGCATACCATTCTGCAGGGGATGCCGGCGTGGTCATTTTCAGCACTTGTAGTAATAGCTATCTTGTGGCTCACATTAGCTCCACGGCCACTTGGCGAAACCGATTTCAACCTCTTTGAAGGAGTCGATAAGGTTGTCCACGCCTTGATGTTTGGAGGCCTGACGGTGACTCTGCTTTTCGACTGGTCGCGCAAACGCAATTGGGCAAACATCCCGGTAATTAAAGCGATTTTGTTTTCAATCGGTTCGATGCTCTTCGGAGTAGCAATAGAATCCCTTCAGGAGGCAATGAATTTAGGGCGGGGCTTCGAGTATGCCGATATGACAGCTGATGGAATCGGCTCATTTACGGTATGTCTGCTCTGGCTCATTCTCCAGAAAACACGGCCGGGCACGAAGTCGGACCAGTCGGACCAGTCAGACTCCTCTGCTAAAAAGCATCGCATTCGCAGTCCTTGGCTTAGAATCCCTCTTAAGGTTCTTTTCTGGATTTTATTGATTATCATTTTGGTTCCTGTCATCATATATATTCCTCCTATGCAGACACTGCTGAAGGATGTGGCTTGTAGCGTCATCAAGGATAAGATGGGTATGGATGTCAAAATCGGTGAATTCCGTCTTACATTCCCTCTGGATGTGAAGCTTATGGATGTCAGCGCTGTCGAGGCTACCGGAGATACCTTGGCAAGTGTAGGCGAGTTGGTTGCAGACGTAAAGCTCCTACCACTCCTCGACCTCGACGTGCAACTCAACGACCTCGAATTGCGTCGCGGATACTATCGAATGGTATCGGCCGACTCCTCCATGATTATGAAAATCAGAGCCGGACTTCTGAAGGTTGACCCCGGAAGCTCTGCCAATATCACCAAGAGTGAAATTCTTCTCAATAAGGCTCTCCTCCGAGACGGTGACATCTCCTTATATATGGATGTGTGGAAGAAAGAGCCCACTCCCGCAGATTCCATCCAGCCCTCCACCCCATTCCTCATAAAGGCTAAAAATCTGAATATTTCCAACATAACCTTTGGGATGTCAATGCTCCCCACGATTGATACGCTCAACGTAGCCGCAAAAGATATACATCTCGCCAATGCGATAATCGATCTGCGCACCAATGATATCAGTGCTGACAATCTCAGTCTTGCCCATGGAAAATTCAAATATGTGGCGCCCACAGCGGAGTATGTGCGTACACATCCGGCTCCCATAGATACCATTACTCCTCCCTCGCCGCCGATGAAGATTCGCGCTCGCGACATTGCCGTCACCGACTTCGGCGGCGTCTACACCATCAAAGGCTCCCGCCCGTTGCCCGGTTTCGATGCCAACTACGTAGAGATCTTCAATACCGACATAGTATTGAAAAACTTCTACAACGAAGCCTCTACCCTTGAGCTTCCGATAGTCTCCATAACGGCTCGGGAGCGGTGTGGCCTGCAGATAACTCAGGGCTCAGGAGCATTCCGATTAGACTCAATAGGTATTACACTCAACGACTTCAGAATCAAAACGCCATACTCCACCGCTGCATTCAACGCTGACCTTCCATTCGCCTTGATGGAAATGAAGCCGGATGCTCCGGTGAATCTTGATGCTGACCTATCTTTAGGATTGGCCGATATCCAGAGCTTCATGCCTACAATGGGACAATACCTTAAGGTCCTTCCTCAGCGTTCTCCATTAGTAGCTAAGGTAAAAGCTCGCGGAGACCTATCCAATGTCACTATCTCCACCCTTGATGCCGCAATGCCCGGAGTATTCTCGCTACGTGCTTCCGGCCATGCTCGCAATCCTCTTGATTTCAAACGCCTCGACGCCTTTGTCGACATTGACGGAGAAGTCTCCAATCCCTCGCCAATTATGGCACTTGCCGGACCTCTCGGATTTGATTTGCCTCCATTCAAACTTCGTGGCACAGCCTCAGCCCGCAACCAAGAATATGGTGCAGACTTTACCCTTACAACTCCACATGGTAACTTAGCTGCCAATGGCAACGTATCTCTAAATTCCGAACGATATCTGGCAGACTTAGAAGTGCATAACCTCAATGTACGCAACTTTATGCCCGACCTCGGAATGGGTGCTGTCACAGCCACCCTCCACGCCTCCGGCGCCGGTTTCAATCCCCTCAATGCCGGTGCGGCTACTGATATCGATCTCTCTGTAGCAAGTGTAGAATATCAATCCTCAGTGCTTAGCGATATAGACCTCCAAGCCACTCTCCACAATGGGGAATTCTCCATCTATGGATCCTCGCTGAATCCCGACCTGGGATTCCACATCGACCTGACCGGTGAGATACTCAACGGCACATATTCCGCAAGGGGAACGTTGAGAGTAGAGCATGCCGACCTGCAATCCATGGGATTCACTCCCGACATCTGTAGCGGTAATGCCGATCTGATAATCGATGCAACAGCAACCCCCGACAAGTGGCTATACACAGCTGAACTCGACATTGAAAACTTCGACTGGAATCTCCCCGACCAGTATATCCATCTTCCCAATGGAGCTCATATATGCCTCGATGCCAAGGAGAATAGTGTCTTAGCACAGATTGAATCGCAACAGACAAACCTTGATTTCACAAGCTCCGTAGGACTAAAGGACGTTATTGACTCCTTCCTTGCAGCCTCCGATGAAGCCATGCTTCAGCTCCATAAGAAAGAGCTGGATGTGGATGCTATCCAGAAGAAACTTCCCCCGTTTAATCTTGACATGAATGCCTCCGGCAACGGCCTGATTAAGCAATTTATTACATCGTCGGGACTGAGCGTAGACACTGTATACGCCACCTTTACCAACGACTCCCTGCTTCGCGGAGATGCCGGAGTGCTCGCACTCAATACTGGCACCATGAAACTCGATACACTCAGCCTGAATCTCGATCAGCGTGGTACACTCCTTGATTATAAGATACATATGGGGAACGCACCGGGTACTCTCGATGAGTTTGCACAGGTGGACCTCAACGGATATATCGGTTCTAACCGCCTCTCCGCCTATTTGCGCCAGCGCAACATCCAAGGTGAGATGGGATATCGCCTCGGTATGACAGCCGCTATGATGGACAGCACAGTCTCCATGCATTTCACCCCTCTGAAGGCTACTATCGCATATATTCCTTGGACTCTCAACTCTGACAATCATATTGATTTGAACATTCATGACTTCTCACTTGACGCCAACCTTCTTGCCAAGAGTAAAGAGAGCAGCATTCTCATAGAGACGCAGCCCAACGACACCACCGGAGGCAACGACTTGCACCTTAACCTTGCCAATATACATGTGCAAGATTTCTTGAGAATGTCATTGTCTGCCCCCCCGCTGACAGCCACGGTTAATTCCGACTTGAGGCTGAGCTATAATGGTCGTGCCCTCGAAGGAGGAGGTTCCCTCGATATCAGCAACTTCACCTACGAAAAGACCTGCGTCGGCGATGTAGGGCTAAACCTCAAAGCAGGCATGGACCCACACGGAGGCTCCAACATAGATCTTGGACTTGACGTTGATGGTCAGGAGAATGCACTGCTCTTAAGGGCCGTATTCATCAATAATCCCGAGGCTGGTCTCGAACCCAAGGACTTCAATCTCGTTCTTGACAGATTCCCCCTGAGCATTGCCAACGCCTTCATCGGATCAAAAACTGCCAAGCTCGGTGGATATCTAAATGGCGAGATGGAAATGACCGGAAAGTTCAACTCTCCGATACTCAACGGACAGATAAGTTGTGACTCAGTGAGTGCCTACGTGAACTATATCGGGACTACACTGCGCTTTGATACCGTCCCCATCACAGTCAAAGACAACGTCTTGAATTTCGATCGGTTTGATGTTCTTGCCGCAAACAACAATCCCATCACTCTCGATGGCAACGTTGATGCCTCTACGCTTTCCGACATAGCTTTGAATCTCACACTTAACGGTAACAATGTGCAACTTATCGGCAACGACAAGCGAGCGAAGTCCGACCTCTATGGCAATCTGTTTGTCAATCTCGACGCATCCGCACGCGGTCCGCTACGACTGCTCGATATCAACGCCTCCTTAAGTATACTCGCCGCTACAAACGTAGGCTATAATATTTCTACAGAGACAGCACTGTCGATGTCTGACGACAACAGCGACGTAGTGAGATTTGTAAGCCTCTCAGACACTACCCAAGTTGCCGTGGCGGATACTGTACCCTCATTGATGAATATGCGCATAACGGCCAACCTCAATATTGTGCCCGGAGCTCAGGCTACAGTCAATCTCTCCACCAACGGTACCGACAAAGTGCAACTCTCTCCCTCGGGGAATCTCGCCTTCTTTATGAACTACATGGGCGATATGAAGCTCACCGGCCAGCTCAACCTCGGCAACGGCTTTGCCCGATATTCAATACCTGTCATCGGCCTTAAAGACTTTGTATTCGAACCCAACAGCTATGTCCTCTGGAACGGAGATCTTATGAACCCCGTCATCAACGTCAAGGCTACCGATACGATGAAGACAAATATTCAGCAAAGTGGCGGTGATACTCATCTTGTCAATTTTCTGGTGCAGTTGATAGTAGGAGGTACCCTCAGCAATCCGTCGGTGGCATTCGACCTCTCTACCAACGACGACATGACCATACAAAACGAGCTCCAGTCCATGTCGGCCGAACAGCGTCAGCAGCAAGCCATGAACCTACTTCTGACCGGACAATACACCGCCGGAGGAATGAAGACTGCCAACGGACCAATCGTAGGAAACGTATACAGCTTCCTGGCCTCGAAAATCAACTCCTGGACAGCCAACCATGTACGTGGTATAGACCTGAGCTTCGGTGTAGATCAATATAACCAGACTGAAAACGGTTCAAAATCAACCACCACCAGCTACTCCTACCAGCTATCGAAATCCCTCTTCAACAATAAATTCAAGATAGCAGTAGGAGGAAACTATTCCACCGACGACTCTGCCGATGAGAATCTGACCCAAAACCTGATTAGCGACATATCATTTGAATACATGATAAAACAGACCTCCACCAGAACAATGCTTGTCAAGCTCTTCCGTCATAGTGGCTACGAATCCATCCTCGAGGGGGAGGTAACCGAAATGGGTGTAGGTTTCGTCATGAAACGCAGGCTCGAAAGCCTTCGTGGCCTGTTCCGCTTTAACCCCAAGCGACATAAGATGCAGCCCGAAGACTCCGTAGCTACAGACTCAGCCACAGACTCACTCCCCGTAGAAGCAATGAAAGGAGGCGACAAATGAGAAAAATATTTAATATTATCCTGATAAGCTGTACCGCCATCAGTGCCCTCTTACTTGCAGCATGCTCCACGACCAAACGTCTTGGCCCGGGCGAGACTCTCTATACCGGTGTGAAAAAAATGGATATCAAAACCAGCGGAAAGGAAGAGCTCCCCTCCGAGATGGTTTCTGACCTTAAAGATGTCATCAATGTCAAGCCTAACAACCCGATGCCCTTCATGTCGCCGTACGTTCGCACCCCTTTCCCTATTGGACTCTGGGTCTACAACAATTGGAACGATTCAGCCACAGGGCTGAAGGGATGGCTATATCGTATGCTCGTACGTCAGCCGGTACTTATCTCCGATGTGCGCCCCGATGTGCGTGTGAAAATGATGGAAAGTATTCTCGATAAAAACGGATACTTTGGCTCGACGGCCAACTATGATATCCTCTACAACGAGAAGAATCCCAAGAAAGCCAGAATCAACTATACCCTTGAGGTCGGCGAACCATATCCCATCGACTCCGTCATCTACCTCAGTCAGGACACAATTCCCCTGTGTCGTGCTATTGACTCATTGGCACGTAAGAGTGAATACCTTAAACCCGGCTCAATATTCAATGTCGATTCCCTCTCAGATGCTCGTATTAAGATTACAAACCGTCTGAGAAACAGAGGGTACTATTATTTCCGTCCGGAGTATATAGAATTCCTGGCCGACTCGCTGATTACGCCGCATCATATCGCCCTCAAACTCACCTTGGCAGCCAACATGCCCAAGATGGCATCATACGCATATCGCACTCGCGATGTCACCACCTACGTACTTCGTCGTTCCGAAAGAAATCCCGGCGTCCCCGACACTATTCAAACAAATCGTGGCGAAGTCATTGTCTTTCGTCCCGCCAAGCTCCGTAAAGGGCTGATCCCTTCGTGCATCACATTTCGCAAAGGTAGACTCTTCTCCGTCCGCGACATGGATCGAACTCAGGAACGCCTCTCCCGTCTGGGTATCTTCGGAAGCGTACAGATTCAGCCCGTGCCTGTAGATACTACTGCGGAGAATCCTTTGGTTGACGTATATATTACAACTCGTTTTGACCGCCCCATGGAGGCAACTGTGGAGGTAAATGCAACTTCCAAGTCGAACTCTTACATCGGCCCGGGACTTATCTTTGGTGTCTCAAACTACAACATGTTCGGAGGAGCCGAAAAATTGTCTGTAGAACTCAATGCCAACTATGAATGGCAGACAGGACGCAACAGTAGTTCCGTCTTCAATTCATACGAATTTGGCCTTACCGCCTCTTTAGCTTTTCCCAGACTCTTGGCCCCGAAATTTATAAAACGTAGACAGCGAGATCTCAACTGGACTACTATTACGCTTAATGCCGACCTTCTAAATCGTCCTCATTACTTCAAGATGGCCGATTTTAATGCCGGTATTGCCTACCAGTGGAACGCCTCGAGAAATACGACTATCCAGTTTACTCCCTTCAAGCTGTCATATACTAAGCTCATACATACTACTCATGAGTTTGATTCAATCATGAATCTTAATCCGGCCGTTGCTCAGAGTTTCCAGTCAAGGTTTATTCCTCAGCTCAGCTTTCAATATACTCTCGACAAGTTCTTTGAGCGTGAGAAAATCAATGGTATAACCTTCACCGCCAACTTCACCGAGGCTGGTAATCTTTTCGACGTCATCTACAAAGCATGCGGCGCAAAGGGAGAGAAAAAGATGTTTGGCACCCCCTTCTCACAATTTGTAAAGGGCCAACTGCAACTCGTATATAATCGCAGACTTATCCGCGGCACAGACCATTGGCTCGTAACCCGTGTGCTCATTGGCGCTGAACATGCCTACGGCAACTCGAGAGAGGTGCCGTACTCCGAGCAATTTTATATTGGAGGAGCCAACTCTATCCGAGCCTTCACTGTTCGCTCACTTGGTCCGGGAAGCTACCGGCCACCCGAAGGGCAGAGAGACGGCTATTTCGACCAGACCGGTACGTTCAAATTTGAGATGAACGCCGAATATCGATTCCCGATTGTCAGCGTGCTCCATGGGGCCGTCTTCCTTGATGCCGGAAATATCTGGCTATTGAAGAATGACCCATTGCGTCCGGGAGGTAAGCTACAGGGGAGTACATTCCTGCGCGACTTGGCTCTCGGCACGGGTGTCGGATTGCGTGTGGATATCGGCATACTCGTCATTCGCGGAGACCTTGGCTATGGACTTCATACCCCCTACAGCAACGGCACGCCACATTACTTTAACGTAGCTTTCAAAGACGCCTTTGCGTTCCACCTTGCCATAGGCTATCCATTCTGATGAAATCCGGATTTTCTCAGCGCGAACGCCTAGGACTCACAATCCTTTTGATAATAGTTGCTGTCATTGTAGCTGTTATCACAGCTACATATCTGTATCGTAGAAGCGTTTCAACAGTAGAGGGCGTGGATTTTTTTGAAGCCGAGACAGTGATGATAATTCAGGAAGATACATTAGAAGTTGCAAATAGAGGGGATACTTCTTTCCGTAGAAAAAAGAAATCCGGGCGGCGAGGAAGTCGAAAGAAGAAGGGAGCTACAAATGGGGACTCGAGGGCTTCTTCCGCAAGAGATTTCTTGAATGATACAGTCTCCCGAAATCGTAATTGAACAATTAGAGACAGCAGGACGTTGTATAAGCAGACGGATCGCTCAGCGAATGTGACACCGCCAGACCCGTAGAGGATCGGTGACTCCGCTTTTGAACTTGTCTCTTGGTTCGTCAAAGGTATCATGTCTTCATTGCGAGACGCTCCGATTGCGCGATGTAGTCCTTGTAGCTCACCCGCGAAGATAGAAATTGAGAGCCTGCTTCCTTTTAGGTAGCAGGCTCTCAATATTCAACAATCGATAATCGCTTTGCGATTATCGATTTGCGCGTTTGCGCTCAAGCTCGTCGAGGATAATCTTTCGCAGACGGATATGATTCGGAGTGACCTCTACGTATTCATCCTCCTTAATATATTCCAGAGCCTCCTCCAAGGAGAAGACTACCGGGGGTACGATTTTCGTCTTGTCGTCAGCTCCGCTGGCACGCATATTGGTGAGTTTCTTTGACTTGGTGACGTTGACTACGATATCCTTATCTTTGGCGTTTTCGCCTACTACCTGTCCGGCATATACCTCTTCCTGAGGGAAGATGAAAAAGCGACCACGATCCTGAAGTTTGTCGATAGCATAGGCATAAGCAGTGCCGGCCTCCATGGCAATCAAAGAGCCGTTTGTACGGCGTTCGATATCTCCCTTCCATGGCTGATATTCATGGAATCTGTGGGCCATTATTGCCTCGCCGGCAGTGGCTGTCAGGATATTGTTGCGCAGGCCGATGATGCCGCGAGAGGGGATACGGAATTCTATGTTCTGGCGATCGTTTTGTGTCTCCATGCTGACGATATCTCCCTTGCGACGGGTGACCATATCTATTACCTTGGAGCTGTATTCCTCCGGGACATTAACGGTGAGCGCTTCGATAGGCTCGCATTTCACTCCGTCAATCTCCTTGATAATAACTTGCGGTTGTCCTACCTGCAACTCATATCCCTCTCTGCGCATAGTTTCAATGAGAATAGATAGATGGAGTACGCCGCGTCCTGAGACTACCCAATGGTCTTCCCCTTCGCCCTTCTCAACGCGAAGTGCCAAGTTGCGGTCGAGTTCGCGCCTTAGACGTTCCTGGATATGGCGGGAGGTCACATACTTGCCATCCTTGCCGAAGAAGGGGGAGTCGTTGATGGTGAAGGTCATCGACATTGTTGGCTCGTCGATAGCAATACGGGGGAGAGCCTCCGGGTTGGTCAAGGTGGTAAGAGTATCGCCGATTTCGAAATTTTCAAGACCTACAATGGCGCAGATATCGCCACTGCTGACCTCTGAGACTTTCTTGCGTCCCATACCCTCGAATGTGTGGAGTTCTTTGATTTTCTGACGGGTGACGCTACCATCTTTCTTACACAGGCCGATCTCCATACCCTCGCGCAGAGTGCCGCGATGTACTCGTCCGATAGCTATTCGGCCTACATAGCTGCTGAAGTCGAGCGAAGTAATCAACATCTGGGGGTCGCCTTCAATGCGTGTAGGAGCGGGGATATGCTCTATAATAGCGTCGAGGACAGCTGTAATATTGTCGGTTGGCTTGCGCCAGTCGGTCGACATCCAGTTCTGCTTAGCTGAGCCGTATATTGTAGGGAAGTCCAGCTGCTCTTCCGTAGCGTTGAGGTTGAACATCAGATCAAACACCATCTCGTTGACCTCATCGGGGCGACAGTTGGGTTTATCAACCTTGTTGACTACGACTACAGGTTTCAGTCCCATTTGGATAGCCTTCTGAAGCACGAAGCGAGTCTGCGGCATCGGACCTTCGAAGGCATCTACAAGGAGAAGACAGCCATCGGCCATGTTGAGTACGCGCTCTACCTCTCCACCGAAGTCGGAGTGGCCCGGAGTGTCGATAATATTGATTTTTGTGTCCTTATAATTGATGGAAACATTCTTGGAGAGAATCGTTATACCGCGTTCACGCTCCAGGTCGTTGTTGTCGAGGATGAGGTTGCCGGCATTTTGGTTGTCACGAAAGAGATGGCCGGCGAGCAGCATTTTGTCTACCAGAGTAGTTTTGCCATGGTCCACATGGGCAATTATGGCGATGTTTCTAATATCTTGCATTGTCGATTGTCGCGTTAATCAGTTGATGTCGCGTAAAAATTTGTGCAAAATTACTAAAAAATGACCATACCCGCAAAACAGACGGTCGGAATCATCTCCATGGATGTTTCCGACCGCTTATCTTGAGAGTATTAATGAGCCTGACTATGTTAGCCCATGGATTCTTTACCAACAGATCTTCACGGCGTTGCCGTTGGAGCGTAGGATGTAGATACCACGCTGGGGCAGTGTGTATTCACCACAGATATTGCCTGCCAGACGCATACCATCGATGGTGAAGACATCGTAGGCTGCTGAAGAATCGGTGGGTACGATTACGCCATTGTAGAGGTTGAAGTCTACAGCCTGCAGACCATCTTCAATCTTGTCAACGCCGCTGAGAGCCTTTGAGGGGATGAAGGTGAGCACATTGGAGCGCTTACCGGCGGTCAGCCCCTCACCGCTCTTAATCATCGGAGTGACGTAGGCGCAGTATTCTACGTTGGGATCAAGACCCTCTACCGTAGCTGAATGGAGACTACCATAATTGATTACAGCGTTGCTTACAGGAGCATAGCTCATACCGGTAGCAGAGCGGGTAAGCTCAATGTCGTCGATGAAAACTGTGCCACCGGTAGTTTTGCTACCTAATACAATCTGTGCCTGATATAATCCCTCCGGGAAGGGTAAATTGAAGACTGCACCGGAAGTGCCAATGTTTTCGATACGCTTGATGATGCGACGGTTGCCTTTAGCATCTATACCATAGACGTCGAGGTTAAGGACGTCGTCATACTGGCAACGTGCCCAGAAGGAGAGCTCAGAGATAGTGTTCTCACCCTTTGAGGAAGTAATAGCTTGGCCGGCAATTTCTGTACGGAGTGCCGGAGCAGCTATGCCACAGTATTTATCGCGGCTTTCATATCCGGCGTCAGACTTCCATCCTTCGGGAAGCATGTTGCCGGAGAAGTCTACCTTCTCAGAAGTGTTGTCGTTGGCTTCTACGGGGAGAGCTACCGTCAGCTCATATTTTTCGACACCCTCGAGAGCATCCCAGGTAAGAGTGACGATATCGTTGTCGGCGTGGGCGTAGAGGTTTGTAGCGCTTTCAGAAGCGGAGGCTCCATCGAGAGTGGCAAATTCTACAGGGAAGTCGGGGCGAGAGGCGTTGACATCGTTCAGAGCGTAGACATAAGCGCCATATTTCTTGCCGGGTTCAAGACCTACGATTTCAACGTTGCAGTCTTGGCCGACGTTGCGGAAGCAAAAGCCGTCAACGTAGTCGGTGATGAGGACGCCGTCAAACTTGGCCAAGTCATATACGCTGACCATATAGCCGGTAGCACCGGCTACGGGAGCCCATTGCAGGCGTGCGCTGCTCGTAGTGGCCTTGACGATTTCTGCCTGAGTCTTACCAAGCTTGGTGCCTGCCATCTCATTACCCTCATCGGCCTCTACGTGGAAGCTGACAGTACCATCGGGATAGCGGGCGATTTGGGTAATCTCATAGCCCGTAGAGTTGTTTTTCCAGTCGGCGAGTGCCGGAGAGTCGTAGCTCTGTAGCTCATGTTTGCCGGTGTTGCCGGGGAATACATCGCCGCTGCGGGAGTTGGCGTCTTGCTTGTTGTCGGCCTCTTCGATGTCGATACGCTGATGGGACGGAGTATTGTTGGGGATATTGCGTGTCCATGCGTCGAGCACAAAGTCTATGTGCCATGCAAGCATTCCATGTCCGGGAAGATACTTGTCGTTGAAGATAGGTCCACGGCTTTCAAGGAGGAAGTATTCCTGATCGTTGTTGAGTGTGGGAATCTTATATCCGAAGGGTCTTGCTGCCAAGGGTAGCAGGGTCAAATCGGCGCTACCATTGATAGTGACAGGAAGGGTCCACTCCAGAGCATACTGCTCATAGAGACTGAAAGTGGCGGGGGAGTGTTCGTTGTTGTTGTTGTTGCCGCCATCCATGCAGTCGTAGACACCGGGGGTGAAACATTTGGTGGCTGTGCCATTGTTGGCGGTGTCGTAGAGGTCGGGCAGACCGAGGACATGGCCGAACTCGTGGCAGAAGGTGCCGATACCGCTGAGCTTGCCGTTTGAGCCGAGCTCAGCTGAACAGCAGTAGCGGTCGATTTTTACACCGTCGAGTTCTACGGGAGCACCCAGACCGGAGGTGAGGGTGAAGGCGTGGGGCCAGACTGTAGTGTCTCGATTGCCACCGGTGGTTGCACCACGTCCGGCAAAGAATACGTACACGAAGTCTACATAGCCGTCACCATTGGTATCGTATTTTGAGAAATCTACCTGATCGTCAACGCCGCGAATTGCCTCTTCAATCATGCGGCTCGGAGCGTAAACAGCCTCGTCGGTACCCGGTTTGAAGTCGGGGGTTGAGGAAGTGACGTATTCAGATTCGATTTTGCTACACTTGACCGGACCCAAGACGTTAAACTTGGGAGTGAACTTGCCGGCAGAAGTATAGCTGTAGAAATTGCGGGCAGAACCTTGTGCACCGTTGAAGTCGTAGTTCTCACCATTGAGCATTTCGTCTATCTTCTCACGAGGATCACCGATAGACTTGGAAAAAGATACGTTTTGGAACTCCACGAGAATTACGAGGATTTCGGGAGAACCCTCGGTGGGAATCTCGCGAAGGTCATGGCCGTCGGTGTTGTCCCATTTGGAGTCGCCGAGCTTGTCGACACGGCGTGATTTGAAAAGATGGTTGCCGGACTTGGGTGACGGAACATAGTTCACCGGGGCTCCGGGAGGAAAGCAATGGAAACTGCCCTCCACCACTGTAGCCGGAGTCTGGGCATTGGCGGCGATAGCTGAGCTTAGTCCCAGACATACCATGGGTAGTAGGATTCTCTTCATGTTGCTTGGTATAGTTTGATTGTTATTTTCGAGTCTATTTTCAAGCTCTCAAGACTCATTGCGACTTGCGAAACTTGAGATTAAAGCATGTTAGGCAAAGTTAATAATTATAACGATGCTTTCCAAATATAATTGTCATAAGTAGGTTTTATCACCCCTTTATTAGCTTTTTTTAGGATTTTAATCATTTCCTTCACATATTTTTTTGTAATTTCGCGTTTTGAGACCCAATAAGTTTTGTATTGTAATGTATTAGGGTTTTATTTCACTATGAATCAGCATTCTTTAACAATAAATATTTCCGGGAGACTCATGGACTTCGCTTCGCCGAAGGTCATGGGTATAGTCAATGTCACTCCGGATTCGTTCTTTGCCGGAAGCCGCACGCAGACGGTGGCCGATATTCGCAATCGTGTAGAACGCATGAGGCTTGACGGCGCTGATATTATTGATATCGGTGGATATTCCTCTCGTCCCGGGGCTGCCGATGTTTCGGCGGATGAGGAGTATCGACGTTTGGCCTTGGGGCTTGAATGTGTCAGAGACGTTTGGCCCGAGGCCGTAGTCAGTGTAGATACGTTTAGAGCCGATGTGGCTCGTAGATGTGTTGAAGATTGGGGCGCAAACATAGTCAACGATATTTCCGGAGGTACCCTCGATGCGGCAATGTGGGAGACGGTAGCCTCGCTGAAGGTGGCATATGTCCTAATGCATATGCGTGGAAACCCGGCCGATATGCAGACAATGACAAATTATGAAAATCTGACAGCAGATATACTCTCAGACCTCGCTTTTAAGGCAGCGAAACTGCATGAGCTTGGAGTTGCCGATGTTATCATCGACCCCGGATTTGGATTTGCCAAGACTACCGACCAGAATCTGCAACTGCTTGGCGACCTTAAGGAATTTAAACGCCTGGGTATGCCTCTGCTCGTTGGTGTCAGCCGTAAGTCTATGATATGGCGAACACTGGACATATCTCCGGAAGACTCCCTGGAGGGGACGATAGCTCTCGACACTGTAGCTCTGCTCAACGGTGCCGACATCATCCGAGTTCATGATGTCCTTCCCGCCGTGCAGACCGTTCGACTCTTAGAAAAAATCCACTAATATTAGGAAATATGTTCTCTTTCGGTATTAAAGATATAATAGACATTCTGATAGTAGCGATGTTGCTATTCTACCTCTATCGCTTGATGAAGCGTAGCGGTACGTTGAGTCTTTTCTATGGGGTGATGTCTTTTATCTTGATATGGGTAGTAGCATCTGAGATATTGAATATGAGGATGACGGGCACAATACTCGACCGCTTTATGAGTATTGGACTGATAGTTCTGGTTATTCTATTTCAGGATCAAATCAAGCGATTCTTGATAGATATCGGTTCGCAAGGTCGATGGCGTTCTTTGCGCAAATTTTTCCGACATGAGCGCACAGATGATGGGGAGCATAGCAGAATTATGGCTGTAGTTTATGCCTGTATGAGTATGGCAAAGTCCAAGACAGGAGCACTGATTGTTTTCCAGAGGAAAATACCCCTTGCCGATTATGAGAATACGGGCGACAGGATTGATGCAGACGTCAATCTGCGTCTTATTGAGAATATATTTTTTAAGAATTCACCGCTCCATGACGGTGCGATGATTATTGCTGATGGTCGTATAAAGTCGGTGGGCTGTATTCTTCCGGTGAGCCACGATATGGATATCCCCAAGGAGTTGGGATTGCGTCATCGGGCAGCATTGGGAATGGCCCAGAAGACGGATGCTGTCTGCGTAGTAGTCAGCGAAGAGACCGGAAAGATATCCGTAGCTATGGATGGGGAAATCCAGGTCCGCATAGATGCCAAAGACCTGGAACAAATCTTAACGTCCAAACTGTAGTTTGGACGTTAAGATAGACGATAAACGTTTAAAATGGCTTCCTATATTTGTCGCTACCTTCAGGGTTGGTGGCTTCTTCGAGGATTGAGAGGTAGGAGGCATAGCGACTTTGGGCTATGCGATGTTCTTCGACGGCGGGAAGTACGCTGCATCCGGCTTCGCCGATGTGTTTACAGTCGCTAAAGCGGCAGTCATGTCCTATTTCGAAAATCTCCGGGAAATAGTGGGACACCTCCTTGGGATCGAAGTCAATAGTACCAAAACCTCTTACTCCGGGTATGTCTATCAAGTCACCCCCATAGGGGAGGTGTACCATCTCCGAGAAGGTCGTAGTGTGCATGCCGGTATGGTGGATGTCGGAAATCTTTCCGGTACGCAAGTCGGCGTCCGGCACTAAGGCATTGATCAGAGATGACTTGCCAACACCGCTATTGCCTCCCATAAGGGAGATTTTTCCTCGGGTGGCTTCGCGAAGCTCCTCGAGTCCTTGGCAGGTTTCAGCAGAGGTGAAAATTACGCCATAGCCAAGGGAGGAGTAGAGGTATTTAAGGCCATCGGCAATCTCGCGGTCAAGGTCATCCCAGAGGTCAGATTTGTTCACAACGAGAGAAGCCGGCACGTCGTAGGCCTCGCATGTAGCCAGAAATCGGTCGATGAAGGTTGTAGTAACCTCCGGTTCACGGATAGTGACCACTAAGAAGGCCATGTCGAGATTCGAGGCTAAGATATGGCATTCTTTAGAGAGATTAGAAGCTCGTCGGATTATGTAATTATGTCGTGGATATACTTTTACGATATAGTCTGTTTCCCCTTCGCGATGCTCTACTTGGACGTTGTCTCCAACGGCTACGGGGTTGGTAGTCCGTATTCCTTTGATTCGGAAATTTCCCTTTACGCGGCAATCGAGTGTCTGTCCGTCCCGAGTGCGCACGATGCAACTTGAGCCGGTAATCTTGACTACCTGTCCGTCAATAGTTTCTTTAATAAATTTACCCTGATTGTTTCTTGAGGATTTCTTAACCATAAGACAAAAGTAAAAAAAAATGACGAGTCTTCAAAACTTTTAGTCAATCAGGTTTGTTGCAATTATAAATAGTAAATAATCACGCGATGAATAATAGTAAATCAAATATAAGGTATTATGAATATTGAAATGTTCGGCACATGGGCCGGAGAGGTTTATAAAGCTCTCGAA
Organism: Muribaculaceae bacterium; assembly: GCA_023667015.1. Taxonomy (GTDB): domain Bacteria; phylum Bacteroidota; class Bacteroidia; order Bacteroidales; family Muribaculaceae; genus Lepagella. The sequence goes on along the minus strand of JAMPAX010000001.1, from coordinate 217,023 downwards.
ACGGAGGAGACTCGTCAGTTGGGTCTTAAGAAGCTTAAAAAGGCAACAAAACTAAAAAAGGATGAAATAATGGCCGCCCTCGGCTGGCTTGGCCGCGAAGGTAAAATCAATGTGGAAAAAATTGACGAGGAGCTTCTTGTGACTCTCCTCTAAAAATAAAAATAATACAGACAAAAAAAATAAGACCGAATTTTTATCCGGTCTTATTTTATTGTTTTTTTGGATGAGGTCAAACTTATGATGGTTGAATGCAGACTTTTATGGCTTCTCATATGTGCCGATAAAAAGAGGCAGGTTGCATGACTTCTCGGAAATCATATAGATGAACGGGCGATTCGCGTGGAATTCCATATTCGGTATGATGGCTGAGTCTATTCCTTGCACAGAGGAAGCTGCGGAAGCTTCTCCTCCCTCTTCATCGAATTTTAGGGAAACTGATTGTGTGATACCTCCGATAGCCAATTGTTTATTGCAACTCCAACTAATTTTGCAGATAGGAGGTTTTTCATATCAATATCTGTTTGTTTATAATTATAAATATTCGCACGCTTATAAGTAGCTGTTCAATTTAAATTCAAACTTTCTGCTTGTTCTATTTGGATATTTTCTCCCCTCTCATCAGTCGTAATGCCCGCATTACTCCTTCTTCGAGTGAAGAAACTATCGAAAAAATAACTGCGCATAAAGTTTAAATTTAAAATGACCATCTACTTAACTTAGCCAAATTTATTGCTTGGTTAGTTTCCCAATACAACTGAAATTAGAGAATTGACAATCCAGTTGTCCTCCGTTTTCATATGATTCGGTGTATTTGGGATATAGTCCTGTTTTAGGACTATAGGTAAAATATCCGTTGAAAGCTCCGTCCCACCCCCAAATTGAGTGGTAGAAATATTCATCATAAGGCTGTAATCCGGGGGAAAGCAGGTCAGTATCATGATGGAATTTATAAACGCCATCGAGTCTCTGGTCCATCAAGTCCATCTACCATTCTTGTTGCAATCTCAATTGCATGGGCTAATTCAGGAGAAGATCGATTTTGATCCATAGGTTCAGTGAGCATGGAATCTGAGTCACTACATGCTGTCTGAAGTAGGAAAAGTGGAAATAAAATTCCAAATATCAGTAGTTTTCGATTCATAATAAAATTGTTAATTGTTGAATAGGCCGCTAATTTAACATTTTTTAACAACCTTACAATTGTATTATGTTAAAAAATGTTAACAATAGAATCGAAAACTTGAATTATCTACTTGCGGAAGGGGATGCTGCGGATGACCCTTACGGGTACGGGCTGCCCGTTGAGTTTTCCGGGGAGCCAGGGGGGCATTAGCTTGAAGATGCGTATGGCCTCTTCATTGAGTGATGCGGAAACGCTGCGTATGACTTTCACATGACTAACAGAGCCATCGGTGTTGACTACAAATGAGCATGTCACTCGCCCTTGCTCACCGTTGCGGTATGCCTCTATAGGGTAATGACGATGAGCGTTAATAAACTCTGTCAGCTTGCGCTCACCCCCGGGGAAGGATGGTTTTTCGCTGACAAAATCGTATTCAAAAACCTCCAGGTAGCATCGTGCACCTGAGGGACTTACGCCGGCGCTTATACGGTAGGTCTGCGCTGAGGTCACTATGGATTGTAGCCCGAGGGCTAAAACTGTCGCTGTCGACAGTAGGATGAGTCGGTTTGACATGTGGTTTGTTTTGCTCTGCAAATATAGACCTTCCTTAAATTCTGTGCAAGCACAATATCTCTCTTTTCCTAAAGATTTAAGATTGTTTTACATTTTTTCACAATAATATTCCCCCTTCTGTTTCCGTTATTTGAATAATGGTCATGCTACGACATATAATATCCGCCATTTCTGCATCGCGCACGGCTGTGAGCATCTTTGCTCTCGGCATTGTTGGCTTATTCTCCTATCAGGCTAACGCTCAATATGGGCGCACTGCATATGACTTCCTCAATATTCCGTCATCGTCTCATGCCGTGGCTCTCGGTGGAAGTGCTATTGCTCTTATTGATGATGACGTCACTCTCGTAGACCAGAATCCGGCCCTTCTTGGCCCTGAAATTGATAAGCAGGTTAGCTTCAACTATATGCTCTATCTTAGTCATGGCAATTTTGCAGGGCTTAGATATGGCATGGCAGCAGGTGAGCATGGTGCATGGGCTGCCGGTATCAGATACTTGAACTATGGTTCGCTGACAAGATATGACCATACGGGTGTGGCCGGTGATACGTTTAAGCCCTCCGACGTTGTCTTTGAGGGTACATATTCGCATGATTTCACCGACAGACTCCGTGGTGGTATCAACCTCAAAATGGTCTACTCCAACTATGACTCCTATACAGCATTTGCGATAGCTGCCGACTTGGGCATCAATTATTATGACGACGAGCATGACATGTCGTTGTCGGCAGTATTAAAAAACGCCGGTGGTCAGCTCAAGCGTTTTGACAAGGCTTATAACAGACTTCCCTTCGACATACAGTTGGGATATATGCAAGGGTTGGGATCAGGTCCTTTCAGCCTTGCCATTACCGCTACAAACCTGACACGTTGGCGTCTTCCATATTATTCACACCCCAAGGATGAGTCTGATGTATCCGAATTGAGGTCAAACTTCGGCAGCAACCTATTCCGCCATCTGATATTTGGCCTGCAGTATCAACCCTCCGACAAATTCTACGCGGCTCTCTCCTACAATTACAAGACGCGTACAGATATGTCGGCCTATAAGCAGAGCTTCCTTTCCGGCTTCTCTATCGGACTGGGATTGAAAACAAAACATCTCGCATTCGGGGTAGCCTACGGCCAGCCCCACAACTCTGCCTCCAACCTCAGCCTCAACCTAACTTACGCCTTTTCCGATCTCTTAGAATAATCGGGATGCACGAGCCGGTCAATGCGGTTCAAATAAGGTCAATTATTGAGAACTTACATCACTACCTGTAATTATAATATTCAGGTTTCGGTTTTACCTAAACCTGAAGTTAATATTCTGGAGTGTAAAGGTTAGAGTTGCGGAATATTATCCATGAGTGGTTCTAATATAGGTCTAAATTGGAAAGGGATATCGCCCCAAAAACAATCTGTTAAGAATAAAAGTTAAGCAAATTTAGTTTTCATGTTGTTTTTTTATTAAATTTGTATTATTTTTATTGAACTATAAAATTTGTTTTCTTGTTGGTTTATTATTAAAGTTGTCTAAACTTTTTACGAAACCTTTAAAACTATATAATTTGTTTTCTTCAAGGCTAATCTTCATCAATATTTTGGCATATTTCAAGCCTTTCATCGGATGCATAGACCGCTATGCTCCCTCTTCAAGTCTTGAAATCTGCTCAAAATCTGAATGAAGCTTAACCTTGAAAATTTTTAGACAACTTCATCTGCATTAAGCATCAAAGGAAACTCATATGGGAAAGGCTACTTCAAATTATGTCAAAAGGACTCTTATGAGTGCCAATACAAAAAATAATTATATTTACCGGACGCCGGCACCGGGAAAAATACCCGTGGCCACGTGGGTCGTACATCCTTCAGACTTCAAGGATATGTATGAATGTGGCTTCAATGTTCTCATATTGGATATATACGTACCTACATTTAATCAGATTAAAGATCTTAAACTTTCGTCTTTATCTGAAGGCAACAATATTAGCTTTATCCTTGGCGACTGGCAGTATTATAAAGACACAACAAATTCAACTGCCGGTTCTGAAGCGAATATCAAAGCATATATCAACAGGTATAAAGACAATTACTACTTCGGGGGTATTTTCCTAAAAAATGAAGTAAAATCGTCAGATATAGAAGAAAAAGTAGTGAACTCCCCAGATGAAGGAGAACCCAAAAAGGAGTCTTCCCAACTGGTTAAAGATTATACGACAATTTATAACAATGTTGGAGATAACCTCATATATTTCTCGCTACCGATCAATGTAAATGATACATTGGAATTGAAAGGTTCGATTTTAGACCATATTGCTGATGTAGAAGAAAAAATGACGCCCTCATTGTGGGCATATAGTATCAGCCATATTGAAAAATGATACGCTTCTCCAATATTAATATACAATTAATTATCACTTAAATTAAACAGCAATGAAATTATCTATTTCCAGGGTTATCCTGTCAGTTTGCGGAATAATTGCAGGTATTGCCTGTCAGGGGGCAACACCCAATGATACTGTCCGCATTGCAGAGAACATATATGAAATATCCAATTGGTCTGCCACTCTAATTGGAGTAAACAGAGACAATCCGGATCAAGTGATTCCGGATAAAATCACATACACAAAGGACAATAAAGAACTTAAAGTCAAAGTTACCTGCATTAAGAAAGGTTTGTTCAAGAATACGAATCTTTCAAGCATCAAACTTCCTGAATATCTTACATCCATTCAAGATTCAGCCTTCTACAATACAAAATTGACATATGTCTACTTTCCAAAATACGTCACAGAAATTGGAGCATATTCCTTTGCAGAATGTAAAGATCTGCGGGAGACCGAATTTGACCCCGACATAGCAGAATATGACACGAAATTGAAGTATTGGACATTTGGAAAGTATGCTTTTAAAAATTGCAGTTCCTTACAACATCTTGTACTGCCTAAAAAACTAGAAGCATCCTTTTGTATGGTAAACGAGCCTGAATTAAGGTCGGTAAATGGTCATGAAGAATATATCTATTATACTCATTACTACCCTGTGTGGGAAGGCTGTACATCACTGAGATCAATTGACACCGGTGCCGGCATGAAATCATTCGAGCTACCACATGACTGTCCAAAATTAGAAGTTGTTATTTTAGGAAAAAAAGTGACTGAAGTATCTTCATATACAGACTATGAAAAAGCTGAATGTCCTGCATTAACAGATATATTTTGTATTAGTCCAACACCACCCGGATATTTTGAAACAGATATATTCGCCGATAACGTATATGACCGAGTAACCCTTCATGTCCCGTACTATTGGCTGGACGAATACAGAGCTGATAAGAATTGGTCAAAATTCAAAAATATAAAAGAATTTGTGCCCTCAGATGTTCCGGACTTTACCGACATTAATATAGTAGATGAAAATAAAGAGCCATTTCCTTATTCAATAGTGGATGGCACACTGCGAATTGATGATAATGCAAGAGACTTGGTATATGTATATTCAATGGATGGCCGTAATGTTGCAACCCTCAGGCCGGGTGCCAGGTTACGTATAGGTCCAGGTTTATACATATTAGTTATGGGTGAAGAGGCATTCAAAATTAAAATTTAGAGATTCAACTTTCGCAAGTTTTAACTTGCGAAAAGTTAGGAGTTTGAAGGTTAGTGGTTAGAGGAAGACGGGCAAAATCTTCAACCGTAAACATTGTCAGTGCTCTCTATACTCTAAACTTCAAGTTTCCAAGACGCAAAGCAACTTGCGAAACTTGAAGTTTAGAGATAATTGCATATAACAGAATAATAGAAACATCAACGTATATGGAAATTGACTTTAGTAAAGGGAATCTGCCCTATAACAGTACCGTACCCGGAGAAATTCCAATTATCGCCAGCAATCCTTTTCCATGGGAAACACTTCCAACGGTTGAAGAAATGGAACAATTATCGGAATGCGGTTTCAACACTTTAGGATGGTGGCCTATGAATTATTATGATGATAAAAGGTCTGAGGAAAGTAAAATGAGAGAGTATATCCGTCTCTGCAAATATTATCGGCTTAGAGTGTTGGTGTCGAGTGAAAACTTCAACAGACTGCCAAAAATGGTGGACGGAGAGGGTAATCTCATAGTCAATACCAATCCGACTCCGGAGGAGATGGAGGACAATTTGGAGAAATGTCGTAAATTTGTTAATAAGTTTAAAGAAAGTGGTTGCATAGGCGGATGGGATCTTAAGGACGAAACTTCTATGAAGTATTTCAAAATATTGAAATATTATGTCGACTGTATCCACGAGCTTGATCCTGACAGACTAATCAGTTATAATTCGGTGCAACTTAGTCCCAAGAGAGACCCATCGACCGGAGAGATTGAAAATGAGAAACATGCTCAGGAATTTATCCAGGCTGAACAAGACTACCTACGCCCGGGAGTATGGCGCTATGACAGCTACCCTCTGTATTACAATAAAGAAGGCAATCCCTACTTTAAAAATAAAAATTTCTTCTATAATCTGGAGACCTTCTGCTATATAGCCAAGAAGTCCAAGCGTCCGTTCTGGGCATATTGCATGGGTATGGCACATATGTCACTTGGTGTCGATGGAAATACTAAATACTATACAGCCATGCCGGCGCCCACTGAATCAAGTCTGCGATTCGAAGCTTTCAACGCTCTTGCATATGGGGCACAGGGAATTGTATACTGGAGTTATATCCGGGAAAACAACTCGGCTACTCGTACAAATTTCTCAGCACTGATGGATGCAGAAGGGAATCGAAGTCCGGCTTGGTATGCCGCACATAAAATAAACTCAGAGATAAAACGTTATACAAGAGTATTCTTAGGATGTGACGTATTATCAGTAAGGGCCGTGGAGGGTGGAAGAATAGTAGGTAACGATTATCGTATTACCTTTACCCCCATCGACTCAATAAATATGATGCATGGAGATTTGACTCTATCCCATATCTCTAATGGTGTCAGAGAATATTTTGTCATCGTATCTCGCAACCCGCTTCAACAAAGTTCCATACAGTTTTGGATTGATACAAAATATAAAGTGCTTGAGCTGACCCCCAGACCGATTGGCCTATCGGGAAAAGTGCAGGACAAAGCAGAGGAGGAAGAGAAGTCGAAAGAGGCAGGGGCAAAAAAGGTAAAATCCGGAGACATAATAGTCGGACCAATGCTAAAGAGGATAAAAGGCTGGACATTAAACCCCGGGGATTACGTAATTCTGGAGTGGGTAAAAGTTGAATAAATTAAAGAAGTGATTTTAAAACGAGAACTGAATTTTCTAGTATTAGAATACTCCTGTCATCATGCGTTATAGCATTGGCCGGCGTTTGCCAATCGGTTGAGACGGCGGGCACAATATGTATTGGAGATAATAAATGTGAGTTTTATTATTAGGGAGGAGTTACTCTTTATCAATGATATTCAGAAATCGAGCCCTTATGAAATGTTAATGGGAATATTCGAATTGCAGAAGAGACATCTTCCACGGTAACGATATATACAATTGATGGACGCGAGGTCACAACACTCCGGCCGGGCGGATAGATGCAACTACCCTCAGGTATATATGTACTCAGGACAGATGCCGGAGCTTACAGGGTAAAAGTCTGAAATTTTTCCGGATTTTTTTGAAAAGCTTTTGTTAGTTCGGAGATTTTGATTAATTTTGCAGTCGCCTTGTAATCGCTGGGATGACATGGATGCTTCCTATATTGCAGGGTTTAATTTAAAATCGTCATTACAATGGACTTAATTAAAATTGCAGAGGAGGCTTTTGCCACCCCGAAGAAAGAATTCGATGAGTTTGGCCCCGGCGACACTATCACTGTCGCTTATCGTATCAAAGAGGGTAACAAGGAACGTATCCAGCAGTACAAGGGCGTTGTAATCCGCATCAACGGCCATGAAGACAAAAAACGCTTCACTGTACGTAAAATCTCCGATGGTATCGGTGTGGAACGTATCTTCCCTATTGAATCCCCCTTCATCGAATCCATCACAGTCAATAAATACGGCAAGGTGCGCCGCGCCAAGCTTTACTACCTGCGTGGTCTTAAAGGTAAAAAAGCCCGTATCAAAGAACTCAAGAAGGACGTCAAGAAGTAATTCCCCGCGAATACTTCTTATTCCTGAAAATTTGAGACGCAGCCATGCCTTTGCGGGTTTGGTTGTGTCTTTTTTCTTTCCTAAAACAGCAATTATATGAATTCCGGATGGAAAAAATGCCCCGTGTGTGGCCGTGAAATCGCAGCAGCTGCCAGTCGATGCAAGTATTGTCAAGAATGGATTACTCCCGAAGCTCTCGCTCAGCGCGAGGAGCGCCTTCTCCAAGAGGCCGCTCAGAAGGCGGAGGCGGAGCGTCAACGTCTCGTTGCTGAGGCTGCTGAAGCCGACCGCTTGGAGGAGATTCGCCGAGCTGAAGAACAGCGCCGCCAGGAGGCTGAACAGGCCCGATTGGCTGCCGAAGCAGAACGCCGACGAATGGCCGCAGCCACAGCTGAAGAAGACAGAAGGCGTCAAGCTGAGATGTCAAGGACGGAGATTATTGCCGATCAGCAAAATATTGAGTTTGACAGAACTTTCATCTCCGACGTAATCCCGGAACCTCAGCCCGCACCGCAATCTCCGGTAGTGGAAATGCCCCGGTCGAATCCTAATACGACGCCAACTTCGGCTCCAACTCCATCGCCGGCAGTACAACTCCCTCCGGCGATTCCCCAACCACCGGTAGTCAATGATCAGTATCCCTCTTCCGGGAATTTCGAAAAGTCCACAAATGAAAACAAGGAGGGATTCTTATACAAGTATTTCTATAAGAGTTTCCTCTGCCACTACGTGGACTTCAGCGGTACAATATCAAAGAAACACTACTGGCTGACTTATCTTGCTGTATTATTGGTTGAAGGGGCACTATTTGGCTTATTTGCATTCATAGCCTCATTGTTCGCCGGAGGTGCAAACCTTATTGAAATATACAGTGGTGCCTATATCGCATTATGTGTCCTATGTATTGCGTTTTTCCTACCCGGTTTGGGTCTTACCATACGACGTTTGCGTGACCAAGGTAAATCCTGGCCTTGGATTTTCATTGTTCTTATCCCGTATATCGGTTCATTTTGGCTTTTAATATTGATGCTCACCCGAGGTGGGGACGATGAGGAGGACTTCACCGGCAGTAAATTTAAGCTCGTTGATTGGGCATCAGTGGTCTGTGCGTTCGTATTCCCAATTTTAGCTTTTATTATTGGTAATGCGATTCATGAGTCTTCTCGCCATCTATATGACAGTCACGACTATGAATACTTCGACAATGAATACAATTACGATGATGATTATGACTTCAATAGCTCCGTCACTCCACAAGCTGTAGAGGCTCCGGACGTTGAGGAAGTAGTTGAAGAGGTTGTAGCCGAAGAGGTACCGGATTATGCCGTAGTCGAAGAAGTAGTGGAGGAAGTGACTGATGGCTCCGGCGAGGATTACGATGACTGGTGAATCAATTTTCGGCTTTGCCGAAAATTGATTAGGAAACAAGGGATAGGAAGCAGGAAACGGGAAATATTATAAAATGAAAATTATAAATTGAAAAATATTGAGCTGATGACCGATGATTTGCTATTCATCAATTCATCAACTCATCTTTCATCAACTGATAATTATGGGTAAAAAAGCAATGTTGGTAATCCTTGATGGATACGGTATCGGCGACCACAAGCAGGACGATGCCATTTATAATACGCCTACTCCTTATATGGACTCTCTGGTAGCTGAGTATCCTCATTCTCAGCTCCAGGCAAGCGGTGAGGATGTGGGACTTCCCGATGGTCAGATGGGCAATTCTGAAGTGGGCCACCTTAATATCGGTGCCGGAAGAATCGTATATCAGGACCTTGTAAAAATTAATCGTGCTATCGCTGACGGCTCTTTCTCGAAGAATTCTGAAGTTGTAGCCGCTTTCTCTTATGCTCGCGACCATAATGTGCCTATACATTTTATGGGCCTTACTTCCAATGGTGGTGTACATTCATCACTCGACCATCTGTATGCTCTCTGCGACACTGCCAAGGAGTATGGTCTCGACAAGGTGTTTGTCCACTGTTTTATGGATGGGCGTGACACCGACCCGCGTAGCGGTGCCGGCTTCTTGCGACAGCTTAGCGACCACTGCTCGAAGAGTGCCGGTGTGATTGCTGATGTCATCGGTAGATACTATGCTATGGATCGCGACCACCGCTGGGAGCGTGTGAAGAAGGCTTACAATATGCTCGTCTATGGCGAAGGTAAGCAGACCACAGATGTAGTGGCTGCTGTGGAGGAGTCTTATGCGGCTGATGTGACCGATGAGTTCCTCTTGCCGATTGTCAACGAGAATGTAGATGGCAGAATAGGTGCCGGTCATGTCGTTATCTTCTTCAACTATCGCAATGACCGTGCCAAGGAGCTCACAGAAGTGCTCACTCAGAAGGGTGAGGATGGTATGACTCCGATTCCCGACTTGCAGTATTTCTGCATGACTCCCTACGACGATTCTTTCAAGAATGTCAAAATCCTCTTCACCAAGCAAGATGTCCCCGACACTATCGCGGAATATCTTTCAAAGAATAATCTCCGTCAGCTGCATATTGCTGAGACTGAGAAGTATGCGCATGTTACGTTCTTCTTCAATGGTGGACGTGAGGAGCCCTTCCCGGGTGAGGATCGTATTCTTGTGCCCTCGCCGAAGGTGGCTACATACGACCTTCAGCCGGAGATGTCGGCTCCGGAGGTGGCTGAAAAGCTTGTTGGTGCCATAGATTCCGAGAAGTATGATTTTATCGTTGTAAACTTCGCTAATGGCGATATGGTGGGCCATACAGGTGTATATCCCGCTATTCAGAAGGCTGTAGCTACTGTAGATACTTGTGTCCACGATGTAGTCGAAGCAGCAAAAGCTCATGGGTATGAAACTATCATCATTGCCGACCATGGTAATGCCGACCATGCTGTAAATGAGGATGGCACTCCCAATACGGCTCATTCGCTGAATCCGGTGCCATTTATTTATGTCGGTTCTGAAAAGGATGCCAAGGTGGCCAATGGACGTCTCGCCGACGTTGTCCCCTCTCTGCTGCATCTGATGGGTCTTCCACAGCCTGCCGACATGTCAGGTAGAAACCTTATTTCCTAATTTTTATACTAATGAGGGTGTATCATCAGTCGGGACATGTTGAATACGATGAATGACACACCCTCATCTTTATTTATTGAGACAAAGCGGATTATGAAAAAGACGATACTTTCAGCCGTACTTTCGCTGGCCTTCTTTGCCACAGGTACGCTCACTGCCCTATGTGAAAGCCTGGTGATTCTTCACACTAACGACACTCATTCTTTAATTGACCCCGATCCGCAGGATGGTCGCGGGGGTGTGCTCCAACGCCAGGCACTCATTGACAGTGTCCGTAAGGCTGAGAAGAATGTCCTTCTCGTTGATGCCGGCGATATGGTGCAGGGTACTCTATATTTCAAGTTCTTCAAAGGCGATGTGGAGTATCCGTTGATGAATATGGCCGGATATGACATCCGCATCTTAGGGAACCATGAGTTTGATAATGGTCTTGAGGATCTTGCTAAATATCAGAAGGATGTGAGGGCTAAGCGATTGTCTGCCAATTATGATTTCTCTGACACACCTCTGAAGGGTATGTTCGACCCCTACGTTATCAAGAAGGTAGGGGGTAAGAAAATCGGTTTCCTTGGTATTAATGTTGACCCTTCAAGTCTTATCACCGAGCAGAATCGCGAGGGGATGAAGTTTCTGGACGTGATTTCTACAGCTAATGCTACAGCTGCTTTCCTGAAAAACGAAAAGAAGTGTGACCTGGTAGTAGCCGTCACCCATATCGGAGTCAAGAAGGAAAATGGCAAAACTACTGACTATGAACTCGCAGCGGCTTCCAAAGATATAGATGTAATCATTGGTGGTCATTCTCATACGGTCATAAGACCGGGAAACCAGGGTAACTACCCTTGCTATGTTGATAATGCTGAGGGACGCCCGGTGCTGGTGACCCAAACGGGGAAGTATGGTAAGTATCTCGGATATATCAAGATAGATCTGGATAAGCTTGAAAAATCGGTTCCTACAGACTATTCCTATCAGCTATTGGAAGTGACCGATAGGTTCCCTGCATCATCATTCAATAAGAAGATGCAATCTTTCTTGGTGCCTTACCGACATGTCGTTGACTCTGTAAATGGCCGTGTAATTGCCCGGGCTGCTCTTTCCTTAAATTCTGACGATCGCAACGGCGGCTATGCCAATTGGGCCGCTGATTTCGCAAAGCTCTATGCTTCTCGTCGTCTCGACTCTCTGAGACGGACTGACAAGACTATTCCGGAAATTGACTTCGGATTGATGAACGTAGGTGGTATTCGACACAATATGCCGGCCGGTGATGTCACTGAGGGACAAATTCTTTCAACTTTCCCTTTCTCTAACCATCTGGTGGTAGGCGCGATTAAAGGTCAGGATTTCATCGATGCTATGGCTGTAGCTGCCAAGAAGGGTGGCGAGGCTATAAGTGATGAACTGCGTGTAGTCACCGACGATAAGGGCAACCTGCTGCGAGTAGTCATCAACGGCGAGGAGATGGATCCCTACAAGGAGTATGTCTATGCTACTATCGATTATCTCTTTGAGGGTAATGATGACCTGGTATCGCTCGCCCGGAGTAAGCTCGTTTGGCGTGATGATGTAGAGGTGTCGATTCCAATTCTGAGATATGTTGAGAGTCAGGGAAGGCTCGGCATTCCCATCGCTCCGGATATGAACGGACGATTTGTCAAGGAAGCACGATGGTAAAGACTCTTTCCCGCTTATCACTACGGGTTGTGATATTTGCAGCGCTTATTTGTGCTGTGGGTTTCCAATGTTGTCAATCTAATGGCAAGGGAGATAGCGGGGAGGATACTATCCGGCAAGTTGTATCAGCGGATTCTTTATCTGTTTTGGAGCATGAGGCTGACAACTGGGCCGACTCAGTCATGCGCACGATGTCTCTTCAGCTTAGGGTGGGACAGCTTTTCATGCCTGCTGTATTCACCAGCAATGATCAGGCTACCATGGCTCTCATCTCTGACTATGCCGATCGTCTTGGCGTTGGCGGTATAGTCCTGTTGAAGGGAAATGTGAAGAATGCAGCTTTGATTGCCGATTCTTTGTCGGCATTTGCTCCGTGTCCGATGTTTGTAGCTGTTGATGCAGAGACGGGTCTGTCAATGCGCTTCGCCGATGCACCGGATTTCCTATGGAACTCACAGATTAAAAGTGAGGCTGATACGGCCGATCTCTACGATTACGGCCGTGAGTTGGCTCGCGAATGTCGACTGATGGGAATTAATATGGTGTTGGGACCGGTGCTCGATGTTATTCCGCAGAAGTTACCGCAGCAGGGGAGGAGAGTAGATTTCCTCAGGTCGTTTGGAAGTGATCCCGGGCGAGTAGCTATGCTCGGAGTGGCATATTCTCGCGGTATAGAGGATGGTGGTCTGATAAGCGTAGCCAAGCATTTTCCCGGCCACGGCTCTGCATCTGCCGATAGCCATAAGAATCTCGCGATAGTAGACCGATCCCTGGAGGAGGTTAGAAGTGTTGACCTTTTTCCCTTTCGTCGGTATGTCGACGAGGGCTTGAGTGCAATAATGGTGGGACACATATATATGAAGGCAATCGATACGGTGAGTCGTCCAGCAGCCTTCTCTCCAATCGTAATGACCGACCTGTTGCGCGTGGAAATGAAGTTCAGAGGATTGATACTGACGGATGCTATAAATATGCATGGTGCAGATGGGTATAGCTCCGTAGAAGCGATAGGGGCAGGTGCCGATATAGTAATGGCACCGCGGAATACGGAAAGAGCAATAGCCGAAGTGTGTGACGCCGTTGAGAGGGGAGAATTGAGGAAGGAGATAGTCAACGATCACTGTCATCGCATATTGAAATACAAATTCCTGAAGGGAATAGCCGGTCAAAACCGGCACAGAAGCGGTAACGCCTCGTTGCAGCGCGACCTCCACAAAGAGGCCCCGGCTCTGCGCCATCGCCTAAAGCCCGCCCGGTAACCTCTTAAGGAAGGAGGGCTTCCACGCATGTAACATAGGCTTCCGGCCTGTACCAATGACAGCGAGCTTCCAGCTCATACCGATCACCTATAAACTACATACCATAAACCAAGCTCCGGCGAATGCCGGAGCTTTTTAAAGTTTCCCCGAATCGAAGTAGCTATAATACCCCGAACTGGTAACGATTAAATGATCTATCATCCGCAACTCAAAGACTTTGCAACCCTCTACAAGTCGGCGTGTGATCTGATCGTCTTGTGGACTCGGCTGCAAATTACCACTCGGATGATTGTGGCACATTACTACCCCCTCGGCTTTTGTCAGCAGAGCATGGCGTATTGCCTTTTTAATATCGAAGATACTTGCCGTTGAACTTCCGGAAGTCATCTGCCGTATCTCATTGATTTGATTCTGCCTGTTGAGGAAAATACACCATATTTCTTCATGGTCGAGGTTGCCAATTCTCGGCGCCATAACCTGATATATGACCTTAGATGATGTAATCTTGACTTTCTCGTCAATCTTCTCAAGATGATAACGGCGTATCAGCTCCATGACGGCCTCTACCTGGAGTACTTTAGCGGCTCCCAATCCCTTAACTTCTAACAGAGCTTCGCGATCAAGACGCTCAAGCTCATGGAGCTTGCCGTCTACTCTTTTCATCAAGTCGCGACAGAGCTGGGTGATGGGTGTCCCGGGGACACCTACGCGCAATATGATAGCCCATAATTCGGCTGTGGAGAGTACCTTACAGCCATGAGCCATCGCTTTTTCACGCGGTTGCTCCGAAGGATCAAATTCTTTAACCGTTAGCCCTATTTCACTCATCATCAATTCGTATTCCAACCATCGTCTTGATCAACCATCAATCATCAATTCTCAATCCAGCTACCGCCTCAATCAACCTTCAACCATCAACCTCAGTAATCGGCTTTTCCGAATACTGACTCATTTCCCCTTGCGTAAGCGTACTTCTTGAGCCTCATCACGCCCGTGGCGAAGGAGTATTTTCCATGTGTAGGCGCGGATAAAGCCGGTGCCGTAGCCGAATAGCTGCACCATCGATGCTCCTACCCCCATTGTGCCTACTTTAAGGCTGTGGGTGCTGATAATGCCCCAAATCCAGAGTGCAAGAAGATACAATGCAAGGGGGATAAGTGCCCATTCCCAAAAGAAGGATAGGATGATGAGTGCGGCAACTCCAATTGTAAACACTGCCGGCAACCAGTGGACAAGCTTCATTGATCCCGGATAGAGTAGCTGGAGGGTTATTCTCGACATTCCGAAGATATGTACTTGCCGCCAGAACTTCGCAAGATTGCCCCGACGTTTGTGGAAAACTTTGACCTCGCGGAAGAGCATAGGATTATATCCTCCCATCCTTACACGGGTGCTCATATCGATATCCTCAGAGAACATTTCCCGAAAACCACCGACCTTCTCATACACTTCACGACTGTAGCCCATATTGAAGGTGCGAGGTACGAACTTCTCCATCTGCACCTTGCCGCCGCGGATACCGCCTGTGGTCAAAAATGAGGTCATTGCATAGTTGATGGCCTTCTGCATATCGGTAAACGACTGATGGGCGGCGTCGGGTCCGCCGAAGCAGTCTGCTGCTGTCTCGCTTAGCGATTTTCTCAGATTAGAGATGTAGTCGGTGGGTAATATACAGTCAGAGTCGACGAAGACGAAATAGTCTCCGTCAGCTCTGTCCATGCCATAGTTGCGCGCAATGCTACGCCCTTCGTTGTCTTTGTAGTAGTATTGGATGCTGACCTTGTCGGCATAAGCTTCACATTTGTTCCGACAGGATATGGTGGACCCGTCTTCTACGATGACGACCTCGAAGCCACGGTCTGTTTGTGCCGCAAGGCTCTGAAGAAGATCCTCTATTTCGTCCGGACGATTGTATACGGGAACTACTATAGAGAATTTCAGGTCGGCTACTTTGGAGGCATCCATTTTATGAGAGGGGAGTATTCCCCGAGTTTGTTAGGCTTTTACGCGGCCTACGTAGCTGCCGTCGCGAGTGTCTACTTCGATGAGCTCACCCTCGTTGATGAAGAGGGGTACCTTGACGGTAGCTCCGGTCTCTACAGTAGCAGGCTTCAGGGTATTGGTGGCTGTGTCGCCCTTGAGTCCCGGCTCTGTATAGGTAATCTTCAGGACAGTTTTGATAGGCATTTCTGCATAGAGCACTGTGTTGGTGCTGGCGTCGGAAACGACTTCTACGATATCTCCCTCTTTCATGAAAGCAGCGCCTGTGACAAGTTCTTTGTTGATGGGCACCTGGTCGAATGTCTCCTGGTTCATAAAGATGTCGTCGCCGCCATCAGCGTAGAGGTACTGGTAGGGACGGCGCTCTACGCGAACGTCTTCGAGTTTCTCACCGATGTTGAAGCGGCGTTCGATTACACGGCCGTCTACGACGTCTTTGAGTTTGGTACGCATGAAAGTGTTACCTTTACCGGGCTTTACGTGGAGAAATTCCACGCAGAAATAAAGACGGTTGTCAAGACGGATGCATGAGCCGTTCTTGATGTCTTGAGCGTTCATCATATCTGTATGCTTTTAATTGTTTTCTGATTTAGACTGCAAAATTACAAAAAAATCAGATAATCCCACTCATATGAACCCATTTCATTGAAATTTTATGAGGATTTTTAGGTCATTGTAGTATTTTGACCCTGTTTTGTTTGGTAAGACCAAGAAGTTTTTATAATTTTGCAGTCCGAAGTGGAGCCGGATTCCGGCCCCTATAGCACTATGAGCCTGCTGAATTGTTGGATGGCAGTCTGTATATTGTTGAAAATCTTCGAATTAGGATAATAATATAAAGCTTTATAAAAAATGAAAAGAACGTTCCAACCCTCAAACCGCAGGAGAGTCAACAAGCATGGCTTCCGCGAAAGAATGGCCACAAAGGACGGCCGCAAGGTTTTATCTCGCCGTCGCGCTAAAGGTCGCGCTTCTCTCTCAGTCTCCGACCATCTCGGTGGCAAGTAAAAAAAGGTTCGCCTCGAAGGCGAACCTTTTTTTACTTATGATACATGATGAATCAAAAAAAAGTCCTCGAGTGCCAGAGGCCTCCGAGGACTTCCCGGTCATTTCTAAATCTGTGTAAAGCCCTTTATAAGAACTATGAACGGCCGGTGTTGCGTTGGTAATTTCTATCTATTTTCCCTTTCTCACCTATTATAACGACCTATACGCCGAAAAGGTTCAAAAGAATCCGGTTTTTTTTGAGGCTTATCATTAATCCGAACGTAGGGACACACGGCTCGTAAGTCCCCACGTTCTATTGGAAAGGTGATTTCGATTATCCATTGGTTATCCCGATTACGTCTTCGATAACTCCTAATGTGAAGAGCCAGTAAATGAGGATAAATACCAGTACAATTACGCCGAGCCATATCCACAGCCTGCTGCTGCGACTTTTCCCTTCGCGCTGTGCACTCCTACCTTCGGCTCTGAGTTCCTCACGCGTAGCATCGGGGATGATGGTCTCCTTGCGCTCTTCGAGGTTCCGCTTTGCTTCGGACTCGTTTTCTTTGATGTGTCTTTCTTTCGTATCCATAACCTTAATTTTGTTTTATTTTAATTCTTAAACACATCCAACCCATCAAGGGTTCAATTCTTAACTCAAGTTTCTGGCTTTATCAGAAACTTGAAGTTAGGGGAGTTAGAGTGGTCAGAACGGCATCTCGGCTTCTCCAAGGTCGGGCATGATGTCGGGCATCGGTAGGTCATTGCCCTGTCCTGAGCTTCCAAGCGATGAGAAGTCGGTAGGAATAGGGGAGGTGTCGTTGCCCATCTTGCTACGCAGTCTTTCACCCGGAGCGTTCTTAAGACTCTGCTGTACTACATTATAGCTTTCGTCCCAGTTCTCAAAGCGTGCGTAGCGCGAGACGAACCGCAATTTGACGTCATCAACGGCACCATTACGGTGTTTGGCTACGATGAGCTCGGCAAGTCCTCGGATGTCGTTCCCTCTGCCGTCTTCGGTACTCTTGGTATAGTATTCAGGGCGGTGTATGAAGCAGACAATGTCAGCGTCCTGCTCTATGGCTCCGGATTCACGAAGATCGGAGAGTTGCGGACGTTTGTCTTCACGATTTTCGGTGCTTCGGTTGAGCTGTGACAGAGCGATGATGGGGATGCTGAGCTCTTTGGCAAGGGCTTTGAGCGAGCGGGAGATGGTGCTGACTTCTTGCTCACGGCTACCGAGTTTCATGCCGGTGGCGTTCATAAGCTGCAGATAGTCGATGATGATGATCTTCACACCTTTCTCGCGTACCAGTCGGCGTGCTTTGGTGCGCAGTTCGGTGATGCTTAGTCCGGGTGTCTCATCGAGGTATAACGGCGAGCTGTAGGCTGTGCGCAGACTCTCGTTGAGCCGGTCCCATTCTTCGTCGTTGAGCTGGCCGCTTTTGATTTTCTCACCCGGAAGGTTTGCCAGGTTGCTCATCATGCGCTTGGCGAGCTGAACGTTGGGCATCTCCAGAGTGAATATTCCCACGGGAATATTGTAGTCCATAGCCATATTTTTAGCCATCGACAGGACTAAGGCCGTCTTGCCCATTGCCGGGCGGGCAGCGACGATAATGAGGTCGGCGGGTTGCCAGCCGCCTGTGAGTTTGTCAAGGTCGTGGTAGCCGGTCTGTAGTCCTGACAAGCCGGTCTTGGAGTTGGCGGCGGCTTGTATCTGCTCCATGGCCTGGGTCAGTACGGGGTCGATTTGGGTGACCTCGCGCTTCAATTGTGTCTGGGAAATTTCGAACAGAGATCCTTCGGCGCGTTGCATCAGGTCATCGACGTCGTTGCTCTCATCGAATGCCTCTGTCTCAAGCTGTGAGGCGAAGGATATGAGTCTGCGAGCCAGGTATTTCTGGGCAATGATGCGCGCATGGAAGGTGATATTGGCAGAGGAGAAGACTTTCGAGGTTAGCTCTGCGATATGATGCGCCCCACCTACTTCCTCCAGCGTCCCGAGCTGACGGAGTTTATCGGTGACTGTCAGCATGTCGATAGGCTGTTGGTTGAACCCCAGTTGGGATATAGCCTCGTAGATTTTGCGGTTGACAGGGTCGTAGAAACTTTCGGGCACAAGGATGTCGGAGACGTTCATATAGGCGTCTTGGTCGAGCATCAAGGCTCCAATTACTACGTTTTCGAGCTCGATGTCGCGTGGTGGCAATTTGCCTAATGCATCGGTATCGGGCTGTTTTTTCTTATAGTCGCCCCGTCGGGTATAGTTGTTGTCTGCCATCTGTTTCTCTATTTTCTCTCTGCAAAGGTAGCTATTTTTGTTGGCTATCTCAAAGTGCAACGATAAGGAGATATAGACAACTTATCAACATCAGTATGGCTGTGCGCTTGAGCATCCCGTTGAGAGCTTTCCCGCGAAGGGGTATCATCTGTTTCCATAACAGTATGTATAATACTTCGATGATTGCCCAGCCAATTCCCCACCATCCGGAGCAGTAGCGCGATGTGACCCACCATAAGAGTACTATGGCTACTGTAAAGGCCACTGCGTATGCTACCCCCATGATTTTTCGCCCGAAGATTACTACCGTAGTATGCTTGCGAACTTCGCGGTCTCCTTCCATATCTCTATAATTGTTGACTATCAGCACTAAGGCTGCTAAAAGACCTGTGGCTATCCCCACGGGCAAGCAGAGTCCCGTAAGGATGCTCTGTGGGGTCTGTACGTAGGTAGTGAAGTAGACGGGCACTATTCCAAAGAAGATTACTACGGCCAGGTCGCCCAGTCCGTGATGCGATAGGGGATAGGGTCCGGTGCTGTAGCCCAGAGCAAAGAGTGCTATGAGTATTCCTACGGGTAGCAGCATCCATCCTCCCCAGTAGATGAGTGAACAGCCGAGTAGGCAGTCTGCTCCCAATAGTAGAAACATTGCTCGCTTCATAGCTCGCGGGGTGATATCTCCTTCTGTCACTCCCCTACGAAATCCTTCTCTTCCTTTCTTGTCCAGCCCTCCCTTGAAGTCGTAGTATTCATTAGCGAAGTTGGAGACAATCTGAGCCATCAGAGCAAAAAGCAGGCAAATTAGAGCAGGTGTCAGATTGAATCCATCTAATATTATTGCACAAGCAATGCCGGCGATGACTCCGGCAATGCTCACCGGCAGCGTCCTCGGCCGTGTGGCCTCTACCCAAGCTTTCACTCTCGTCCCATTCATATAATTTAATTTCCAATCCTCAATTCCCTTCAAGATATTTTCCCCAGCGGCGTGCTGTGGAGTCGACACGGTCGTATTGGAGCAGCCCTTCCACGAGTTCTGTGGGGAGATGCCCTGAACCGTATTTCAGACCCATCAATCCCATGGCTAAGGCCGCGTTGGTGTCGGAGTCACCGGCTTCGTCGGTCAGCAGATAGAGGGCTTCTTCCATGTTGTCCATATTGTGGAGGGTCCACAATGCGCTACCCATAGCTTTGCGCGTCCACCAGTAGGTCTCGTAGTCGTCAAGGTCGAAGTCTTCAATCTCTCCATTGTAGGCTGTTTGGATAAAAGGCACTACGCGTTCGTCTACGGATGCGGCGATTTCGCAGAGTTCTTCCATTGTAGGTTCGCGATCTTCCCAGGTAAGAGCATGAGCCACGCGCGCGATGACGGCAGCGGTGCTGACGCAGCGAGTGTCGTAGTGGGTAATCATGCAGTTTTCTTTTGCCAGAGCGATGTAGTCATCGCGTTTGAGAGTCCCTAAGAGCATGGCGCGACCTAAGGCTTCGTTATAGGCTTCATGGTTGGGATTGTTGAGAGCTACCTGGTGAGCTGAGCCTACCGGGTCAGTTCGGAAGTTGGGTTGGATGAATATCTGGCGAAAACGGGCTTCGAATTCCAGGGGATTGCTTTGATACCAGTCATAGAGTACTTGGGCGAATTCAAGCAGGGAATATTCGTTAAGACTCAAGATGGAGGTGGCAAGACGCAATACAATCTCCGTGTCCATGGTGAAGTCCGTACGGTCCCACTGGCTACGGTGGGCATCGCGAATGATATGTCGGTAGTGGCGAAGACCGCCCGGATAGCGGATGGCGGCTTCCTGTTTTGTCATAAACTCCGTTCCCTTTCCCAAGGTATCGCCAACGGCGTAACCAATGAGACATCCACGGATTTTTTCAGTTAAGATTAAGTTCATTATCTAATTGATGTAGGTGTTCCAAAACCAATGTGTCTTCCATGCAGGGAGATTTTATCGGCTCCTAAGATACTTGTCAGCCAAAATTACAGAAATTTTCCATCCTGCCAAAAAAATCTCAACATTTATCCGGAAAAAAGTTGCGAAATCAACTTTTCGCATGAAAATATTGTTCCTTCTCAACCTCTATTCTGAATGACACAGGCGGGACGCCTGTGCTACTTTGGGGGCGATTGCAAATCGCCCTTCAAACATACTCTTAGAAAAAATTAGAATTTGAAGCTGGCGGCCAAGCCGGTGTGTGTGCCGATGGACCAGGCGCCTACTTGCAGGTCGTGTTTGCGTGCCCATGGACGAGTGAAGATGTAGGCACTGCCGGCGCCTATCGCTGCTCCGGCTACTACGTCCCACCAGTGATGATTCTTACTATAGACCCTTCCCCAGGCTACGTAGGTGGCCATGGCATAGGCCGGTGCGCCGAATTTCCAACCGTAACGCCGCTGCAGAAAGGCTGCTGTGGCAAAGCTCGTGGCAGTGTGCCCCGATGGAAAGGAGTGGAAGTTCTTATAGTTCGGTCGCTGTTCGTAGACAGTATATTTCAATAGAAGGGTCACCCCGGCTGTCGCAGCCGCTGTATATGCCCCCTGCTGAAGCCCTTCCCGGTCTTGGCTGATTAATACTCCTGCCAATGTGGCTACGGGCATTGCCAACGTTATTATGTCGGTAGAGGTAGCTACTCCTTTCTGTGAACTCGACAGCGTATATGAAGACGTCTCAAAGTCCTCCGGATAATATATACCTTGTGCCGAAATTTGAATGCAGAGCAATATTACCGACAGAAGTGCCGGCAAACGTAGATTTATTTTTTTGGGTGTATATTTTCTGAGGGAGTGTCTCATTGTTGAACGATAATTTCCTGAAGTTTAGGCAGAAATATTATCAGTCCGATGAGGGCTGCTCCCAGGGCTGTCAGCAGGACACTCCCGGCAGCAATATCTTTGGCTTTACCAATCAAGGGGTCATCTTCTTCCGTTATCCTGTCGGCGAGGGCTTCTATGGCTGAGTTGAACCCTTCGGCTGCTAATACTCCGCATATACAGAGGATAACAAGACACCATTCCGTATGGTTCAGTCCAAATACAATCCCGGCTATCATTACGCCAATGCTCGCGCCAACATGTATCCATGCATTATGCTCCTGACGCACCAGCGACAGGATTCCTCTCCAGGCATATATGAATGAAAGCCCGCGAGCCTTCCATGAAAATCTCCTCTCAGTCTTTCTCATCTCTATTCTCTCGACCCTCGTCTCTCGTTCCTCAATAGTCATATTCCAGAGAGTATTGGTCTACGTAGAGTGTGGTGCCCGCACCTCCGGTGAAGAAGTCTCCATATTTCGAGGCAGCACTCGTAATCAGTAGATAGCTCGGCTTGCGCGAGGTGGATCGATAATTAAATTCTATGGTGAATTCTACCCAACCATCGGTGTCGCTGCCTAATATAAGGTCGCCAAATGCGATGACAGCTGATGAATTCTTGTCGAAGAGTTGTCTGTTCTTGGGATTGGTACGTATCTCAAATGGAGCAGTCCAGTCGGTCATGGCCACGTAGATATGACAAGAATCGGGACGGTTTAGCAGATATTTGTATTCTGTGGAGGCGTAATTTATGGGCGCGGTAGTGAATTTCATATATCCGCGAAGCTTTGTGGGACGCACCTTCCAGGGGCGACCGAAGGCAAGGATACCGTTGGTGCCATCGACTTTGACGAATTCACCGGAGTATATAGATCCGGCAGCAAGCTTACCAATACCGGCGATACCCACAAATTTTGTCTCAAGTTTTGCAGACTTACCACTTCCGGTGGGGGTGTCGTCGGAGGGGGTCACGTTGCTCTGTCCGAGAGTGGCAGCACCTTTGTTGCCGGTATCCCAGAATTGTACGCCACCCTCGTTCCAGGGACACCATATCCTGCCGTTGAGCCACCATTGGTCGAAGCTGCCATCGGGGAGGATCTCTGTAGATTCTGTCTTTACTTCTACTACATTTCCTTCATGTTCTCCGGCAAGTGCTCGTACTTCGTAAGAGGTCAGCGGTTCTAAGTGTGGTATGAAGCAGGAAAAGGTGCCGGCTCCTTCCTCCTGAGTGATGTTCTTCTCCGGAACGTCTATCCAGTCCGGACTTCCCTTAAGTCGGTATTGGAAGTGCCCTTTGAGTTCTGCCGGTCCGCTGCCGTATGCCCAGATTACTTGTGACCAGGCATCGACTTGTGTGGTCTGTGCCAGCATCTCTGTCTTCTCAGTATAGATTGTCCAGTCTTCTGTACGTCCCCAGCAGGTTACGGCTACACGTAGCGGTCTGCTGAGATTGATGGGGCCGGGCTTGAGGTCGGGACTCATCGTGGTGAACCCTTCCGGGCCGAGCTTGATGGTAAGAAGCTCGCAGTTGGCAAGGTTCTGAGTATTCGGCATGTTGATTATAATGCGATGTCCTACTTCATCGATGACAGTGGCACCAATCTGTCCGCTAATGGTCAGATATCTCTCTATAGTCTGTTCGGCTTTTATTACCCATTGGTAGTTCTGCCAGCGAGAGACGTTGACAACCATCGGCGTAGAAAGATTAAGAGTTCCTTCCATAGGATTGGGGCTGACCTCCGCGCCTTCGGTGACGTCGAATTCTGTCAGAGTGACCTTTCGGATGTCTACATCTTCTCCTAAATAGAGGGTAACAGTATATTTCTCGTCATCAATGACGGCGGGTTTGTTTTCCCCCTCAGCGGCAATAGCGGTGATGTATTGCTCTATGATAGGGTAGGGAAGGTCATTTTTTATGCAGGAGGTGAGGTTAGCGATGAGTAAAATCGCTACTATTCCCACTTTCAATATGTATTTACGGATAATTCTCATGACTAGACAAATCTCTCGACTCTTAACTCTCAACAATAAACCATCAACAATAAACCATCAACAATAAACCATCAACCATCAACCATCAACCATCAACCATCAACTATCAACTATATATGTACTCCCAGTCCAAATGCGATGTTGAAGATATTAAATTTGAAGCTTGCACCGCTGGTGAATCTGTTGCCTAAGGGCTCTCCATTCTCTTTCTGTTTCTCGTTGCGGAGGTAGAAGCCGAATACTCCAAAGCTAAGGTTGAAGCTGACGTTTTTCATTATCAGTACACACACACCCGGAGAGAAGGAGAGTCTGGCGTCCATATACGTAGTGTGGGTTTCCTTTGGCTCATCGTTGAAGGGGCGTCGGAAGGTGCTGTTGCCGGAAGCGAATTCTAAGGCTACCTCGTTGTATACTCCGAAGCGTCCGCGGCGAGCTATGCCAATGTATTGTTGCAGTACGATTGCCGTAGAGTAGGATTCGTTGCGATAGTTGATATCATGAAGATTAAAGTTCATGTCATCATCGATATCTACCTTGAAGGAGCTGATGTCGGCTTTTGAGGAGGTGTAGTTCAGACGGATGCCGACGCTGAGGTTGTTGCGAATGAAGTATGATATATAGGGACGAATGGCGAAGGTGTGGCCGCCGAGGTCTATGTCGGTCAATACGTCAAACATCTCTACGTCGGAGGTGGAGAGCTCGCCATAGGAGGCAGTGATGCCGAAGGTCCACATCCCTTTGGGCATAAATAAGTGGTTGTAAAGCCCACGATGATAGCGGCCGAAGTTGCGATCGCGAAGCACCATCGGAATGGTGTCGCCGCGAAAGACGGTGACCTCGTTGGGGTCTAACTTGTTGTCGTCGGGAACTACTTTTGAGTGTCCCTTCAGCAGTTTCTCTACTTCGGTTGACAGTGTGTCGGGTACCCAGATGAATTTACCGGGAGTTGCCGTGGCTGCGAGTGTGTCTGCCGTAGTACAGCGCCGGGATTCCTGTCTTTCCGTTTCTTCGGGTATGTTTTGAGCTCGGAGTGATGCTTGCAGACCCGCAAGGATGAGAATAAGGATGATTGTTCTGTTCATTTCTTAGGGGTCTTGGGATTAGATATAGAATGCCACTCCGAATGTGATGGAGAAGAGGTTGATCTTGAAATTGGCAGATTTGGTGTTTCTCCGCGATACGTATATCTGGTCTTTAATAGTCTTCGTGGCGTTGTAGTTGAAGCCTAATACGCCGACGTTTACCTCAAGTGCTGAGTAGTTGTTGAGAAACACTGCGAGTCCCGGCGATATACCTACGTTGAGGTTGAAGTTGCGTTCATACGCTCCTGTGAGGTCTTTGCTTTTCCCTTGCATCAGCTTGCTCTGTCCTCCTCCGAGTTGTAGCTGAATCTCGTTGAAGAAGCCGAAGCGCTTGGAACTTCCTATCGAGAAGTAGTTGCGCATGATGCCCATAACGTTGTAGGAGTGAGACAGTCGGTATAGGTTTTCTACGCTGGTGTCGGTCTCTGAATCGAGAATGATGTCTGCGTTTTCGAGTTTTGTCAGCGAGCGAGAGTAGGCGAATTTGCCGCCGGCTCCCATGTCGTCTTTGAAGATGTAGCAGACCATCGGCGAGACTTTGAAGCTGTACGTGTCGCCGGAGAGATTTTCGAGCACGAGAAACTGATATTTGTTCTGGTTGCTCTGCGAGTAGGATACGGAGACTCCGGCCACCCATTGTCCTTTCGGCACGAAGGTGACGCTCTGTATTTCGGGTTCAAACTCTTCTTGCGCCCGAGCTGTAGCCGGACATAGTGCAAGAAGTGCCAGTATTGTTAATAATGAGTGTTTTATGCTCATTGATATTTCTCAGTTTATAGTGGTGGACTCTTTATGGAGAGCCTAACCCGGTTTAGTGGTGAGCGTAGCGGACGCTAATCCGCTACGCCCTATTTGGTTGGAATGACGATTTGTAATAGCCCATTGTTCGTAGGGAATATTAGTATGCGAGCTCGAAGTCGTCAACGTAGAGTGTGGATCCTTCGCAGCCGGTGAAGTAGTCGCCATATTTGGAGGCGCTGCATACTATTATCATGTGGGTGGGCCTTACTGTCTTGGACTTGTCTTTCCATGTGATGGGGATTGTCACTTGCTGCATGCTTCCGTCAGGACCGAAATTGTCTTTCCAGGTAACTTCGCCGTAGCCGAGTACGTTGGCACCATTGGGATCAAAGAGGGTTTTGGAGTCTCCGGTGTTGACTGTGACTGCTCCTATGGTAAAGGCGATGTAAATCTGTGCATGGTCTTTATCTCCCTTGTTGAGTACTACGACATCTCCGGCTTTGCCGGAGCCTTTGAGTTCGTTGCCGGGACGATAATTTGCCCAAACTTTGAGTGCATCGGGGTGGCTACCATCGTAGGGTTGGCCAAAGTCGATAACGCCGTTTGTGCCGTTGGTCTCTTTATAAGTACCTACGAAGAGGTTGCCGGCTGCAAATTTACCGATAATGCCCAAACCAACAAATTGAGAGCGAAGTTTTGCAGATGTGTTGCCGGAATGGAACAATTCGTTGGAGCTCTTTGTAAGGGTTACACCCATGGTCATTGATCCGTGGTTGCCGTTGTCCCAGAAGTAGCGTTCTGCATTTACGCCCGGAAGGTCAATGTTATAGTTTTTGTCATCTTTGAATACTGTCCATTGTTCCATGTCCGCGAAGGGAAGGGTGAAGTGGCCTTCTGTGGTGAAGTATTTGCTTTCCGATTCAAAGCCGTCGGCTATGGCTTGATATTCGTAGCGAGTGCCGGGCTTGAGGTTACTGAATTTCACTGTGAAGGCTATGCCCTTGGCACGACGTGCCTGTGCGGGTGTCAGATGTCGGCTTGCTGCTTTCTGCACTGTGCGCTCGCCGGCCAGTCCGGTAATCCAAGTTGGGGTGCCGGCTTCGCGGATGCGGATGCCGGGGTTGGTGGCGGTGCCGTCGGCTATCTCTGCGCTCAGAGTGACGTAGGTTGTGCGTACGTCGAGCAGGTTGTCGTTGTTGGGGTCGCCGATGAGCACTACGGGGTCTTCGATGACGATTGCACCTTCTCCGACTGCGAAGCGTACGGTCTGAGTGTTGCTCTTGCCGTATTTATCAGTAGCGGTGATGGTCAAGGCATATTCTTGGTCGCGCTCAGGCAGGCTATTGAGCAGTTCTTTGGTCAGAGTGATGTAGCTTGTAGCCAGATTGCGCTCAGTGTTGTACTTGTAGTCCCACTTGATGCCGGCGGCTTCAATCTCTTTGGCTACGACATCGGTCATGTTCATCAAGTCGGTGTCGTGGTTGAGCGTGGTGAAGACGTCGTTCTCTTCTGTGGCGAGGTGCAGGCTTGAAATCCCTCCGAAGGCTGTGACCTTTATCAGCTGGTCGGAGAATTGTCCGGCATTGCCTGCTATTTGCTTGTCGGCGTCATACCCTACACCCTTGATGGCGGGGCGTGAGTAGAGGGGTATTTCATCTTCTACGAGTATTTCTTCGTCGTTGACGCTGATGGTGACGAACGCGCCGCCGGTCTCTTCATATTCGGGATGGTAGCTGACGTTGAGCACGTATTCATGAGCACGCTCGGGATTCTCAATCTTTCCGGTGTGGGTGAAGGAGCGTCCTTCGGTGTTGGTGCCGGTGATGGTATATACGAGTTCTTTATCAGCGTTGGGCATCATGAAGTAGCCCTTGGCATAATCCATGTTCTCGGCGGTGAAGTCTAGTGAGGCGCGTGAGTTGGCTACGTTGATGTTCCAGTCTTTCATCAGCGAGGGGTCAATAGTCTCGGGATTGACGCTGACTACTACGTTGGCAATTTTGCAGTTTACTACTACGGAGTTTACCCCCTGCCGGATGGTGAAGGGCTCGTAGCCGCGATAGAATTTCTTGTCGAAGGAGGCGGAGACGCTGTCGCCGGTCCAGGCTTCGGCTACGTACTGGCCACCCTTGAGCATCAAGCTCTCAGGCACATTCTCGAGTCCTTTCCATTTGTAGAGCAGACCATTCTGGCCACTGATATATACTACGCAGTTGGAACGCAGTGCGTCTTCATCTGTCTCAGCGCGAGTGACATCGCTGTTGATCACCATCTTCATGCGGAGTTCGCCGTCACCTGCGTTGCCGAAGGGTTCTTCGGTGGAGCAGGACTGCGACAGACCGCCAAGTGCCAGCACTCCGGCTGCGAGAAGGCTATATTTTATCGTTTTCATTGTTGCTTTCTTTGTTTATTTGACGGTCAATGTTAATGTCTTCACTGTCGTGCCGCCTGCATCTTTGATTGTCAGGATGAAGCTTGAGTCGCCGGCTCCCAGTACTTTCAGTAGGGGCATGAACTGTGTGAGGTTGAATTCGAGGTCTTTCTCTCCCTTGACGTTGATAGGGAAGCCGAGTCCGGACAACGCTTCTGCGAATTCTCCGGGATTCACCAGGTCGAGCTTGTCGGTGAGACCTACGTTGCTGAGTTCTGTAGGATCGAGTGTGTCGGAGTCTATGACAACTTTCAGTTCGTCGATGCCGAATTCGGAGTGCAGGTAGAATACGCATTCCATGTCGTCGGTTATGATGTTCGGAGTGTCGAAGCTCAAAGGAGCTTTGGCTGTCAGCGCCGGTGGTGTGGTGACGGGGTCATTAGGTCCGGGACCGGGTGTCGGCTCGTCGTTACCCTCGATGGGTCGCATGTCGTCTTCAATGATGTCGTCGTCAGGGATGATATCCTGGTTCATGTCTACGACCTCTACGCTGGCATCAACATTGAGTGTACCATTGATTTCTCCGGGGTCTTCCTCGCCGGCCTGGTGCAGACGGAAGGTGATGCGATAGTGCATGCCGGGCTGTACGTTGTCGTAGGCTTTGGTCTCTGATGAGGGGTATCCCTCTACGGTGCCATTGAAGGTGGCCGCCAGGGTGTGACTCTCTTCTACGTAGGCAAAGTATCCACTTTTTTCGGTGTCTTCTTTGGTGTAATCGAGACTTCCGGTGTCACCGATTTTTACGGTCACCTTGGCATCGTCGCCCATATTGTCGAGCAGTCCTTTGTCAAAGGCGATGCTGACGCGGACGTTGCTCAGGGAGCAGACGATAGGGTCGATGCTTTCTGTGATTTCATCGGCTTCTACAGAGAATGTGCTCTCTCCTTTATAGTAGGGATTCTCCCAAGCTGCAGGGAGATTTTCGCCGTAGCTGGCACGTACGGTGTAGCTGCCCACTGGAAGTGTGACTACTTCGGGCATCTGGGAGTATAGGTAGCTCGATTCGGGATCTTCAGCTCCCTCTTTGATGAAGTCTACCTTGAAGTTTTCCACATCGGGTGCCCCGGCGCGGGTGGGACGGTTGAATACGTCGGGGATGCCGCTCTCGTTCTGGAGTTCTACGCGCAGGGCGTCGGTGCGGAACTGTCCATATTGTGTGGGTTCCTCATTTCCGAACGGATCTTCTTTGGAGCAGGCGCCAAGGGTGGCTACTGTCGCTGCGGCAAGAAATATATTGAGAATCTTTTTCATTGTGTTCAATTAATTGTCAGTTTAGTAGTTGAGCTTGACGTTGTCGAGAGTCAGTTCTGATCCGGAAGCATAGGTCTTGTATGCATTGGCGTCAATAGTATGATTTATTGTCAAACCTGCATTCTCGTTGAGGGCAGCTCCCGATGGGATGTTAATACTGAAATTCCCCTTGGATGATTTGAAGTTGATGGTTAAAGAGGAGGCTTTTACTCCAAATTTGTATGTAAGAGGAATTGTAACGGTTTTCATGGAGTTGGAAACCCCTAAGTCAACGGAAGATGTAGAAATCACGTTTCCTAAGGCGTCCCTAAGTTCCACTAATGCCACTCCGGTGTCGTTGTTGTATGGAGAATAGGAGTAGTCAAATGAAACAGAGGAAGGACGTGATGAAAAGGCTATCTGATTTGTTCGTGATTCCGAACCGTTATAGCTATAAGTACCTAAGAAAAGTTCACCGGAGCTTTTTGAACCTAAGGTGGCTGCTGTCGGATTGTAATATGTGGTGCTTGTGAATTTTCCGGTCGTGGCGGGTGTGGTGCCATTGTGGTCATAACCTACAGAGCGAACTTTTACCTGTCCGTTTACGGCCCATGTAGAGGGTACGCAAAACCAGGTGTTCTTGTTATTTGCCCCGGACCAGCATGTTTTGGGATTTATTGAGGCCCATCCTTCTGCTTCGTTTATTACGATTGATGAATGAGACGTATAGGTAATCAATCCCACTTTATACGAACCTCCAACCATGATGTTGGTCATATTGATGGTTTCGTGGGTCTTGCTGAAGTCTCCATTGGGAATGTCTGTGGCAACTTCGGTGGTGAAGCTTATTGTCTTTCCTTCTTCGGGGGAGTTTGTCAGGCTGACTTTGACATCGCTATATTCTGTAGCCGGGGTTAGTCCGGTGAGATAGATGAGTCCTTGCTCTAAATCTCGCTTGGCAGGCTCTGTCTCTTTGCCTCCTACGAAAATTTTCAGTGCTTTGGTGATGGCTTTCCGGTTGTCGGCATCGGCCTTCACCATCAGTACGCTGCGTGTAGCGTAGGCGTCTACGGCTATTTCATATTCGGGCTCGGCAAAAGCAATGTTCAGCTGGGCTACTTCGTTACCTTTCAGGTATACTTTCACCGGTATTTGCTTGCGCTCTACATCGGGCAGGGAGATGGTCATAGTGTAGTTGCGTACGGGGATAGAGCGAGTGCGTGTTGTCTCTTGACAGTCGGTGACGGGCGCGTCTACGTATACACCGTTGCGGTTCATGGCCTTGAAGGTTACGTCCTCACGGGGATTCGATCCGTTGTAGGCAATGTCTATGAGTCCTTGGGATACGCCGAAAAGCCCAATCTGCGCTGTCGCTGTCAGTTCGAGGGGTACGGAGGTGAATTTTATGCTTACGGGATCACTGACGCGAGTGTAGCGGTCTTTGGCCATCATCGAAATCTCGTAGTCGCCGGCGGGTAGCTTGCCAATAAGGCCGGTGATGTCTACGCTGGCCATCTGGTCGGGGTTCTTATAAAGTCCCAAGACGTTGATGCCGGCGGCTGCTATCTGCTGCTTCTGCAAGTCGGTGGCAACGATGAGGTTGATTTCTTTACCGAAGGCGGGGGTGTAGGAGGAGGATGCTATTGTCAGCATGGCTTCTTCGAGGCCGCCGTGGGCGATGATGGTGAATTTAAGAGGATTCTCAGGAGCTGTATAGCTCAGAAGCTCAAGCTCATCGCCGGAGGTAAATCCGTTGGGCTTGATGCGCGGAGGTGCGGAAGTGAAAAGCTCCTCGGTCAGGTCGATGGTGACGTTTTCTTCAGTGAGGGTGTCGTCAAAAATGACTGTGAGTTGCGCTTCACCGACGTTGCCGCCATTGACGTCAAATGTAATATGGTAGTGATGGCGTGCAAGGGCTGCGAAGGAGGCAGGCTGCACTTTGGCGCTCTGACCGTTGGGCTTTGTGAATTCTACAGTCAAGTCTACCTCTCCGGGAGCTACGAAGGCTGCACGTGTCTCTTCTTTGGGCACTTCTACATAGCTGTGGCCTTCAGAATGAATGGTAGTCTTGTAGTCGCTGAAGTATTTCTTGAAGGCATCGGTATAGTCTATGCTGACCATGGTATTGGCCAATGTGGCGGTAATCTCGGCCTCTGTCAGGCGCTGTTCAAGAACTGTCAACTGGGTCGTGCCCTCAAAGTAGGGGGCATCGAATCCTTCGCTCTCAGCATTGCCGTAGAAGGCTGTAAGTGTGTAGCTGCCGGTGGGGAAGCTGGTCTCTGCATCGAAGTCGCTGAGAATAGCCCAGGTCTTGGAATAAGAGCCATCAATTTTTTCGAGCTTTACACTGAAGTCTTCTGTCGAGGGTAAGTCTAAAGTAGCCCTTGTCTGAGGCTTGGCGTCTGTTACTTCGCTATTGGCGCGAAGATGAAGCTTAAGCCCTCCGGTGCCGGCATCTGACACCCACGGATTGTCTTCGCTACAGGAGACGATTCCCGCCGCGAGGGCAAGCCCGATAAGGGCATGTTGTGCTATTTTCATATCAGTTTGTTGTTATTGTGTTTTTGCGTTCTGAAGCCGTAATGTGGCATTTTCTCCGCAAAATTATAAGAAAACTATATATTTACAAATTTTTAATCCGTTTTTTAGTCGTTTTAACCTATTTTTACTCCATATCGTCCAATCGTAGAGATGCCGATTAGATTCTTCCAAATGTTAAATAATCCTTTTTATTATACCTCTTCAACTATTTTTAATTTAGATAAAATATCGTATCTTTGCAGAAATTATTGTTTCTAATTTGTTTATATTTGTGTGATTTGTAATTAATCTGGTATATGAAAAATATTGTTTTTTGTCTTTTTGCTCTTTCTGCTCTTTTCTTTCCTTCAAGTTCTTACGCCTGGAGTATTAAGGATGCTCTCAGCGGCCTTAAGGAGTCTTCTTCGGGTAATGTGTTGGGCGGTATCCTCGAGGGTGTGCTCACCAAAACTGATATCTCTGTTAGTGAGTTTGCGGGAGAGTGGACTGCCGATGGTTCTGCTGTCTCTTTTAAGTCGGAAAATGCTCTGGCTAAGGCGGGAGGTGTAGCTGCTTCGGCCGCTATCGAGGCTAAACTTGACCCTTATTTCAAACAGTATGGTCTGACCGGAGCCGTATTTACTTTTTCCGAAGATGGCTCGTTTACCTTGAAGGTCAAGAAAATGACACTTACCGGAACTGTTACTAAGAATGATGATAAGTCTTTTGAGTTTACATTCAATGCTTTCGGTGGTAGGAAAATCGGCTCGCTGACAGCATACGTCCAGAAGTCTCCCTCCAACCTTGAGATTATGTTCGATGCAACAAAGCTGAAGTCGCTGATTTCTACTATCGCTACTTTCTCCGGCATGGAGATGGCGAAGACTGCCGCCAAGCTTCTCGACCAGTATGATGGTCTATGTGTGGGCTTTAGCCTCTCGAAAACCGGAAACGCTCCCAATGCTTCCAATGAGTCCAATCAGTCTACTCCCTCTCTGTTGAATCTCTTCAAGAATCCCTCAACACCCTCAACACCCTCCAATCAGGATGCTCAAGGTAATTCTTCTTCGATGTCTTCCGGTTTCGGAATGCTGTTGAAGATGTTTTCCGGTGCTATGAATAAGGTGTCTAACTAATTTGTATATAAACCTTTAATAGATAGTAATTTTAGTATGTTCTCAGGTATTGTTGAAGCTGCTGCCAAGGTTGTGGCTCTGCGTAGTGATCAAGATAATTTGCACATTACTTTAAGTTGTCCATTCACTGATGAGCTCCATATCGACCAAAGTGTGGCCCACAATGGCGTTTGCCTTACTGTGGTGGATCTTCCCGGTGATGGCACCTATACGGTAACTGCAATTCGTGAAACTCTCCTTCGCTCTAATCTCGGTGACCTTAAGGTGGGCGACCTCGTCAATCTGGAACGTTCTATGAAGATTGACGGGCGTCTCGATGGCCATATTGTTCAAGGCCATGTAGACACTACTGCCATATGTGAGTATGTGGAGGATGCCGATGGTAGTACATATTTTAAGTTTCGCTATGATTTCTCTGCGGAACTGGCGCGTAAGGGGTATGTGACTGTAGAAAAAGGGTCTGTTACGGTCAATGGCGTTAGCCTTACTGTATGTGACTCTGAGGCTGATTCTTTCCGTGTGGCTATTATCCCGTTCACTTTCGAACATACCAATTTCTGCAACATTAAGCCCGGCTCTAAGGTGAATCTGGAGTTTGATATCGTGGGTAAGTATATTGCCCGTATTTCTGCATTGTCATGAGTTCTCCTCTTCTGCTCCCTGCCAAGACGGGCGCGGATTCTTCTCCATTGCTTCCGGATACCCGACAGATTTCTTTGGTCGGTGGCAATGGTGCAGGTAAGTCTCGATTTATGCAGGAGCTTGTGCGCCTCTGTGGTGACCGCGCTTTCTGTCTGTCGGCTCTGAAAGCTCCTTTCCCTCAGGATTCTTCTTCACAATCACCCAATTCGATAGATGCGATGTATCGAAAGATGGTGGAGTCGCAACCTTATATGCGTACCGATGCTGTCAGCGAGATTGATAAGCTCTCTTACATGCTTTTTATCGATGAGTTCGATTATCTTCTCTCCGTTAAGGATAAAAAGTATACTTCGGGTAAGAAGGTGGATTTGGCTGAGACTAAGCTCGATAAGCTAAAGGCTATTTGGGAGAATCTTTTCCCTTCTAATAGGGTAGTGCGCTCCGGAGGGTTGCTGATGTTTTCTACGGGGGCCGGCGATGACCTTATCTCTCTGTCGAGCCTCTCTCAAGGTGAAAAGACTGTGTTCTATTATATCGCCGCTGTCCTTTTCGCTGACCATGATTCGGTAATTTTTATCGATTCTCCCTCTTTGTTCCTCCATCCGTCGATTTTGAATTCTCTCTGGAATTCCATTGAACAGTTACGTCCCGATTGTACGTTTGTCTATGATTCGGTAGATGAGGATTTTGTGGCCTCCAGAACTCAGAATACCTGTATTTGGATTAAGAGTTATGATTCTTCTTCCCGATCGTGGAGTTATGATGTCTTGCCGTATGGTAATTTCTCGGAGGATCTTTTCTTCGATCTCATTGGCGGCCGTAAGCCGGTTCTATTTATTGAGGGCGATGCGCGCCATAGTATTGATTCGAAGCTCTATGCATTGGTTTTCTCTGATTTTTCCGTGCGTCCGCTCGGTTCATGCGATAAGGTTATAGAGACTACTCGCTCGTTCAACGACCTTAAGTATATGCATCATCTTGACAGTCATGGCATCGTGGACCGTGACCGTCGTTCGGATGTAGAGGTGGCTTATCTGCGACGCAAGAATATTTTCGTGCCGGAGGTGGCTGAAGTGGAGAATATTTTCTTGCTCGAGGACGTAATCCGCATCATGGCTAAGACTCGCGGTAAGAAGCCCGAAACTGTACTCTCGAAGGTGAAGTCTTCGATTATCAAAATGTTTGCAAAACATGCCGACGAACAGGCGTTGATGCATGTCCGTCATAAAGTGAAGCGTGATGTGGAGTGTAGGATTGATGCTAAGTTTTCGAATATCGATGCTATGGAGTCGCATATCGAGAGTTTAATCTATCAGCTGAAACCTCGAGAGAATTTTGTTCAACTTCAGAATGATTTCCATAATATGGTGAAAACCAAGGATTATAAGGCAATTCTGAAGGTGTTTAATTACAAGCCGATGCTTGGCGATTGTGGTGTGGCTCCTCTGTTGGGATATAAGTCGAAGGAGGATTATATTAGCGGTGTGTTGGGCGTCTTGAAGAGTAACTCTCCTTCGGCTAAGGCTCTGCGCGCTTCGATGAAGTATTGTTTCGGTCTGCGTATGGATCAGACATATGCTGAGGGCTTTGAGCCTCCTGAGAAACCGCGCCTCGCTAATCACACTAAGGATAGTGAGGCCGTAACCCCCCGGATTACTGCGGCAGAGACGAAGAGCTCTCACAAGAAAGGTCAGGGAAAGGCTTCGCGTGGCCTCGATGATGATGATGATTTTATGGCTTCTCTGGGTCTGAATGCTATCCCGACTAATAAGAATGAAGAGGAGCTCTGGGAGCGTCCGAAGAAGATTCGCCACCATCGACCAAGTACTCCTAAGCGAAGACGTCGCGACAGATTCTAATTTTATGCTTTTCGTCAGTCGGTGATACTTTTTGCCCTTTTCTTTGTTTTATATTAGGTAATTCAGATTGTTAAGATAGATATGACTAAGGATAAACCCCATAAGGATAAACCTCTTGATATTTTACGCCACGATTCGTGGCTCGAGCCTTTTGCTGACGCTATCAATGGACGCCATCAAGATGTGCTCAACAAGCTCAAGGAACTTACTGCTAATACCCATGGTTCCCTTTCGGATTTCGCTAATGCATATAAGTATTTCGGTCTCCATCGTCTCGGTGATGGTAGGTGGGTATTCCGTGAATATGCTCCAAATGCTACCGGAATCTGGCTTATTGGCTCTTTCTCTGACTGGAAGCCTGACGAGAGATTCCGTCTCTCCCCGGTGGAGAATGGTGCTTGGGAAATAATTCTTCCGGCCGACAAAATCCATGATGGCGACCTCTACAAGATGTTTGTAGAATGGGACGGCGGCTCGGGTGAGAGAATACCGGCTTATGCTACATACGTTGTCCAAGACCCGCAGACACAGATATTCTCCGCTAAGGTCTACGACCCGAAGAAGCTCTACGAGTTTAGGATTCCAAAGTTTGTGCCGGATGTAGACCCTCTTCTGATATATGAATGCCATATCGGTATGGCTCAGCAGGAGAAGGGCGTGGGCTCCTACAATGAGTTCCGCGAGAAAATCCTCCCTCGTATCGCTGCCGATGGCTATAATGCTATCCAAATCATGGCGATCCAGGAGCATCCCTATTATGGATCTTTCGGCTACCATGTCAGCAGTTTTTATGCAGCGTCTTCACGCTTCGGCACCCCGGATGATCTTAAAAAACTCATTGATGAGGCTCATTCCTTGGGTATTGCTGTCATTATGGATATCGTCCATTCTCATGCTGTTAAGAATGTGGCTGAAGGTCTCGGCCTTCTTGATGGCGATCCTAATCTGTATTTCTATCCCGGCGATCGTCATGAACATCCGGCTTGGGACTCGCTGCTCTTTGACTATGGTAAGGATTCCGTTATCCATTTCTTGCTCTCTAATTGTAAGTTCTGGCTCGAGGAGTATAAGTTTGACGGCTTTCGCTTTGACGGGGTAACTTCAATGCTGTATTATGATCATGGCCTCGGCAAGGCGTTTTCTTCGTACGCTGACTATTATAATGGTAATCAGGACACGAATGCCTTGACCTATCTGACCCTTGCGAATCTGCTTATCCATGAGGTTAACCCCAATGCTATCTCTATTGCTGAGGAAATGAGCGGTATGCCCGGTCTTGCTCTTCCGTTTAAGGCCGGTGGCCTCGGATTCGATTACCGTATGGCTATGGGTATTCCTGATTTCTGGATCAAGCTTATCAAGGAATCCCCCGATGAGCAATGGAAGCCTTCGTCTATCTGGTGGGAACTGACCAACAGACGTAAGGATGAAAAGACAATCTCTTATTGCGAAAGCCACGACCAAGCTCTCGTAGGCGATAAAACTATCATTTTCCGCCTAATTGATAAAGAGATGTACTGGCATATGATGACCGATGATAATGACTTTACTGTCAACCGTGGTATCGCTCTTCATAAAATGATTCGTCTGGCTACTCTGGCTACCATTAACGGAGGATACCTTAATTTTATGGGTAATGAATTCGGACATCCTGAATGGATTGATTTCCCACGCGAGGGAAATGGCTGGAGCTATAAGTATGCTCGTCGTCAATGGGAACTCGTGGATCGTGAGGACTTGAAGTATAAGTATCTTAATCGGTTCGACAATGCGATGATTTCTATGGCTGCTTCCAGATTCGATTTCGAGGATATCCCTATTGAGCGTCTTTGGGAGAAGGACGATGACCAAATCTTGGCTTTCAGCCGTGATGATATGATTTTCGTCTTCAACTGGAATCCTGTCAAGTCTTTCCAAAATTATGCCTTCCCGGCTCCGGAAGGAGAATATGAGGTAGTACTCGATACGGACAATCCTGAGTTCGGCGGTTTTGGTAATTCCGACGATTCTGTGCGCCATTTTACTACGCCTGACCCGGAACATCTCCCCGCCGGCAAGGGTGTGCTTAAACTCTATATCCCGGCCCGTTCAGCTTTCGTATTGAGAAAGGCTCAAAAAAGAATTGTTATCGCCGTGGATGGCTATTCTTCTTCGGGAAAAAGCACCATGGCTCGCGAATTGGCATCGGCTATCGGTTATCTTTATGTTGACAGCGGTGCGATGTATCGTGCTGTCACTCTCTACGCTATTCGCAACGGTATGATTGCCGATGATGGATTTATCGATGAGAAGGCTCTGACCAAGGCTCTCCCAAATGTCGACATTTCTTTCAAGATATGCCCCGATGGCAAACAGCATACCCTGCTTAATGGCGAGGATGTGGAGAAGGATATCCGCGGTATGCAGGTCAGCACCCTTGTCAGCCCCGTGTCTGCTATTAAGGAGGTACGGAAACATCTTACTGCCTTGCAGCAAAAGTATGGCAAAGCTAAGGGTATAGTCATGGATGGACGCGATATAGGTACTACTGTTTTTCCGAAGGCGGAAATGAAGGTGTTTGTCAATGCCTCTCCTGAGGTCAGAGCTAAACGCCGTGTCCTTGAACTCGAGGAGAAGGGACAAAAGGTTTCGTATAAGGAGGTGCTCGCAAATATTAAGGAGCGCGACTACATCGACACCCATAGAAAGGAGTCGCCTCTGATTAAGGCTCACGATGCTTTCGAACTTAACAACGACAATATCTCTCGCCAGGAACAACTCCATATCCTACTGGATTTTTTCCATATGAAAATCCACGGGTAAAGATACCCTGTTATGAGCATGAATATTCCTAATATTGAAATCGACACCGGCTCAGGCTTCTGTTTCGGTGTCGTAACTGCTATTCGTAAGGCTGAGGAGGAGCTCGATAATTCGGGCTCTCTCTTCTGCCTCGGTGATATTGTGCATAATGCTGCAGAGGTAGAGCGGTTGAAGCAAAAGGGGCTTGTGACCATCACTCATGCCGACCTGGAGTCGCTCCATGATGTTAAGGTGCTACTGCGCGCTCATGGCGAACCTCCCTCTACATATGAAATTGCCCGTAGAAATAATATTCAGATTATTGATGCTACCTGCCCCGTAGTGCTACAACTTCAACGCCGTATTAAGACAGCAGCCGAAGTTATTGACTCTGAGTCTGCCCCCGGTGATAGTCTCCCTCCGCTGATTCTTATTTATGGCAAACCCGGGCATGCAGAGGTAAATGGCCTTGTAGGGCAGACGGCCGGAAAGGCTGTAGTAATTCAAGATGTCTCCGAACTCGAGAATTTAGATCTTAACCGCGATATTCTCTTATATTCGCAGACTACGAAATCGCTCGACGGCTTTCATCAAATTGTTGAGGCCATAAAAAATAAGGATAGGGTAGGGAAGTTTCAATGGTTTGACACTATCTGCCGACAAGTCTCCAACAGAATGCAGAAAATTCGCGACTTCGCTCGTTCTCATGATGTAGTCATCTTCGTCAGCGGTGAGAAAAGCTCCAATGGCAAGGTATTATTCGGCGAGTGTCTCTCAGTGAACTCCAACACTCATCTAATCTCAACACCATCTCAACTCAACCCCGAATGGCTAAAGGATGCACAAAGCATAGGCATATGTGGAGCGACATCCACCCCCCATTGGCTAATGAAGCAAGTAGCCGACTCCCTAACACAGTAACAACCCCAAGGAAGACGAGCTTCCAGTCAGCAAACTCATCAACTCATCAACTCATCAACTCATCAACTCATATATGTTTATAAACTCAGATGAAAGATTCATGCGCCTCGCCCTCGACGAGGCGCAATTGGCATCCTCCGAAGACGAAGTCCCCGTAGGTGCTGTAATAACCGTTAATGGTAAGGTAATTGCCAAAGCTCACAACCTTACTGAACGTCTCTGCGATGTCACTGCCCACGCTGAAATGCAGGCTATCACCGCAGCAAGCGACTATCTTGGCGGAAAATATCTAAAAGATTGCACCCTCTATGTGACTGTTGAACCTTGTGCTATGTGTGCCGCAGCTCTGGGTTGGGCTCAAATTGGTAGAGTAGTATGGGGAGCCGATGACTCCAAAAGGGGATTCCGGTGTCTATATGCAACCCCTCGCGGACCTTTCCATCCCAAGACAATCCTCGAGTCGGGACTCTTCGCTGATGAAGCCCGTATGCAAATCCAGTCTTTTTTTCGCAATAAACGATGATTTTTTATATACCGAATCCCTTCTCCAATTGATATCAATTTTAAATTTACATATTTTAACATTACTTAACAAATTTTTAAAACAAAAGTTTACAAT
>JAMPAX010000001.1:121298-177085 GCA_023667015.1 Muribaculaceae bacterium | reverse complement strand
TTTGTTGGTCAGACACGAGCCCATTGCTCGCATCACTTCGTCGCTGACGAAGTTCTCACTCGCGATTAATTCGATGCCACGACGCTGACGAAGGTGCTCGCGGTCAATGATGTCGAAAATCTGATTGTCTCTTTTCATTTTATTAGATTTTACCCGTAGATTTCTATCGCTACGGGGTTCGTTTTAAGATTATGTTGCAAATTTAACTATTCTTAAGCTTTTATCCAAAAAGTTTTAAATTTCTATCTCCGGGACGACGATATTCCAAAAACAGAGGTCTTCAAGCTTTCGTAATCTTTCAGCTGTTTATATGTAATTCGTAGACCCTATTATTGATATTGATTATCCTCCGAAGTTGTCGTAGTGTATTGACGATGGCTCCACACCCAAGTTGTAGAGCATATTGTTGACAGCATTGCTCATTGGTCCCGGACCGCACATGTAGTATTCGATATCTTCCGGATTCTCATGTGTCGATAGGTATTTCTTATACATGACGTCATGTACAAACCCTGCGGTGTATTCTACACCCATTGCATCTGCTGCCGGATCGGGTCGGTCAAGAGCCAAGTAGAATTTGAAGTTGGGGAAGTCTTTCTCCAACTGCTGGAAATCTTCGAGATAGAATACTTCATTGAGCGCACGCGCTCCATAGAAGTAGCTCATCTTGCGGTCGGTGGTGTGGAGGGTCTTGGTCATCCACATTATCTGGGCTCGTAGGGGTGCCATGCCGGCTCCTCCACCTACCCATATCATCTCGGCTTTCGAGTTGACTATCGGATGGAAGTCGCCATAAGGTCCACTCATCATAACTTTGTCTCCCGGTTTCAGTGAGAATATATACGATGAGGCTATACCCGTTGGTACTTCTTGGAAGCCGGTCTGAGGTTTCGGCTTGAAAGGGGGGGTGGCTATCCTGACGGTCAGCATAATCCTGTCTCCCTCTTCGGGATAGTTGGCCATGGAGTAGGCTCTGACGGTCTCTTCGTCGTTGACTGAATTGAGGGTAAACAGGCCGAATTTCTCCCATGCCGGCAGGTATTCTTTTCCTATCAGGCTCTTGTCGATATCTTTGTCATAGTCCATCTGATACTTTGGTATGCGTATCTGGGCATATGATCCGGGTATGAAGTTCATATGCTCTCCCTCGGGTAGCTTGACTATGAATTCTTTGATGAATGTCGCTACATTCTTATTGCTGATGACTTCGCATTCCCATTCTTTGACATCGAGTGCTGATTCGGAGACTAGGATGCTCATGTCGTTCTTGACTTTTACTTGACATCCCAGTCGCCAATGATCTTTAATCTCTCGGCGGGTGAAGTGTACTGCCTCTGTGGGCAACATGTCGCCGCCTCCGGCTTCTACTTGTACTTTACATTGTCCGCAACTACCCTTGCCACCACAGGCTGATGACAAATGCACTCCGTTTTCTCCAAGGGTTGCCAACAGGGTCTTGCCGGCTTGTGTATGGATTACTTTCTTGTCATCGTTGATTGAGATGGCTACCTCTCCGGAAGCTACAAGTTTGCTCTTAGCTATCAGCAGTACTGCTACAAGCAATAGGACGATTACCAAGAATATTAGTGCTGCTGCCCATACGTTACTCCATATTATTTCCAGTGTCATCATGGCTTACAGTTTTATTCCCAGGAAGCTCATGAAGGCTATGCCCATGAGTCCTGTGATTATGAATGTGATACCTATGCCTCGCAGCGGCTTGGGGACGTTGCTGTAATCAAGGCGCTCGCGGATAGCTGCCAGGCAGACTATTGCCAAAAGCCAACCGATTCCTGAGCCTACGCCATAGACTGTCGCTGTCCACGCATTGGCAAAGTCTCTTTGTTGCATAAACAAGACAGCACCCAGAATTGCGCAGTTTACGGCTATCAGCGGTAGGAAGATACCCAGAGAGTTGTAAAGTGCTGGTGCGTATTTCTCTATGAACATCTCCAGGAGTTGCACAAGGGCTGCTATGACGGAAATAAACATTATCAGGCCTAAGAAGCTAAGGTCGGCTGTGGCATATTCTTCTCCAAGCCAGCTTAATGCTCCGGGTTGCAGTATGTAGGTGTTGATTGTCCAGCACACGGGCAGGGCTATCAACAATACAAAGGTCACAGCGATGCCCAGTCCGAAGGCTGTCTTTACATTTTTCGATACCGCCAGATATGAACACATCCCTAAGAAGTAGGCAAAGATCATATTGTCGACAAATATCGATCGTATGAATAAATTTAAGTTCTCCATTGTGTATCTATATCTTTGTCTTCCGACGGTTTATTCCTGTAGGTCTTTATTCACACTGCGATGGATCCATATGATGACGGCTACCGTGATGAGTGCCATGGGTGGAAGTATCATCATGCCGTTGTTCATATATCCGGCTTCATACCACCAGTCGGGAAAAACTTGATAGCCCCAGATGGTTCCGCTGCCAAGCAACTCTCTGAAGAATGCTACAATGACCAGAATTATGCCGTAGCCAAGCCCGTTGCCTACGCCATCCATGAAGGAGGGGAAGGGTCGATTGTTGAGTGCGAAGGCTTCAAGTCGTCCCATGATTATACAGTTGGTAATAATCAGTCCGATAAACACCGATAGTTGCTTTGAAATCTCGTAGTTCCAGGCTTTCAACACCTGATCTACTACTACTACCAACGCTGCTACTACCACCAATTGAACAATTATTCGGATGGAGTTGGGTATAGTATTGCGCATCAACGATATGATGACGTTGGAGAGTGCCAATACTGCGGTAACTGAGATGGTCATTACTACCGCCGGCTCGAGTTTTGCTGTCACTGCCAATGCTGAGCAGATACCCAACACTTGGACTATTACTGGATTCTCTTTCGACAATGGTGTCGTCAGAGTGGATAATGCTTTGCCGATTTTCATTGTTTTGCCAAGTTTTGGGTGGTGTTTAGTGTTTTGAAATATGCCGTATAGGGTTGAAGTGAATGCTCGAGCATCGCCTGCACTCCTTGAGAGGTGATGGTGCCTCCGCTGATGGCGTGTACCCACGGGCGATTGTTGGTTTCACGTCCCGCTTTTACTACTGCTACGGATTGGAATTCACCTCCGGCGCTGAAGATGTTTTTTCCCTTAAACTGGTCGCTGAAGGCCGGTTTCTCTATCTCAGCACCCAATCCGGGGGTCTCTCCCTGGTGGGCAAAGTATGCACCATATATTGTGTCGCCATTGGAGTCGAAAGCTACGTAGCCCCAAATTGGTCCCCAGAGCCCGGCTCCGTATACGGGCACGATATATTTCAACCCTTTGTCAGTCTGACATTCAAATACGGGTAGTTCGCGCTCTTCGACTGGTTTTTTCGACTCTGCACTGACGTCTACTGAAAAGGCATCTTTCCCATCAGTAAGTTTCTTGCCATCAGGGCTCACAAGGTAGCTCGCTTTGATATGCTCTGCATAGAGCTCTCCTATGGTTTCACCTTCTTTGGGAGTAATCAGAGCGGCTGCAAGTATCTGGCGCTTTGTGTCGTTGGAAATGTTCTCTTCTTGTGCCGGACGGAGTATCTGATAGACAAGTGAGAGAACGATACCTACTACGAGTACCAATACTGCTGAGTAGATTACCGTATATAGATTGCTTTGCTTATTCATCTATTCTCGTGTTTATTCTGTTTTTTCTTCTCTGCAATTTTATGATTTTGCCTCGTTGAAGACTATCTTGTCAATGATCGTTTCATCCTTCGGCGTATGTTGGAGTTGACGACACACCAGTCTATCAGTGGTGCAAAACAGTTCATCAGCAAAACTGCCAACATGGCTCCCTCGGGATAGCCGGTGTTGTAGCATCTTATCAGTATTGCGATAGCTCCTACCAAAAATCCGTAAATCCATTTTCCGATGCTCGTGCGGCAGGAGGTCACGGGGTCTGTAGCCATGAATACAATAGCAAACAGGAATCCTCCCAGTGTAATCTGAGTCAGCGGTGAGAGATAACTTACAGGGTATAGCGGACTCGCAAAATTATGAGCTATCAGTGCCATTGACAATCCTCCAAGTAGCCCGGAGGTTATAATCTTCCAGGATGCCATACCCGTCAGTAGCAATACGGCAGCACCGATAAGGATGCAGAAGGTAGAGGTTTCTCCCCAACTTCCCGGGATAAGTCCCCAGAATATATCTGCATTTGATAGTATATCTCCGTTGACGCCGGTGATGACGGCTCCCGGCTCGGAAGTGGCTACCTGTCCTAACGGTGTAGCTCCGCTGAAGCCGTCGATAGATTTGTCTCCACCCAGAGATACGAAGACGTTGTCTCCACTCATCTTAGAAGGATAGGCAAAGAAGAGAAATGCGCGGGTCACAAGAGCTACGTTCAGGAAGTTATAGCCCGTACCTCCGAATGCTTCTTTGGCGAATATTACAGCGAAGGCTACTGCTACGGCAAGCATCCAGCATGGTGTCGTGACCGGGCATATCATTGGTATCAATATGCCGCTGACGAGAAATCCTTCTTGGATTTCGTGTCCTCGCAATTGTGCTACGATGAATTCAAGTCCCAAGCCTACGATGTAAGCTGTCAGTATCTGGGGCAACACTGCCCAGAAGCCATAGAAGAAGAGATGAAATAAACTATGATCTGCATCTCCGGTTGCTAAGGCATGCTGGTATCCTACGTTCCACATGCCAAACAGGCAGCAGGGGAGTAGTGCCAACACTACGATTATCATCGTGCGCTTAGAGT
This sequence comes from Muribaculaceae bacterium, assembly GCA_023667015.1. GTDB lineage: Bacteria > Bacteroidota > Bacteroidia > Bacteroidales > Muribaculaceae > Lepagella. Next base: position 172,369 of record JAMPAX010000001.1, on the reverse strand, counting down.
CGTTCGAGTCATGGATATGTACTCCCGACCGCGCAGTCTCGTTGGGGGTGAACAGAAAGGTGTAGAAGCCATCGAATACGGATTGAAGTTTCTCAAACTTCCCTCCTTTTTCGAATTGTGGCTTTACTTCATCTATCTTTTTCTTTATGTTATGTCGCATAAAAGTTTACAGATATGGCCTGATTTTATGTTTTGTTGATATTTCTTAAGTAGCTGGAAGATTTCTACTTTTTGCGATTCTATTATTTATGAGATGGAATATTACAGTTCGGAGCGAAGCTTGTCGAGTCCTTCTCTGACTATCTTTTGGAGTTCTAGTTTAGAGGTGTCGATAAATTCCGGCAGGGCGAAGTCTTCCGGTGCCACTTCATAGATTCCTAATTTCTCTTCTTTGTCGATATCTCCGGCAAGTATCGCCTTTATGAGATATTCCGGATATATATCGAAGGGGAATACTTTGTCGTATTCTTCGCTGAGTATCATTGCTCTGTGGCCTCCCTTTATACGCGCATCGAAGGGAAATCTCTTCCTTTTCCCCATCAAGAATGAGGGGAAGCTACGTTTTACGCTGAATTTGTTGGGACTCAGAGATGCCCATCCCATAAATTCATCTGCATGGTCTCCCTCTTCGATGAGGGTTATCTGACGCCATGGATAGCGTAAGTATCCTTTTTTGAGACTTATCTTCTCTCCGGTCAGTACGTTGCCTGAAATTATTCGTGTGGCCGCAGTGTCTTCAATCTCTCCGCTTAGTAGGTTTTCTGCTTTCGCTCCTACGGTAGTAGATATTAGTTTCGGTGATTTTGCTGCCGGACCGGTGATGGCTACTATGGTGTCCCAATTGGGCTTTTTATCTCGATATAGTTTGCCGATCCTTACAGCGGTGTCTGCCCCTAAGGTCCACACGGTCTCTCCTTTGTTGACGGGTTTGATTGCCGCTATTTGCACTCCGACGTTCCCTGCAGGATGTGGTCCGTCGAATTCTGTAACTTCAACTGCTTCAAAGTGAGAGTCGAATTTTATATCTTTGTTGATTCCGATGTATACTTTTCCGGAAGTTAGTTTCCCCAGTATCTTTATGCCGGCTTCTAAATATTCGAAGTCGCTCTCAAACATCATTGCCGGAGCAAGAGGGGCTGTGTCGAAGGCTGTGATGAAGATGTCACGAGGCTTGCTGTCGGCAGCAGGTACTATGTCGAAGGGTCGCTGACGCATTAGTGCCCACAGGCCGGAACTTTGCAGTGTATGGCGTATGGCAGTTTCTTCCTCTGTCAAATCGTATTTGACTGCATCGGAGGTCGTATCGTCTCCCTTTTCTATTGTGACGGCTAATATCTTTCGGCGTTCACCGCGTTCTATCTCTTTGATGGTGCCGGATACGGGGCTGACAAGCCAGATGCTGTCGCTATCTTTGTCGCTCAGCAACTTGTCCCCGATTTCTACTTTGTCGCCGGCTTTAACTCTTGATTTCCATTTGATTCCGGGATAGTCATCGGGAATTATTCCGAACATCTTGATGGATGTATCGGGTCGTGGCACACCAACAGCAACCCCCGAAAGGGGTATGTCGAGGCCTTTCTGTATTTTGATATGTTTGGCCATAATATCAATTATTCGAATATGTGTGCAAAATTACTAATAAATGTTAAAGCGACCAAGCTTTTGCTCGGTCGCTTTCTTAAATTTTTTAGATTGAAAATTGAAAATTGTACTTTCAACCATCAACCACATATTACGGCAACGCCGGAATTTGATTAAAGGCTGTTGACAAATTTGCGATAGTCAGCGTTGTTGGGGTCAAGTTCCAGATATTTGTTGAAGTATTCTTTGGCCTTGACTTTGTCGCCGGCATTTACGTAGTAGTTACCAAGGTAGTTGTAGATGGTCTTGGCATCGTTGACGTATCTGCCGGGATCTGCACTGTTCTGAAGCAGTACGATTGCTTCTTCGTAGTAGGGTTGAGCTACTACTGCAGCTTTTGACTTGTCAGCTTTGGCAATCTCCACATCGCCTAATATCTTCAACGGTTTGTACTGGTTGGCAGCGAGTCCTTTAGCTTTATTGGCGTTGGATACAGCTGCATCAAAGTATTTAGCAGCAGCTGCGGGATCGGCTGTCAGGTCTTGCAGTCCGGCGAAGTATTCGTAGAGTGCCTGCTGTACGTAGTCGTTGTAGTCGGGATTCTTTGTCTTTGAAATATATTCTGCATAGGTGTCGGCAGCTTTCGGGAGATCGTTGAGGTCAATATAGATGGAGGCCAATTGTTTGTTGAAGTTAGCATTGGTCGGTATTTCTTTGATTGCCTCTTGAAGTACGGCTACTGCCTCTTCGCTACGTTTGTTGCGATTGTATTCGTCTGCTACGAGTGTGTAGTCGATGGGAGCAAATTTGTTGACCGCGGGGTTTTGCTTATGTGCGGCATAGAGTGATTCGGCCATCGGGAGAAGCTGTCCTTCCAGTTCTTTAAGCTGTGCTGCGTTCATAAACTGGAAACGCATTGCTGAGAAGTTGCTGGGGTTGCTCTTCAGAAGGTTTGTAGCGTAGTCATAACCCTGACGATAGTCTCCATCGTAGAAGAGGAGGAAGGCATAGCGATCTTCATCTTCTTTGAAGTGGTTGGGGTTCTTTACGTATTTGCCATACTGAGCGGCTGCTTCTTTGTATTTCTGCTGGTCGTAGTATGCATTGGCGAGCTGGCGCTGTCCTAATGCGGAATTGGGATTTACGGAGAGTAGCTTCTGAAGCATGTTGATGGTATAGTCGGGGTTTACCTGACGGAACAGGTTTGCATATTTTACGTAGGCTCCTGTAGCGTTAGGATCATATTCAACTGCCATTTCATACTTTGCACCTGCCGATCCCCAGTTGCGCTGGTCGGCTTCCATGTCACCTTCAAAGATGTAGATATCGGGGTCTGTGCCGTCTACCTTGTGGGCTTTGGCAAGGCGTTTCTCGATTTCCTTGGCATAAAGAGTTGGGTCTACATCGTAGTATGCACGCGCAATGGCAATTTGCACTCCGGCATCTTTCTTACCAAGTTTCTCAGCAGTCTTGAAATTTTCTTCAGCTACTTTCTTGTCTCCTTGAGCAAGTGAGATCTGGGCAAGTCCCACATAGTTGTAGGGATAGTCGGGGTTTGCCTGAGCTCCCATGTCGAAGTACTTGGCAGCTTCGGCAGCCTTCTTTTCCAGCAGAGCAATGCGTCCCATGTAGTAGTAGCTGACTCCTTTGTCGGTGCCGGGGTTGTTCAGGTTGCGCTCGAGGAGCGTCTTGGAGTTGTTGAACTGGTCTGCCTTGAAGTACTCCTCTCCCTCAAGGTGGGTTTGTGCGGCAAGCGAGAGTGCCATGCCGGCAAAGCAAACAGTAAGAATTCTTCTAAATTTCATATCTTTGAGTTTTTAATTTTCATCTTTATAATCCTTAGACTCTTTTCTGCGCTATTGGTTTATTCCAAAATAATAAATCTAAATCGTCATGGAACATTGCCGTATGTCCATGACTATTGGCAGTGCATTTACAAAAGCCTATAAATGGAGAAAGCTCTCCGTCTCTTCAACGGAGAGCTTCCATCTTTTATTACATCTCATCTCCCATAAAGGTTCATATACTCAAGTTTCGTAAGCCTCTTTGCGGCTTGGAAACTTGAGTTTCAGATGTATATTTTGACCATTTTGCCATCAATCAGGAGTATTTAAAGACCGTCCGGCAGATTTAATGTTTGGGGACTACCGCCAATACCGAGATTTCTAGAACTATAATCAAGGTTGAGCATGCAATCGGAGGTGCAAAGATTTTCATAATCGTAAAAGACGAGTGCAGACTGCGCAAGAATGATTTCGTCGGCTAAATTTTCCATATTGCAGCCGGACTTCATAACTGGCAATTCAAGACTCGTGCGTCCTTGCCTTTTGATTATTGATGCATCCTTATTGTGACTGTTGTTGGTTATTAACGCTCTTTTAGTTCTACTTTGCGGGGCTGGACGTTGTAGGGCATTATTCCTGTCAGGGAGATGATCTTCTGGCCTACGAAGCCTGTCATGAAATTGTAGAAGGTGTTCATTACTCCTGAACTTCCCGCTGTCGAAATTATCCAGATTCTTCTGAATAGGGGATATTCCCCACTATTGATATATAGCTGATAGGGGAGGTAGCCTTGTGTGCTGAAGTCGTTCGCTTCTACAGGATTTTGTATTTTTAATACTTTTACCTCAGTTGTCAATGAAGACGTAACGGTGTCGTTCTGGTTGCTGTAAAGATCCATTCTTCCTTCCATGGGCACTTTCTTCGCATTCTCCAGATTGTCGCCAAGCCAACTGACGCTGATAATGCCGATTGCATTTTTGTTTTTCTTTACTATGTCAAACACCTGAGCGTTATTCTGCTGGGCATGTGCACAAGGATTGTCCGAGATAAGTCGACCCTTGGGAAGGAACTTCTCTCGCATATAATTGACCGTTGAGGAACCCTGAGAGTCAAATACGAGCTGAATGCGTGCTGTATCGCTTCCGGCAAGCTGATTCCAATTGTGAATCTCTCCGCTCATCAGCATCTTAATATCTTCCATAGAAAGCTGGCTTACCGGATTATCTTTGTTGACGATAAGTGCTACAGCATCCACAGCTATACATTTACTCTTAACAATTCTTTTATGTTTCGCCTTAATTTTCTTACGTTCCTGATCTGTGAGGTCGCGTGTGATGATTACGGTTCGAGTACTGTCATCCATGATTGCCTGTATACACTCCTCCTCACTTTTATAGAAGGGGATCACTGAAGCCTCATGATAAGTATACTCAAAAACTTCAATCTCCTCATCAAGAATTTTGCGGAAGCCATCATCACAATAAATAGTACCGCTTCCCGAAGCATATTCCCCACGTTTAATCTTACCGCAAGAACCAACTCCGGCAATCAAAGCAAAAGCAAAAGCTCCCACCAAAGCAAATCTCTTAAAATTCATATTAAAGTCTGTAAAAAAGAAATTCAAATAAAGTTTAAATATCAAGAAGCCAATACCCAAGTAACACAAGCTTCCAGCTTGTGTCCCAAGGACAGCTAACTTTCAGGATCATCAACTTTCAACCATCAACCAATAGCCGTCAATTTTCAGCAATGCTGAAAATTGACTTACCCCCAGCCCTTATAAAGTCGGATTCCTCTCCAAACTCCATAGACGATAAGCAGTATTCCCACCGTCATCGAGATGGCAGCATTGTCGATATTGAAAATATCTTTGATAAACATAAAGCCGACTGCCAGATAGACAATGACCATGAATATGCCAAAGGCCAGTCTTCCACCGCGTCCACTCTTTCCGTTTTCTTTGTCATTATAAGTTCCCATAGCTTCTAATTTTTGGTTTATTTTAATTATTTAACACTCTTTTTACCCTATTTGTTGTATCCCAACCCCACAAATCCAAAATTTTTAATAAAACCTATACCAAAAAGATTCCCCCCCCACTCATCCCTAATCCCGGATCTCCCATATCTCCCGGGTCTCCCATATCTCACAGGTCTACCATATCTCACAGGTCTACCTAATTTTCTTAAATCTCCCATTCTTCCCAAGTTCTTCCTTCCCTACAAAAAAAGACCGCGAACCAATACGGTTCGCGGTCTCTTATCTGATAAGAGTGATGTTGCTTACTGGTTCTGCAGACGGAAGGTCACAGGGAGTGTGAAGTAAGAGCGAACCGGCTGACCATTGTTCTTACCGGCCTGCCACTTCGGCATCTTTCTAACTACTCGGAGTGCTTCCTGGTCGAGGTCGCGATCCACACCCTTCACAATTGAGGGGCTACCTACGGATCCATCTTTCTCAACTACGAATTTCACAATCACACGACCCTGAACATTGTTCTGCTGAGCAGCTTCAGGATAACGAATGTTGTTGCTAAGCCATTTCATCAGAGCTGCCTGACCACCCTTGAATTCTGCGGGCTGTTCTACAGCCGTGAAAATCTTCTCGGGCTCGTTCTTTACAGGTTCGGGCTTAGGCTCCGGAGCTACAATTACCTGCTCTTTGACAGCGTGTGCTTGGTCAGCGTTGTCAGAACCTTCCTGGTTGACTACGCCACGGGCAGTGTTGTCTTCAAGCTGCTTGTCTACTTCCATCACCTCGTTCTTTACCTTGTCGGCCTCTACGATGGCAATCTGAGTAACCTGTACTGTAGCAAGTACCTCCTCAGGGACCTGAGGTATTTCCTGCTCGAATTTCTGTTCTTCGGGCTGTTCTTCCTCCGGTTCTTCCTTCTCTGCCTCTGCAAGCTGAGCTGCAAGCATCTTTTCAGCCTTTTCCTTGGCCTCAAGAGCAGCCTTCTCATCCTTATATGCGGAGTATTTAGCGTAACCCAAAATCAAAAGGATTACTACTGCCAAGCCTACAAAGAGCCAAATGAGAGACATCGTGTGGCGACGCTCGCTATCTTTGCGGAGCTGATACGCACCGAATTCCTTATTCTTACCGGCGAACACCATGTCGCGCCAGCTTTTCGACGTAAGATCTATATTCTGAGACATTGTCTTCTGTTTTTAATGGTTAATAAAATCTTACGCTTATTCACCATGATGGCGGTTCTGGTAGTCGATAAGCATTACGGAGTCGGCTCGAGTCATGTTGTCAATCTGATACTTAGAAATCGAGTTAATCTGCATCTCGTCGAGCACTTCTACCAGAGCTCCGTAGGAGGCCTGAGGTGTAGACTTGATGATGATTACAGGCTTTTTAAGTTTCTCATTCTTGCGGACTGCTGATGCCTTAACGTCATACTGCTCCTGGGTGATCTGTCCCTTGCGGAACTGGTCTTTCAGGATGTTGATTTCTTTCAGGACGTCTTTGTTGCGTTCCTGAATAATCTTACGGATGCCGCGTGCTGTCGGAATCCCACCCTTAACCTCATCAGCTTGAAATTGTGTCTTCTGAAGGTTATTGTTGGCTGAGATGATAGATCCGTCAGCTCCAAACATACCGTCTGTGCCGCCGGGCTTGCCGAAATAATAGTAGACCTCATTGACAACCTTCCCATTGACGGAGTCTACATCGAGACTGCCGACTTTGCGCTTGGCGTCGAGGATGATTGTCACAGCGTCGTCCTCAGATGCCTGAGACATGTTCTCTGTGTTGTCCACCTTCTCATTCGAGGGCAGTGCAATTGCCAGAGTCTGTGACTTGATCATGGTCGTACAGAGCATAAAGAACGTGATCAGAAGCATGTTCATGTCGACCATCGGCGTGAAGTCCACGCGAATCGTCATTTTTTTCTGGTGGTTTTTGCCTTTGCCCCCACCATTGTCTTGTGCTATTTCTGCCATGTCTTATTCTCCTCCGCTCTTTAATGCTGTGAGTAGTGTAAATTTATTCATGTGGATGGTCTGAAGATTGTCCATTACGAGATGAACGTGATCAAACGCGGTGTTCTGGTCGGCCTTGATGGCTACGCCCGTTCCATCCTTAATTGCTTGTGCCAATACGTCATTCGAAGTCTGACGCATTGCTTTCATCCACATCTGGAATTCGTTGGGCTTCTGGTCGTTCTGATTCCAGCTGATGGGGATGCCGGTGACGTGGTTCGGATTGCCATCCTCTCCCATCAGCCATTTATCCATCCGGGTTTGTCCATCGGCCTGCATTGCCAAGTCGAGGAATTCACCCATCTGATTCAGAGGTACGCCGAAGGAGCCCAATTTGCTGAAGGCTTGCTTTTGCTGTGGCGTAAAGCTGATCTTCTTGGTATGTGACTCATTATAAATCTCACTTACTCTCTGAAGCAACTCCATACGCATCTTCTCGTTGGACCAAGTCGATGAGGTGTCGTTGTTCATGGTAAGCCATACTTTACCCTCCGGTGAGAGCAGTACCTGGACATAGTTCGTTTCCTGTACTTTCTCTTCAGATACCGATGCCGGTGTTACTACCGTCGTAGGCTCTTTCTGGAGGAACGTTGATGTCAACATGAAGAAGGTAAGCAAAAGCACGGTGACGTCACTCATCGCCGTCATGTCGATGAATGTACTCTTTCTTGCTATTTTTACTCTTCCCATATTAGCTATTAACTTTTTTCGGTTTGACGTTCTGTTTGTAACCGCACCTTAATTATTTGTGGGTGGCGGCGAATGTAGCTACGATAGAGAAACCGATTTCGTCGATAGCGTAGGTCAGGTTGTCGATTTTGTTGGTGAAGAAGTTATAGGAGATAACTGCGAATGCACCGGTGGCGATACCGAAGGCGGTGTTCACAAGTGCCTCAGAAATACCTGTTGACAGCTCTGTAGAGTCAGGTGAACCGGAAGCTGCAAGTGCCTGGAATGATTTGATCATACCCATTACAGTACCAAGAAGACCGACCAGAGTACCGAGTGTGGTCAGTGTGGCGATGATGGGGAGGTTCTGTGACAGTGAAGGCATCTCCAGAGCGGTTGCCTCTTCTACCTCGTTGCGAAGTGTAGTCAGTTTCTGCTCTTTGCTAAGTACGGTGTTGGCATCCATCTCTTTGTACTTCACCAATGTGTTGTAAACTACGGATGCTACGCTACCTTTTTGGTCTCTGCAACGCTGCATAGCTTTGTCAATCTGGTTGTTGGCGAGGTCGGCCTTGATGTCGGCTACAAACTTGGTTGTGTTACCCCTACCATTGGCAGAGCCAATTGCAATAGCACGTTCGATAGAGAGGCAGATTACTGTCAGAAGAAGTGTCATCAGGATAGGTACGATGAAACCACCTTTGTAAACGGTACCTGCGAGGTTAAGTGGATGTGCCTTAGCGAACTCGTCGCCGGCGAGGAACATGAATTTGGCATCAAAGCCGTCGCCGCCTTCGAAGTTGCCGGCGTAGCCCATACCAAACAGGAAGATACATACAGCCACTGCTGCGCAGGCGAGGATTACTGCAAACGCGTTGCGTACGCCCTTGATGTTGCTGATTTTTTCCTCTTTCTTGATTCTCTGCTGTGCTGTCATTGCAGGCTTAGCAGGTGCTCCTGCCGGTGCGGCAGGCTTGTTGACCTGGGTCTTGGGATCTTTGGATTCCATAGTCTAAGTGTTTGTTTGTTATTTTAAGTTTTTGGTTGTTAGAATTTAAAGTTAGCCTACATCTCTTCAGACTCGGGCTTTTAACCCAAATCTGCGCCTAATGCAGCTATAGCTCTCGTTCTGTACTCTGCAAAGTTACTATCTTTTTTCAAAAAATCAATATCCACTCCATAAAAAAATTCTTAAAAAATTAACTCAGGCCTCGACCATGTCGAAGCCTGAGTGGGTTATGAGTTTATGGGTTTATAAGTTTATGGGAATTTGAGTCATTCTACTGCTGCTACACCGGGGAGTACTTTCCCTTCGATTGCTTCAAGCAGGGCTCCTCCTCCTGTAGATACGTAGCTTACTTTGTCTGCAAGTCCGAATTTGTTGACGCAGGCTACGCTGTCGCCACCTCCTACCAGTGAGAATGCTCCATTGGATGTAGCTTCTACTATCGCTTCCGCTATGGCTTTTGAGCCTGTCGTGAAGTTCTCAAATTCGAATACTCCTGCAGGTCCGTTCCAAAGGATGGTCTTAGCCGGTAGTATCACAGAGATGAAATCTTCCATCGATTTGGGACCGGCATCCATTCCTTGCCACCCCTCGGGAATTTCTCCGGCAGGACAGATTGTCGTCTTGGCATCGTTGCTGAAGTCGTCGGCTGCTACACAGTCTGTGCCGATAACAAGATTAACCCCTTTGTCTTTTGCTTTCTTGATGATATCCAGTGCCAGGTCGAGCTTGTCGTTCTCACAGATGGAGTTGCCGATATTGCCTCCTAATGCCTTGGCAAAGGTGAAGGTCATTCCTCCACATAGTATAAGGTTGTCTACTTTGTCCATCAGATTCTCGATGATACCTATCTTGGTAGATACCTTTGAGCCTCCCATGATGGCTGTGAAGGGGCGTTTGATGTCTTTGAGGATGTTGTCTACGGCTTTTACTTCTTTTTCCATAAGATAGCCAAGCATCTTGTGGTCTTTGTCGAAGTAGTCTGCTACTACTGCAGTGGAGGCATGTTTACGGTGGGCAGTGCCAAAAGCATCGTTGACATAGACATCTCCATAAGAGGCGAGGGTCTTTGCAAATTCTTTCTGACGTGCTTTCATCTCTTTAGCTGCCTCTGCATATGCCGGGTCAGATTTGTCTATTCCTACTGGCTTTCCTTCCTCTTCGGGATAGAAGCGTAGGTTTTCGAGGAGCAATGCTTCGCCGGGCTTAAGGTTCTTGGCTTCATCGGCAGCTTTCATGCAGTCGGAGGCGAATTTTACCTCTACTCCGAGTGCTTTGGATACTGCCTCTCTGATTTGTCCAAGACTCATTTTGGGATTGACTTTCCCTTTGGGCTTGCCCATATGGCTCATTAGTATTAAACTACCCCCATCGGCCAATATTTTTTTTAGTGTTGGGAGTGCTCCGCGGATACGTGTGTCGTCTGTGATGTGGCCCTCTGCATCAAGGGGCACGTTGAAATCTACTCTTACAAGTGCTTTTTTACCTGCAAAATTGTAATCTTCAATCTTTGCCATTGTTTTCTATCTGTTTGTTTGGGTTTGATTATTTTGTTTCTATTTCGTTTTTTCCACTTCTGTGGCTTTCTTTTCAACAATCGATATCCACTTTTGATGTGAGTGTTTTTACCTGTTTTCGGCAAATTTAAGAATTTTTCAGTTAACTTTGCATATCTCTTCTCAATATTTTTCTATCCTTTTTTATCATTTGAGCTATTTTATCTAATATCTATGATTCCAAATCCTGAGCTTTCTGCTTTGTCAGCTACTGACTTACTCGTAGATGCTTTCCGTTTCCATTTCAATTTCGAGGGCGATGTGTCCATAGTGGCTCTTCCCGGAGCCGGAAGCAATCGGCGATATTTTCGTCTTGTCTCTTCTTCAGAATCAGCTATTGGTGTTGTTGCCGATGATATTTCGGAAGCTTCTTCCTTCGTTGCTTTGTCCAAATATTTCTATGAGCATAATATTCCGGTCCCTCAGATCTATCAAGTATGCTCTCCTTCAATCTACCTACAACAGGATTTAGGAGGTTGCGATCTTCTCTCTCTTATAAAGAATGGAGAAGAGAACGACATGCCGGAACGGGTGATGGATATACTTCCACGTATGCAACTTCTGCCACGACAGGATTGGGAACCTCTGTGTCCTTTCCCTCCTTTTGGAAGGAGGTTGGCCATGTGGGATCTGAATTATTTTAAGTATGAGTTTCTTAAGCCTTCAACGGTTGTTTTCTCTGAGGAGAGGCTGGAGGATGATTATGAGAATCTTGTAGCTCGTCTGATATCTGTCCCGGGTTCATCTGCAGGCTTCATGTGGCGCGACTGCCAGAGTCGAAACATAATGGTTCAGGACAATATTCCTTATTTTATAGATTTTCAGGGAGGACGCCTCGGACCGGGCATTTACGATGCTGTTTCATTTGCTTGGCAAGCTAAAGCTGATTTTCCGATGCATAGACGTCTGCATTTAGTACGTAGATATGCTGAGGCTCTTGAAAGGGAGGGAGGCGCTTCTACCACTCAGACACTGTCTCTTTTACCGGATTTTGTACTCTTTAGATTGCTACAGGTCCTGGGGGCTTATGGTTTTCGCGGTCTCGTTGAGCATAAAGCTCATTTTATAGAGAGTATACCGGCTGCCCTTGATAATATACGGCAAATTCTTCTGCTGGGATGGGTTGACTCATATCCTGAGCTCAAACGTGTTCTGGGTATCCTATGTGATCTTCCCCGCTTTAAAAAGATACCCTCGGATGGTCACCTTCATATTAAGGTGTTTAGTTTCTCCTATAAGAAGGGTTATCCTGAGGATTTGTCGGGAAATGGAGGAGGTTTTATGTTTGATTGTCGTGGTCTTCATAATCCGGGACGCTACGATGAGTTTAAGCCGTTGACTGGTCTTGACAATCCTGTTAGAGACTTCCTTGAAGGAAGGGGAGAGATTCAACCTTTCTTGGACAATGCTTATAATCTTGTGTCCCCTACAGTAGAATGTTACTTGCGTCGTGGGTTCGATTCTCTGCAGATAGGATTTGGATGCACCGGTGGGCGTCATCGGTCAGTATACTCCGCACAGGCTATGGCAGAACGTCTTGCGAAGGATTATCCTGATGCTGTTGTAGAGTTGTGTCATCGAGAACAAGATATACAACAAGTATTTAAGTAGCTATTCAATTTAAAATCAAACTTTCTGCTTGTTCTTTGGGGTCATTCTCTCCTCTCTCATAAGTTATAATGCTCGCATTATTCCTTCTTCAAGTGAAGAAACTGTCACAAAAATAATCCCGCATAAAGTTTAAATTTAAGTCAACCATCTGCATAATAGACAAAAATATAATTGAATACTTGATTTTTTTGCGAGCTGGAAGCTCGCCGTCCTTGATATGAAAGCTTTTATTCTTGCTGCGGGTCTTGGCACCCGCTTGAAACCGTGGACCCTCTCTCATCCCAAGGCTTTGGTGCCGGTCGGTGGAATTCCGATGCTCGAGCGGGTAATTGTAAGTCTTATAAACCAGGGCTTTGATAGATTCGTTGTCAATGTCCACCATTTTGCTCCCCAGATTGTTGAGTTTCTTCAATCCCGAGATTTCGGTGTGCCGATCTCTATTAGTGATGAGTCGGCTCAGCTACTCAACACCGGAGGGGCCATTCTCCAGGCTGCTCCTTTGCTGGCAGAGGACGATGAGCCGTTTTTAATCCACAATGTTGATATTCTGACAAATGTAAATCCGGGGATGCTTATGCATTTTCATGAAATAAGTATGCATCTAAATACACTGTCAACACTTCTTGTGAGTCGACGTGAGTCATCACGCAAACTTGTGTTTAATCAGCAGATGGAACTGCGAGGATGGCACAATCTCTCTACCGATGAGTTCAGACCGGAGGGCTTCCACCCTGTAAGTAACTCTGGAGAGGTTGCTTTCAGTGGTATACACGTGATGAGCCCCACGATGATAGATATTATGAGGAAAAAGGGGTATCAGGGAGCTTTCTCAATAATGGATTTTCTACTTGACGTGGCTAATGATGTGGAATATCCGGGAGCCGTAAAGGGTATGCTGGTGTCTGATATGGATATCATAGACATCGGAAAACCGGAGATGTTGGAGAAAGCCAATAGGATCTTCACCAACCTCTAACTCCAACCACCCAAACTTCAAACTTCAAAGGAGCTGTATCTTTACTCCGAACGTGGGTCGCATCATGGTGCGTCCGTTATAACAAGCTGATTATATGCGGACGCGCCATGGTGTATCCCTTCATTCTATTGGAAAGACGAATTATTATACACCCCCTTTGAGTTAGTGCCGGTGGATATAGTTGTGCATGTTCGCGTTATATTGGCAGATGCATCCGGCAATCAGAAATGCTACGGATATACCTCCGAGCCACCATGTAGTAGCAACGCTGGCAGTAAAACATGAAGCAATAAGTAGGATAGCACCGATAGCGTATAAAATTATGGATAGCGTTTTCATAGTCTAATGTGTTTAACAGTTTAACTTTACATTAAAACGCTTATACCCCTGTTTGAGTTTATATGTTTACGAGTTTATGAGTGGAGAAGTTGTGATAAATATTTTCAAGTTCTGAAAATAAGTAGATGGTCGATTTAAATTTTAAATGAACAGCTACTTATTTATCACAACTCAGCAACTTTGAGCTTTTCGGCATTTTCGGCTACTATCAGCTTGTCGATGCATTCCCCAATATTGCCGGCCATGAAGTCTGCCAAGTTATAGGCGGTGTAGTTTATGCGATGGTCTGTCATTCTGCCCTGAGGGAAATTGTAAGTGCGGATTTTTGCCGAACGGTCGCCGGTGCTGACCATGGTCTTGCGACGCGAAGCAATGTCGTCTAGATATTTCTGATGCTCCCGGTCATATATAAAGGTGCGAAGTCGTGCCAATGCTCTCTCTTTATTGTGGGGCTGGTCGCGCGTCTCTGTACACTCGATGAGTATTTCCTCTACTTCACCCGTATTGGGATTTTTCCAGTTGTAGCGAAGTCTAACGCCGGATTCCACCTTATTTACGTTCTGACCTCCGGCACCCCCCGAGCGAAAGGTGTCCCAGCGGATCTCACCTTCGTGGATCTCTACTTCAAAGGGTTGTGCTTCCGGCAGTACAGCTACGGTAGCTGCTGAGGTATGTACGCGTCCCTGTGTCTCTGTAGCCGGGACTCGCTGAACGCGATGAACCCCACTCTCATATTTCATAATCCCATATACTCCCTCGCCGGTGAGGTTGAATACAATCTCTTTAAAACCTCCGGCTGCCCCCTCAGAGAAGGAGCTGACAGTGAGGTTCCATCCCCTACGCTCAGCAAATTTCTGATACATTTTAAAGAGGTCACCGGCAAAGAGAGCCGCTTCGTCACCTCCCGTTCCACCACGAATTTCAACAGTAGCGTTCTTAACATCGTCAGGATCCGAAGGAATCAGCAATAACTTGATTTCCTCCTCTACTTTCGGAATTAGTTCTTGAGACTTGTCAAGTTCTTCGCGTGCCATCTGTCGCATCTCTTCATCGGAGTCTTCAGCAATAATTTCCTTAGACTCCTCTATAGATGCCAGAAGCGAACGATAATGCTTCACAGCCTCGAGGATTTTCTCAAGGTCATGATATTCCTTAGTAAGCTTGACGTAACGAGCCTGGTCAGCGATGACTGCAGGATCTGTAATAAGAGTAGCCACTTCCTGAAAGCGGCCGTCAAGGCCGTCAAGGCGGTTCAGAAGAGTATTGTCTGCCATAATTTACGTGTATCTGAATACAAAAGTAGGTACTTTTTTCGGATTGACCAATCATTTCACATGATGCAACAGTCATTTTTTTCATGATAACCTGAAAATTTAATAAAAATATTGATAAAAGGGGATGGAAAGTTTGTGTAGTTTGAAAAATTGTTGTAATTTTGCACGCGAAATCGGGAGATGGTCTCTCGATATTAAACCTATAAAAGCAACCGGCAAGTTTTATGGCAACAAAAATTAGATTGCAACGTCATGGCCGTAAGAGCTATGCGTATTATCCAATTGTAATCGCCGATAGCAGGGCACCACGAGATGGTAGATTTATTGAAAGGATAGGTTCTTATAATCCGAACACTAATCCTGCTACAATAAGTTTAGACTTCGACCGTGCTTTGTATTGGGTGGAAACTGGAGCGCTTCCTACCGACACAGTACGTTCTATCCTTTCCAAGAAGGGTGTGATGCTGATGAAGCATCTTCGTGAAGGTGTGAAGAAGGGCGCGTTCACTATGGAAGAGGCACAGCGCCGTTTCGACGCTTGGAAGGCAGATCGTGAGAAAGCTGCCAATGCAGTACAGGCTAAAAAAGACGCTAAGGCAGCTGAAGATGCAAAGGCTCGCCTCGAAGCAGAGGCTGAGAAGAATCGCCTGAAAGGTGAGGCTGTAGCCAAGAAGAAAGCAGAAAAGCTTGCAGCAGAAGAAGCAGCCGCTAAGGAGGCCCTCGAAGCTGAGAACGCTGAAAACACAGAGACAGCTGCAGAGGCAGCAGAGTAATCCGATAATAATCGGAGTCTCAGTATTCTACGTTAAATAATCTCTTCCATTGTTATGATTCTTGAATTTTTTTAATTTTTTTCGTCAAAAAATTTGGAAATTCTTAGAAAAGGTCGTAACTTTGCAGTGTTAAAATTTCGGGGCTAATAAATCCCGAAATTATTTGGCCGATTAGTGTAGCGGTTAGCACGCGACCCTCTCACGGTTGAGACTCGGGTTCGAGTCCCGGATCGGCTACTAATAGAGACTGGCAATTTCTGTCAGTCTCTTTTTTTTATATCTCACAAAAACTACTAACCTCCCCCTCAAGAACGGCAATCTCTCCAATGACAGTGAGCTACCAATGACAGCGAACTTACAGTTCGCATCAACTGTAAACCTTCATCTATCAACCATCAACCATCAAGATATAAAAGGAGAGGCCGAAGCCTCTCCTTTTATATCTTGATAACCTGTCCGTCATACAGAGGGTGGACATTCTCCGGTAGTCGAGCATCAAGCTCGGCATGTTTCCCGGCATGATGACTCATATGTGTCAGATATGCTCGCTTTGGCGTTAATTCTTTAATCAATGCCAAGGCTTCTGATATGGTCAGGTGCGAGAAGTGTTCGCGATCTCTTAGGGCATTGATGATGAGTACATCAAGTCCGATTAACTTATCTTTCTCTTCTTCATTGATGGTTTTGCAGTCAGTGATATATCCAAAATTACCAATGCGATAGCCGAAGATGGGCAGCTTTCCATGAAGAACTTCCACTGGCGTTATTTCTACCCCCCGAATCATGAAGGGGGCGTTGTCAATTATCTGCATCTCAAATTTTGGTACTCCCGGATAAAGATGTTCTCGGAAACAATAATCTAATCTGCGTCGCAGATCTCCATCCACATCTCTACGCACATATAATGTGACATCCCCAAAGGCACAATAAGGACGTAAATCATCAATACCCCCTACATGGTCGTAATGACTATGCGTTATTAATACAGCATCGATTCTGCGAATACCATGACGCAGGGCTTGCTCGCGGAAGTCTGGTGATGCATCAATCATGATGTTCAGCCCCATCGTTTGTACCAGTACGCTTGCCCGAAATCTCTTGTCGTGTGAATTGCTACTCCGGCATACCTCACAGCCGCAACCGGCCTCCGGAATACCTTTTGATGTGCCCGATCCTAAAACTGTCACTTTAATGCCGGTATTAATATAGTTTACTTCCGGCTCAAGGATTATTGCGTATCTGCTGTTGACTCTATCCACAATCCTTTCTGCAAGAGTGGTGACATCAGTGGCTTTGGCCCCACCCTCATTAGCTATCACCAGGCAATTTTGGGGATACACTTCAGCACCTCCCTCTTTCTCTCCCTTGAATCCGGAGTGCTCGATGAGCCATCCTGCCGGTATTTTATAGGTGCCATCTCCCATATCATGATAGGGAACACCTTCTTCTCTATTGCATATTTCCTGCTCATAATAGTAAGCGCTGACTATAGGATTCTTGAAGAAACTTCCTGCACTGCTAATTTTTGCAGGGTCGGGTACTTTCTGATTTCTGAGCCGTAATACCTCATCTCTTACTTCTCTGATTGTCGGTGTCCTGCCAAGCGTAGTCGCAAATGTTTGGAGCGCTTTGTAACGCAGGGGAGCAGCATCATTTGATTCGTGGAGAAGATAGCTTACTCTGAGAACGATATATCGGCCTCGCCATTCATTTTTGAATTTACTGTTGCGATAGGCGAATCCGCATTCACCACCCTTGAGGGTGACAACCTTTCGAGTCCAGGTGTCAAAGCATTCTACATTATGGATGACATCGCCGGCCTCCTGACCATAGGCACCTACGTTTTGCACCGGTGAGGCACCAACTTCTCCCGGTATCCCGGCCATACATTCTATCCCCTGGAGTCCATTCTCTACACAATAGTCTACCAAGTCGCTCCATTTCTCAGCAGCTCCGGCTATCACAAAGGTATGGTTCTCATCTTTACGGTATACCTTTATCCCCTTGATAGCAGAGTGAAGTATGAGTCCATCGAAGTCTGTTTCAAACAGGAGATTGCTTCCTCCTCCGATGTGGAGAACATTCTCCTCCATAAACTCATCAGTACGGGAAATCTTCAACAACTCATCGGCAGATGAGTATTCTGCATATAGTTTAGACTTGAAGTGGATGCCGAAGGTGGTCATCTCTGTTAGGTCTACGTTCTTTTCAAAATTGTATGTTGCCATGATTGTATAGTTTATGAAGGGTGGGTGAATAGGTAGTATTATATGAAGTCAATGGCGGAAATCTACAAGCAACCCATCAGCGAAATGCAACACCTTTCCATCGGGATACTGCCAGATGTCGAGTGTTTGCGAGTAACTATGGCCGGCAGCTAAGTCTGATGGGTTCCCTAAAGAGAGTTTACATTCTTCTTTGGTCATCCCCGGCGCTACTTTGCCGTTGCATATAAGATTCCATACCTCATCGGAAATCCTCGGGTATTTGATGCGGATGTCGTTTAGAGAAAAATTGTTGGCAAATGAACGACTGTCGAAGACACCACTTCCTGAGTTCATAAACATAAAAGCATTCTTACCGTCTGAGGTCTTGAAGCTTACTTTTAGCGGGAATTCGGTTATTCCCGGAGTTACCCCGGTTATTTCTACGGGAACGAATTTCTGACCTTTCACTCGGGTGCTATCTCCCTCATACCAGATATCGCTACGTGTGTATAGTTTCAGTCCTTTCAGTCGCTGATCAAAAAGCCTTACCATGTCCAGGGATATAAGCATTGGCATGTTTGCCTCAGTTAGAGTTTCAATAGCTACACTGTATAGTTTACCTGTGGGGTAGGAGAGGGTAAGGTTGCCGCGGGAAAATTCTACAGTAGCTTCGTAGGAGCCATCGGGAAGTTGCTTCTTGCCGATTCCTTCATAAGTTAATGTACTTCCGGCGAGTTTTAGGGAGTCCGACATGTTGCCGGAGATATCAAGAATGTAAACGAGCCTATCGTCGGTAGTGAGGAATTTTTTTCCTACTTCCCAATCCTTAAGTATAAGATAATTTATAGAGTCGAGGAAGACCTCTTCAGCGGTAGGGATATTCTGACGGCGGTCTTCGCGTCCCATTTCTACTTTCTTGGTGCTTTCGATTCCGGTGAAGCAAGCAGACAGCAGAGGAGCCATCGTCAGAATCAAGACGATGGCGAAGGGGGTAAGGAATCGGTGATTCCTATTTGAATTGGGGCGTAAAATTGTATTCTTCAAAGCGCAATAAAAAGAAAAGGAGAGCGGAAAGCTCTCCTTTGTAGCGGGACCGAGAATTGAACTCGGGACCTCCGGGTTATGAATCCGACGCTCTAACCAACTGAGCTATCCCGCCGTGTCATTGGGATTTCCCCCGTTTGCGAGTGCAAAATTACAATCTTCTTCCGAAATACGCAAATTTTTTATCAAAAAAAAAGAAGAAATTTTTAAATAATTTTAACCACAAGCTGATAATCAATATCTTTGAAATGACCGAATAAGTGATCACAACGTGTCCTTTATAGCTAATTACCTCCCCTCTATAAACTCTCTTCTCTAATCTCTAAACTCTAATCTCTAATCTCTAATCCTTATATTTTGCAGTAAGTGTTTATTTTTGTACTTTTGTCTCTTGGTCGGTTTCCCCCGACTTTTGATGATTCTTTTCTATGAAAATTTCTTACTATGTCAAAAAATAATGCAGTAAAAGGGCGTCTTGCCCTTATGAGTTTTCTTGAGTTTGCTGTCTGGGGTTCTTACCTCGTCTCTATGAGTATGTTTCTCAGAAATCATGGCCTCGCCGATCAGGTTTTCTGGTTCTATACTGTCCAGGGTCTTGTGTCAATCTTTATGCCGGCTCTCATAGGTATTGTTGCCGATAAGTGGATCCCGGCACAAATTACTCTCTCTCTCTGTCATCTTATTGCCGGAGGATTTATGATTGCTACCGGAGTTTTTGCTGCCTTGCAGACTGATGGCGGTGGCTCTCTTGATTTCCCGCTAATCTTTTCGCTGTATACCATTTCTGTAGCTTTCTTTATGCCTACGATTGGGCTTTGTAACTCAGTGTCGTTTAGTGGACTCGAACAAAATGGTCTTGACACCGTCACCGATTTTCCCCCAATCCGTACTCTCGGTACAGTCGGTTTTATCTTCGCTGAAAACCTTGTGAATTTCATAAGCATTGGTGGAACTCCTATTCAGTTTAGCTACACTCAATTCTATGTCAGTGGCCTATTTAGCATAATCCTCGCTCTCTATGCATTGTCACTGCCGGCTTGTCGCATAGATCGTTCTTCCTCTAAGAGTATTGCTGATGCTCTCGGATTGAAGGCTTTTAAGCTTTTCAAAAAGAGAGATATGGCTATTTTCTTTATATTCAGTATGCTCCTTGGTGTGTCGCTTCAGATTACCAATAGCTACGGCTCAATGTTTATCAATCATTTCGCATCTGTGCCGGAGTTTATGAACGACTGGTGGGTCAAGAATCCTACATTCTTGATTTCTATCTCTCAGTGTGCCGAAGCTCTATGTATCCTTGCTATACCTTTCTGCCTTAAGAGGTTTGGCATTAAGGGTGTGATGCTAATGGCAATGTTTGCATGGGTGCTCCGTTTTGGTTTCTTCGGCTTGGGCAACACCGGCAACGGAGTATCTCTACTTATTCTCTCATGTATAGTATATGGTGTAGCATTCGATTTCTTCAATGTCTCAGGAGGTCTGTATGTGGATCTTAAGACTGATTCTGCTCAGCGTTCTTCTGCTCAGGGTCTCTTTATGCTTATGACAAATGGTATCGGAGCCTCTGTAGGAACATTCCTTGCCGGTACATGCGTTGTCAACAAGCTCGTATTAGCTCCAGGTCTCGATGCTACTCAACAACTTATGGGTTGGCGTATATCTTGGGGCATCTTTGCTTTGTACGCTCTTATTGTCGCCATTCTCTTTATGATTATCTTTAAGGAGAAAAAGGGTGATGTTGCCGAGGCTGAAAAACTCCATGCTGAGGAAATTAAGAACTTAGAAGCCTAAAATGATTAGGTTTTACGCTCCCGAAATTGAAAGTGAACGCTCTCTTCCAAAAGAGGAGAGCGCTCATGCCGTCAGAGTATTACGCCATCATGCAGGCGATGAGATTGAAGTTGTAGATGGGAAGGGCTCTCTTTTTCGATGCATTCTTCTCGATGAGCATTCTTCACATACTGCGCTCGAGATTCTTGAACGCCGTGAATTGCCAAAGGTATGGACTCCCAATTTGACCCTTGCTGTTGCCCCCACAAAAAACATGGATCGCATGGAATGGCTCGTGGAGAAGGCCGTAGAGGTAGGCGTTGATAGAATCGTTCCTCTGCTTTGTGCACGCAGTGAAAGGAAGGTTGTGAAGACTGAGCGTCTGAGAAAAATCGCCGTCTCTGCCATGAAGCAGAGCCTTAAAGCAATCCTTCCGAAAATCGATGAAATGACATCTATCCTCGATTTTCTAAAAGATGAGTCTGTGGTTTCCAACCGTCAGTTGATGTTTGGATATTGTTCAGATGAGGCAGGACGTTCCCGTTTTGTCGACAAGTATACTCCCGGCTCTTCATTGACTATTCTAATTGGTCCGGAGGGGGATTTCTCTCAGAAGGAAGTCGAAGCGGCAATTTCCTCAGGTTTCCTGCCTGTGACTTTTGGAGATAATAGGCTTCGCACAGAGACTGCAGCTCTCTATGGGCTCCAAGCAGCTCATATTCTTACAGAAAAATTATAAATTTAAATGAATAATAACCCAATCTCACAATATCTTGACTCAAGCAAGTCGAATAATTTCTTTTTACTTGCCGGCCCCTGCGTAATAGAGGGAGAACGGATGGCTTTAGAAATTGCCGAAAAACTCATGGAGTCTACTTCACGTCTTGACATACCATATGTCTTTAAAGGAAGCTATCGTAAGGCGAATCGCTCCAGATTAGACTCTTTCACAGGTATCGGTGATTTAGAAGCCCTCAAGATTCTTCGTAAAGTCGGGGAGACGTTCGGAATACCGGTAGTCACCGATATCCATCAACCCGAGGAGGCTGCCATAGCTGCCGAGTATGTGGAAATTCTCCAGATTCCGGCGTTCCTGTGTCGACAGACCGACCTGCTTGTGGCTGCTGCTCGTACCGGAAAGTTCGTGAATATCAAAAAAGGACAGTTTCTTTCACCGGAAAGTATGCGCTTTGCTGTGCAGAAGGTGCGAGAGTCCGGTTGTGGGGAGGTCGCAGTTACCGACAGAGGTACAATGTTTGGCTACGGCGACTTGATTGTCGACATGCGTGGTATCCCTACGATGAAGAAGGAGTGTACTTGCCCCGTTATTGTTGACGTTACACACTCGCTCCAGCAACCCAATCAGAGTTCCGGCGTCACTGGCGGTCGACCGGAGATGATAACTACTCTTGCACAAGCTTCTATAGCCAGTGGCGCCGATGGTCTCTTTATGGAAACACATATGAACCCTGCAGAAGCTAAAAGCGATGGGGCAAATATGCTTAAACTTAGCGAAGTAGATCTCCTCCTGCAACGATTGTCCATCATGCGCGAGGCTTTTTTACGGACGTTAACTCTATAAAATAGGTACTTCGAAAAACAAACTTCCAAGCTTGAACGTTCTATATAAGAATATACCCAAAAGCAATATCAACTAAAATGAAAATAGGAAAATTATTGCTGAGTTTTGCCGTGGCATGCTCGCTGAATTGCGTAGCTCAGCAAATAGACCCGCTGACAAAGGCTCTCTTTAATGGATATGAGGAGCTCTTGCAAGAAAATCCCAAAGATTATCATACTCTTTATGAGCGTGCTGCTCTATATTATAACTTGTCGCAATACGACAATGCCCTGAACGATCTAATCAAGGCAATCGATTACACTCCTGAAAAGGAGGCCGATACTGCCAAGCAGGAGTTTTCTCTGCTCGCTGATATAACAATCGCGCTCAAAGATTATGATAAAGCTCTATGGGCTATAGAGAAATCCCTCTCTATTGACCCCTCAAACTATGCTGATATCTACAAAAAAGGTAATATCCTGCTATACCTCAATCAGCCTCAGGAGGCCTACAAGACCTTCTCCTCTCTGCAGCGGTTGAGGTCAAGAAGTCAAGAGGCATATTTTGGTATGGCGAAAGCCTCTATCATGCAGGGAAATCAGCAGGAGGCTGAGAATCTCATGAAAGAGGCAGAGCAGGCCGATCCTACAAATTACATCACTTACTGTAGAATCGGTGATCTCTACCATGATATGAAGCGCAATGACCTCGCTGCAACCAATTATCTGATGGCATTTTCGCTTTCTCGCTCTTCACAACGCCCCCTTCAGAGCCTTATTGACCTCTCAATAGAAGATTATCCCTCAACAGCTTCTGCCCTCGATTATGCAGCTACGAAAACCAACAATAAGGCTCCAATCTATCTCATACGTGGAAATGTAGCCTTAAGTTCCGGTCATTATACTGATGCTCGTGCTGCTCTTAAGTCTCTGTTGACATTAGACGGTGGTCGCGAACCCTTCGTCTATGCTATGATGGCAGAAAACGATATCGCCTTAGGTGATTATATTGAGGCCATAAAGAATATCAATACTGCACTCCAATCTGATGAAAAGTCACAATACCTTACTCTAAAGGCTAAGGCTCTTCGTGCAAACGGCCAAGCTGCACAGGGCTTATTGGAGGCTAAACGTGCCGTTGAGTTAGATCATGCTGACGGTGAAGCTCTCCTTGAACTCGCTCGGTGCGCAGTCGAGGTTGGAGACGCGCAGACCGCTCTCGACATTCTCAATGAGGTTATAATGTCTGATCCGGAGAACCTTGAACCCCTTATGCTTCGTGCTTTTGTATATGAGAAGCTTCTCAACAACAGCAAGCAGGCCGTCAACGATTACGTTCGCGCCTCCAACATAGAGACGGATTTTTTTCCGAATATTGCTTACCGTGCACTTGCCAAGTCAAAAGCCGGAAAGCAGCTCGATGCTGATGCTATTATGGAAGAGGCTCTGAAGACCGCCCTGGATAAGGATGCTTCCTATGCCGCAGCCCTCTATTATTCACAGACCGGCAATCTTGAGAAAGCAATGGAGTGGATGACCAAGGCTCTTACCGCAGGCTACGAAAACCAATATAATCTCAAAGGAAACAAGTTTGCCAACCTGAACATCTCTCCCATCCGCCATCTCCTGAAATAAAGACATCAACATCACGTGGACAATAAGCTTCCCAATAACACAAGTATCCAGCCTGTGCCTCAAGTAAGGAGGTCTTACAGCTTTCATAGAAATCAAACTAAGTACCTTTCAACAAAAAAGAGATTCATCATTACTGAATCTCTTTTTTGTTGAAGGGTGTAATTCCTTATTTAAGCTTAAGAATTTGTCCGGTTCGTATACGGTCGGCATCTGAGAGCCCGTTGAGCTTTCGTAGTCGTGTTGCCGACATACCGTAAGCCTTGGCAATCGAGGAGAGCGTATCTCCGCGTTTCACCGTATATGTGGTTGCCTCGGCACCCGCTTTGTAAGGGTTCTCCTTGCTTGCCATCTGCTGACGTGTGGGAGCATAATTGCGGGGTTCTGTATATGTCTTCTTATTGAAGGTGTAAGTGTCAGTGTGGGTAGTCTTATTGGCAAAGTCGAAAATTGCGTTGGGATTGATTGCATACCCCATGAAACGCGTCTCGAAGTGAAGGTGAGGACCGGTGCTTCGTCCGGTGCTGCCACCCAATGCTATGGGCTGGCCGGCTTTCACTACCTGGTTGGCCTTCACCAAAGCCTTGTTCAAGTGACCATAGACAGTCTCCAAACCGTTGGGATGACGAATAATTACATAGTTGCCGTATCCCTTAGCTTCGTAGTTGGTAAGGCGGACCTTTCCATCGAAGGCCGCGTAGATAGTATCGTTGCTACGTATATGCAAGTCCACACCCTTGTGCATTCTCCCAAACTTTGGTCGGAAACCATAGTTGGAGGTGATTCCTCCCGGGCATGGCATGGCATATCCGGTTACGTCAATGACCTTAGATGCAGGAACATCGCTCTCCTTAAACGGATTGACACTGCGAGAGTTCCATCCTTCTTTATAGATATCAATCTCAGGCTCAATGTCATCAAGCAGGTCTATAAAGGTGTTTTTGTTGACTAAAGCACCCTTGTTGCGGCCTTGGCTTGCGAGCAACTCTTTGTGGGCGGCTGAATGTGGATTCTTTGATTTCTTTTTCTGTGCTATTGCACCGAAAGGGGTGATACACACCGCCAGTGCCATGCATAGTATTCCTTTGTTGAGTCTCATTAATATGTCTTATTTGAGTTCGTCGTCGCCGTAGACGTATCTGATGTTAGCGGGGAGATAATCAAACACCTCTTCGGGGCGGAAGAATCTCGCAATCTCTATCTTTGCGTTTTTAACGCTGTCTGATGCGTGTACGATGTTAGCCTGACCACTCATGCAGAAGTCTCCGCGAAGTGTGCCCGGGGCTGCCTTGCGCCCGTTGGTGACTCCGGTCATAGTACGGAAAGTCTCTACTACGTCTACTCCGCTAAGTACCATTACAATCACAGGACAGGCCGTCATTGACTCTACAATCGATGGAAAAAACGGCTTGTCTACCAAGTGTGCATAATGTTCGCGAAGTATCTTTTCATCCAGTTGCATCATCTTCATACCACTGATAATGAGACCTCTCTTTTCTATTCTTGATGTTACTTCCCCTATTAGTCGGCGTTCTACTGCCGAGGGTTTGAGTATAACTAATGTCTGTTCCATTTGGGTATTTAAGGTTTTTTAAGATTTAATGACCTTTATATCTTCAAAGTTATACTCTTTTTAATAATGTGTGCAACCTTTAGCAAGTTAAAATTTCAAAAAAAATAATAAATTCCTTGTTAAAGACTAACTCAAATTTCAGTCCAATAGTGCGATACAAGACTTATTTGCTTTTACCTAATTTTATATGAGGAAATGCACATTCATTTGCAATCTGTGCAAATTTTAATTTGAAATGATGTTAAAAAATGTTAATGAATATTCAAGTCTTATTATTTCAATAAATTCCTTGTTATATAGCATTTCAATTCGTTTGAGGTCTGATAAAAATTCGGATCCGAAACTCTTCTATATCGGGAATTTTTGTTAATTTCGCGCTTGTAGTAACTTATCTCATTTTTCATGATGGTTGCGTCAAATTATATTTGTATATATAAAACTAAATTCTAACAAATAATGCCCACAAAACCCTTCCATTATCAGGAACCCTTCCCCTTAGGTCCTGACAAGACTGAGTATCAACTCGTCTCCAAAGACTATGTGAGAGTAGAAAACTGGAACGGCCACGAGATGCTCGTCGTAGATCCCGAAGCCTTGACCCTTCTGTCCAATGTGGCTTCTCACAATTGCTCTTTTATGCTTCGTCGCGCTCACAATGAACTTGTAGCTAAGATTCTTCATGATCCTGAAGCGTCTGAAAACGACAAGTTTGTGGCCCTTACAATGCTCCGCAATGCTGAGGTGGCTGCTAAGGGTGTGCTTCCTTTCTGCCAAGATACCGGTACTTCCATTTGTGCTGCATATAAAGGACAGCAGGTATGGACAGGATGCAACGATGAGGAGAAAATTTCTCTCGGCGTTTACAAGACATACACTGAGAACAACCTTCGTTATTCCCAGAATGCTCCTTTGACAATGTACGATGAAGTCAATACCGGATGCAATCTGCCCGCTCAGATTGAAATTCATGCTACCGAGGGCGATGAATATAAGTTCCTCTTTGTAGCTAAGGGTGGTGGTTCTGCTAATAAGACATATCTCTATCAAGAGACTAAGGCTATCCTTAATCCCAAGACCCTTGTTCCTTTCCTTATCGAGAAAATGAAGACCCTTGGCACTGCCGCATGTCCTCCGTATCATATTGCTTTTGTAATCGGTGGAACATCTGCTGAAGCCAACCTTGCCGCTGTAAAGAAAGCGAGTGTAAAGTACTACGACGAACTTCCAACTACAGGCAATGAATATGGACGTGCTTTCCGCGATGTTGAACTAGAGAAGGAGCTTCTCGAGGCGGCACAATGTCTGGGTCTCGGAGCTCAGTTTGGTGGAAAATACTTTGCTCATGATATCCGTGTAATCCGTCTGCCCCGTCATGGTGCAAGCTGCCCTGTAGGTATGGGTGTAAGCTGCTCTGCCGATAGAAACATCAAAGCTAAAATTAATCGTGATGGTATATGGGTTGAGAAACTCGATGAATTCCCCGGTGAACTCATTCCCGAAGAGCTTCGTAATGCCGGCGAAGGGGAAGTGGTGAAAATTGATCTCAACCGTCCTATGCCCGAGATTCTTGCTGAACTTGACAAATACCCCGTCAGCACTCGTCTGAGCCTTAAGGGAACTATCATCGTAGGCCGCGACATTGCCCACGCTAAAATCAAAGAGCGTCTCGATGCCGGCGAGCCGATGCCTCAGTATCTCAAAGAACATCCTATCTACTATGCCGGTCCCGCCAAGAAGCCGGAAGGTATGCCCTCCGGTTCGTTCGGACCTACCACAGCCGGACGTATGGACCCGTATGTAGACCAGTTCCAGGCTGCCGGTGGCTCTATGATTATGATTGCCAAGGGCAACCGCTCCCAGCAGGTGACTGACGCTTGCAAGAAGCATGGCGGTTTTTATCTCGGAAGCATCGGCGGCCCCGCTGCTATACTTGCCCAGAACAGCATCAAGAGCGTAGAGCTACTTGAATATCC
Organism: Muribaculaceae bacterium; assembly: GCA_023667015.1. GTDB lineage: Bacteria > Bacteroidota > Bacteroidia > Bacteroidales > Muribaculaceae > Lepagella. The sequence continues at coordinate 145,052 of JAMPAX010000001.1, read as the reverse complement.
CGAGCTTGGCATGGAAGCTATCTGGAAAATCGAGGTGGAAGACTTCCCGGCCTTCATCCTCGTAGACAACAAGGGCAACGACTTCTTCAAGCAGATCAAGCCACGCTGTCCGATGTGCAAATAATCAAAGAATCAAAAACGCAATAAATCCCGGCGCCGCGAAGCACCGGGATTTATTATAATCCATTACCAACCGGATTCAATCAGATTCAACCTGATGCATCCTGGTTCAACCGGATTCATCCCGATGCTTCAAGATTTAACTTGATTTAACTTTCCCCAACTTCAAAATCCGTTTTCAATTTTAAGGAAATTTTCGTAATTTTGCGGTTATGAATCTACGAAAATTTCTTTATCTAATCATATCTGTTGTGCTCCTCTTTGGAGTAGCAGACTATTCGTTTACTGTTGACGCTCGACGCTCAAAAGCCAGAACAGCACAGAGCTCTTCAAAAAAGAAAAAGTCTAAAAATAAAAAATCCGACAAGAAGAATAAAAAGAATAAGAGGAGTAATAAGAAGTCATCAAAAAAGTCATCAAGACGCTCTTCTTCCAGACGGGCTACCCCGCGTGCATACACACCCCCTAAGGAGCAGCCAAGCAACGACTCGCTAACCCTGGCTGTCAACAAGGCTCTTATTGATCGTATTCCGGAGAATCAGAACCCCGGAGGTTTGAGGGTCAATAGTGTCAAAACTGATTCTCGCTCACGCACAGCGCGACTTAGCCTTAATGAGAATTTTACATATCTTCCGGTTACTCAGGATCTGATCCGCGATCTTACACGTACCGCCGGAAGAGCATTGCCCGATTCTATCCGAGATTATACTGTAACCCTCAACGTCGGTAGCAGACCTTTATCTTACTACATCTCAAAGATAGATAAGCTTCCGGCAGAATTTCAAAAGAATACGCCTTTCGTTGTAGCAGCTTCTCCATGGGTTAATCCCAAAAAGGGCATGGAGGGTGATATTGTTGCTCTTTGGCATAGTCATGGTAGGTATTTCCGTCCCGGCTCCGGTTGGCAATGGCAACGACCGATGCTTTGGCAAACAATGGAGGATGTATATACGATGACTTACATACTCCCCTATGTAGTGCCGATGCTTGAAAATGCCGGCGCATACGTGATGCTACCCCGTGAACGTGACATTAACCCTCATGAGGTAATCGTTGACAATGACACTAATGAGGGTGGCCAGATCTTCTCCCAACCTTACTATAAGGAGAAGAGTGGCTCCAAGAAATGGGAATTTGGAGAAGGGGAGGGTTTCATTTATGACCTCCCTGATTTCCGCGACACGGAAAATCCGTTTGAAAACGGCACCTATCGTCAGACTACTACCATAAAATCGGGAACTCCCAGTGTGGCTGCTTGGTATGCTGATATCCCGGAAGATGGCGAGTATGCCGTATATGTAAGCTACAAGTCTCTACCTAATTCTGTCGAAGATGCTCATTATACTGTCAATTATGATGGCGGTAGCAGAGAATTTCGCGTTAATCAGACTATGGGCGGGAGCACATGGATTTATCTTGGAACCTTCCCCCTGACGGCCGGATATTCTGAAACTGAACCGGTTGTAACTCTGACCAACCTCACCAATGGCAAGGCTGGAACTGTAGTCACCGCTGATGCTGTGAAAATCGGTGGAGGTATGGGCAATATTGCTCGTTCGAATTCCCGCTCGGATATTTATTATGACCCCTCTACTCCTGAGCCGGCTGTAGCTCAAGATACCCCGGACAAGAAGGTAGCTCAGGGAGATACTCCCGATGATGAGGATGCCGATGATGATGAGGACGACGATGATGACGAGGATGAAAATGACGAGGGTGATGAAAGCCTCAATGAGGATGAATCCCCGGATAAGGAAGATATCAGCATTCCTGCTACTCCGATAGCTCCTCCGAAGAAGGGTAATGAGCCCGTATTTCGCACCAGCGGTCTTCCCAGGTATCTCGAGGGTGCACGCTATTGGCTACAATGGGCCGGCATTCCGGAAAGTGTCTATTCCCCATACCATGGACGTGATGACTACAAGGATGATTATACAGACCGTGGCATGTGGGTAAACTATCTCGCCGGTGGTAGTCGCGTGCTTCCCAAGAGGGAGGGATTAGGGATTCCTGTAGATGTCTCTATGGCTCTGCACACCGATGCCGGAAAGCGTTACGATGATAGCTATGTAGGTACTCTCGGTATTTACTATACTGACGGGGGACGCTCTTACGCTGATGGTACACCGCGAATGAATTCCCGTATGCTCACTGATATGCTGATGCGTCAGATTACCGGCGATATCCGCAAGAGCTATGAACCGCGTTGGACACGTCGCTCAATGTGGGATAAGTCTTATCTCGAAGCTCGTGTGGCTGAGGTGCCTACAGCTCTTATAGAGCTTCTTAGCCATCAGAATTTTGGAGATATGCAGTATGGCCTGGACCCCGGTTTCCGCTTTACCGTAGGACGTGCCATATATAAAGCTCTCGGCAGGTTTATTTCCGAACGTAAGAATCGTGAGTTTGTAGTTCAACCTCTCCCGGCAAGTAATTTTGCTATTACTCGCGTGAAGAAGGGTCAGTATCGCCTCAGCTGGTCAGCTACTCCCGATTCTCTTGAACCTACTGCACATCCATCGAAGTATATCATCCTGGAGCGCACCGGCTCCGACCTCGGCTTCCATAAAATGGCTGAGACAGAAAAAACACATTATGATTTCAAAATCGGTGATAATGAAATCCATTCTTTCAGAGTAGTTTGTGCCAATGAGGGTGGACTCTCTTTCCCCTCTGAGACTCTTGCCCTCCGAGAAGGTACTTCGAATGCTTCTCCCGTCTTGATAGTCAATGGCTTCTCCAGAATCTCCGCTCCGGAACATTTTAGTGATAACGGACGCGCGGGTTTCAACTCTGAAGAGGATTTTGGTGTGCCCTATATACGAGAGATAGGCTTCACCGGATATCAGAATGAATATCGACGTAGCGCCGGCGATGGCTTTGGCAGAAGCTCCGGAAATTATATTGGTAAGGTCATAGCCGGCAATACGTTCGACTATCCTATTGTACATGGCAGGGCTGTAACTGCCAATGGTTTCGGTTTTATAAGTTGCTCTGCCGGTGCTGTTGAGAATGGAAGTGTTAAGCTCTCTGACTACAAGATCGTAGACTGGATTCTTGGAAAGCAGAAAACTACAATTGTGGGTCGCGGTCATAGCGGTGTGAAGTTCCAGACTTTCTCCCCCAAGTTGATGCAACTCCTGCGCACATACACAGATAAGGGAGGCAACCTGATTGTCAGCGGTCAATATGTCGGCTCCGATTTGTTGGACTATCGCCTTGGCAATACCGGTGTGGATTTTGCCGCCGATGTGCTCGGTATTGAGGCTGTAGAAGATGCCCATAAGCCGACTCGCGGAAGTGTGGATGTCGTTCCCAACAGCGGACTTAGGCTTTCCGACAAGACGATTGCTTATTCTAATAATCTCAACAATCGTCAGTATATTGTAGAACATCCGGATGCAATACAGGCCACTGACAATGGAAAAACTTTCCTTACCTTTGGCGACACCGGTGAGGCTGCCGGTATTATCTCTCAACGCGGTAAGAGCCATGTAGCTGTCAGCTCCATACCTTTTGAGGCAATTTCAGATTCAAAACAACTTAATTCCATGATGGGTGCAATCCTCAAATGGATGTCAGAATAAATTATGGACCCCTATAGATTTAAAAATGTTGACGACCTGCGGGAGACTATCTTCCATTCTCCCCTAAAGCAATATATTCTTGTAAAACTCGATGATCGCGAAATTACCTTAATGCCCCATTCCATTCGAAGAATGAGGCAGGTGGCAGAGGATTCCGATGCTGCTATGGTATATTGTGACTATCGTGAACGTCTGGAAGATGGCACGCTTGTAGACCACCCTGTAATAGAATATCAGCCGGGATCTGTGCGCGATGATTTCGATTTCGGTCCCCTTGTACTCCTAAATATAGCCGATGTGCTCTCCGTTACCGAGGATTTTACTTCTGAGGATTCCGATAAAATCGATGGTGGTTGGTATGCTCTGAGACTCAGACTCAGTACTGCCAATATGCTTGTTAACATTCCGGAGAAACTTTATGTCGTAGATCGCATTGACTTTCGCAAGAGTGGCGAGAAGCAACATGATTACGTTGACCCTCGTCAACATGCATATCAGCTCGAAATGGAACAAACTTTGACAGACCATCTTTACGAAATTAACGCCCTTGTTGACCCTCCCCAGAGAGTTGAATTCGAAGAGGGAAATTTCCTAAATCTTGCGAGCATTGTCATACCCGTAAGAAACCGTGTCCTCACTATCGGCGATGCCGTGGCGTCTGCATTAAGCCAACAGACTGATTTCCCCTACAATGTCATAGTTGTAGATAATGGCTCTACCGACGGGACCTCAGAACTCCTTGATGACATAGAGGATCCTCGCCTTATTGTGATAAGACCAACTCCTGAAGAGGGGCTTGGTATTGGTGGATGTTGGAATAAGGCTATTATGTCAGATTTTTGCGGCTGTTTTGCAGTCCAGCTTGATTCGGATGATATCTATTCTTCTCCCTATACCCTGCAGAAGATTGTGGATAAATTCCGCGAGGAAAATTGTGCTATGGTAGTGGGGTCTTATCAGCTGACTGACTTTAACCTCAACTCATTGCCTCCGGGAGTAATTGACCATCGTGAATGGACTTCTGAGAATGGCGCTAACAATGCATTGCGTATCAATGGATTCGGAGCGCCTCGAGCTTTCTATACTCCTATTGTTCGTCAGATCCTTTTCCCCAATGTAAGTTACGGTGAAGATTATGCTATGTGTCTGCGTGTAAGCCGCGATTATTTTGTAGGCAGAATTTATGAACCTCTATATTTCTGTCGCCGCTGGGACGGTAATTCCGATGCAGCGCTGAGCATTGAGAGGGTCAACGCTAACAATCAGTATAAGGACTTTCTTCGCTCTCTGGAACTGATGGCTCGCATGAGTGAGGCTCAGACGGAAGAGTCGGAGTCCATTTCATAAAGCACATATTTATGGAACTTCAGGACTTTGTAGAATCTCAACTTCAGCATTGGGATCTTGCTCAAGCAAATTATTTGGGACTTGGTGCAACTGATCGTCGACGCTTTCAACTTGGCGATTTTCCCTGCTTTGTGCAATATAATCCGGCTCGGATTAAGTCTACCGGTGCTAAGGTAGATGCAACTTCCATTGATAGTCGTCCATGCTTTCTGTGTAAGGAAAATCGTCCAAAGGAGCAAATAACTGAGATGGCATATGAAGGTTGGGAATTACTCGTAAATCCATATCCCATCTTTCCATTACATTTTACCATCCCCTTCATAAAGCATGAGCCTCAAGATGAGATTCCATTAGAGATGGCATCAATTGCTGAGCGCTGGCCGGGAATGGCTGTCTTTTTTAATGGTGCACGTGCCGGTGCCTCAGCTCCGGATCATGCCCACATGCAGATGGTAGCTGCCTCTGAACTCCCTTTGCTCGCAGTCACGGAGAAGTGGCATCCCGTTTCAGCTCCCGGAATTAAGCATTCCTCATCGTTTGGCGGCGACTTCCCTTTTGAATGGTGGAGTGCTGTGATTACTCCGGATTTAGAGGGGATGAAGTCTCTTGCCGAATTGCCTACTTTGTATGGTTTCGATCCTGAAACAGGCCTGAGAGATAGGGGGCTTGTCAATGCTTTCTTCTGGATTGACACCAAAAGCGCCCTCCTGCGTGCTATCGTCGTTCCTCGTCGCAGACATCGTCCCGCCTGTTTTGCTGAGGATGCTTCTCGCCGTTTGCTTGTCAGTCCCGGAGCTATAGATATGGCCGGCGTGGTAGTGTGTCCCCGGAAGGAAGACTTCGAGAGTATCACTGAGGAGGACTTGCGAAAAATATATGCTGAAGTTTAATCCTTACTCATCATGCCTTAATCGTGCCGCGTAGATATTTCCCGTTTTGCTATATATCACTGTTGCTGCTTGCCGTCCTCTTTGTTTCTGCGTGCAGCAGTAGTAGACATGTACCTCAGGGGCAATATCTCCTCGATAATGTTAAGATTACTGTCAATGACACTGCTCCGGATCATGATGAACTTACCGAAACTGAGCTTTTGAGTTACTTGCGTCAGACTCCGAATCATAAGATGTTGTGGACTATTAAGTTCCGACTTGGAGTCTACAATCTGAGTGGCAAGGACACTACAAAATGGTGGAACCGCTGGATTCGGAAACTCGGTGAGCCTCCCGTTATTTATGACTCTACACTAACCCTTGCTTCGGCCGACCAGCTTAGGCGTGTACTCATCAACAGAGGACATCTATCTCCTGAAGTTGTAGTTGACACCACTGTTAATGAACGTAAGAGAAAGATAAGTGTGGATTATCAACTAAATCCCGGACCTCTGCATACTATCAGTTCTCTCACTTATCAATGGCCTAATGATACTATTGCCAAGCTTGCTCGTGGTAGAAGCGGCAATATGATTCTGCGTGAGGGAGATCCTCTCGATCGGAGCCTGCTTGAGCAAGAGATAGACTTGATAGTCTCTCGCCTTCGCAACAATGGTTATTATGGCATAGGCAAGGAATGTGTGAGCTTTACGGCCGATACTACAGCCGGAAGCCTTGATACGGACCTTACTGTTCGCCTTGACGTTGCGAAATCTTCAGATACTACCACCCGACAACTCAATGAATATATTGTAAGAAGGGTAGTGTACGTCACTGATTATGATCCTAATGATCTCTTAAATGGTTATGAGTATATAGCATCAGATACCGTTAATTATCGCGGCGTTGAAATATTGTACGGTAAGCAAAAGTATCTGCGCCCGGGAGTTTTGTATGAGAATTGCTTTATTCAGCCCGGAGAGCCCTACCGTGAAAGGGATGTTGATCGTACTTACAAGGCCTTAAGCCGTCTTGAAATTCTGAAATATACCAATATTAAGTTTGAACCGGCAGGTTCTATCGGCGATATTGGCCTGCTGGATGCTTATATTCTGTTGACTCCCGGTAAGTCGCAGAGTATCACTCTTGAACTGGAAGGTACAAATTCTGAAGGTGACCTCGGTCTGGCTCTCGGTATCGGATATCGGCATATGAACATCGGTAAGGGTAGTGAGACATTCAGCGCTAAGGTGAGAGGTTCCTATGAGTCGCTAAGTGGAAATCTTGATGGTCTTATACATGATAGATATATGGAATATGCTCTGGACCTCGGCCTGTCTTATCCGAAGTTCAAAGCTCCATTCCTGCGCGAAAGTTTCAAGAGGAAGATAAACGCGACGACCCTTGTGAATCTGTCTATGAGTTATCAGGAACGCCCGGAGTATACTCGCATAATTTCTACTGCCGGATGGAGCTATAAATGGACCGACAAGAACAATCGCAGACGCAATATCCTGACCCCTATAGATATAAACTACGTGTATCTGCCGGTGTCTACTATAGATTTCTTAAATCAGATTGCTCCGGACAATCCTCTGCTTCGCTATAGTTACGAAGATCATTTCATCATGCGTCTTGGCTATTCGTTCTATTATACCAACAAGCGCACGGCGGCTCCATGGCAAAGAAATACTCAGACAAATTTCTATACCATACGCGCTAATATAGAAACCGCGGGCAACCTGCTGTATGCAATAAATAGTATTTTTACTCGCCATCATGACCCCCGGCATAATCCTTACAAGATTTTTGGTATCCATTATTCTCAATATGTGAAGGGTGAGGCTGATTTAGGTTTCTTACATATCTTTGACCAGAGAAATTCTATGGCCTTTCATGTGGGATTCGGAATAGGGTTCCCCTATGGCAACTCTACGATACTTCCCTTTGAGAAGCGTTTCTATGGTGGAGGTGCAAATGGCGTTCGCGGATGGGATGTGCGTACGCTGGGTCCCGGCTCTTTCCCGGGTACTAATTCTGTGAGCGATTTTATCAATCAGTGTGGCGATATCCGCTTTGACCTCTCTGCTGAATATCGTGCCAAGCTTTTCTGGGTAATAGAACTCGGTGTATTCGTTGATGCCGGTAATATCTGGACTATTAAGTCTTACCCCAACCAGCCCGGTGGTCTATTTCAGTTCAATAGCTTTTATAAGGAAATAGCTGCAGCTTACGGACTTGGCCTGCGCCTGGATTTCAACTATTTCTTGTTGCGTTTCGACCTCGGCATGAAGGCTCACAATCCGGCAAAGGGTCAGGAGCCTTGGCCTATTATCCATCCTCGTTGGGGACGCGATTCTTCATTCCATTTCTCTATAGGTTATCCTTTCTAACACTTATCTGACTATGAGTAAAAAATTAGTAGTTTTCGACCTTGATGGTACATTGCTCAACACTATTGCTGACCTTGGCGCTTCTTGCAACTATGCCTTGACCTCGATGGGATTTGCTGACCATCCTCTTTTGGCTTATAATTATATGGTGGGCAATGGAGTCAGAAAGCTTATAGAACGAGCCCAACCCGATGCTAACCCCGAGACTGTCAATGAACTTCTACGCCTCTTCCGCGAACACTACGACCAGCATTGTACTGACCATACCACCCCCTATGATGGTATCCCGGAACTGCTCCGTGATTTGACCTCCCGGGGTATAGCCGTAGCTGTGGCAACTAATAAGTACCAGTCTGCCGCTGAGAAAATTATACAACATTTCTTTCCGGACATTCCCTTTAGGGCTGTGATGGGACAAATACCCAACAGACCTATCAAGCCGGATCCCTCTGTGATTTTTTCTATACTGAATTTATGCCCTACTCCCAAGAGAGATGTGATGCATTGTGGAGACTCTGCTGTCGATATTGAAACTGCTCGTCGTGCATGCGTAGAGTCTATTGGAGTAACTTGGGGTTTTCGTCCAGTCAGTGAATTGAGAAAAGCTTGCGCTGACCATGTGGTCAGCAAGCCCTCCGAAATTCTAAAGTATATAGATGATCCTTTTTGATTTCTATATATATGTTTATTTTAATTTATAAATTTTAAATTATAAACTACTTGTGGTCAAAGAGTTCACGAAGTCTTTCTTTGTCAGTGCAGGCGAGGCCAATGCGCAGCATCTCCTTTCCGTACCTCAACTAACCGCAAAGTTGATAGACATTGCTACTGCTCATGCCAATTCCCTCGGCATTGGGAATCCTAATATGCCTGATCCGGATACGGGGTGGGTTCTCTCGCGTCTTACTATCGACATGGAGTCTTTTCCGACTGTCAATTCTTCTTATTCCATTACTACTTGGGTAGAGGGTTGGAACCGTCATTTCTCACTTCGTTGTTTTATGATTACTGATGCTGAGGGAAGGACTATTGGTTATGCTCGGAGTATCTGGATGATTCTCAATACGAGAAATCATGCCAATGCGGGTCTGTCGGCGCTGTTGTTCCCTCCGGAGCTTATCAGTGACCGACCATGCCCTATTCCAAAGCAGGCTAAACATGAGAAAATTGGTGAGGGGGGACTACAACCTACAGCCCCTGCTACGTATCATACGTTTAAATATTGTGACTTAGACTCCTATCGACATGTCAATACCGTCCGGTATGTGCAACTGCTGCTCAATCAGTTGCCTCTGAGTCTCTACGATAAGATGTCGCTGCTTCGTTTGGAGCTTTCTTTCCTTCATGAGGCTGCATACGACACTGAGGTCACAATCAACCGCCATCAGAGAGATTGTCTATATTCCTTCTATATCGAGGGTCCCGATCAGCTTCAGATTCTTTATGCTCGTCTGGCTTTTTCTCCAATTGGTTGATTCTAAGAAATAGACTTTTAAGCCCCGCTATTTATGAATGAACAAGAACCTGTTATCAGAGTTGGTCTGCACACAGATGGTCCGCCGCGATTACGGCGTGACGGCGATGAATGGCGATTATCGAATCTGCTGATCGGAAAAGGTTTTCACTGGCAGAGGAAATTAGAAGTCGTGCTGCCAGAGGAGGTAAGCGTTCTTTCCAATCGAAATTTTGTCGTTAATACTCTGTCGGTTGAATCTTATCTGCTGTGTGTGGCAGCGAGTGAGATGAATCCTCTTGCTCCCAAGGAGTTTCTTAAGGCCCATGCTATTATTTCCCGCAGTTGGGTAATGCGAAGATTGTCCGGACGCGAGTTTGTTAAGGCTAACAACGATGGTAAGATCAAGGGCGCCCTCTATAAGGATATTCAAGGCCGGGACGGACAAATTTTTATCACATGGGAGGATGAGGCTGACCATCATGATGATCCCTTCGATGTATGTGGCGATGACCATTGCCAGAGATATCAGGGGCGTCAGTCTACTCCCCAAGCGACTCTTAATGCCATTCGCTCTACTCGTGGCATAGTTTTGACTGACCCTAACGGCGGCGGTATTGCCGATTGCAGGTTCTATAAGTCTTGTGGCGGCCATACCGAACGGTTTTCATCTTGTTGGCAAAATGTTGACCCTGAGTACTTGAGGTCTGTGCCTGATAAGTGGTGCAACCTCTCCAGCGTCGAACCGACACTCCGTCTTTCTCTTCTTCATCGAATTTTGAAGTCTTATGATTTAGATACCCGAAATTGCAATGATGTGTGGAACACATGGCACCGAAAGATATCTCTGGAAGATGTGAGATTGAGAATCCTGAGTACATATGGGTGCGATACGGGTAATATTTCAGATATCAGAGTCGTAGAGAAAGGATCTTCAGGAAGAATTATACTGTTGGAATTTCGGGGCTCGAGGATGTCTGTCATTATAGGTAAGGAGCTTGCTATCCGTCGTCTCCTCGCTGACAATTGTCTGATGTCTTCAGCTTTCTCGTTAACTATACGCGACGAGATGCTCTTGCTGGAGGGTAAGGGATGGGGCCATGGTGTCGGACTTTGCCAGATTGGTGCTGCTCGTATGGCGGCAGAAGGTTATTCTTGCAATGATATTTTATCTTTTTATTATCCCGGAACGATACCATTTAAACTTTACTGATTTATAAAGCTATCGATATGACAAATTCATCAAAGAATGAACCATGGGCTTGGATTCCAACTCTATATATTGCAGAGGGCTTACCTTATTTTGCTGTAAATGTACTGACGGTGTTGCTTTATGTCCAGATGGGTATAAGTAATGAGAAGATGGCTCTCTATACCGGTATGCTTTATCTTCCTTGGGTTGTAAAACCCTTTTGGAGTCCCTTTGTAGATCTATTTTCTACTAAGCGAATCTGGTCGATTGCTATGCAATTTCTTATTGCCATATGTATGGCCGGAGTAGTTCTCGTTCTCTCTCAAAGTTTCTTCTTTACGGCCACTCTTTGTCTGTTTTGGGTGATGGCTTTCGCCTCAGCTACCCACGATATTGCTGCTGATGGCTTCTATATCCTTGCTCTCAACAAGGAACGCCAGGCCGCTTATGTGGGGCTACGCTCTACTTGCTATCGCATTGCCAGCGTCTTAGGACAAGGAGGATTGGTTGTTCTGATTGGTATACTTCAGGAGCGGTATGGCTATAGCATTCCCTCATCATGGCAATGTGGGTTTGCTATACTTTCTATAACGTTTTTTGCTATAGCTTTATGGCATAGTCGGTTTATGCCCAAACCCGGTGATGATCGTCCGTCTATGTCGCTTTCCCGTAGTGAGATATTTAATGAGTTTGGACAAACATTTGTAACCTTTTTTCAGCGTCCTCATGTCTGGACTGCTATACTGTTCCTTTTGCTATACCGCCTTCCGGAAGCTCTGTGCATAAAGCTTGTGCAACCGTTTCTTCTTGCCCCGCATTCTGAGGGTGGACTGGCTCTTAATATGGAGCAGGTCGGTTTTGCCAATGGCACGGTTGGCGTCATCGCTCTCCTTGCCGGAGGAATTGTTGGCGGATTGTTTATCTCTGAAGGTGGACTTAAAAAATGGTTATGGCCCATGGCGATTAGCCTCACTCTTCCCTGCATATTCTATTGCTTGTTGGCAATGTGGCTTCCGGAAAATTTCTGGCTTATCGCTACGGCCATTGGCGTAGAACAGTTTGGCTATGGCTTCGGCTTTACTGCTTTTATGATGTATATGATGTATTTTTGCCAAGGTAAGTTTTCTACAAGCCATTATGCCTTTTGTACGGCTTTCATGGCTGCAGGAATGATGTTGCCCGGGATGATCGCCGGGTGGTTGTGGCGAATCCTGGGCAACGTTCATATCTTCGGGGTTGATACCCCTCAGGGTTACATCAATTTCTTCTGGGTTGTCGTAGCCTGTTCGTTGGCTACTTTTTTATCCTGCAGAATGGTCAGTCGGTCATTATCTTAGGCTCAGGTCCGCGAACTATCGGACCTACTACTCCGTCGGGATGATTGCCGGGAGCCGCACGGCGTACTCCTCCACGACGCACTTTCTTTGCGTTCTCAAGGTACTGTGCATACTGCTCGGGTGTCAGTATCTTTTGAAGTTTCTTATTGTACTTCTCAGTCATTTTCTGACGTTTCTTCTGAATTTCTTGAGCTATCTTCTTGTTGTCTGTAGCCCGATCCTCTCCGAGGGAGTTGATTTCGGCCTGCTGGGCAGGAGTCAGCTCTATACCCTTGAATGCCTGTGAGTCTGTAGCTAACGCTCCGGGTGCTCCGGGACGCATCCCTTTCTTGTGGCTTTTCTTGTCTCCTTTCTTATGACCTTTCTTATGACCTTTGCAGTCTCCTTTTTTCACCTTCTTGCTGGCAGGTCCGGGTTGGAAACATCCGGGAACCGGAGTGCATTCAGCGATACTGTCGGGGGTAAGTCCGCAGGGAGGAGGGGCGGGTATGCATCCACAGGGGTTAACGGGACATCCCTGCTCGGGAGCTGCTTCAGGTGTCTGTGCACTGCTTACGGCGACTCCAAGTCCCATTGCAAGTGCGAGTGTCATCAGTGTTTTTTTCATTGGCTTTTTAGTTTTTTATAAGCGTCTTTAGCTGGTCGCTGTTATGTTTCCCTGCCGAGACGCGGTGTGGTTAATATTATTTTAGTTTAAAAAATTCTTTTTCGTTTGTCTGCTATATTGACAACCCAATTCATTCAAACGTTTAATCCAATGTCCCAATTTTAAATTTTTTTAAGAATTACCCCCAAAAAACAGATGAGTCTACTATACTATCGTTAATTCGTTGACCTGCATAGATTCATCACGGTGCATCCGTCCTCCGGAGCTATGATACCGATGGAAAACGGATGCTTCAGGGTGCATCCCGATAATGATGATTGTAGTATTATATAATCAGAGGCCATCGAATAATTGTCAAATACAACCATGAAAAACAAAAGTACAAATTCGTGTCTGTCCACCTCCCCCTACCGAGAGGGCAGGGGAGAGGCTCCGGAGCTGAGCCTGCACCATTAATTTTGTGCTCTGACGATATTTTTGTAATTTTGCACTCAATGAAAAATATACGCAATTTCTGTATCATCGCCCATATTGACCATGGTAAGTCTACTATAGCAGACCGCCTGCTGGAGCGTACCGGTACTGTCGCAGCCCGCGATATGGAAGCGCAGGTACTCGACGACATGGATCTTGAACGCGAGCGTGGCATTACTATCAAAAGCCACGCTATCCAGATGAACCATAATATCGATGGCACTGACTATGTCCTAAATCTTATTGATACCCCGGGACATGTGGACTTTTCTTATGAGGTGTCCCGTTCTATCGCCGCCTGCGAGGGTGCTCTCCTTATTGTTGATGCCTCCCAAGGTATTCAGGCTCAGACAATCTCTAACCTGTATATGGCAATTGATAATGACCTGGAAATTATCCCGGTTATTAATAAATGTGACCTTGAAAGTGCCAAACCGGACGAGGTGGAAGATCAGATTATAGATCTTCTCGGTTGTAAACGCGAGGAGATTATTCGAGCTTCCGGCAAAACGGGTATGGGTGTCGATGATGTCCTTCGTGCTATCGTAGAACGTGTACCCGCTCCTCAGGGTGACCCTGCGGCTCCTCTTCAGGCTCTTATCTTTGACTCCGTCTTTAATCCATTTCGTGGTATTATCGCTTACTATAAGATTGTCAATGGCACTATTCGTCCCGGCGACATGGTGAAGTTTGTCAGCACCGGTAAGGAGTACGATGCCGATGAAGTCGGAATCCTTAAGCTTGATATGGTGCCACAAAAAGAGATGTCTGCCGGCAACGTGGGTTATATCATTTCCGGCATTAAAAGTTCCAAGGAGGTACGTGTCGGAGACACCATTACCCACGTAAAGAACCCTTGCGAAAAGGCTATAGATGGGTTTGAGGAGGTAAAACCAATGGTCTTCGCAGGTGTTTATCCCATAGATGCTGAGGATTTTGAAAACCTTCGCGCATCTCTCGAGAAGCTCCAACTCAACGATGCCTCTCTGACTTTCCAGCCGGAAAGCTCCGCAGCTCTCGGTTTTGGATTCCGTTGCGGTTTCCTTGGATTGCTCCATATGGAGATTGTCCAAGAACGTTTGAGTCGAGAGTTCGGCATGGAGGTGATCACTACTGTTCCCAATGTGTCGTATCTCGTTACTGATAAAAAAGGTAACACCACTGAGGTCCACAACCCCTCAGGTCTCCCGGAGGCTACCCTTATTGATCATATTGAAGAACCATACATCCGAGCTACGATTATCACCCAGACAGATTATATAGGTCCAATCATGACTCTTTGTCTTGGTAAGCGTGGTGAACTCATCAAGCAGGAGTATATCTCAGGCAATAGAATGGAGATTACCTTTGATATGCCATTAGGGGAAATTGTTATCGATTTCTACGACAAGCTTAAATCAATATCCAAGGGATATGCATCCTTTGATTACCACCTGCATGATTTCCGCCCTTCAAACCTTATCAAACTTGATATCCTACTGAATGGGGAAAGTGTCGATGCTTTGTCAACATTGACTCATGCCGATAATGCTGTGAGATTTGGTCGTAGGATGTGTGAGAAGCTTAAGGAGCTGATACCTCGACAGCAGTTCGACATCGCTATCCAGGCAGCTATCGGAGCCAAGATTATAGCACGCGAAACTATCAAGGCTGTCCGCAAGGATGTGACAGCGAAGTGCTACGGCGGCGATATCTCCCGTAAGCGCAAGCTCTTGGAGAAGCAGAAAGCCGGTAAGAAGAGAATGAAACAGATAGGTAGCGTGGAGGTTCCTCAGAAGGCTTTCTTAGCAGTCCTAAAACTCGACTAATCTCCCCAACCTTTCCAACCTCCCAAACCTCCCATAAAATCCTCCCTCCCCAATAAATAAAGGCACCGCTTTCGCGGCGCCTTTACTTTTTTAGATTGCTTGTTGATTTAGTCAACAACAACTTTGTTAGCTTTCTTGCCTACAACCTTCACGAAGATACCCTTCTGGGGGTTAGCTACGCGTACACCCTGAAGTGTGTAGTAGCCTACCTCACCCTCTTCGAGCTCAACTCCGGCGACACCGCTACCGCCATTCTCAGATTCGATGAGAAGTGTGTCAGAGTTGTGGTCGAATGTGAAGGAATATGTACCGGGGGTTAGTACGTAGGGTATGTTGCCTGCCTCGCCGAATACTTCTTCGAGTACTACGTTCATATGCTCAGAGTCAATAACGAGTTCGGGATCGTTTGTACCATATTCTTTAGACCATCCAGTTGTAGAAATCTTGAGCTCACCTTCTTCTACGGATACTTCTACGCCTTCAGCCTTGAATACGTTCTCTTTATCTGTGGGTTTGAGCTCTGTACCATTTGCTTCGTCTACTGCAAATACACCGTTCAACCCGGCAATATACCAAAGTTGTTTGCCACCGAAATCACCGGTTATTTTGATGCTTATGTTGTTCTCGTCAAAGATGACAACGGGGTTGATTACTTCAGATGCTTCATAGAGCACGATGTTACCGCTGGAACCACCTACTCCGAGGAAATATTCCGTGTCTGCCTCAAGTTCAGAGCCGTTGCTACCAAAGTTCATCTGGTCGTTATCCCATGTGCCGTCGTTGAGCTTGAAGCCGGTGCCTAAAACTTGGCCTTCCCATTTGTAAAGACCATTACCGATGGCTTCGAATTTGGCATCGGGCTGTGAGAGAGCCCATGACTGGCCATTTACATTGGAGCCGATGATGTAGTAATCGGCATACGCACTTGAAGCTACTGCAAGAGCAGCTGCGAAGAGTAATGCTTTCTTCATACGTTAGAATTTAATTAGTTTGTGTTTATATTGTTTGTCTGTTGACAAATTTGAGCCTTTCTTTTATTTTTGCAACAAATTTATACCTTTTTTAATTATTCTCCAAATCTTTTTTATTTTTTTGAAATTTTATTTGCTATGCTTCTTCTTGCTCGCTGCTTTCTGAACTTGTCGGCAAGGTCAGATGTAGCCCTAACCAGCCTATTATTCCGGCTATTAATGAGCCAATTAGAATTCCTAACTTGGAGTTGTTAAGCAATTCTAACATTTCTGAACTTTCGCCAAAGCTGAGATTCGCGATGAATAGTGAAACTGTAAACCCTATTCCGGCAAGTACCGACACTGAGGCCATCTGTTTCCAATTGCATCCTCGTGGTAATTCAGCCCATCCGAATTTGACACACATCCAGCTGAAGAGCATGATCCCTCCAAATTTTCCCAATACCAGTCCGGCTATTATCGCTATGCTGACTCCACTGATTATCGCCGTTGCTTCTATGCCTCCAAAATATATGCCGGCATTCGCAAAGGCAAATAGGGGTACTATCAAGTAATTGACCACCGGATGCAACGTGTCTTCCATATCCTGCAGAGGGGATATCACTTTGTCCGACGCACTCTCGATCTCTTTCAGCCAGTTCATCTGGTCTTTATCAAGAATTGTCTTTGAATTGAGTGCCTCATCATCATCCTGCGCAAATTTGCTGATGTTCCGACGTATTATCTTCACATATTTCTTCGGTGCATAGACAGGTCTGGCCGGTACGCAAAAGGCTATCAGGACTCCGGCAATCGTAGGATGTACTCCGGCATTCAGAAAGAGAAACCATATGAAGGCGCCAATGCCAAAGTAAAAAAGTTTACTCTGTATACCAATCCTTCCTCCCATAGCCAATAAGAGTAATAATACGGCTGCTGTCAGCAACATCCCGAAAGATATATGCCCGGAGTAGAAAATCGCAATAACGAGTATCCCTCCTATGTCATCCACTACGGCAAGCGTTGTAAGGAATATTTTCAGACTGACAGGTACACGACTCCCTAATAGTCCTAATACCCCAAGAGTAAAGGCAATGTCTGTAGCCATCGGTATGGCGGCTCCCCCACTATAGGGAGTCCCTTTGGCAAGCAGATAGAATATTAGCACAGGTATCCCCATACCCCCGATAGCCCCTATTATCGGAAGGATTGCTTTGCGTAGTGAGGATAATTCTCCAACAAGAATTTCACGCTTTATTTCCAGTCCGATTGAAAAGAAGAATATAGCCATAAGCGCATCGTTGATGAATCCCATAATGCTCATTGGCTCTCCATGGTGGGAAAACAGATTGAATCCACCGACCCGCAATGCTATCGTATGGGTCCATGCATCATAATATAAATCCTTCACCATAGGAACATTAGCCACAATCAATGCCATAACTGTAGCAAACATCAAAACCGTGCCACCATTAGCATAGTTTCGAAGTGTCTTCTTAGAAGTGTAAAGTGCGTTTTCCATAGTAAATAAACTTTCAATAGCGGCAAACATCCAGCTCCCGAGCAACACAGGTTTCCGGCCTGTGCCTTATGAATGGCGAACTCCCAAGAATGACGAGCTCTCAGATCGCAACATCACCACTTTTACGGATTGATACGATCCCGTCCGTCAAGAAGTGAGAACAACTGCTCAGCCGCCTCTTTGGTCTTTACTTTTTCTATTTTATCTGTTACTACTCCGGTCTCATCAGTGACGAAGGTAGTACGGACAATCCCAAAATATTCGCGTCCGGCCATCTTTTTCTTCTGCCATACTCCGGCAAGGTTACAGAGTTTTAGATCGGTATCCGCCACCAATGGAAATTTCAGTGAGTATTTTGTTGCGAATTTCTCATGACTCGCGACGCTGTCTTTGCTGACTCCGATTATTTGGTAGCCCATATCCGATAGAATCTTCTCTCCACTCTGAAGACTGCAGGCCTCTGCACTACACCCCGCTGTGTTGTCTTTGGGATAGAAGTATATGATAAATTTCTTACCCGGATAGTCGGAAAGTTTCACTTCCTTACCTTCAGAATCTAACCCTAAAAGATCGGGAAATTTGTCGCCAATGTTCATAACTTTATGATTTATAGTAGAAACGATAAAATGGGTGTGTCATAAAGAATTTTTCCTTCATTCTGATTAATGATACACTCTCTTCTATATCCTTAACAACATTGAGGCCGAAATTGTTATGAATTGTGTCTATTTCCATCGTAGCTGCTTGTAGACTGCGTTGCGCAGTTTTGCTACTTTCTGCTGCTGTTTGTCCAATTGAGACTCTATGTCTCGTATGCGCCCTACCGTCTGTCGAGAGTGGGTGCGGTGGAAATCTATGCGCAACTCTGCGAGCTCTTGAAGTGTTGTCTCAAGACTTTTTTTTGCTGTCTGATATTTCTCCATTGCTTGGCGCGCTTCTTCTGTCGGAAGTTCAGAGTAATATCTGTATACTTTTCCTCCTCCCGCCCGGAAGTGGAAGTCGGGCTCTTCGCCACTGTCGGGCTGGATCGCTCGGACTGTTCGAAGTAAGTCGCTGTAGTCGGAACCCTCCGGCCATGTGGCTTTGTAGTCCGACAGTGATGCCAACGTTATGAGATTCTCGGATTCCGGATCTATGTTCTCCCGTACTTCAGGTAATATATATATGTATATGGTCAGCGTTTCGGAATCGGCAGTATCGCTGTTGCGGTCGGTGGCCCACCAGCCTACACCGTTCTCATCATCGATAGCCATCAAATATTCGTTGGCAGGGGAATTTATCGGCA
This sequence comes from Muribaculaceae bacterium, assembly GCA_023667015.1. Lineage (GTDB taxonomy): Bacteria > Bacteroidota > Bacteroidia > Bacteroidales > Muribaculaceae > Lepagella. Next base: position 126,108 of record JAMPAX010000001.1, on the reverse strand, counting down.
TTCCTAAATTTATCGGGTCGAGATATTCACCGGTCTGGGGATCGCGGGTTGCCATGAATATGTCGTAGCCTCCCATTGAATCATCCCCGTTTGAAGAGTAGTAGAGGGTAGTCCCGTCTGAGGTGAGGAAGGGATAGATTGACTCTCTACCCATTCCAAGCTTTTCAGGCACGGGTTGCGGTGCTTCCCATTCACCTCCAAGAAGTCGTGTTGATTCTACAATGTTGAGATTATAGGCAGAGTCAGGGAGTGTCCACATGTAGAAGTCGCCGGATTCATTGCCGAAAGCCATTTCGGCTCCGAGGGCATGATCATGTAGGCGTGCATCATCTGCCAGTCCCGGAATTTCTGCTATTGACAGCATCTTGCCGCAAGAGGAGGGGATACGATAATGCTTGAAGAAATCCTCGCGGGAAACTTCCAAAGAGTCGATTACTACTATCTGCTGCACGTGTTGTAATGCTTGCCGAGTGATTGGTATTTTCTCTTGCAACGAGTCTGCAACAAATTGTAGCCATTCATCGTTGCGGTTGCCCCCCTTGCGAAATGCGGCTATCTTCTTTTCAGCAGCTGATATTCTGAAATTTCTGAGATCTCTGCAGGCCTCCTCAAGTTGAGGGTCGGTGATTCTTACGTATTCATCGATAACTTCGGAATCTACGATGGGAGCTTCATTCTGCGCTACTGCAAAGTTGCCTGCCACCATGGTCATTGTGGCGGCTATATATATTGAATTAAGAACTTTCCAACTCATATTGCAAAATTAACGAAAGTTTGGAGTATTTGCAACTATTGGAAAGATTTTGTAACTTTGTCCCGAAGTTTGCTCCTATGTTTCTGACTAAAGAGCTCTCTTTTTCGGTATCTGATGGCTCCGTGCATAAGCTCGCGGCATATCTCCGGATCCTGAATTTAGATGATTATTATATAATTAAAATACAGACAGACATGAGTTTAAATATCATTGTACTTGCAAAGCAAGTGCCTGATACACGCAATGTCGGGAAGGATGCAATGAAGGCTGACGGCACCGTAAATCGTGCCGCTCTCCCTGCTATCTTCAATCCCGAAGACCTCAATGCTCTTGAACAGGCATTGAAGCTTAAGGAAATGTATCCCGGTTCGAAAATTACTATCCTGACTATGGGACCCGCAAGAGCTGCTGAGGTGGTGAGAGAAGGCCTCTATAGAGGTGCTGACTCCGGTATCGTGCTCTCCGACCGCGCTTTTGCCGGCGCCGACACGCTCGCTACTTCCTACGCACTTAGCACTGCCGTGAAGAAAATCGGTGACTTCGATATCATCATCGGTGGCCGTCAGGCTATCGACGGTGACACTGCCCAGGTGGGTCCCCAGATTGCAGAAAAGCTTAACCTCCCTCAGGTTACCTATGCTGAAGAAATTATCAACGCTGATAATGGTAAGATACGCGTAAAACGCCGTATTGAGAGTGGCGTGGAGACTGTAGAATGTCCCATGCCGCTGGTAATCACTGTTAATGGCTCTGCCGATGATTGCCGTCCCCGCAATGCTAAGGCTCTCCAGAAGTTTAAATATGCCGCAGTGCCCTCTGAAGTCGCTGCCGATGAGGATGTCAAGTCTTTTATTGAGTCTCGCGACTATCTTAAGATTGGCGAATGGAGTGCAGCTTATGTTGATGCTGACCTCAATCAGTGTGGCCTCAAAGGCTCTCCTACTAAGGTGAAGAGCATTGAAAACGTTGTCTTCTCCGCTAAGGATGCTCGCAAAATTGAGAATACAGACGAGGAAATAGAAGGCCTCGTGAAAGAACTTATTGCTAACCATACCATCGGCTAATAATACTATGGCAGAAAAAAATAATCTTATCGTTTATTGCGAATATGAAGATGGAAAGGTGGCTGATGTGAGTCTTGAACTTCTCACAAAGGGTCGCCAACTTGCCGACAAGCTCGGCATCAAACTCGAAGCCGTAGTTGCCGGCGATAATCTTAAGGATATCGAAAAGCAGGTGTTCCCCTACGGTGTGGATACTCTCTATAAGGTTGAGGATAAGCGCCTGTATCCCTATACTTCTCTTCCTCATTCCAATATACTAATTAACCTTTTCCGTGAGCTTGAACCCAGAATCGCCTTCATGGGTGCTACAAGTATCGGTCGCGACCTCGGCCCGCGTGTCAGCTCAGCCCTCCACAGCGGTCTGACTGCTGATTGCACTTCTCTTGAGATTGGTGACTATACTGATGCACGCACAGGCACTGAATATAAGGATTTGCTCTATCAGATTCGTCCGGCTTTCGGTGGTAATATCGTGGCTACTATCGTTAATCCTGAACATCGCCCCCAGATGGCTACAGTTCGTGAGGGTGTAATGAAGAAGGAAGTTTACGACCCTGAGTATAAGGGTACTGTAGTAGACCTCGATGTCAACAAATATACTAAGCCGGAAGATTTCATTGTAGAGATCATCGACCGTCATGTTGAGAAATCTAAAGTGAATCTCAAAGGTAGCCCCATTGTTGTAGCCGGTGGTTATGGTGTCGGTTCCAAGGAGAACTTCGACCTTCTTTTTGATCTCGCCGACACTCTCGGAGCAGAGGTGGGTGCCAGCCGTGCTGCAGTCGATGCCGGATGGATCGACCATGACCGTCAGATTGGCCAGACTGGCGTGACAGTTCGCCCCAAACTCTATATCGCTTGTGGCATCTCCGGACAGATTCAGCATATCGCCGGTATGCAGGATTCATCTATCATCATCTCAATAAATGATGACCCGGATGCTCCCATCAACGCAATTGCTGACTACGTCATCACCGGCAAGATGGAAGACGTAGTACCCAAACTTATCAAATACTATAAAAAGAATTCGAAATAATGGCTAACTTCTATACAGACAACTCCGATCTGAAGCTCTATCTCAATCATCCAATGATGAAGAAGATTGTAGAGCTCAAGGAGAGAAATTTCGCCGATGCTGAAACCTATGACTATGCTCCCCATAATTTTGAGGATGCTATGGACAGCTATGATAAGGTGCTCGAGGTAGTAGGTGAAATATGCGGCGATATCATCGCGGAAAACGCTGAGGATGTAGACCATCAAGGTCCTCATGTTGAAAATAATCGTGTAGTTTACGCCGATGGTACCAAAAAGAATCTTGAGGCCTGCCGTAAAGCCGGCCTTATGGGTATGGCCATGCCCCGTAGACTCGGTGGTCTGAATTTTCCCATCACCCCCTATATCATGGCTGCCGATATCGTCAGCCGTGCTGATGCCGGTTTCGAAAACCTCTGGGGTCTTCAGGATTGCGCTGAAACTATCTACGAGTTCGCCTCTGAGGAGCAGAAGCAAAAATATATCCCGCGAGTTTGCGAAGGTGAGACTATGAGTATGGACCTAACTGAGCCCGACGCAGGTAGCGACCTTCAGAGCGTTATGCTCAAGGCTACTCAGAAGGAGGACGGCTCTTGGGTGCTGAATGGCGTGAAACGTTTTATCACCAACGGAGACTCTGATATCCATCTCGTACTGGCTCGCTCCGAGGAGGGTAGCCATGACGGTCGCGGTCTCTCTATGTTTATCTATGATAAGCGTAATGGCGGTGTAAACGTTCGTCGTATTGAGAATAAAATGGGTATCAAGGGTAGCCCTACTTGCGAGCTGGTATATAAGGATGCACCTGCTGAACTCTGCGGCTCTCGTCGCCTCGGTCTTATCAAGTATGTAATGGCTCTGATGAATGGCGCTCGCCTCGGTATCGCTGCCCAGAGCGTAGGCCTTTGCGAGGCCGCTTTCCGTGAGGGTGTTGCTTATGCTATGGATCGTAAACAGTTTGGTAAGGCTATCATTGAATTCCCCGCTGTCTCTGAGATGCTTTCTATCATGAAGGCTAAACTTGATGCCGGACGCGCTCTGCTGTATGCCTGCTCTCGCTTTGTTGACATGTATAAGATATACGAAGACATCGCTAAGGAGCGTTCTCTGACTAAGGAGGAAAAACTCGAGGCTAAGACCTATAGCAAGCTCGCTGATGCTTTCACTCCGCTCGCTAAGGGTATGACTTCTGAGTTTGCCAATCAGAATACATATGACTGTATTCAGATACATGGAGGTTCCGGTTTCATGAAGGACTACACTTGCGAACGCCTCTATCGTGATGCTCGTATCACCAGTATCTACGAAGGAACAACTCAGCTTCAGGTCGTAGCAGCTATCCGCCACGTGACCACCGGGACATATCTCAACTGGATTAAGGAACAAGAGGCCAACGAGGTCGTAACTGAAGACCAAAAGGTTAAGAATACTCTGGTGTTTATGACTCAGCAGTATGCCGCTGCAGTTGAGAAAGTTACCGGTACCGATGACAAGAGCTACCAGGAATTCATGGCTCGTCGCCTCGTGGAGATGGCCGGACATATCGTCATGGGCTATCTGCTTCTCGATGAGACCCAGCGCCATGAGTCATTCCGTAAGAGCCTCAACGTGTATGTCAATTACGGTCAAGCTGAGGTTGCCAAACATGCAGATTTCATCGGCAACTTCCTGCCCGAAGATATGAAAGACTACAAGTTCTGAATACTCAAAAAATAAGGCGCATCCGCGCCTTATTTTTTTTGAAGTTTACAGGAATAAGTTTGAAGTTTGCAAGATTTAAACTTGCAGATGTTGAAATAAAGTATTACTTTTGTAGCCGGAAATGAGAATCTCTGTAAATAATTCAGAGAAATTTCTATAAATAAATTAATTAACAAATAAGAACGTATGAATTCTTACGAAACCGTTTTCATTTTAACTCCCGTTTTGTCTGATGATCAGATGAAGGAAGCGGTAG
>JAMPAX010000001.1:0-121198 GCA_023667015.1 Muribaculaceae bacterium | reverse complement strand
AGGGATTCGAACCCTGGGTACCCGTAAGGGTACAACGGTTTTCGAGACCGTCCCGTTCGACCACTCCGGCATCTTTCCCGGGGTGTTTCTGATAGCGTCTGCAAAGTTACTAATTTTTCTGCTTCCCACAACCTTTTTATCCTTTTTTTTGTTAATTTTGCATGTCGTTCGCGTTTGCGAGCTGTCTCTGTTTAACCCATATTTTAGGCTCGTTCTCTCCTTAGTAGCCGTTAGTCTCTTTTTGATTAGCTACTGATTGCCTGCTTTTTTTTAAATATCTTTTTCTATGGAAAAGCCTCGTATTATCCCTCCCTCCGAACTCATAATTAATGATGATGGAAGTGCTTTCCACATTCATCTTCGCCCTGACCAGCTGCGCGACAAGATTATTTTTGTCGGCGACCCGGGGCGCGTCTCTATGGTGGCTTCATATTTCGATTCTATCGACTATGATGTTCAATCGCGTGAGTTTCATGCTGTTGCCGGTACTTATAAGGGTAAGTCTCTCATGTGCATTTCCCATGGTATTGGCCCCGACAATATTGAAATCGTTGTGACAGAGCTTGATGCTCTGGCTAATGTCGATTTCAAGACTCGTGAGGTGCGTCCTGAACATCGTACTCTGGAGATTGTCCGCGTTGGTACCTCCGGCTCTCTGCAGGAGGATCTGCATATCGGAGATTTCGTCATGGCTTGCAAGGGTATGGGCTTCGATGGTATTCTCAATTTCTATGCTGATCGCGATAAGGTCTGTGACTTGGAGTTTGAGCGCCTGTTTTGTGAACACGTCAATTGGAGTCCCCTGTGGGCAGCTCCCTATACTGTTGATGCTTGTCCGGAACTCATTGAGCGAATCGGCCGCGATGATATGGTGCATGGTAATACTATTGCGGCTGTAGGTTTCTATGCTCCACAGGGACGTGAGGTGCGTCTGAAACTCGCCGACCCGAATCTCAATGCCAAGATTGAATCCTTCCGCTATGAAGGAAAACCCATTACCAATTTCGAAATGGAGTCGGCATGTCTTCAGGGTATGGCCAAGCTTTTAGGCCACAAGGCAATGACCGTATGCTGTATTATTGCCGAGCGCCGGGCTACAAAGGCTAATACAGACTATAAACCCTCCGTACGCCGTCTTATTGAGACTGTGCTGGACAGAATCTAACCGACTGTATATCTGTTGCCCGGTTGGCGACATACTATCCCGTCGAATTCCATCTCTGACATGGCTGCCATTATCTGACCGATAGGTAGCTTTGTCTGTGTATGAAGAGCATCCAAACTCAGGGCTGTCCCTGCAAAGCGTAGCGCATCGTAGATTTGACGACTATCTCCTTCAAGTTCCGGGAAGAGACATCGTTGTCGCGCCTCGATCCTTATGCCGGCTGGCTGCCATCCGAGCGTGTCTATAACGTCGGTGGCATCTGTGATCAGTTGCGCTTTATGATTGCGGATGAGATGGTTGGTGCCGCGACTTTGCTGGTCGGTGACGCGCCCGGGGAAGGCCATGACATCGCGTGAGTAGGTGAAGGCATCGTGGGCTGTAGACATGGCTCCTCCCTTCAGGTCGCTCTCTGCTACCACCACTCCCGAGCTTATGCAGGCCACAATTCTGTTGCGTTCCAGAAAGCGATTGCGATAGGGAGTGCTCCCTGAGGTATATTCTGAGACTATAGCGCCTCCAGAGCGCAGAATGTTTTCGGCCAGTTGCCGATGTGCTGCAGGGTATATCATATGCAGTCCATGAGCTACGACTGCTATCGTGCTCCTCCGGGCCTCGAGGGCTGAGGTGTGGGCTGTAGCGTCTATGCCGTAGGCCAATCCGCTGACTATACACAAGTCCGGGAAATATTCTCCCAGGTCTTTGACCAGACTTCGTGTGTGTTCTACTCCGTAGGCAGTGCAATGGCGTGTGCCTACAACGCTCAGTGAATGTTCCTGATTGAGGCTACAAGTGCCAAGTTTATATAGCAGGAGGGGAGGATTGGTCATATCTAAGAGTCGCCAGGGGTAATCATCATCGGTGAGAAAATAGCCGCTGATATGATGGCGTTGCATAAACTCTGTCTCCTTTCGAGCGTTGACATAAGCCTCTTGGCGGCATCCATCGCCAAGAATCGCGTTCATCTCCATGTCAAGTGATTGCGTCAGTGACTTTGCCGACTTTCTGAAGAAGTCTTCCAGATTCACCCCGCAATTCTCCAGGCGAGAATAAAGTTCTCGCGTAGCTCCCGGTAGCATGCTGAAGGCAACCTTCAGAGTGAGTTCCTCTGTGTATCCATCCATAATAGATTATCGTCTAATAATATTCCCGTCCCTCTAATCTTCTAACCACCTTACTTCACATTTCCTAACGCCATGGCGTTAGGAAATGTGAGTTATGAAATATACTTTGCGAATATTGGCACGAGCTCGTCGCCTCGTGTCAACTTGCCGTTTTTGAGAACTACTACTGTCACTATTCCCTCGGCTACTACCTCTCCGTCAGGCTTTAGGATATCCTGATGGAAGATAAATCGAGGACCCTTGCGCTCAAGACGCAGACAGGAGATAAAGCTGTCGCCGCCATGCAGAGAATTGATATATTCTATCTCGATTTTGCGGACTACGGCATCTATTCCCTGACTGTGCATTTCTATAAACGACATCCCGGCGGCCTGACAGAATTTATGGCGTGTATGCTCCATATAATGAAGATAGTTGGCGTTGTTGACTATCTGTTCGCAGTCGAGCTCATAGTCGCGCACCTCCATGTCCATCATGAAGCAGTATTTTTTATTGGTATTTTTTAGTATTCTCATATTTGTATTTTTCTCAATAGTGTATATCTATATGGTCGGGAAGCTTCTGCCAGTCGCCAAACATTCGCCGGAGGTAGCCATCGGCGTTGCCGGCCACGGGGAATTCGCGCCCTTCGAAGGTGGCCGTAGTGAGGGGAAAAATCTCCTTGTTATAGCGCTCGGCATGAAACGAACTCATCAGCCTGTGGCGCAGACGTCCTCGAGCCCCGGGGCGTGTCAGTATGCGTACAATGCGGGAGTATATTCCCTGGCTTATGAAGTAGGCAAGCTCTCGACATATCTTGCGAAGCCATTCGGGATGGATCTTGTTAGTGTCCAGACATAGCTTCAGCGCGCGATCGCTGGCTTTATGGAGCCATAGCGAGGTAGAGGGCTCCAGAGGGAAGATGTCGATGAAAAGTCCGCGATGGCGGAAATGGATATCAGTGCCATTGGTTTCTTCGAGCTTTTCTCCTTCTCGAAGCCTCAGCTTGGCAAAGTTGTAGAAATAGTTGCGGTCGTTGGTATGTGTGTGGATGACAAATCGAGGGTCTTTTTCCTCCCGTACTGCTTGTACAAATCGTCGGAAGTCGGGTGTAAGCATCTCGATGTCGATATCGTCATCCCAGGGTATAAAGCCGCCATGGCGCAGAGCTCCTAAGCATGTGCCGGAGGAGAGCCAGAAGGTTATACCTTTCCGACGGCATACGTCTGCAGCATAATCGAGAATCTCCAGCATCTTCAGCTGTCGCTCTCGAAGGCGAGACCCTTCGGGATTATATTTGCGCCGCAGACGGGCTTGCTCCTCTACGTCTATCATTTCTCTCTTATTTTTTTGTATAGCACTTTGCAGTCAAGTAGCGACTGGCGGTTGCATATTGCACTCATGGCAAGATATGCTACAATGAAAACTCCGCCACATATCAGCCAATGAGACCCTAATAGCAATTCGCATCCGCCGGCGGCTACAATGCCAACGATCAACCCGATTCCGGGGGGTATCAGCAATCGGAATTGTGCCCATAGTCCTAATGTGGAGTTTCTCGATGCTAGCCAGGCGTTAACAACATAGATATTGAGATTGCTAAGGGCTATCCCCCATACGATTCCGGCCATCCCGAAAAAGGCTCCTCCTATGACGGCGGCAAACATGAAGCTCCATTTGTAGAAGCTCCAATAGAAAAGATCTCGGCTTTTGCCACGCGCCGCTACGGCATAGAAATTGACATTCTGCAGACATACAAACAGTCCGCCGACACACATTATCTGAAAATAGGGTGCAGCCGGTAGCCACGTCCTGCCATATAACATTCCAATCAATGGATGTGCTACTACTATCAGTAGTCCCATAGTCGGCCACATTGCAAGAGTAATCACCCGGATGCTGAGTCTTAGTATTTCCGCTAATTTATTAGTGTCTTCGCTAACTTCGCTATATACAGGGTACATCACCTGTACTATCATCTGTGGAATAGTATAGCTCGATATCATATCGAGCTTATAGGCTTGCGAGTAATACCCCATCTGGGTCGCACTGAATTTGCGACCGATGACCATCCCTTGTACGTTCTTGCATATTTCTTGGAGCACCTGTGCCGCCAGCATATATCCTCCAAAGCTGAAAAGTCCCCTAAGCGTTAGAAGTGAAAAATGTAAAGATGGGCGCCAGCGGGTGACAATGTACAGAATGCCGGCATTCATAAGCCCGGAAATGAGATTCATCCCTACCAAGCTCCATACTCCGGCTCCCATCATGGCAGCCGTTATTCCGAAAGCAGCACTGACTGAATATGCCCCGATTGAGGTGAGCGACAGTTGCTTGAATGCTAAATGCTTCCTGAGCCTGGTAGTCTGAACGGCTACTATCCCATCTATGATAACTGATATACCAAATATTCGCAATACGTTGCACAGCTGTGGCATACGATAGAAGTCTGCTACAAACGGTGCGCCCACAAATAGTATCGCATACAGCAGACTCCCTATCCCGATGTTCCACATAAACACGGTGGAGAAGTCTTCTTGCGTCGGCTCCTTCTTCTGAATCAGAGCCGCTCCGAAGCCTCCATCGAGTAGGGTCTGTGAGACGGCGATAAATATCATCAGCATGCCGATGATGCCGAAGTCTGCCGGGAGAAGAAGCCGCGCTAAGATAAGGTTGACCGTAAACTGTAATATCATGTATCCCAGTTTGGTACCTGTGGCCCAGAGGGCTCCCGTCGCTGCCTTGTGTCCCAGTGAAGCCATCCTACGACCGTCTCTTTGAAATATCTTCCAATGCTTGCAGTAGCCTGTCGTTGTCCTCACGATCTCTGACTGCTATTCGCACATATTGGCGCCCGTCTTCGCCAATACCTTTCTTGCTACTGCAATCTTTAATCAGTATCTCTGATTGTTTCAGAAGCTCCAGGCTGAGCTCATGGCTTCCGATGCCTGTTGTCTCACATAGGAAGTAATTGGCTTGAGAGGGTATCACTCGCAATAGCGGTGATTTCTGAAGGTCCGTGTAAAATCTGTCACGCTCAGCACGTATCCGTTTGCAGGAGTCAATATAATCCTCTTCATATTTGCCAAATACTTGCAAATAAAACTCTGCAAAGGAGTTGATATTCCAAATAGCTACGTCTCTCTTAATCTCTGAGATGAGCTCTGTATCTGAGCTTGCCAATATCCCTAAACGCAGTCCCGGCACTCCGTATGACTTTGAGATGCTCTTCATGACGCATAAGTGGGGATATCTGCTCAGTAGCTCTGTGTGCAACAACGTCTGCGACTCGCCATCGGTGGCGAAGTCTACAAAACTCTCATCCACCAAAAGTCGTATTCCTCGCTCTTCTGCCCATTCTGCCAGGCGCAAGAGATCATGTCGGGGTATGAAATTACCACTCGGATTGTCCGGATTGACTACCACAAGCATGGCGATATCCTTCTCTTCGAAGAAGCCCATGAGATCCTCTGCCGAATAAGTAAAATTATTATTTCCGGCATGGTAAACCTCAGTCTTGCCCGACCGATTCGGATACTCCTCAAACGTGGGACTTACCACTCCTACTGTGCATTCCTCCCTCTCCATCAGACTCTTGATGAGCTCTGCAGCGCCATTGCCCACTACGGTGTGCTCTTGTCTCAGCCCAAAGTATTTTGCCGCCAAGAGGGAGTTGATATCCATCCCGGAAGGGTAGTTGCGTAGCAATACCTCAAAATTCGCCTTCATCTCCTCTACCATCCTGTGACGTGGAAAATAAGGATTCACAAGATAGCAAAAGTCTAAGAGCCCACTATATCGCCAATAACCCCCATAGCTGCGTTGAAGCTTATGCAGACGAGTTTGAGGATCGGCAAAAATCGTTTCGGCAATACGCAAATCCTGCACATCGTCGATCTCATACCATCGCAGACTACCCATCGGCAGTGCCTTGATTTCTATCTTGTCAAAAGTAGTAATCACTCGGAGCACCTGCTCATAATACTCATTCTCCCCCATCACCCGGATATATGCCTCCACAAACGGCATATAGCTGTTAATCAGGAAATCACGCGAAAACTTGTAAATATTGACGGTCTTATAATAATACTTCGTATCCTCATACCGGAAAAACTTCTTAGGTATGAAAGAAGTGATATTGCACTCCTCATCAATGCGCACCATCGTACCGTCGTTCCACGACTGATACTTCGACACCAGCGCCACATTAGGCTCCGGAGCATCTATGAGCAACCGCAATGTCGTCGGATCAAAGATAAGATCCGACTCCAACAGTAGAGTCTCGCTATCCAGCTTCATATATTCGCGAGCCAGATAAAGAGAATATATATTATTTGTCTTATCGTAGACAGGATTCTCCACAAACACCAGAGGAAGATGGCTATAATGCTCCTCAAGATATTCGCGAAGTTGCTGACCCTTATAGCCGATGACAACGACAATACGACTCAGGGAAAGCTCCGCCAATTGGCCGATCATTCGGTCAATCAGACGCGTACCATTGACGCTGACCATACACTTGGTGTTGCCGGAAGTAAGCTCGCCCAAGCGGCGCCCCATGCCGGCAGCCAGAATAATTGCTTGCATAAACGCAAAATTACAAAAAATACCGCACTCCACCAACTCCCCCAAATATCAGCCAAAAATTGATACACAAACGAGGGGGCCGCTTCCACGACGGCCCCCTCTACGATTCCACTATAAACTATATCTAACTAAACTTAGCCACAATCTGCCATTCTCGCGAATCGCAGACTGCTCTTTTTTCTTTTCCCTCTGCCTCTCTGCCTCTCTGCCTCTCCTCAACTCTTCCACTCTCAACTCCTTTTTGTACTTAGAAAACGATTTTCAGCCCTTGTTTGTTAGCCTTTGCGCTTTTCTTTAATCTTATTTAACGGCTTTTTTGTAATTTTGCACTTATGAAGTCTTTTCCTCGATTTGCCACACTTCCCGGTTACAGATGTCTTTCTGTTGCCCTGTCTCTTTTGTCTTTAGTCTCGGCTTTTGATGCCCGCTCCTGTACCTCGGCTGTCGTCGCAGCTTCGGCAAGTCCCTATGGCCGGCCGATGCTTTGGAAGCATCGCGACACTTCTACGGTCGATAATAAGGTGGAGTATGTCCCGGCCGATGATGGTACACATGCCTATGTGGCGCTTTTTAACGCTGCCGACCGCAATCTCAAAGAGGCTTGGATGGGTATGAATGACGTGGGCTTCGCGGTAATGAATACTGCTTCCTACAATATAAAGAATGATAAGGTGCCGAATTCGAAAATGGACCGCGAGGGTTTTCTGATGACCATAGCACTACGTACCTGTCGCACTCTCGATGATTTCCGCCGTCTTCTCGATGCCTATCCCCGCCCTATGGGCGTCGAGGCCAATTTCGGCGTTATTGACGCCGAAGGGAATGGTGGATATTTCGAGACTAACAATGATTCTTATGTCTTTTACGACCTGAAAGATGCTCCGGGAGGCGTATTGGTACGTACAAATTACAGCCATTCCGGTCGTCCCAACCAAGGATACGGCTTTGTACGCGAGGCCAACGCCCTACATCTGTTGCAACCATATATCGACAATCATGAGGTGACCCCCGAACTGTTCACTGAGTCTCTCTCCCGCAGTTTCTATCATGATCTTAAAAAGCGTGATTTCTCTACAACTGATGAAAATTGGGTCATTGACCAGGATTTTATCCCCCGGTATAAGTCTACTGCTACCATTGTCATCGAGGGATGCCGACCCATGGAGGATGCATCAGAGATTCTGCCGGACGAGCTGGCGGACCAATATATCATGTGGACCGGCATGGGATATCCGCCATGCTCTGAAATTATACCCGTATGGTGCAAGCCTGACGGGGTAGACCCCGAGCTGCGGGGAATAGGGGAGGAGGGTCATTCTCCGATGTGTGACAAGGTAAAGGCGCGTCGCGACAGTGTCTTCCCCCTACATAAGGGGAACGGCTCGAAATATATCGACATGAAAAAGCTATACAACGCTGAAGGTACAGGATATGTACAAACTTTGGTGCCCCAAAACTTGGAAGTCTATCGTCTAATCCGTAGCAGAAGAGGAGTGAGATGAAGTGGCGATTTATAATCGCCCAAAAAAGTGAGTTGGAAGGGCGATTTATAATCGCCCCAAAAAAGTTATATGCTTATTAATTCAATTACCAAATGCAAGAGTTTCAACCGAAGTGCATAAGAATCAGTCAGTCGCAAATCCTGACTATATTGGCGATGAAATACGCCTTTTGGCCAATCATTAGTTTGTTTACGGCTGTAGTAGCCCTGACGGTCATTGGTATATTCGTTGACTTGAGATGGCTGATAGTAGGACTTGCCCTACTTTTTTTGGTGGCTCCCATGCTGATGGCATTCCTGTATATTTTCTATGCGCTGAGACCCTTTACCGCCTACAACATTCTTCCCCACACGATAGCGTCTCATCCGGAAGGTCTATTACTGACAATCCGGCGTACATTCCCGCAAGAAGAGAATGAAAAAAAGAAAGGAGAAGAGAAAGGAAAAGCCAAGGAAGAAGAGAAAAGGGAGGCCAGGGAGGAAACGATAGAGATAGTAATTCCGGAAGAAAAAATCACAAGAACGGAATACTGGGGCACGACAAAAATCCTGCACATAGGCTCTAAGGCAAAAGAGGGTCTATTATTTTGGAAGGGCGATATGCAATCGCCCGGGAGTAGCTTGCCGTCGAGCGTAGTAAATAGCCGATGACTCCGGGGGATAGGATGGCAAGTAGGAGTTTAGGGCGATTGCAAATCGCCCCTCCATCATATAAAAGGGTGCACCCGTAAGGATGCACCCTTTTTTACTTGTATGGTAGTGTTAATTACTTAACGAGAACTTTTGTAGCTTTGCCGTTAACGACCTTTATGTAGAGACCGTTTTCGGGGTTGGCAACCTTCACGCCCTGGAGTGTGAAGTATTCAGCCTCAGTCTCAACACCTTCGATAGCCTCAACACCTGTGGGAACAGATACGAGAAGTGTAAGACCTGTAGGAGTAGTAGCTTCGTTGCCTACTGCATAGGTTACCATGAAGTTGTTTTCACCGGCTACTACGGGAATCTTGTTGTCAACAGCGAGCTGGAAGCCGCCTTCAGTAAGTTCGGCCAGGTCAGTTGCACGGGTAGAAGTACCACCTATGTTGTATGACAGATAGTAAAGAGCGTCATAACCGACAGGAAGATCAAATTGTACTTCCATTGCCTGACCTGTAGGAATAGTTACAGAGCCGTAGAATCCGTTACCTTCTTCATTAGGAGTCAATTCAATAAGAGAACCGTCGTTCTCAATTGTCATGGAAGGAATGTACTTGGGTTCAACAGTGTAGGTAACATTGTCGAGAACTACACGTGTACCGTTAATCAGGAACGGGGGGAATTCAACGTCATATGTGCCGGGGATATTAAAGGCGGAAGCGTTGGTGAAGGTAACTACATTGTCAGCGATTACGCCTTCAACGTCATATACGATAGTTCCGTTTTTAACTACAGCTGTAGTTGTGTAGGCATCTGTGAAAGCTACCTTGGCGCCTTCATCGAAAGTAACGGTTATAGTCTTGAAGTCTTCAACTTTAGAACCATTTTCGGGAGCAACAGTGTATTTTGCTGCGGCTGCAGTGATGGTGAAAGGACCCCACTTGAGTTCGGGGCAGGAAATTGTGCTTTCGCCGAGAGTGTATGTGAATGCACCGGCAGGAATTACGAAGTAATATGTGCCGGGATTAAGACCCCAGGGAATGTCCTGAGTATAAGCAGCTGCACCATTTACATATGCACCATTTCCGAAGAATATGCTATGCTTGTCTTTGCTTTGGGTGTACTTGATGTTTGCGGAAATTTTCTCACCGTTTGCATCTATGATATAAAGCCTAGAAGTTGTCATCATACCAGTTACTGATTTGAAGGTTGCACCTTCGGGAAGTGTCAGTCTGATGTTGGCATAAGCTTCTGAATTATTGTAGAGAGAAAGGCTCCATTCATCGGTACATTTGAAAGCAGGGATGCCGCCTTCCCATGTGCCCGGTTCGGGAGTGAATTTGTATCCTTCGGGATTAACTGCTACTTCAGGCTTACCGGTGATGGTATAGGCGATGGTTGCGTCATAGCTCTCTGTACCGTTGGAAGTAACAATGCTTACCGGAGATTCGAAGTTCAGAGAGGTCTTGCCGGCTTTCTCCCATGCCTCGGGAAGGGTGAGAATAAGCTTGGTGCCTTCTACTTTGACGGAGGGATATACCTTAGTATTGTAAACTTTGATAGTATTGCCTTCTTCATCTTTCGTTTCGGTAACCTTGTAAGGGTCGTAGAAGTAAATCAGTTCTTCCCCGGGAGCGGAGATGCTTGTTGCGCCTTCAAAGTCAAGTGTCACTGTAGAAAGGGTCTCTACATTACCTTCTGCGGGATTTACTTTCAGTGTATAAGCTGCCACTTCATTGTCGTCAATGTAGAATTCAGCTGTGAAGGGTTTGTTGCCCACACCATTTACTCTGTAGAAGTCAGAGGGGATGACGATTTTATATGTACCGTTCAGTTTGTAAGGGTTATCCTTGTTGTTTCCTGTCCAGAACATGATACGTACTGCACCCTTATCAAGGTGGGAGGTGAATCCTTCTTCGCAATATACACGTTTTGTGTTGCTTGCGGGGACAGATACAGCTTGTTTACCATCTTTGTAGAGAACGGCAACGCCTGTACAGTCGCGGTTGATTGTGGCATTCACGTTGAATAGGATAGAGCCGAGACCACCCTGAGCGATGTTCGCACCGGCAGTATCGTCTCCCTGTGTAATCACGCGACCGGGTCTCGGACTCATGGAGGGAGCCTGGGCGGCGGCTGTCAGGACAGCTCCGGCGGCCAGAAGAGAAAGTAAAAACTTTTTCATTTTGATTAAAATATTGGTTAATTATAGTTTGTAGAAGCTAATTCAAATTCTCTTGATAGAGAAAAAGTTGAATTGTTTCGCTCGCAAAGGTAATAAAATTCTGTAAATATCCAAAAAAATAGATTTTTTTCTTTATTTTTCCTTTTCGTTTTTTAGAATATTTCTGTAGGGGCGATTGCAAATCGCCCTTCCATCGCAAGACGGAAGGGCTATCGTATGATGGAAGGGCGATTTGCAATCGCCCCCAACAATGAAGAAGAAGATCCAAAGGTAATATGAATTATCGGTCTAATGCCGTGAGAATTCTACGGCTTCCCTCATCTTTTTCCGCTGACAACCTCTTTTTCAGTTCATCGCAGAATGGAAGTCTTCGAAGCACTCGCCAACAGAGTATATCCGCCTCCTCTTGTGTGCGGCAGTCAGCAGCAAATGCCACAGCTGTCTCTAAGTCTATGCCTGCCGACTCGAATAGCCAGCAGGCCAATAGTCGAGACTCACGAACGTTGCAATCCACCCACAGTTGACGCGCCAAGCTTTGACGTTCTTCCGATGTTGTTTCATCGATTATCTTCCGGGCAATCTCCCCGAGTTGTGGAATTTGCAAACCGAACACAATATTGTAAGGTGCTGCGGCTTTATGAAAAGCGTCCGCAACGATACCGTTGCGGAACGCCATAAATTGATGTTTGATTTTTTTTAAATCCATGTTTAAAAATGTAGCGGACGCACGAGCCGTTCGTCCCTACGTTCTGACGGTTTGACGTGTGTGGCGATTTTAAATCGCCCTTCCAACATTAATTGGGGAGGGTGGAGAAGTCGCGACCCAAGCGCATCATCTGCTGGATGTAGTCTTCTGAGAAGTCCAGACGGATGTCGGTAATCTCGCCGTTGTCGTCGGTGATAACCTCATATCTCGGATTGATGAATCCACGATAGGGGGGGATGTCCAACTTCGAGAAGCGGTTTAACACTTCCTTGTGCAACTTGGGGTCTACTTTTACTGCATATTTCTGTATCAGCTTGTTGCCGGCGGCATAGTCTCCTTCGCTCTTGATACGCTGGATTTCTGCCAATAGCTCACCTATCAATGCGCGCATCTTCTTATAATCGTTGATCTTCACGTAGGTCTTGCCGTTTTTCTTCACCAGCTCCACAACCTTACCCTTCTTGCCGTGGTCAAGAATCCATCCGGCAATGAGCTGACGGTTGCGCATGTGGGCCTCTTCAATATCCTTGCCCGGTTCAATACGGTTGAGCTGAGTCATCAAGCCATTGAGCATGTACTTATAATACTCTGCCTGGTAAGCATCCGGATTGTCGAGCACACCAAGTTCGATGAGTTTCGGATCGGCAAGATAATAAAGTGCAAATAGGTCAGCACGGGCCTCCTCGAGGGCAGATCCGTTCTCCTTAAGAGCATCCCCATCCACTCCGGAGAGCAACTGTCCGGAAGCATGTCCGAGACACTCGTGGAGGTCGGTGTGGAGCATGTCGGTGATGTAGAGGTATTTCTCCATCATTTGCCGTGTAGGCTCATCAATTACAAACTCCTCGTTGAAGCCATTGCCGTGGGAGGCCATGTCGTAAGCCTCTGTAATATTCTCGAGGGTCACCGACTTCGAACCGTGGGCAGCACGAATCCAGTTAGCGTTGGGAAGGTTGATGCCGATAGCCGTGGAGGGAAAAGCATCGCCACCAAGCAAAGCAGCGGTGATTACCTTTGCCGACACACCCTTCACGGTAGGCTTACGGAAGCGAGGATCCACCGGAGAATGATCCTCAAACCACTGAGCATTGCTCGAAATCTTCTCCGTGCGTTCCGAGGCTGCAGTGTTGCGGAAATTCACGTAAGACTCCCATGTGCCTGTCATGCCAAGGGGGTCGCCATAGCTCTCAATAAAGCCGTTGACAAAGTCAATGTCAGACTTGGTGTCCTCAGCCCATAGAATAGAATACTCGTCGAAAAGCTTCAAATCACCGGTGATGTAGAAGTCGATAAGCTTGGTAATGTAAGCTTTCTGAGCATCGTTCTCAGCTACGCTCTTGGCCATGTCGAGCCAGTAGATGACCTTTGCGATAGAAGGCCCGTAGAGCCCGTTGAGGTGATAATGTTGCTCTACTATCCTGCCATCTTCCTTTACCACGCGAGCATTAAGACCGTATGAAATCGGTTCGGGATCGTTGGGATCTTTCAGAGCATTATAATATTCTTCGACCTCAGCCTGGGTGACACCTCCACCGTAAAGGTTGTTGGCGGAATTGACCACTACATCCTGACTGCCATCCTGGAAAACACGCTTGGAGAGATAAGAAGGATCAAAGATAACCTTCGTCAGCGTCTCTACCATCTGCTCGCGTGTCTGCCCTTCCTTGAGGGGGAGATTGCTATCGGGGATGAGAGCTACTTGCTCAGCGAAGAAAGCCTCGCTGAATTCCGGACGGAATTTATCGGTGGAGTAATGATGGTAGATACCATTGCCAAACCATACCTGCTTGAGATACTTCTCAAAAGCCTTAAATTCCTGACTGTTGCGGTCGCCGGAGAAATTATTGTAGATATTCTCCAAAAGATGACGGATCTGGATATTGTAAGCACCATTCTGATCCCAGGTCATATCGCGACCTGCCTGTGCAGCCTGCGACAGATAATATAGCATCTTCTTCTGTTGCAGCGAGAGACGATCGAACTCAGGCACCTCATAGCGCAACACCTCGATGTCCGCAAAGCGGTCCACGTGGTAGTTGAAATTCTTGTCGACTACAGCGTTAGCCGTCAGCGACATCATTGGCGCAATCACCAGCGCCGGAATAATTCTTTTCATGGCAAATATTTTCTATGTTTATATCTCATAGTGAAGTGATTTAAACTTCCAATTCCCCCAAAACTCCCCTCAAATTTATTCTACGTATAATACAAGTCCCTTAAGATATTCTCCCTCAGGGTGGGCGATATCTACAGGATGATCGGCAGGTTGGGTCAGTTGATGCAAGATTCTGACCTTGCGGCCGGACTTGGCAGCCGCACTGAAGACCGCCAAGCGGAATGCCTCTTTGCTGACTACCTGTGAGCAGCTGAAGGTGAAGATAATACCTCCCGGACGTATCTTCTCGAATGCCTTGAAGTTCAGCTTGCGATAGCCTGTCAATCCAGCCTTCAACGCATTCCGGTGTTTGGCAAATGCCGGTGGGTCGAGAATTATCAGATCATATGCTCCCGGCTCCATCTTGTCGAGGAATTTGAAAGCATCCTCAGCGTATGCCGAATGTCGTTTGTCATCGCCGAAATTCAGGGTGATGTTAGCCTCGGTCAGTGCTACAGCCTTCGCCGACGAATCTACGCTGTCTACCCTCTTAGCCTCGCCGCGCATGGCGTAGACGGAGAACCCTCCGGTATAGCAAAACATATTCAGCACATCTCTCCCTCCGGCGAATTTCTCCAACAGACGGCGATTCTCGCGTTGGTCTACGAAGAAGCCGGTCTTCTGTCCCTTCATCCAGTCGATATTAAACATCAGTCCATTCTCTGTGGCAATGTTGCCGTCATAGCGACCTATAAGATAATCATTATGCGGATCAAGACGAGCCATAAAGGGCAGTGTTGTCTCACTCTTGTAATAGACGTTGCGCAGGCGTGAACCCTCGAAGGATACTAAAGCATCGGCAATCTCATGGCGAGCATGGTGCATACCCGGTGAGTGAGCCTGCATGACAGCGGTGTCGCCATATACGTCTACCACCAGTCCCGGCAGAAAGTCCCCCTCGCCATGCACTAAGCGGTAGCAGTCGTTGTCCTTGCGAATCAGCCCTAAAGCGCGGCGCAGACAGAAAGCATTATGCAGACGCGTACGGTAAAAATTCTCCGGAAGCTTGTCTACGCCAAACTCTAAGATGCGCACTACTATCGAGCCTATCTGCCAATGCCCTACGCCGAGAGTGCGACCATCGGAGGCCTTAACTACTACCAAATCCCCCTCGGTAAGACCCTCGGGAGTGCGAGCCACTGCCCCCGAAAATACCCAGGGATGGAATCGCAACAACGACTCCTCCTTCCCGGGCTTAAGTGTTATTACTTGTGTCATTTGAAAAATCTTACTATATCCATGCCGTTGGCATATAATAATAGGAGTATCAGCAGAATCATGCCTACCATCTGGGCATGCTCCAAGAACTTCTCGCTCGGCTTGCGGCGGAAGATAACCTCATAGAGCAGGAAAAGCACGTGGCCACCGTCGAGCGCCGGTATCGGCAGAATGTTCATAAACGCTAATGCCACCGACAGAAACGCTGCTATGTTCCAGAAGGCTATCCAGTCCCATTTCTCCGGGAAGATAGAACCGATAGAGCCGAAGCCGCCTACGCTCTGTGCTCCCTCTTTAGTGAACACTAATTTCATCGACTTCGCATAGTCGGTAAGCTTGCTCGTACCCATCTCGATACCTCGGGGTACCGACTCAAGCAGCGAGTAGTGCTTCTCTTGTGCCTTGTAGAACGCCGAAGGGTCAATCTCCAAGCCTATACCCATTTTGGAATTGGCAGAGAGCTTCACCGGTAGTTTAAGTGTGTCAGGGGTGGCTTTCCCCTCTCTGCGTACTACGGTGATATCTACAGTCTTATTGGCACGTCCATCCAGCGTGGGAAGGAATACGTCGAGTGTCGGAGTAGGAATAGTATCTATAGCAATAATCTCATCGCCTACCTTGATACCCGCAGCCTCAGCTCCCTCGCCGGATACAGTCTGGGTGACGCGTGTCGGTATGCGATAGGTCATAAACTGTATCGGTGTCTCTCCCTTTTTAGCCTCCTCATCGAGGGCAAAAATCATCTTCTCCGGGATAGCAATGTCCACCCGCTTGCCATCGCGAAGTACGGTTACTGTCTTCGCCTGGAGCATTGCCATGCGGGCATCTGCCGGATCATCCAGCTTCTCTCCATCGGCCAACAAGGGGATGTCACCATCGCGGAAACCGGCCTGCTGAGCCGCCGGGCTAAAGGCCATACCATTCTTCGCATCCTCAAAGCGAACATACTTCTCACCGGTAGCGTAAACGATTCCGGCGTAAATAATAATAGCCAAGAGGAAATTGAAGAGCACACCGGCAATCATAATCAGCAGACGTTGCCATGCAGGCTTTGAGCGGAACTCCCAATCCTTCGGCGGCCGCTTCATCTGTTCGGTGTCCATCGACTCATCGATCATACCCGAAATCTTGCAATAGCCCCCAAGGGGAATCCAACCGATACCATACTCTGTATGTCCCCAGAATCTGCGTAGCCATCCTTCACGCTTACATTCTTCGGCCTCTGCATTCCCCAGTGCCTCCTGCTTGGCTGCCTCCCGAGAATATGCCTCTTTCTCAGCCTTCTCCTTTGCAGCTTTCAGCGCTACTTTCTCAGCCTTATTTCGGCCATGCTCGGGTATCTGACTGATAGAGGCTTTTACAGCCTCTTCATCTATCTCCTCCGGCATCTCATGGTCGGTATACTGTCGTGCTTCATCACCTTTATGGCACACACGCCCCAATCCGCCGATATATTTCCGTGGACGCCAGCGGAAAAGCTCCGTCCAGGGGTCGAAGAATATATAGAACTTCTCTACTCTGACGCCAAAGAGGCGAGCAAAGAAGAAATGGCCAAACTCGTGAATGATAATCAATATTGCCAATGCGAGCACCAACTGTGCTGCTTTTATAAGAAATACTTCCATCTAATTCCTATTTCCTGTTTCCTATTTCCTGTTTCCTATTTCCTAATTCCCAATTCCTCATTCGCAATAGAAGTTGCGTAGGCATGGGTTGCGATGATATCTTCAAGACCGGGCGATGCTATAAACCCACACTTGTCCATGACTTTGCGTGCCAGTTGCGGCATCTGCATGAAGCCTATACGTCCCTCAAGGAATGCCCGCACTCCTACCTCATTGGCCGCATTCAGAATGCAAGGCATGTTGCCCCCGCGCTCTATAGCCTCAAAGGCATATCCCAACAGCGGAAACTTGTCATAGTCGGGTGCTTCGAAGGTCAGCTGATTGTAGTCCGAAAGCTTCATGTGGCGCTCCTCAGAGGGTAAACGATGAGGGTAGGCCAAGGCATAGCGTATCGGAAGATGCATATCCGGAAGACCCAACTGTGCCTTCACCGATCCATCCTCAAACTCCACCATAGAATGGACCACCGACTGCGGATGCACCACAATCTCAATCCTCTGTGGCGGACAACCGAATAGCCAGCGCGCTTCGATCATCTCAAAACCCTTGTTCATCATCGATGCCGAGTCGATAGTCACCTTCGCTCCCATGCTCCAATTGGGGTGTTTCAGAGCATCGGCAGCTGTGACCCTCTCGAGTGCGGAAGCATCCAGAGTGCGAAACGGACCGCCGCTGGCCGTAAGGATAATCTTGCGAGCCTCAAGAGTGCGCTCTCCCTGAAGACATTGGAAAATCGCAGAGTGCTCACTATCTACGGGGATAATCTCAGAAGGGGAGTCCTTCAGCATCCCGGTGATTAGCTCCCCTCCGGCTACGAGGGTCTCTTTGTTGGCCAAGGCTATGGTCTTTCCCGCTTTGATAGCCTCAACTGTGGGTATCAACCCGCTGTAGCCTACAAGAGCTGTCAACACTATATCATTGTCGGGACTTCCCGCTGCCTCAGCAATCGCCTCAGCACCGCTACCTACCTCAATCGGCAAGTCGCTCAGTGCCTCACGAAGCTCCGGATAATGAGCATCGTCAGCAATATCCACCCGGTCGGGTAGAAATTCACGTGCTTGGCGAGCCAGCAATTCCCAGTTGCTACCGGCTGTGAGCACCGACGCGCGAAACATTTCCGGCTTTTCACGAATGATGTCCAGAGTCTGGGTGCCGATAGATCCCGTAGAACCCAAGACGGCTATTCTTTTCAGTCTGTTGTCGTTCATTTTCTCATTCCCGGCTGATTATCATCTATGCCGGAACTTTCTTGATGAGGCTGACGCCCCATACGGGTTGTTAAATATTCATATGGCTTCAGGCGCGTACCCTCATGCCATAATTCAAGACCCACGGAGCTTTTCCCTCCGGAGGGGGAATGCCCCAAGGCCTGGCCACCGTAGACCATGTCTCCCTCATCGATAACTACCATAGCCATCCCCGAATAGCGGCTGACAAAGCCTCGCGGATGCTGGATGATGACCGTAGAGAGTTGCCCCGAGCGTACTACGCTTAAGACGCTACCGTCGGCAATCGCACTGACAGTGCCCCCTCGAGGTATGACAATCTCTGAGCGATATGAATCTCGGCTTGCTGAGGCAACAATACCCTCGCCATTGACGGGATAGAAGATGAGACCGTCAGCGGCCAAAGGCGCCAATACGGACACATTATATTTCTCCTTCTCGCGCATTCGCTTTACAAAGTCGCGCTCCTCGCGCGATGTAGGTAGCAACGAGTCGGCCGTCAGATGGTTAGCCTTACGAGCCATCTCCAATGAGTCGGCTCGCGGCGAACGCCGGATGTCGAGTACAGTCTGAAGATTCTTCAGGTACTGCTCGTTGCGTGCTGAGACCGTGCGTAGTGAGTCCAGACGCATCAGAGCCTCCTCCCCGAGCGTACGCTCATTCTCCTTCAGGTAGCCCGGAAGGAGTGCCTTCAGCGGGGTGGTAAGCACGATGATGCTTCCCAACAGTATGCTCACTGCCAAGAAGATGAGACCTCCAAGGATAAGCCTGGAGAGGGTAAGCCGCATATGCCCTACACGCTCCAGCCGGGACTCATCATCAAGCGACAGCCAATAGTCTTTCCTTGCCCGCTGTTTCATATCAAAATACAAAAGTACTCAAAACTTATTTTCCATGCAAATGTAAATCTTTTAATTCAAGTTTTAAGTAGATGGACGATTTAAATTTAAACTTTAAGCGCGGTTATTTTTGTGACAGTTTCTTCACTCGAAG
Source organism: Muribaculaceae bacterium (assembly GCA_023667015.1). Taxonomy (GTDB): domain Bacteria; phylum Bacteroidota; class Bacteroidia; order Bacteroidales; family Muribaculaceae; genus Lepagella. Next base: position 102,101 of record JAMPAX010000001.1, on the reverse strand, counting down.
AAGGAATAATGCGGGCATTATGACTGATGAGAGAGGAGAAAATGTCCAAAAAGAACAAGCAGAAAGTTTGAATTTAAATTGAACAGCTACTTACAAACCACTTTGCGTCTTGAAAACTTGAAGTTTAGGGTTTAGTGTTTAGGGTTTAGTGAGAGCCTGTAATGTAAACATGAAAAATTTTTTTGAACGATTCTTTTACATCGAATGTTATAAGAGCAAAGGAAGTCAAAAGTCAAGCCATCCCGGCGATTCCACCATAAGCTGCCCTGACACTATAGAGACATGCGGACGCAGCTTTGAAGGATCTAAGGCGAGACCTTGTCGCTGACGACTTCACTAATAGACGTATCATTCTAAATAAAGTTGTTATGAAAGCTAAAAAACTCGTAGGTCTCATGGCCCTTTGTGCTGCCGGGCTCGCTTTTCCTTCCGGTGCAAGCGCACAACAAGTCGTTGAGGAAGCTGTCAGTGTGACCGAGTTCACATGCGACCCCTCAACAAAGTACTTCTCGAATTGGCGCGATAATTGGTTTATCCAGATTGGCGCCGGTATCAACCAGCCCTTCGTAGAACGCGGTATTGGTATGCGTGATCCCGGTCATTACGTTAACCGCAAGAAGATGACTACGGTCTACAACTTCGGCTTTGGTCGCTGGTTCTCCCCCTATCTTGCAGTCCGTATCAACGCCCTCGGTGGCGCTGTCCACTGGAACTGCCCCACAGTAGCCGAACCCAACAATGGCTGGACTCGTGGCAAACACGCCAACCTCAATGTCGACATTATGTGGGATATGCTCAACTCTATCTGTGGTCCTAATCCCAACCGTGCTTTCTCAATTATTCCTTATGCCGGTATTGGTGGTGACTGCATGTGGGATATCCGAGATTCTGAGGGTGGTCTTCCTCCCGCTACCAACATCTACCGCGATAATGGTGGTGGCAAACGCAAAACCAGCTGGACGCTCCCCGTATCTGCAGGTATTCAGTTCAGACTCCGTCTCTGCAAGTATGTAGACTTCTTCGCTGAAGCACGCGCTAACTTCTACGGTGATAACTGGAATAACGTGGCCGACGGCAAGTCTGTGGACGCTCTGGTAAGCTGCTATGGTGGCTTCAGCTTCAATATCGGAGGACGTGGATGGAACTCCTATAATGAATGTGCATATTTATCACAGATTGCAAGCCTCAACAACGATGTCAACGCTCTGCGTGCCGAACTGCTCAACTCCGCACAGGCTATCTCTGCCCTCGAGGCTCAGCTCCCCTGCCCGGAAGCGAAGACAGTCACCGTTGTTAACACTCCCAACGCCAATCCTCTACTCGCTACCGTACGCTTCACCATCGACTCCGACGTGATTACTCCCGAAGAGGAAGTCAACATCTTCAACGTGGCTGAATGGCTGAAAGCTAATCCCTCCAAGATTGTCAACGTAGTAGGATATGCTGACAAGGACACCGGTACACCTGAGTACAACATGGCACTCTCACAGCGTCGTGCTGATGCCGTAGCCAACGAACTTATCACAAAGTACGGCATTGCTAAAGATCGCATCAAAGTTAAAGCCGACGGATCTGACGTACAGCCTTATAAGGAGAATGACTGGAACCGTATCGTAATCTGCACCGAGTAGTAACATATTATAAGGTGTAGCATCCGAAAAGAGATTCCCCTCGGGAATCCGAGAAGCAACAATATAATTATAAACCTCCCGGGAGCGGTGCAAGCCGCTCCCTTTTTTGTTGAAGTTGGAGTTGGAAGGGCGATTTTCAATCGCCCTGTGCCTGTACCACCCCCGAATTATCGTCCGTCTTAACAATTTTTATGATTTTAATGTTAAATTTTTTTGGATTTTGTTTTGATGTATGAAATAAAGATTGTACTTTTGTCAACAAATAAAACAACCCAAATTAACCAAAAAAATCTAAACTGGATTAACATGAACATCAATGAAATTTTAGCCAATCTTGAGGCTAAACACCCCGGTGAAAAAGAATTTCTCCAGGCAGTGAAAGAGGTGCTCCTCTCTGTAGAAGAGGTATACAACCAGCATCCCGAATTCGAGAAGGCCCGTATCATCGAGCGTATGGTAGAGCCCGACCGTATCTTCACATTCCGTGTCACCTGGGTAGACGACAAAGGTGAAGTTCAGAACAACATAGGCTATCGCGTTCAGTTCAACAACGCCATTGGCCCCTACAAGGGAGGTATCCGTTTCCATGCTTCTGTAAACCTCTCAATCCTCAAATTCCTCGGATTTGAGCAGACTTTCAAAAACGCTCTTACTACACTCCCCATGGGCGGTGGCAAGGGTGGCTCCGACTTCTCCCCCCGTGGCAAGAGCGATGCTGAAATCATGCGTTTCTGCCAGGCATTTATCCTCGAACTCTGGCGCAACCTCGGTCCCGACCGTGACGTTCCCGCCGGTGATATCGGCGTAGGTGGCCGTGAAGTTGGCTACATGTACGGTATGTACAAGAAACTCGCTCGCGAAAACACCGGTACATTCACAGGTAAGGGTCTTTCCTTCGGAGGCTCTCTGATTCGCCCTGAGGCTACCGGTTTCGGTGCTCTCTACTATGTTGAGAACCTACTCAACAAGGACATGAACACTGATATCAAGGGTAAGACTGTTGCTATCTCCGGCTTCGGTAACGTAGCTTGGGGTGCTGCTACTAAGGCTACTGAGCTCGGTGCCAAGGTTGTAACAATCTCCGGTCCCGACGGATACATCTACGATCCCGCAGGTCTCGACGCTGAGAAGATCGCATACATGCTCGAACTCCGCGCTTCCGGCAACGATGTTGTTGCTCCCTACGCTGAGAAGTTCGCCGGCAGCCAGTTCTTCGCAGGTCGCAAGCCCTGGGAGCAGAAGGTTGACATCGCTCTTCCCTGTGCTACTCAGAATGAGCTCGGCGAAGCTGACGCCAAGGCTCTTATCGCTAACGGCGTAATGCTCTGCGCTGAAGTTTCCAACATGGGATGTACTCCCGAAGCTATCGATGCTTTCATCGCTGCTAAGGTTGCTTATGCTCCCGGTAAGGCTGTTAACGCCGGTGGTGTGGCAGTTTCCGGTCTTGAAATGACTCAGGACGCTGAACACCTCATGTGGACAGCTGAAGAAGTAGACGCTAAGCTCCACCAGATCATGGAGTCCATCCACTCTGAGTGCGTGAAGTATGGCAAGCAGGCTGATGGCTACATCAACTACATGAAGGGTGCCAACATCGCAGGCTTCATGAAGGTAGCTGACGCCATGATGGGCCAGGGCATCATCTAATAGTCCCCAATCCCCTGCACTCAATAGAGTGCAATCCCCGATAGACGCCTCCGCTCCCCCGGAGGCGTCACAATGCCGCAATAGCTCAGTTGGTAGAGCATTTCATTCGTAACGAAAAGGTCGTGGGTTCGAGTCCCACTCGCGGCTCTAACATGGGACAGACTTCTGCCTGTCCCTTTTTATTTTTTATTATCATGAAAAAAGAACTGAATTCTAAAGAAGCTCCCGGAGCTATCGGTCCTTACAGCCAGGCTGTGCAGACCGGAAATCTTATCTTTGTTAGCGGTCAGCTCCCTATTAATGTTGCTACCGGCGAAATGCCCGCTGATATCAAGGCTCAGACTCGTCAGAGCATCGAGAACATCAAGGCTATACTCAAGGAGGCCGGCGCTACTCTCGACAATGTGGTTAAAACTACTGTCTTCCTCGCTGATATGGAGTATTTCGCTCCTATGAATGAGGTATATGGCGAGATGTTCCAGGCTGTGTTCCCCGCGCGTTGTGCTTTTGCAGTCAAGGAACTTCCTAAGAAGGCTCTCGTTGAAATCGAGGTTATCGCTGCTATTTAATTAGCTGTTAAATGAGGGTGTATCAACTTTTTAAAATTTGTTTGATACACCTTCATTTCTTTTTTTCTACGCAAGTATTATGGCAAGCGTTCTCCAAATCGAAAATCTTACAAAGTCTATCGGCGACAGGATGCTCTTCGCTGATGTGACTTTTGGCGTGTTTGAGGGTGACAAAATTGGTATTGTGGCCGCTAATGGTGCCGGTAAGTCTACATTTCTAAGTATCCTTGCCGGTGAGGGTGACTATGATAGTGGTAATATCGTCTATGCTGATGGTGTCCGCGTGGGTTATCTTCGTCAGGACCCCCCGGCTGATATGTCGCTCTCTGTGCTCGAATATGCTACCCCTAAGCCTCAAGATGCCGACGATTGGAACGCTTCTGACAGAGCTGCGGCTCTTCTATCTTCTTTCAGAATAGACAATCTCAATGCACCTCTATCTACACTCTCCGGAGGTCAGTTCAAGCGTGTGGCTCTCGCTAAGGTGATTCTTCAGGATCCTGACTTTTTAATGCTCGATGAGCCTACTAATCATCTTGACATCGAGATGATAGAATGGCTGGAGAAATATCTCTCAAAATCGAGAGCTACTTTGCTGATGGTCACTCATGATCGCTATTTCCTTGACAACGTATGCAATAAGATTATCGAGATAGATCGTGAGCAGACGTTTACCTACAATGGTAATTTCGACTATTATCTCCAGAAGCGCCAGGAACGTATTGACAGTATGACGGCAGAGCTCGCCAGAGTAAAAAATCTTCTGCGCACTGAGCTCGATTGGATGCGCAGGCAACCGCAGGCACGCGCTACTAAGGCTAAATATCGTATAGATAACTTCTACGAGCTTGAGAAAAGAAGCCACGTCAACCTCCGTCAAGACAATGTCCGCTTGGAGGTCAATTCCGGATATATCGGCAATAAAATATTCGAGGCTCATAATGTTTCAAAAGCATTTGGCGATAAGGTCATTCTCAGAGATTTCAACTATACTTTCGCTCGTTATGAAAAGGTGGGGATAGTTGGCGATAATGGTGCCGGTAAGTCTACTTTCATTAAGCTTTTATTAGGCAAGCTACAGCCCGACTGCGGGCATTTCGATGTAGGACAAACTGTACGCTGGGGATATTACAGTCAGGAGGGGATGACCGACTTCGATGAGTCTAAGAAAGTCATAGACGCAGTGCGAGAAATCGCCGAGACAGTCAGAATCGATGATAAAACTACCCTCTCAGCCTCTCAATTCCTTACACATTTCCTATTCGACCCCAAGACACAGCAAAAATATATCTATAAACTTAGTGGAGGGGAACGTCGCAGGCTTTATCTGGCTACGGTTCTTATGCGATCTCCCAACTTCCTTATCCTTGATGAGCCCACCAACGATCTTGATATCATGACCCTCTCTGTCTTAGAGGAGTACCTGGTAAATTTCAAAGGGTGTGTGATTGTTGTCAGCCACGATCGTTTCTTTCTCGATCGTATCGTAGACCATCTGTTCGTATTCAGCGGCAATGGTGATATTAAGGATTTTCCCGGCGACTATTCTACGTATCGCCGGTATGTTGCCATGAAGCAGAAGGTTGCCAAGGCTGAAGAAAAGAAGAACGCACCCGAAACGCCGAAGCGTCCTATGCGTCAGTCAAAGCAAAAGTTGACCTTCAAGGAGAATAAAGAGAAGGAGCAACTCGAAAAAGACCTTGAGAGGTGGGAAGCCGAGAAGGTTAAGCTCGAGGGAGAAATGTCTGCCGGAACAATGACCGTTGAAGAGCTGACCGAAGCATCAGCACGATATCAGACACTGCGCGACACCATCGACGTCGCAGAGCTACGCCTCCTCGAGCTAATGGAAAAAGAATAATTCAAGTTTATAGTTTATAGTCCTTGTGGGTTTGCAACCCACAAGGTTTATAATATTTCGTAGTCTACGCAGGCGCGAGAGTCTTTCAGTGGGGCTACAATGGCAGCCGCAGCTACATGTGCCGGATGATTGGCATATACAGCTACATCTTTCATCTTGTCGACTACTGCTGTCAGCACAACATCCCAGTCCTCTGCCTGATTTGTGTTTATTCCGGTCTCCATGCTACGCAGACACTCAATCTGCTCAGGAAGGGCATTGAGTGCCTCGCAAAATCTTCGGCTGACCTCCAACCGCTCCTCGGCACTTCCCTTCAATTTAAACATCACTATATGCTTTACCATAATATTCAATATTCAATATTCAATTTATAATTAATAATATTCAATATTCAATTTATAATTAATTGCTACCGGCTATAATCCATCAACCATCAAGAATAAATTTGGCACAGACAAATTTATTCTTGATAGAGGCGTTCGCGAGCTGCGGCCACTTTCTCGTCTACGATGTAGTCGTCGTAGTCCATCATCTTGTCTATGATGCCGTTGGGCGTCAGCTCGATTATTCTGTTGCAGATAGTCTGGATAAATTCGTGGTCGTGGCTCGACATTAGGATGATCCCCTTGAAGTTCTGCAATGTGTTGTTGAATGCCTGGATTGACTCGAGGTCAAGATGGTTGGTAGGAGAGTCCAATACTAAGGTGTTGGCATCTGTCAGCATCATGCGCGAAATCATACAGCGAATTTTCTCGCCACCGCTGAGTACCCTTGCTTTCTTCAGCACCTCCTCGCCTGAAAAGAGCATCTTCCCGAGGAATCCTTTCAGATATATTTCCGATGAATCATTGGAGTATTGACAAAGCCAGTCTACGAGATTCAGGTCTGTGTCGAAATACTTTGAGTTGTCAAGAGGGAGATAAGCTTTGGTGATTGTCTGTCCCCAGTCATAGTCGCCGGCATCAGCTTTTCTCTCTCCATTGATAATCTCAAACAGAGCTGTCATAGCTCGAGGGTCACGACTCAGGAAAGCTACCTTGTCACCCTTCTCTATCTGGAAGTTGACATCTCTGAAGAGCACCTCGCCATCAATGCTTGCGCTCAGCCCCTTCACCTCTAAAATCTTGTTGCCTACTTCACGATTTGGGGTAAAGATAATACCGGGATAACGGCGTGAGGAGGGTTTGATTTCTTCGATGTTCAACTTCTCAAGCATCTTCTTGCGACTTGTAGTCTGCTTGCTTTTGGCCACATTTGCGCTGAATCGCTGAATGAATTCCAACAGTTCTTTACGCTTTTCTTCTGCTTTCTTGTTGGCAGCTTGTTGCTGACGCAGAGCAAGCTGTGAGGACTGGTACCAGAAGTCGTAGTTGCCGGCAAACAGGGATATTTTGTTGTAGTCAATGTCGAGAGTGTGGGTGCTGACAGCGTTTAGGAAGTGACGGTCGTGGCTGACCACGAGTACGGTGTTTTCAAAATTTGCCAGGTAGTTTTCCAACCAGGCTACAGTCTCGAGGTCCAGATCGTTGGTGGGCTCGTCGAGTAGCAGGTTGTCGGGGTTGCCGAAGAGGGCTTTTGCCAACAGTACACGCACTTTCTCGTTGGCGCTGATGTCTTTCATCAGCATATAATGGCGATCTTCCTTGATACCTAAGCCGCTAAGCAGGGCTGCTGCATCGCTTTCTGCATTCCACCCCTCCATCTCCGCGAATTTTTCTTCCAGCTCGGCGGCGCGAATTCCATCTTCATCGCTAAAGTCGGGCTTGGCATATATGGCATCTTTTTCCTGCATAATATCCCAGAGCACTGTGTGACCGCGGAGTACGGTCTCCAGTACGGTGCATTCATCGAATTCAAAGTGATCCTGACTTAATACCGACAGACGTTCACCGGGTCCGAAAGTGACCGTACCTGATGTAGGTGTCAGCTGTCCGGAGAGCATTTTCATCAATGTAGATTTTCCGGCACCATTCGCACCGATTATGCCGTAGCAGTTGCCATGGTTGAAGGTAAGATTGACGTCTTGAAAGAGCACTCTCTTACCGAATTGCATTCCTAAGTTATTTACTTGAATCATAGTCTAATAATTCTTATAAGATATATAAATCTTATATTCTTTTATTTATGTAGCCGGGGTACGTTGACGTTGTAGGTATCGAAAATATTGAGTGCGGAGCGCTTGAAGATGCCCCAATTTCCCAATTCTCCTTGCGGTATGCGCTCCGGCATCCAGCTCGGAACCACCATGTAGTTGGTACCTTTCCCCGTGGGCTTTGCGCTGTAGAAAATGTCGTAGTTGGCATTCTTGAAGCGTGCTACCCCGTCCGGGTCTCGCTCCAGACGTACTCTTACCATCGCTCCTCCGCGGGTGTCGCCGGTCTTCATGTTGGAGATGAAGTTGCCTAAGGAATAGACGATAAGTACATCTTTGTTCTCCTTATCATTGTGTACTACCTGCATTGGCTGTATGACGTGGGGATGACCTCCGATAATCAGGTCTACTCCTTGATCTGTGAGGAATTTGGCTATGTCGCGCTGTTCGGCATTTTCGCGCAATACGTATTCTACGCCCCAATGGACGGCAACACAAATTATCTCCGCACCGGCTTCGCGCGTTTTGCGAATCTCTTCGGCCATCTTTTTCTTGTCAATGAGCGCCACTTCCATTCCCTGTCTCGGCTCTATGCCGTTGGTGCCATACGTGTAGTTGAGGAAGCCAACCTTTATGCCTTTGATTTCCTTGATGAAGGGTACGAGGCTTTCACGCTGAGCAGCGTCATGATATGTGCCTATATGGTCAATCTTCAGGGAGTCCAACGCTACCAGGGTGCGACGTGCCCCTTTGTCGCGACGGTCGAGACAATGGTTGTTGGCTGTCAGCATCATATCGAAGCCACAGTCTATCAGCGCCTGAGCATATGAGTCGGGGGCAGAGAAACAGGGAAACCCGCTATAGTCGGGGCCTCCGCCGAGGGGTACCTCTAGATTGCAGACTGCGTAGTCGGCAGATACGATCTCAGGTGCGATATACTTGAAGCAGTCGCTGTAGTCGTAGTGCCGACCTCCACCCTCAATGAGAGCTTGGTCGAGCTGTCCCTGATGTTGCATGGCATCGCCGACAAACACCAAATCTGCGCCGGGATTCCCGGACGCTGTCAATCCTAATATATAGGAGAGGAGAGAAAATAGGAGTAGTTTCATCAAAATATTTTGAAAGGGTAGAGCCTTTCTCATAAAAATTGGCTCTAACCCTGATTATTTTTGTTTGCGTTTGCGAGCTGTCAGCGTGTTGCGAAGCAGGGAACAGATGGTCATTGGCCCTACGCCACCGGGTACAGGAGTGATATATGAGCATTTCGGAGCAACTTTATCATAGTCTACATCGCCACATAGTCGCCAGCCACTCTTACGAGTCGCGTCTTCTACACGAGTTGTTCCCACATCTATAACAACGGCTCCCTCTTTGACCATATCTTCGGTCACAAACCCCGGTTTCCCTAAGGCGGAGACGATGATGTCTGCTTCGAGACATTTCTCCTTGATATCGGGAGTTGAGGAATGGCATACGGTCACAGTGCAATCGCCCGGGCGTGCCTTCTGCATGAGCATCATTGCTATGGGCTTTCCCACGATGTTGCTACGTCCGAGTACAACGGCATGTTTACCCTTGGTCTCAATGCCGTAGCGATCCAGCAGCTCCATGATTCCGGAGGGAGTGGCGGGTCGGAAGGATTCCAGACCGAGTGTCATTCGCCCGATGTTGATAGGGTGAAAGCCATCGACGTCCTTGCGCCAGTCAATCGCTTCGTTGACCTTCTGGGCATCAATATGTCGTGGCAGTGGCACTTGTACGATATATCCGTCTACACTCTCATCAGCGTTGAGCTTTTCTATTTCCTTGAGGAGCTCCTCTTCAGTGATTTTAGGGTCAAAGCGGAGCAATGAGCTTGTAAAACCGCAGGCTTCGCAGGCTTTGGTCTTGTTGGCCATATATGATTCAGAGCCTCCGTCATGCCCCACAAGAATGGCAGCAAGATGAGGGGGGCGAGAGCCGTCCGCTGTAAGGGCTTTTACCTCTTCGGCAATCTCCTCTTTAATTTTTTTGGAAGTTTCTTTTCCGTCGATTATTGTCATTTTATATCAGTATTTCTTAGTTTTTCATTTCAGAGTTCAAAATTACTAAAAAGTGCGAAATCACGCAAAAAAAGCGGCTGTCTCTCGACAACCGCTTCTCCTGAGCCATTTTGTGGCTCATACTTTATAATACATTATCCCATGTTGATAGATGGACAATTTGTCCATCTACTTATTTAATCATAATTTTCTTGCCATTGATAATGTAGAGACCGGGAGTAAGTCCGTTGAGGGCTCCGGCTTCTACCTTATTGAGCACTTTCACGCCGTCGATAGTGTAGACATCGTAGAGGTCGCCCTGCCGGCCAAGAATCTGTACGCCACTCATGCCGAAGTATACGTTGAAGTTGTAGGCGCCGGCTACGTTGTCGTTGTCCCAGCAGATTCCCTTGGGTGTCTGCAGGCTGTAGACGCCGGGTTCGAGTGTGGTGACGCCGTTGGTGTTGACAAGATCAAGCTCGTTGCCCTTGGCTCCATTCATGGCGCGGAAGGTGGCTACGTATTCGCCTACGGTACCATCCTCATTGAGAGGATAGAGGTAGCTGAGTTCGTTGCTCTTGGACTTCAGAATTACGTTCTCACCGAAGGTCAGTGTAAACAGGTTGGTGTCGGTGACGAATTCGTTGGGTGTCAATACGGGCTTTTCAAATTCGGGAAGATCGGGAAGAACTGTCCAGAAGTAGAAGTATTCATAGGAGGAGATGCCGCCGGTGATAGTATAGAGAGTAGCAGCGGGGATGAATACGTAGTTGCCGGGAGTCAGACCGATGGGCTGTTCACCGGAGGGAATGAGTGTCAGGTAGTTGCTGCCGATGCTATTCTCCGGGAGGTCAGGCTTGAAGTAGCTGATGACGGGTTTGAAGAGGATTTCGCCATTGTCGGCTACTTTCAGCAGGCGGGTGTAGGCGAACTTGTCATTGACGCTGGTGATTTCTTGGTCGTCATCCAGCAGAAGAGTTACCTCGTAGATGCTCTTGCCGGAGAGTACGCCGGGAGCAGGCTCAATCTGGGGAGCACCCAGAGCTTTGATCATCCACTGACGCTCGATTACCTGGTTGGGGATAACTTCATTGTCGACAGTTACGTTGAAGTAATTGTCGGGAATGGTGATGAAGTAGTAGCCGCTATCGGTATATTTATTGAATTTGATGCGTACTACTTTGCCGTTGATGGTTACGTCCTTGGCTGCGTCTTCAATGGCTCCATTACGGGTGGCCATGATGATCTTCTTATCGCAGTTTTCGTTGATTTCCACCTTGTCGCAGTTGTTGAAGAGAATGGTGATTTCTTCCAGAGCTTCTACGGTGATGTCAGCCTGGGGAAGTACCTGATAGGCAATCATCTTATCGATGTGGTAGTTAAGGCTAAACTTGGAGTTGGGTTCCTGATTCTCGCCGAAGAGGAACAGACCTGCGGGGAATACTACAGTGTAGTCGCCGGGCTCAATGATGTCGCCGGCGTTAGCATCGAAGTATACGTGGAGCAGGTTGTCATAGCCGCTGATACCCTGAGTTTGGAGACGCAGAAGAGTTTCGTTGCGTACGGAAACCTCGCGCAGGGGAGTAGTGCCGCCATTGTAGAAGAGCTGTACGTTGCCGTTGACAGTACGGTCGAGGGTGGGAATCTGGTTGAATACTACCTGAATGTAGGCCATACCTGCAGAGAATTGCTCGAGGTTTACGGAACCCTCAGCGGGCATACACTGGGATATGATAGTCTCTTTTGCCAGACCATCGCTGACATCCTCGCCGATAGCGTAGCGAAGGCTCATTGCAGAGTTGGTATACTGATAGAGAGTAGCGTTGGGATCTTCCTGAGAGGCGCTACCGTTGGGATCTTGAGCGTACATTGAGAATGTACCCATCGGGATGTCAATACGGTACTGACCCTGAGCAGTAGTGGCGGGACGCACCTTGATGGTGGCCTTTGTCGGGTCGGTCAGTTCGATGGAGGCGATAGCTGTGCCATTCTGCGACCACTGAGTATCACCGGGATACTTCACCCACACGGTGGGCTTGAGTTCGGCAAGACATTGCCACTGTACTTCCTGGTCATTGTCGGCCTTTATGTCGAAGCTAAGGTCGATTGTCTGCAGACGCTCAATGCGGGTGCCATCTGCAGGATCCGCTGTAGGAGTTGCCAAGCGTACTGAGCCGAGGTGTGTGAAGGGAACCTCCTGTCCGAGGCTCATATACTCAAGGCTCTTGTTGTTGATGTTGGTGGCTGTGACGGTGTAAAGGTCTTCGGGGACTACCAGCGTCAGAGTGTAGATGTTAGGGTCTTTCAGAGCCGCAGCAAATACGGGCGTTTCACTCAGGTCGAGGCTAAGTGTCAGCGTCATGTCTGCATTGACTGTTGACTTTAGAGGTGCGGAAAGCCATTCGTTGCTATCCTCAGGGAAGGTCATCTTCAGGTAGGCATAGGTGCCTGTCCATTCGGAATCTCGTTCGTCAGTGCCATTCACTGTCTTAGTGAATGTACTATTGTCCTTGATGTTGGTGACCTTAAGAGAGGAAACACTAAAATCAAGTACGAATTCTGTGGGAATGTCGTTGCCAAAGGAAGCAGACTCCGGCTTTACCACGTCGTAACCGATAGTAAGCTTCACCGGCTCCGGATCAGGCTCAGCTTCCTGAGCATAGCTTACCATGGGCATCGCCAGCATAGTAGCCAGACCGATGTAGGGTAAAAGTTTGTTCATGTTATTATAAATTGATTGTTTTGTGCCAAAGATAATAATTTTCTGCCAAACGACAGCACACAAAACATCAATAAGAATAAAAATCGTCAGAATTTTAAATGGGTAGAAATATTTTCTTGAGAGTTCCCGTCGCCTCAAACAGCAGATAAGTGTTGGAATCGGTCTGAATCGGTCTGAATCGGAGGAATCCACCAAGCATCTCAACTATCATAAACCCGATTCAACCCGATTCAACCCGATACAACCGGATACAACCGGATTCATCCTGAAGAATCTTGCAGCTATTCTATAGTCTGGTTGGAGTAGGTGAAGACTATTGTGGCGCGCTCGGTACGCAGTCTTACCATTGTCGGTGTCGACAGATAGGGAACGCAGCTGGTGCAGATATTCTTTTCTGTGCCGTCGGAGTTGGTGACGGTCTGATACTGAGTATTGACCGGAACGAGCATGAACTCTTTGTCTGCATCGGTAATCTTAGACATATTGGCCATTGCTATTATATAGTCGCGCATGTTGTTGACTTTATAGCTGCCCTTCTGAGCGTCCCAAATGCATAGAAAGGAGGTCTTGAAATCGGGTACTTTGCTGTCTGAGAAGAAAGTCTCAGCCTCTGATTTCTTCACCATCAGTAGTGTCTGAGGCACTCCGATTTCCAGAGGATTGGTAATCTTCTCTCCGGGAATTGACATGGTAAGATTGTTGATTACTCCAAGGTCGGTAGTCTTCTTGTAGTATTTCTCCAACACCTCTTCAGCCGGGAAGATAAATGTGGAGGCAAACCCTCCGGGAGTAGTAATAATAGCGTTGCCATCGGCTACGAGTTGGCGCAGAGTCGTTGACGGACGATAGCTGATGATGTTGTTTGAAAGCACCTCGGGCGCCGAGGTGAAGAATATCGTAGAGTCTTTGATGGTCTTGATGGTAGTCTCCACTTTGTTGTCTACAACTTGTGCAACAGACTGTTTGTGGTGGGTATAGACGTATATTCCTACAGAGCTCAGTGCGGCCACACATCCTTTGCCGAACGTCGACTTCAGATATAGTCCGGGGAATGACTTGGCAAAGATAGCCGGCCAAAGGAAGAATTCGGGATCTTCGCGATATTTTTTAAGAGCATCAACACCGAAGTCTCGGGGCATAGGCACCTGAATATTCAGTATGCTCTTCGACAGGTTTGCTGTTGAACCCATAGATAAAGCTGAGAGAGTATAATTTTGGCGTCCCATGGGTGAGGCATCATAGTTGCCTTCAGGGTTGTAGGTCGAAGAGATGTTGGCCGGAAGCTGATTAGTGAGGCGATAGACCGTCACCTGTTGAGGAGTCAGCGAGTCTCCGGTGAATTTTCCTCGAGGAATACGCATGATGAGCTTTACGGAGTCGATGTCGGCCGGTTTGATACTGTCGGGAATGTTGACATTCTGTGCCGGCAGTAGCTGAGTGACAAATGAGCACTCTAATCGTCCGTAGCTTTCGGTGTCGATGGTTCCCAAAAGAGTAGAGGTTGACCGGGAGTCAATTTCCGGAGTCTCAATGGAATGACCATGGAGATTGAACTGAGCTGAGTCAACGTTTATAGTAACATCCGCAGGGCGTATGCCGCTGCCGATAGTGCTTACTTCATCTTCACAGGAAGCGACTGCAAGCACGCCGGCAGTCATCACTATCCATGAAGTAATCTTATGAAAAGAACACTTATTCATCAGTGAGCTTATTGTAGAAGTCTAAGAGGAGATTGTCTTGGATGTCGTTGAGGGTGACGATAGAGTAGGGAATTCCTTTCTTCTGTACGTATTCTACGAGTTCTGCATCTACGTAGGGCTCATGGAAAATGACTCCGTCGCTATTGGAGATAGCGATTTTGTGGAGGGTCTTTGCCGTGGGCGTTTCCTCTACGAATTCTGCCAGATTTTCGGGATTAATATTGTCGGCGATAAGCTTTTCATAGATTCTGGGATCCAGCTCAGCAGTAAAATCACCGGGAACTACGGAGTAGACGGATTTAGACTTGTGGAAAACCGGGTCTGTGTGATAGAGGTTTCTCAGATAGAGGGGCGCTAAAGCAGAGATGAGACCCGAGAAATGTACAATCTTAGGCTCCCAACGCAGCTTCTTGGCAGTTTCCATTACTCCACGGGCGTAGAATATCGCACGCTCGTCGTTGTCTTTCCTGTTGCTCCCTACAGGGTCTTCATCCTGTGCCGACTTCTGGAAGTAGTCATCGTTGTCAACGAAATATACTTGGATACGTGTTGGTTGCAACGACGCTACCTTGATAATCAGGGGATGATCCTCGTTGTCGATGATTATATTGACTCCGCTTAGGCGGATTACTTCGTGTAGTTGGTTGCGACGCTCGTTGATGCTTCCGTATTTGGGCATGAATGTGCGCACCTCATAGTGGTTGCGATGCATCATCTGTGGCAACTCGCGCCCCATTTCCGAAAGTTCTGTCTTCGGCATGTAGGGCATGATCTCCTGGCTGACGTAGAGTATTCGCTTATCTGACATTTTTTATTGGCTCGCGGCTGTTCCTATGCTCTCACTGCGGAATCTGATGTTTTATTCCCGTTCGCTTAAGCATACACCGCTTGCAGTTGCAAAATTAGGAATTTTATCTGACTTTTCCTAATTTTGCACCCTTTTTTCTGTGTTTTTCAATCCCGCTTATTGTTTCTCTCCTTCTCTTTTCTCTCTTTTTTGTATTTATCCTGATTTAATTTTTTGTTTCTCTCTTCGCTTTAATGATATTTTTACTAATTTTGCAACGCTGTCTCCGCGTTTCGCTCTCTCCTCTTTTATGTAGTTAGATTCATATTCTTCGGAGACGCCTTGTAATTATGCTGATCTTTAGATCCGTGGCACAGCTCGAGGAGTTTGTGCAGTTGAATATCGAAAATCATAAGTCTATCGGACTTGTCCCTACTATGGGGGCTCTCCATGATGGACATATTTCGCTAGTTAAGACTTGCGTGGCGCAAAACGATGTCTCTGTCGTTTCGGTCTTCGTAAATCCTACTCAGTTTAATAACCCTGAAGATCTGGCCTCTTATCCCCGAAATGAGGAGGCTGATTTACGTCTGCTTGCCCAAAATGGTGTGGATGCCGTTTTTGCCCCAACTCCGGAGGATGTGTATCCCGAGGGTCTTGAGGCCGCTGCCTCCCATGTCTTCAACCTCGGCTCTGCTGCCGAAGTGATGGAGGGTAAGTTCCGGCCGGGGCATTTCCAGGGGGTCGCCCAGATTGTCAGCAGACTTTTCCGTATATGCCGCCCTACTCGCGCTTACTTCGGCGAGAAGGATTTCCAGCAGATTGCCGTAATCAGAAATATGGTAGAGTCGGAACATATTAAGGTGGAGATTGTCGCTTGCCCGATTTGTCGAGATGCTGATGGCCTCGCTCTCTCAAGCCGCAATGCTCTTCTCTCTGCCGAACAGCGCAAGAATGCTCCTGAGATTTATCATGCTCTCTCTGAAAGTGTGGAGTATTCTCATTATCATTCCGTTGATGCTACGCGTCGCTCAGTTGTAGAACGACTGGACGCCGTGCCGGAAATGAAAGTGGAGTATTTCCAGATTGTCGACGGCCGCACTCTGCTCCCCGTTGAGGAGTGGGATGAGTCTCCATATATTGTTGGTTGTATCACTGTCTACAACGGCAAGGTGCGACTCATCGACAATATCTGCTATCGTGGCCGTTAACTTCATGAACAATTAATAATCAAGAATGTATAGATTATGCTTATCGAAATGATGACCTCTAAAATCCATCGGGTGACTGTCACCCAGGCGGATTTGAATTATGTAGGTAGCATAACAATCGACACTGCACTTTTGCGTGCCGCCGGGATTCTCGAGGGGCAGAGAGTGTGGATTGTCAACAATAATAATGGTGAACGTTTCGACACGTATGTCATCGCCGGTGAGGAAAACAGCGGTGTGATTTGTCTTAATGGAGCTGCCGCCCGCAAGGCACAGCCCGGAGATATTATCATCATCATGACCTACGCATTGATGACCCCCGACGAGGCTCGAGAGTTCAAACCCACAGTAATCTTCCCCGACACGGCTACCAATACGTTATAATCAGAGCCCGGGAAGCAACCCCAGAAAAATCGTACCAATTATGGCAATGTTCGAAAGCTTATCTGAACGTCTCGAACAGTCGTTCAAAATACTCAAAGGCGAAGGCCGTATCTCTGAAATCAATGTGGCAGAAACCATGAAGGATGTCCGCAAGGCTCTCATGGATGCCGACGTCAATTATAAGGTGGCTAAAAACTTCACCGATACGGTGAAGAAGAAGGCTCTGGGACAGAAGGTGTTGACTGCTGTCAAGCCTAAGGAGCTGATGGTGAAGATCGTCCATGATGAGCTCGCTGAGCTTATGGGTGGTGCACGCCAGCCTATCAATCTTGACGGTCGTCCGGCTGTCATCCTTATGGCGGGCCTCAACGGTGCCGGTAAGACTACCTTCTCCGGAAAGCTTGCCCGCCATCTGCGCTCTACCAAGTCTCGTAAGCCTCTGCTCGTCGCTGCCGACGTACACCGCCCCGCTGCGATGGAGCAGCTGCAAGTATTGGGCGACAGTATTAATGTACCGGTCTACATGGAGCCGGAGAGCAAGGATGCCGTGGCCGTTGCTAAGAATGGTGTAGAGTATGCCCGTCGTAATCATCTTGACCTCGTAATCGTCGACACCGCAGGTCGTCTGGCTGTTGATGAGGAACTTATGCAGGAAATCGAGTCTATAAAGGCTGCTGTCAATCCCGGTGAAATCCTCTTTGTCGTGGACTCCATGACAGGTCAAGACGCTGTCAACACAGCCAAGATTTTCAACGACCGTCTTAACTTCGATGGTGTAGTTCTGACAAAACTCGATGGTGATACTCGCGGTGGTGCAGCTATCTCTATTCGCTCAGTAGTAGACAAACCTATTAAATATGTAGGTTCCGGCGAAAAACTCGAGGATATCCAGGAGTTCAATCCTTCCGGTATGGCCGACCGTATCCTCGGCATGGGCGACATTGTGGCCCTGGTAGAAAAAGCTCAGGAGGTTTACGACCAGAAGGAAGCCGAACGTCTGCAAAAGAAAATTCAGCAGAATAAGTTTGACTTCGATGATTTCCTAAAGCAAATCCATCAGATAAAGAAGATGGGCAATCTTAAGGATCTTGCTTCTATGATTCCTGGAGTGGGCAAGGCTATCAAGAATATAGATATCGACGATAATGCTTTCAAGGGTATTGAGGCTATAATCTATTCGATGACACCACAGGAACGTCAAAATCCCGAAATCATCAAGGGTACCCGTGTGCGCCGTATTGCCAATGGTTCAGGAACCTCTATGCAGGAGGTCAATAGAGTCATCAAGCAGTTCATGGAGTCTCGCAAGGCAATGAAGATGATGACCTCCAAGCGCATGATGTCTCAACTTGCACGCATGCAGAGCATGAAGAGATAATCACATTTGGCTATTGCCAAATATGATTAGTTGATAGATAAATAAAGCCGGAGCATTTTGCTCCGGCTTTATACTGTTTATATGTGATATTTGTATTGAGATAGTCTCTATCAATTCTTTTACCGATTAGTCTTTATCAACTATTAACGTTCAACTATAAACTAAAAAAAGGAGCCCGAAGGCTCCTTTTTTTAACGTACGATGACTTTGGCTGCTTTCTTGCCAATCATGATGATGTAGACACCGGCATCGAGTCCATGGCGCTCGCTGTCGGAGGCAACGTTGAATGTTGCTACGCGCTTGCCGTCCATATCGAAGATGTTGGCTGTCTCGGATGAATGTCCGTTGATGATAACCTCACCGTGGCCACCTGCGATTCCACCGAGTGTCTCTACGGCATGTACTCCGGAAGTGTCGGCAAGGAAGATGTTGGAGGCAGGACCCTCACCGATAATACCATTGTAGCTTGCTTTGCATTTTACGAAGTAGTAAGTCTCTTTACCCTGCCAGGGGCTGGCTGCGTGAGTACCCTTAACATTATTTACCTTCGCATATTCAGTGTCGCCATTTTCCGGACACATTCTATAGATGTCGAAGCTGTCGATACCCCACATATCCGGATTTGCCGGAGTGTATTCTAAGTCATCGATGCAGACACCTAAAGTATCCCAGCCTACATAAACCATTGCGAAGTACTTGGCATCGGCTGGCAGAGTAAATGAAGTCTGTTCCCATCCTGTAGTACCCTCTTTCGAACGGTTGCACAGCTTGATGAAGGATTCCGGTTTGTTGTCGGTAGTAGAGTAGTAGATGTGAAGAGTCTCACGATATGTTGCGTCGAGAATGTTCATCCAGAACTTGACGGTGGTGCCACCTACAACTTCGGGAGAAATCAGCCAGTCGCTTACCTGGAACTGACCCTGCACGTCGGGATCATATCCGGCAGTAGCTACGAGGAACTGATGGCCGCTGTGAGCACCCAGTGAGGGGTCACCTACAGTGCCGAGAGCCTCATCGTTGACTACCTGCCAAGCTTTCTTCACTCCGCAGTCTACCCAAACGTCGGTCAGCTGACCTATAGTATAGTTCTGCAGTTTGTCGCGGTTGAGGTTGGTCCATTGTCCCATCTTCTCGCCATATTCAAATGCCTTGCAGAATTCGAAGTCGTCGAATGCTCCGAAGGGATGCTCAGGTGCAGTCCAGTTGAGGTTGACGAAGTCGTCTTTGTCAAGGAATCCGGAAAGGTCGGTGACTACGGGCAGTATTGATTCCAGAATTTCCCAGTTGATTTCCATAGAGTTGTTGGAAGGTATCTGGTCGCCATCAATGTTGGCGGTGAAGCGAACTTTCAGGTCTTTATACTGGAGATACTCGGTCTTAGCGTTGAGTACGAAGCGCTGCTTGTAGGTAGAAAGGCTGTTGATATTGCCACGAGGAGTGACAGTCTCGGAGTCGATAACGTTGCCGTCGCCGATTACTTCGCAAAGGAATGAGCCGCGAGCACGTTCCTGACCGGCATTCAGGAAGGATACCTCAAATGTGCAGTCTTCACCCACGTGGGAGATAGGCTCTGCAGATATTGCTGAGGTCTTCATGTCGACGTCTACGTTGGAGAAAATGTCGATGCCGTCGATGATACCGT
Organism: Muribaculaceae bacterium; assembly: GCA_023667015.1. GTDB lineage: Bacteria > Bacteroidota > Bacteroidia > Bacteroidales > Muribaculaceae > Lepagella. The sequence continues at coordinate 82,456 of JAMPAX010000001.1, read as the reverse complement.
AGCAGTTTGTAGCGCGGGTAATGTCGAAGTTGATACGGAACTGTACCCATTCTTCGTCAGCGTATTCTTCAGGAATGGCGAATGTGATGTCTTCCCAAACGTTCAGGTTGCCAAACTGAGGAGCCCATTTGAAGATTTCCTTAGGCTCTTCTTGACCATACTTGCGGGCAGTCACTGTGAATACGGGTGCACTTCCGTGGGCCCAGTAGCGCATACGGAATGTGGGGTTGATCTGACCCTTGGTAGCAAACTTGGGCACGATGAGCTCAGCCTTGGTAGCTGTGCCGGGAGTCCAAGCGCCTACAAGACGTCCGGATCCATCTTCCATCGATGGGTTGCCGATGCCGAGTAGTCTCAGCTCGTCGTTGAGAATCTGACGAATCTGGCTGTTCTCAGTCTCAGGTGTGGAACGGTTGTAGCTCCAACGATAGGTCGGACCGGCTGTGCCGAAGGGTTCTTTGACGGGAAGCTGCAGGGGAACACCGAGTACCTCAGATACGGTATAGTCTACGCTCATAGCTTTCTTGAAGCCTGCGCTGTTCTGTGCGAATACAGATACTTTATATGTATAGAGGTCGTCCATCATGGCGTTGAACTTAACTTCCGTTCCCTTGATGGGGTCGCCTACCTTGTTCCAGGTTACACCCTGCGGATTGTACCATACCTGATATTCGAGGTTTTCGGGGTCGATAAATCCGCCGTTGATACCCTCAGTCACGGGATCCCAGCTCAGGTACATTGACATGTTGTCCTTAGCGGTCACGTGTGTGAAGTTGGTCACAATCTTCGGTATGTCAATACCGATATATGCACGGTCTGTAGTAGAGGCACTTTCGCCAATCTCGTTGACAAGTGTTGTCAGGAAGGTGTTGAAGCCCTGTGTGCCGGGGCAACGTACAGTGACTACGCTTCCGGGAAGACCCTTGCCTTCGCCAACATTGGCAGCGTTGCCATCGAAGTTGGCTACCTTAACGGTCACTTCCTTCTGAGCAAGATTGCGTCCGGCTACATCCTTGGTGGGGATTTCTACCTTGAGGTCAGCCCAGAGAGCACCTTCAGCACCTGGAACTACTTCCTTCACTACGGGAGTAGCAGCAACTCCGGTGGTGGAGTTAAGTGCAGTTACGCTGAGGTTGGAGATACGTGAGCCTGCACCCTCGCTGGTAGTTTTGGGATGGATTGCAAGATAGTATACGCCGGCTCTTTCTACATTGAAGCGAGCTGTCAGCGGTATTCTCTTGCTGTCGCCTGTCTGAATGTTGGGATAGGTGATGAGGCTACGCATCGACTGAGCTGTAGCGTCTGTGCCGATGCAGATTTCTATAGTTTCCGTGCCATAGTAAGGAGTGAAGGTGCGGAAATCGAAGCGGAATTCATACATCTTCTCCGGATCGTTGATAGCGATGGCGGGAAGTATCAGCCAGTCGTTAGATCCCTGATAGTTCTCATATTCCTGAATAATCTCCTTTGTAGAGGTGTCATATGCGAACGAGGAACCATCGTGGTTGCTGTCAATGATGGTGAACAAAGCAGCCTGAGAAGCCTCGGGGGTAGCTGTGTAGGGAAGGGTCAGTGCATTACCGATGACTACGTTGATAGGCTCGGATGCCAATGAAGTCTTACCCTTGGCAGTAGCGGTAACTGTGATGTCTACACGCTCCAATTCAGCGGGCATTGTAAATGTATAGGTGGTAGCGCTGATAGGAGCCGTATTGATCTTGTTGCCGTTGAAGTATACGTCGTATGTAAGGTCGGTGACGTCTACATAGCCGTTGTTGAAGCCTACAGCTCCGGGAGCAGTCCAGGTAAGGGTTGTCTCATTCAGAGTCAGGTTGGTAGGACGCACCGGTGTGTCGTTGCCGACGAAGATCTTGGTGGTCAGTGCCGGACCTTCCTTGCTACCAATGTTGGCACGGATGACGATCTTGTGAAGACCCTCTTCCAGAGTGAAGGGCACGTTGACAGTAGTTCCGGGCTTAGCGCTTTGAGAATAGATGGACTTGCCATCGGCTGTTACAGACAGTGTCACGTCTGTGGAGAGTTCTAACCCATTGTAGAGTGTAGTGGGGAGAAGGATATCCAGCGAGCCGGAGGAGGAGTTGCCTTCAAGGTTGATTTTCTTCAGCTCTACAGGACCGGCAGCGTCGGGTTCTGCATACGCATTGGGAGTGTAGAGAGTGGTCATGTAGTAGCCACCTTTGATTTCTCCCTGGCGTGTGATCTCACCGGTGTCGGTGTCAAGAGCGAATACATATGTGCGCATTGTTGAGCCGGGCTCTACACACATGATGAGAATCTTGTCATCTTTCGGGCTGTATACGAGATGAGCGGTACCGCGGTTGTCAAAGCCGGTGAAGACGATGTTTTCATCGGAAACTTCCGGGCAGTAAAGCTCGCATACTTCGATAAGAGTACCATCTTTGCGGTTGAACTCAGAGAGATGATAGTCATGGTCGGTGAAGACCAGTATTCTCTCCTCCTTGGGGTCATATAAAAAGCCGCTAAATGCACCGGCAGTTGCAGAAAGATCGCGGAGCACGGTTTCTTTCGGAAGTCCGGTGACGGGATCCAAGTCTATGCGCACGATACGTCCGTAGCGTGTTGAGCCGTTGTCATCAAGACCTGCCATGCCATAGAAAGCGTCGGTGATGGGGTCATAACACATTGACAACATCCACAGCGACAGATTGTCGCCGCAGCGTAGCGGTTCGAGCCATTTTCCCTGCTCGATGTCGAAGCGTTTCCATACTACCTCAAAGTCGCGTACTGAAGAGCGCTGACCTTCGGGGATGTAAAGAATTCCATCTCTTACGGCACCTGTCTGGTTGGCCTGGTCCATGGTGTTGCAGAAGTCAATGCCGTAGTATAGAGGCTCGGCAGTGAAATCTTCGAAGTTGATTTTTCCCCAGAATGAGCGGCTATAGCTCTGTTCAGAGCTGCCCATTCCGTCAAAATTGTTGCAAACGCCGTAGATGTCGCCGATTAGTGTTTCGGCCGTACGGGTAGCCCGCTTCTGAGGACTACGGAGCATTCTTTCAGCTAAGGTGCTTCCGGAGACGCTGTTTCCTAATGGAATCAGTCCGGTTTCACCCTCGAATTCTGCTCTACCGTTCTGGCGTTCGATGGCCTGGAAGTTCGGTTCATCCTTCTGTTTGCGGAAGTCGACAACCGAGGCGGCCTCAGTCTCGCTGTGCGGACGGTTGGGCATACGGCTCCATTTCTGCTGGGCATCCTGTGCCACAACATAAAGAGAACCGACAGCCGCCATGCCTGCAGCAGCAATAAGTAAACGTCGTTTCATTGGTGGGTTAGTTATAAAAAAAGATTTAAATATTATAGTATTATTATATTTTCAAAATTACATACCGATTCTTTCTAAAATTCGGTCGTTTATGCTTAGCAAATTTATGAAAAAAAATCGTATCGTCAATATAACTCCTTATTTTCAGTTATATTTTACAAACTTCCCCTTTCTTTAAGAATTATTAACTGCATTTCTCTATTATTTACAAAAAATTAACGCCCCAAGTCTCAGTCTCAAGGCGTCAATTTTTCAATATCAATCTTCGATAAGAATTATATGGATCGGATTTCCTAATTCCTAATTCCTAATTCCTATTTCCTATTTCCTAATTCCTATTTCCTAATTTACATTGCCATGACCATGCGTGGCGCATCGTGTCGTCGATATCTGCCTCGGCTTTCCATCCGAGCTCTTCGTTCGCTTTCTTTGGGTCGGCCCAGATCTTTTCGATGTCGCCTTCTCTGCGGGGTCCTATCTTGTGGGGTACCTTTACACCCGTGGCGCGCTCAAAGCTCGCTATGAGCTCCAGTACGCTCAGTCCACGTCCTGTCCCTAAGTTGAAGACTTCTACCGATTCGGTGTCTTCTCTCTCAAGCATCCTCTTCATGGCTACAACGTGAGCCTTCGCCAGGTCTACCACGTCGATATAGTCGCGGATACAGCTCCCGTCGGGGGTGTTGTAATCATCGCCGAAGACTGTCAGCTCTTTGCGGATGCCGGCTGCTGTCTGTGTCAGATAGGGCACAAGATTCTGGGGTACTCCTACGGGCAACTCTCCAATCTCAGCACTCGGATGTGCTCCTATGGGATTGAAGTAGCGCAGGAGGATACTCTTTATTGGAGCTCCACTCTTTACGAAGTCGCGGATGATCTCTTCCGAAATCTGCTTGGTGTTGCCATATGGGCTTGTTGCCGGTTTGATGGGTGCTGTCTCATCTATCGGGTTCTTATCAGGCTCGCCATAGACGGTGCAACTCGATGAGAAGACAATCCCTTTTATTCCATACTCCGGCATGGCCTCAAGTAGATTTATCAGCGAGGTCAGATTGTTGCGATAGTAGAGTAGAGGTTTCTGCACACTCTCGCCTACTGCCTTCGATGCAGCAAAGTTGATGATTCCTTTGATGCCGGGATATTCTTTGAAGAGGCGGCGCAGTGTGCACATGTCTGTGACATCTCCCTCGAGGAAGTCCGGTCGGATGCCGGTGATTTTTTCTATTCCATCAAGAACTCCGATGTTGGAGTTTGAAAGATTGTCAATGATGACTACATCGTATCCTGCCTTCTGTAGCTCTACTACTGTGTGGGAGCCTATGTAGCCGGTGCCTCCGGTGACTAATATTCGTGTCTTCATCTTAGAATAGTTTTGCGGGATAAACGCCTTCATCAACGAGTTTCCGGAATTGTGCTACTGTGGCAGGGCGATCTGCTGCGAATGTCACGCCAAACCATTTTGAGGGTGTCTCCTTTACCTTGAGTACGATGGTGCCTGATTCTATCAGGTCGTTGACAACTGTCGGTATATAGAATTCAGACTTGAGTTCTTTGGAGTGCTCGCTGAGGAATTTTACGAAGGCTTTCTCGGAATAGTCGAAGTAGTCGGGTGTGAAGCCCCACATGTTCATCGATACGTTGGCTCCCTCAGGGAAGGGTGCTTCGGTGCCATCGGCGAGTGTCTGCACGAGTTTCCCATCTTTGCGCTGGATACCGTGGCATTCGGTGACTCCGGTCAGGTTTCCTTCGGGGGATACTTCGCAGAGTCCGCGGCTTACGCCTCCGTTTTCGCTCAGCGTATTCTCAATCTTGAAGCCTATCATGCAGTATTCATTCTTTTTACCTTCGGTGTCTTTCAGGAAGTCTGCGAGGATTTTGAAGCTCTCGGCGCCGTAGTAGTCATCGGCGTTGATGACGGCGAAGGGCTCCTTGATTACGTCTTTCCCCATCAGCACTGCGTGGTTGGTGCCCCAGGGCTTGGTGCGCTCAGGATTTACCTCGAAACCTTCGGGGATATTCTTGATATCTTGAAACACCACTTCTACGGGTACATGACCCTCATATTTGCTGACTACTTTGTCGCGGAATTCCTGCTCGAAGTCATGACGGATTACAAATACTATCTTGCCGAAGCCGGCGCGCAGTGCGTCATATACGGAGTAGTCCATGATTGTCTCTCCGGAGGGACCAAGGCTGTCGAGCTGTTTGAGTCCTCCATATCGGCTGCCCATGCCGGCAGCTAGGATGAATAGTGTTGGTTTCATTGAGTTATATATTTTTATGTTCTTTTGTTGATGAGTATACGTCTTTTGTAAGCTATTACTTGGGTGCCGGGATTCGCAGTGCGCGCATCATTCGCAACAGGAAGTCAAACCAGGTGATTTTGGCATTGGCATTCTGTGAGAGTGCGCGTGAGGCGGTATCTACCTCTGCGATCATCGTCTCTACATTCCCCACATGGATAAAGGGGGAGAAGCGACGACTGAATTCTTCTTCGCTACGACTCATGACGTTCAGCCCCGGTGTGCGCAGGTTGTAGATGAAGTTTTCGCGTATCTGCGAGGCTATATACCCCAGCAGGCGCATCCCTTTCTCTCGACCCATACCGGCGAAGGTCTCTGACTGGAGTTTCAATTCTTGTCCTTTCATGGCATAGGCATTGCGCATTATCTCGCGGAAGTAGCCGCTGAATTCTTCATTCTCTGAGCTTACGGAGACGAGTTGAAATGCTCGTCCGGGACTTCCCTGTGCCCGGCGTGCTATCAAAGTGGCATCCTCCGGTGAGACCCCGTCGGCTACGAGTCGCGATGCTATCTCCGAGTCGCTGAGTCGTCCTACTTCCAGACGTTGCAGTCGTGAGTATATCGTAGGGAGCAATTGGTCGGGATGATTGCTCACTAATATAAATAAGGTGTCGGCGAAGGGTTCTTCCAGAAGTTTCAACAGTTTGTTGGCCGCACTTTCGTTCATCTTCTCAGCCTGCCAGATGATGAATATCTTGAAGTCGGAGGCGTATGATGACAGTGAGGCTATGCGGGCTATCTCTTCGCTTTCTGCTACGGGAATGATGGCTACCGTGTTTCCACCATGCATAGCCTCTTGCCAGGCTTCAGGCTCCATCCAGGGATGGTCGTGGAGCATTGTGCGCCATTCTGCAGCCCAGTCTGACGACAATACCATCTTGGCTCCCTTTGGCTTCACCGTAGGATAAACGTAGTGAAGGTCGGGATGGTTCATTTCCATGCTCTGTCGACATGCCGGACATACTCCGCAACTGTCACCGCCAACGAGCGAGGTGCAGTTGATGTATTGCGCGAAGGCTCGTGCAAGCTGCATCTTTCCGACCCCCTGGGGGCCGTGGAGCAACAATGCATGAGGAATGCGTTTGCTGTCGGCCATTTGCCGCAGCTTTTCTTTTATCGCGCTGTGTCCCGGTATGTCTTGAAACCGCATATTTTCTTTCAACCTTCGTGCTTGTATTGTGCAAAATTACGATTTTATGGTAAATTTATCAAGAATTTCGTAATTTTGTTTTATGAAATCATTCCTTGAGGCTGTTGCCGATGCTTATTCTTCTCCCGTCTCTCCGATTAGGGATATATCGGACATCTGTTTTGTTTTTCCTAATAAGCGTAGTGGAGCTTTTTTTAAGAAGTTCTTGCGCAATAAGTTGGGCGAGGGTTCTCTCTTCCCCGGTATCATCCCTATCTCTCAGTTTGTTGAAGACCTTTCCGGTAGGGTTGTAGACTCCCGTATTGATCTCCTTTTTCGCCTCTATAAGGCGTATTTGGAGGTGGTAGCTAAGGGTATATCTCTTCCCGAAGATGCCGGCGGCGTTTCTTTCGACCGTTTTCGCCTCTGGGGGGAGACGGCTCTGAGCGATTTTAATGAGGTGGATATGCAGCTGGTGAACACTTCAGAAATCTTTAAGAATGTCAAGGATTTTCGTGAGATTTCTTCCAATTTTCTCACCCCTGAGCAGCGTGAGGTGATGGTCCGCTATTTCGGCTATAAGGGTAATGATTTCGAGGCTTCCGGCTTTTGGCGTTCTTTCGGTGAGGTGGATGAGAAAGGTCATCCGATTAAGGATTCTAAACATATTAAGAATAAGTTTATATATCTCTGGCAAGTCTTGGCTCCTCTCTATGAGAGGTTCCACGATATGCTGACAGCTGATGGCCTGACCACCTCCGGAGGTGCCTATCGATTGGCATACGAGGCTATCAAAAGGGATAAGGCCGCAGCGTTGAGTCCTTTCTATAAATATGTCTTTGTAGGTTTCAACGCTCTGTCGCGTGCCGAACGTCGTATCTTTTCGTTGCTGTCTCAGATCCCTTCTCCCCGTTATGCCGATGAGGTGATGGGTGATTTCTTCTGGGATGCCGATGGGCCTCTCTTTGCCGGTGATGATAACCCGGCGGCCAGATTCGTCAGCTACAACCGTCAGAAGTATCCCTCTCCGGATTGGACTCGCCCGTTTCTCGAGACGTCTGAGCCCCGATCGGTGCCTAAGATTAATATTATATCTTCCCCCTCTAATGTGGGACAAATTAAGCTCGTCGGTAATGATGTTGATGCTCTCTTTGACAGGCTCAAACTTGATGTTAAAGCCGACAAGGAGGCGAACCGTCCATCGGGGAATGACTACTTGCTCAAGGAAGCCCGTATTGCCGTGGTGCTCCCCGATGAGAAGCTCCTTCAGCCTCTCCTTTATTCTATGCCGGCACGTGTCGGCAATCCTAACCTTACCATGGGCTATCCCCTGAGACAAACGGCTGTCGCTTCTTTTGTCTCTCTGCTTCGAAGAATGCTTCTGCGACAACGCCGTGATTCTGAAGGTCGCTATGGTTTCTTTTTTCAGGATCTGAAGTTCCTCTTGGCTCATCCCTTCTCGATGACTCTTTTCGGCTCAGCCAAGATCAGCTCTTTTGTCTCCGGGCTTGCGAAAAAACATAAGTTTGTAGTAGATGCCGAGGCATTGGAATATCTTGGGCCTGCAGCGAAGGAACTTTTCCACCCTCTGCCTCCGAATGTCTCTGAGCTGGATCTTATAGATTATCTGGATAAAATTCTCGAGGCAGTGTCGCAAGAAATTATCCTTAAGGGTAGCTCTTTCCTCAAGGGCTCTCTTGAGAATCAACATATCATCGCATATCGCGATGCGCTGAGGCGCGTGCGTGCATCGATTGAGAAGTATCGCCCCGGCGTCTCCGGCTCCACCATCTTTCTGCTCGTTGACAGGATTATCGCCGGCGAGGCGGTGGCCTTTGAGGGGGAACCGCTCCAGGGTTTGCAGGTCATGGGTATGCTCGAAACTCGCTGTTTGGATTTTGAATATCTCTTTATACCTTCTGTGAATGAGAAGATAATGCCTCGCAGAGCTCGTACGCGCACTTTTATCCCCAATGCTATTCGCTACGTCTTTGGAATGCCACCGGCTAATTATCAGGAGGATGTCTTCGCCTACCATTTCTTCCGTCTTCTCTCTCGCGCGGCGAGTGTGGAAATTTACTACGATTCGCGAGTGGGCGACAATGGTGCTAATGGCATCTCCCGTTATCTTTTGCAACTTGAGCATATCTTGGCTCCACAGGCTCTGACCCTCACGGATTGTTCGTTTGTACTGACCAACAAGATGCCGGAGTATTTCCCCGTCATTAAGTCTGACCAGATCATGTCTCGCCTGGAGTCGTTCTTTATTCCTGACTCGAGGATGAATCTCTCAGCCTCTGCTCTTAATAGATATGCCGGCTGTCCGCTGAGATTCTTTTATGAATATGTGATGAAGATATCTACGGATGATGAACCATCAGAGACGGTCAGCTCTACTACTGCCGGTACCATCGTTCATGGCGTAATGCAGTGTCTCTACCTGGATTTTATCCCTACCTGCGAGGATGACCTTAAACGCCCGGAGTATCATCAGTTCCTTAACCCTCCGAAGCTTATATCGCGCCGGATTATCTCTTCTCTGATAGCGGACACCAATCGTATAGCTCTGCTCGTAAGACGCCTTACCAATATCTATCATTTTGGAATAAAAACAGATATTGACCGGCCGCTGACGGGTTCGGCGGCGCTCCTTGCTCCTGAATACTGCGATCAGGTGCTCGAGATTCTTCGCCATGACTTGGAAATGGCGCCGTTTCGTCTGTATGGATGTGAAATTGAGGGTATAATAAGACTCCCTCTTTCTGATGGCCGTGCTGTCAATTGTCGCTATGCCATCGACCGTATAGACCGTGCCGCAGACGATGATTCGGCACCCCTGCGCATCGTAGACTATAAGACCGGACAGGTGCATCTTGAAGCGCAGTCTCTCGAAAGTATATTTGAGGGGGATTATAAGGCTTCCAACATTATGCAGCTGATGCTCTATTCTATGATATTGAAGCAGAAAATTCATGAAGATTCCCCGGAGTTGGAGCCTTCTCTCGTTAATGGGGTAGAGGTGGTCATCTACGATATTCCGTCAATGACAACCAACGGTACTCGCCGACCGGTGATAGCCGGCCTGGAGTTGGAGAATGCTGATTCTCTGGAGGTCGACTTTGCAGAACGACTTGATTTAATGCTCAGGGAGATTTTTAGTAGCGAGGAGCCTTTCAGTCCCGACAAATCAGGTAAATCATGTGGGTTCTGCCCCCTAACCCCTCTCTGCCGCCGCTAACATTTGGTTGTTTCAATTTTTTTTCGTACCTTTGTGCCGCCTATGGAGATAAGGGCGCTATGATGCGTAGCCTTCGGCTTGCGGTCTTGAGCGTTGCTTCTCTTTCAGGACGTGTGATGAAAAATATTTATTTTTAGTAACACCTAATTTTAAAATGAAAGTTTACAATCTTAAAGCCGAACCCCGCAAGGACCTCGGCAAGAAGGCTGTTAAGGCCATCCGCAATGAAGGTAAAATCCCCGCTGTCCTCAACGGCGGCAAAATCGTTGAACTCCCTTTCTCCGGCCAGCTTAAGGATGGCGAGAAGATCGTTGAAATCGGCAATGGCCGCGGTCTTATCACTACCGACCTCGTTGTCGCTGCTGAAGACGTTCGCAAGCTGATTTATACTCCCGACATCTTCGAAATCGACCTCGAAGTGAATGGCGAAACCCGCAAGGCCGTAATGAAGGACCTCCAGTTCCAGCCCGTTAAGGATACCGTTCTGCATATCGACTTCCTCGAGGTATTCCCCGGTAAGCCCATCGTTATGGAAGTTCCCGTTGTTGTTGAAGGCCACGCTGAGGGTGTGAAAGCCGGTGGTAAACTCCAGCTCAACATGCGTAAGCTCAAAGTAAAAGCTACCTACGACAAGATTCCCGAACGTCTTATCGTCAACGTTGACAACCTCGGTCTCGGTAAGGCTTACTCTGTAGGTGACCTCCACTTCGAAGGTCTCGAGCTCATGAACGCTAAGAACGCTGTTGTCTGCACCGTTCAGCTCACTCGTGCCGCTCGTGGTGCTCAGTCTAAGGCTGAGGCTGCTAACTAATGTCTTTATTGAATTTTTTTCATTCCCTTATATCGAGACACGACAATCGTCGTGTCTCGTCTTATAACGTATCCGATATGAAGCGTTTCCTCGTCGTTGGCCTCGGTAATTTCGGCCCTGACTATGTTGGCACTCGCCATAATGCCGGTTTTATGGTAGTCAACAGACTCGCTGAAGAGGCCGGTGCCGTCTGGTCTTCTTGCCGTTATGGCGATATGACCACTATTAAGGTGAAAAATTGCCAACTCCTTTTGCTGAAACCATCCACGTTTATGAACCTTAGTGGCGTAGCTGTAAGATATTGGATGAACCATGAGAAGCTTCCCCTCAACCAGCTCCTCGTTGTCGTTGATGATATCGCTTTGCCCTTCGGAGTGGTTCGCCTCAGAGGTGCCGGTAGTGATGCCGGACATAATGGCCTTAAGAATATCGCATCCGAACTCGGTACGCAGAATTATCCGCGTTTACGATTCGGTGTCGGTAATGATTTTCCTAAGGGGCAGCAAATAAACTATGTACTCGGTAAGTTTACCCCCGATGAACAGTCGCAACTTCCGGAGCGCCTCGATGTTGCCGCCGAGGCCGTAAAGGCATACTGCCTCTCAGGCCTAAGCTTCGCCATGACCCACTACAACGGTAAGTAATTCAAGGACAGCGAGCTTCCAGCTCGCAAACTCAACAACTCAACAATTGACATGCGTCCGATAGCATATATATTCCTTATCTGCTGTTCCCTACTATTCCCTCTGCGCCTTTCAGCTCAGGTGAATGCTGAGCAGGTGCTCAATATCGGACGCAATGTCCTCTCTATGGAGGACTATATGCTTGCCATACAGTATTTCAACCAGGCTATCAAGGCTAAGCCTTATCTCGCTGATGCCTATCTGATGCGTGCTATTGCCAAGCTCTCTCTCGATGACTATAAGGGTGCGGAGGATGACTGCTCTTTGGCTATAGGTCGCAATTCTTTCAAGGTCGAGGCTTATAAGGTGCGCGGTTTCGCACGTATCAACCTCGGTCTCGATTCTCTCGCTGTTGCTGATTTCAATGTTGGGCTCGACTATAATCCTTACGATAAGTATTTCCTTTTCTATAAGTCTGTAGCTCAGACCGATATGAAGGAATATCAAGGGGCTGACTCAACTTTCTCTGTCCTTCTGCGTCAGTATCCTAAGTTTGATGAGGGTTTTTCGGCTCGCGCTCATATGAATATCCTTCGTGGCGACACAACGGCCGCTATCGCTGATATCGAACGCGCTATTACGCTGTCAAAGTCGCAAATCAATCCCTATATAATGCGAGCGGATATCTCGGCGAAACGACGTCAGTGGTCTGAGGCTTTGGCCGATATGGATGAAGTAATTCGTCTCGACCCGGACGTGCCGGACCTTTATATCAATCGCGCTTATCTGCGATATAATAATAATGATCTATTCGGGGCAATGTCTGACTATAACTATGCTCTCGAATTGGAACCGGAAAATATGTCTGCGGTCTTCAACCGGGCTCTCCTCAGCTATGAGGTGCGCGACCTGAAGCGTGCCGAGCAGGATTTCTCTACTGTCTTGCGCCTCGATCCTAATAATTTCCATGCTCGCTATAATCGTGCGCTGATTTATCTCGACCGTAGACAATGGACTAAAGCTCAGGCTGATTTTACGGCAATTTCCAAGCGATACCCACGTTTTTATCCTTTATATTACGGCCTTGCCCAATGCCGACAGGAGCAGGGCGACCTTCGCGGTGCTGTGGCGTATATGAAGAAGGGTGATGAGCTCGTACGCCGCTATGTTGACAATCCTAAGAAGAACCCTTTGGATCGTCCTACTATCGACCAGTCTGCTTCCAATGTCTCTTCCAAGCACAGACAGTCTTCACCGGAGGAAGACGATATCGCTGTCATGGAGAAGTTCAATCAGCTCGTGACCAGCGGCGATGTGGCTGATCCGCGTCTGTCGTACAATGAGCGTATTAAGGGGCGTGTGCAGGACCGTAACCTTGCTGTGGAGCCCGAACCGGCTTATGCGCTGTCTTTCCTCCCTCCGCAGGTCTCGCTACGCGCTGTGTCTAATTTCTTCCGCGACCTCGATCAGCTTAACCAACGACGCTACCTCTCTCATACGCTATATCTTGTAGCAGGCTCCCCATCTCCCTCTTCTAATGAGGAGATACAGGAGGCTTTTGCTGCTGAGGAGTCCCTAACTCGGGAGATTAAAAGGGGAGAAGCTCGCCCTGTAGACTGGCTCGCTCGCGGTGTCTACCGCTCGATGCTTAAGAATTTCCATGATGCTATTGCGGATTTCAACAAGGCTCTGGAGTCTACTCCTGATTTTCCCGTGGCTCTTATGGGTAGAGGTTATGCCCGTTGGATGAATGCCCGCAATTCTTCCGATCCTACTGCCCCCCACGATATCGCTCTTGCGGTTGAGGATTTTGATGCGGCTCTAAAACTCAATCCCAATCTTATCTATGCCTGGTTCAACAAGGGTGTAATTTTTTATCTCCAAGGAGACTATACCTCAGCGTTGCAATGTTTTGCTGAGGCTGTGAAACTCGATCCGGAGTTTGGACAAGCTTATTTCAACCGTGGCCTCTGCTATCTGAATGCAGGTAATAGCCGCCAGGCCTTTGCCGACCTTTCCAAAGCCGGTGAGCTCGGTATCATCCCCAGCTATAATATCCTCAAAAGATTGAAATAAGTAGCTGTTTAATTCTAAACAAATTCCATTACGTAGTCGTTAGTCTTTTATACCCTCAGACTCTCCTATGGGTTGCTAATCGTATTTGCTATGGAAAAGATTGTTATTATTGGCGGCGGTTTTGCCGGCCTTAATCTTGCTAAGAAACTTGATCCTAAAAGGTTTCAAGTTGCTCTCATCGACCGTAATAATTTCCACTGCTTCCCTCCGCTGTTCTATCAGGTGGCTTCATCAAGTCTTGCCCCCTCCAACATATCTTTCCCTTTCCGACGGGAGTTTAAAAAGTATAAGAACGTCTCTTACCACATGGGCCATGTGAAGAATGTTGACGTCAAGGCGAAGACCGTCACCACTTCCTATGAAACTCTTACCTACGACCGCCTTGTCATCGCTGCCGGTACTACTAATAATTTCTTCGGTATGCCGGGGCTGCCGGAAAGTGTGTTCTGCATAAAGACTGTGGCTGAGGCTACCCATACCCGCGATGAGATTCTTGACCGTCTTGAGCGCGGTGCTATGTGCCCCGACAAGGAGCGACGTCGTCAGCTCCTGAGTTTTCTCGTTGTCGGTGGCGGCCCATCCGGGGTGGAAATAGCCGGCGCTCTCGGTGAGATGAAACGCGATATCCTCCCTCGTGAGTATCCGGAACTCGACCCGGATGACATGTCTATAACTCTCGTGGAGGGTAGTGGCTCTCTTCTGGGTCCTATGAGCCCAATGTCGCAGTCCAGAGCCCTGAAGTATCTTAAGGACCTTTTGGTAGATGTCAGACTGAAGTCGTTGACTACCGGCTACAAGGATAAAATGGTCACCTTCTCCGATGGTCACCAAGAGTATTGGGAGACCCTTATCTGGACTGCCGGTGTGTGTGGCGAGTCAATCCCGGGTCTTCCACAATCTTGTCTTGCGCATGGCGGGCGTATTTCCGTCGATAGGGGATGCCGTCTCCCCGGTTTTGAGGAGTCTATTTATGCTATAGGCGATATCGCCCTGATGACTACACCAAACTACCCCAAAGGACATCCACAGGTGGCTCAGCCTGCTATCCAGCAGGCGAAGTTTCTTGCCAAGTGTTTAAATAATAATGATTTCTCGGCAGAGTTCGAGTACAAAGACAAAGGATCTATGGCCACCGTCGGCAAGGCTCGCGCTGTCGCTGACCTTCCGGGTGTGTCTCTCGGTGGTCTCTTAGCATGGCTCATATGGATGTTTATCCACCTTATCTCAATTCTTGGTATGAGAAACAAAATCAATATCCTGCTCAACTGGATGTGGAACTATTGTTCCTATTCTACTGCACTGCGTCTGCTCCTGCGACCCTCCAAATATCCTCTCCGCCGCCACTGGGGAGATTGATAAATCGAACAGCTACTTAATCCAAACTTCAATTTTCAGCTTTGCTGAAAATTGAGTATCGAAAAAAAATGCTAAATTTGCATTCATAACCCAAATTGGATTTTTATGAAATTTAATTATACATATCATATCGCCGGATCTATTATCATGGCTTCGCTTCTCTGCTCTTGCTCGATTTTCGGTCCTAAGGAGCAGAAAGTCAAGAAGGCGGCTATACTCCCACAAGACCGTGAACAGATTCAGAAACAAGCCTCTCAGAAAACTTTCACCCCCGAGGAGCTCTCTAAGGGGTTGGTGAAGGGGGATTGGGCTATCGAGGAGGTCAATGGCAAAAAGACTGTCGGCGAAACAGCCCCGTTTATCAAATTCGAGGACTCCCGCCATCGTCTGTATGGCAATAATGGTTGCAACACTATTAATGCTTCCTATTCCTATAATCCGAAGGATTCTACAATCTCGTTCTCTAATCTGATATCTACGATGATGACCTGCGCTAAGTCCGGTATCACCGACTATGAGATTAATTCGGCTCTGAATTCTACAGCCAAGTATTCTTGGAAGCTCGGGGATAATGCCTATTGGTTATATTTCTATTCTGAACAGGGTCAACCTCTTATGACCTTGATGCACCAAAATTTCCAATTCCTTAACGGAACTTGGCTCGTGGTCTCTATTGAAGACCAACCCGTTGACGTTCCCGATATGAAGCTCGTCATCGATGTGGACGAGGGTAAAGTACATGGCAACACCGGCTGCAATATCCTCAACGGCTCTTTCCATACTGATATGGATTCTCCGAATTCTATATCTTTCCAGGAGCTCGTGACTACCCGTATGGCTTGTCCCGAACCGAACTATGAATTCCAACTGTTGGTTGCCCTCGAGGCTGCATCTAAGGCTAAACCTATTGAGGCCGATAAGGTCTTGTTCCTCGATGACCGCTCCCAAGTGGTACTAACTCTAATACGTACTACTGACGATTAATCTATGGCTCTGCAAGAAGAGAGAATCGATAAATGGCTCTGGGCTATGCGCGTGTTTAAAACACGCACGCAAGCTACCGATGCCTGTAAGAAGGGGAGGGTCACTGTTGCCGACGCTGTCGTAAAACCCAGCAGAGTAGTCCATGTCGGTGATATTATAGATGTCAAGAAGCCTCCTGTTACGTATACTTTTAGAGTGGTGCAACTCTCAAACAATCGCCTCGGTGCGAAGCTCGTGCCGGATTATCTCGAGAATCTGACGCCTCAGAGTCAATATGATATCCTCGAAATGACCCATATCTCCGGTTTTGTAGACCGCCGTAAGGGACT
Source organism: Muribaculaceae bacterium (assembly GCA_023667015.1). Classification (GTDB taxonomy): domain Bacteria; phylum Bacteroidota; class Bacteroidia; order Bacteroidales; family Muribaculaceae; genus Lepagella. Next base: position 66,309 of record JAMPAX010000001.1, on the reverse strand, counting down.
TGGCCGCCCCACCAAGAGAGACCGGCGCGAACTCTCCCGCTTCAAGGATGATACCTATGCCGATACCTTCTTCCTCGATTGGGAAGACGATTGAATCAATCAACCATAAACCATCAACCATAAACTGTCAAAATTCGGCTAAAGCCGAATTTTGACTTGCTTTTCTCGCTGAAATTTTGTATTTTTGCGTTATGATTTGTAGCCATGATGGGAGTTTTGTCTGTCATGCTTTGATAAGTGTAATAAACTCAGATGATTAATATTACTTTCCCGGACGGTTCCGTCCGTCAGTACGACAAGGGCACTACGCCCCTCGATATCGCTAAAAGCATCAGCCCCCGTTTTGCGGCTGATGTCCTCGCCGCTAAGGTCAATGACCAAGACTGGGATATCTCCCGCCCTATTGCTGAAGATGCTAAAATCGCTCTCTTTAAATGGGACGACCCTGAGGGTAAGCATGCTTTCTGGCACTCTTCGGCTCACCTTCTCGCTGAAGCTCTCCAGGAACTATACCCCGGTGTGAAGTTCGGTATCGGTCCCGCTATCGAAAATGGTTTCTACTATGATATCGATCCGGGTGAGCATAAACTTACTGCCGAGGATTTCCCGAAGATCGAGAAGAAGATGATGGAGCTCGTTGCTAAAAAGGAGGATATCATTCGTAGCGATATCTCTAAGAATGACGCTCTCAAACTCTTCGGCGACCGCAATGAGGTTTATAAATGCGAACTTATCTCCGAACTGGAGGATGGTCATATTACTACCTATACGCAAGGAGCTTTTACCGACCTATGCCGAGGTCCCCATATCCCTAACACTGCCCCCATCAAGGCGGTGAAGATTATGTCGCTCGCCGGTGCATATTGGCGCGGAGATGAAAAGCGCCAACAGCTCGTGCGCGTATATGGCATCTCGTTCCCTAAAAAGAAGATGCTCGATGAATATCTCGCCCTCCTCGAGGAGGCTAAGAAGCGCGATCATCGTAAGCTCGGTAAGGAGATGGAACTCTTTACTTTCTCCTCTACTGTAGGCCAGGGTCTCCCTCTCTGGCTTCCTAAGGGCGCCGCTCTGCGCGACCGCCTTGAGCAGTTCTTGCGCAAAATCCAGAAGAAGTATGGCTACCAGCAGGTCATTACCCCTCATATCGGCAACAAGAATTTATACGTGACCTCCGGCCACTGGGCTAAGTATGGAAAGGATTCTTTCCAGCCTATCCGCACCCCCGAAGAGGGTGAGGAGTATATGCTCAAACCGATGAACTGCCCCCACCATTGCGAGATTTACAAGGCTTCCCCTCGCTCATATCGCGACCTCCCTCTGCGTTTTGCTGAGTTCGGCACTGTCTATCGCTATGAGCAAAGCGGTGAGCTCCACGGCCTGACCCGCGTACGCGGTTTTACTCAGGATGACGCTCATCTCTTCTGTCAGCCCGAGCAAATCAAGGATGAGTTCCTTAAAGTTATGGATATTATCCTCTTTATCTTCCGTGCTCTCGACTTCAAAAACTATGAGGCTCAAATCTCTCTGCGCGATCCTAAGAACAAGGAGAAGTATATCGGCTCCGATGAGAATTGGGAAAAGGCTCAGCACGCTATCATCGAAGCCTGCGAGGAAAAGGGTATAAAAGCTCGACAAGTTGAGGGTGAGGCTGCTTTCTATGGCCCGAAGCTCGACTTTATGGTTAAGGATGCTATCGGCCGCCGTTGGCAACTCGGCACGATTCAGGTGGACTACAATCTTCCGGAACGTTTCGGCCTGGAGTTTACAGGCTCCGACAATCAGAAACATCGCCCCGTCATGATCCATCGTGCTCCCTTCGGTTCTATGGAGCGTTTCGTGGCAGTACTGCTGGAGCACACCGCCGGCAAACTTCCCCTCTGGCTCATCCCTGAGCAGGCTGTAGTACTCCCCATCAGTGAGAAGTACAATGACTATGCCCGCAAGGTCGTAGAAATCCTCGATAGTCATGATGTGCGCGCAATCGTCGACGACCGAAATGAGAAGATCGGTAAGAAAATCCGCGACAATGAACTCAAAAAAATCCCCTATCTCCTCATCGTTGGCGAAAAAGAAGCACAAAATGATGAAGTTTCTGTAAGAAAACAGGGCGAAGGTGATAAAGGTTCGATGAAAATTATTAACTTTGCAGACACTTTGAATGCTGAAGTGGATGCAATGATAAACCATACGGCTGATAACACCGCCGTCTAAACACTTTTAATGGAGAAAAAACCGCAATTCAGTGGCCCTCGCCGCCCCTCCGGTCCTCATCCCCGCCCGGGACAGCGCAACCAGCGCGACCGTAACGCCCGCGACCCTTATGCCACAAATGAGCAAATCCGAGCCCGCGAAGTACGCCTCGTCGGCGATAACGTTGAGCAGGGTATATATCCTATCGACAAGGCTCGTCACATCGCTGCCGACCTTGGCCTCGACCTTATCGAAATCTCACCGACGGCTGAACCCCCCGTATGCCGCGTCCTCGACTACCAAAAGTTTCTCTATCAGCAGAAAAAACGCCAGAAGGAACAGAAGGCTAAGGCTGCTAAGGTAGTAATCAAGGAGATTCGTTTCGGCCCCCAAACCGATGACCATGACTACAATTTCAAGCTTAAGCATGCTACAGGCTTCCTGAATGATGGCTACAAGGTGAAGGCGTACGTCTTCTTCCGAGGTCGCTCTATCCTCTTCAAGGAACAAGGCGAAATGCTTCTCCTAAGATTCGCCAACGACCTCGAAGACCTCGGTAAGGTGGAACTTATGCCTGTCCTCGAGGGCAAGAGAATGTCTATCATCCTCGCTCCCCTCAAAAATAAACCCGCAAAGGAGTCCGCTCCGAAGCCCCACCAAATCAATCCCGCTGAGGAGTCTGATGCCTAACTGAGGACCCCAACGCAATTATAATTTCATTAAGAAGACCGTAGGCACTTAGTGCCGAGGTGAAATCAAAACAACTTAAACTTCAAAACAATGCCAAAGGTAAAGACCAATTCCGCGTCTAAGAAGCGCTTCGCGCTCACCGGAACAGGGAAGATTAAGAGAAAACACGCTTATCATAGCCACATTCTCACCAAGAAGTCAAAGAAACGTAAACGCAACCTCGACCATACCGGTCTGGTGGATGCCGCCAACATCAAGCAGGTACGCGAACTCCTTAACCTCCGTTAAGTTCTGCCTGCCCGACCCGAAGCTTCGCTTCTTTCCAAAAGAATGAGGCACTTCCGGTCTCAGACTTCTAAATCCTTTTTATCTCATTTTTTTATTCACCGAATGTTGAGCATGCAAGAGCTGAACTTAGTCTTTAGCCGCTCACAATCAAAATTTTTTAAAAAATGCCAAGATCAGTAAACCACGTGGCATCCCGTGCCAAAAGAAAGAAAATCCTTAAACTCACCCGTGGATATTACGGTAGCCGCCGCAACGTCTGGACTGTAGCTAAAAACACATGGGAGAAAGGCCTTACTTACGCCTATCGCGACCGCAAGCAGAAAAAACGCGACTTCCGCGCTCTCTGGATTCAGCGTATCAATGCTGCAGCTCGCCAGGAGAACCTTTCTTACTCTAAGCTCATGGGACTCATCCACAAGGCCGGTATCGAAATCAACCGTAAGGTTCTCGCCGACCTCGCTATGAACAACCCCCAGGCGTTCAAAGCAATCTGCGACAAAGTTAAATAATACCCCACAGTGTAACTCAGGTGTCTCGCCTGTGTTCAAAGGAAAAAACTTTGCCCGGCTCAACATTTTTTAGAATCTCATTGTTCTAAAAATACCCACATCAAAGCTCACAAGGGAAACTCATCAAATCTTTCAGAAATACCGAGACAATCTCGCCTATCCAATGGCGGGCCCCACGTCTAAGACGTTGTCGCTTGCGGCACGGGGGATTACAAAGGTTTGCGAGATCTCAAATCCTGTCTATCGGAGTTTCGTCACTTCTTCTTTGATGTGGCCCTAAAAAGGAGGCTCATAATCTTTCGATTATGAGCCTCCTTCTATCAATTCTCAACTGACGTGAGGAAATAAAAAGTCGGCTTATGCCGACTTTTTATTTCTCCACGTCATATCCCTGTTCCTTCAGATACTGCAGTATCTCGTAGTGCATGGCGTGGTCATAGTAGTCGAGGATGTGCGCTACCCAGTCGTTGGTGCTCGTACCACCCGAACGTGTGGCGTTGTAGTGGCTTACTACTTTGTCATATTCTTCGAGCTCGTTGGTCAGCTGCTCAGCGTCCTGTCGGTAGCAGTTGCTGTGGAAGACTACCGATGCCGGCTGCTTCGGCTTTAAGTCGGGATGCTCGCGTGGTACTCCCAGGGCCAGTCCGCAGACTACGAATACTCCCTTCGGAAGTTTCAACAGATCTGCGACGGCTCGAGGATCTACGGTGCGCAGATATCCTATGCAGTTGCTGCCAAGTCCGCAGGATTCTGCCGCTACTACCGCACTCATCATTGCCAACGAGGCGTCAATGATGCCGATGGTCACTCCATCCATGGTGTTGGTGAAGGGGGGCATGTTCAGTCCTTTGCGCTTGGCAAGCAGGGAGATCTTGTTGTAGTCCGAAAGGAATATCAACAGTCTGTTGCAGGTCTTGAGCTGCTTCTGATTGGTCAGTGCATATAATTTCTCTTTTAGCTCCTGGTCGGAAATGTCAATGACTGAGAATTGCTGACCATTGTAAGAAGTAGGGGTGTTGCGAACGGCTTCATAAATGAAGGCCATGGTCTCTTCCGGTATGGACTCACGCTCGTAGCGACGCACACTTGTGCGCAACAGCAAGGATTCTTTTACGTCTTTCATGTATGGTGTTATTTTGGGTTTATCATTCTTTGTGTAGGGGCTTATTTTTTTACCCCGACATATTTATAACAAATGTAGCAAAAAAATTCCATATACCATCATGGATTATTAACTTTGCGAAAACAATCATACTGTATTATTATGAATCCTTTTCCTAAGTTATATCTATTTGCGCTATTGAACTGCGCGTTAGCTTTTCCAATATATGCCCAGCAAGCGTATCCCATATTGGAAGACAGGACTGCCGCGTTGCAAGGCTCCGATACTCCTGTTCGTATTCTTGTATCTAACTATGACAGCAATTCTGAGGTCTCAAGTATTGATTACTCTTGGGAGGTGGATGGCTTGTCGGGTGAGGGTTCTTACTCTTTTCCTACGCCGATTCGCAATTCTCGTGGTGCTGTGGGTGTCGCTATTGTCGATATCACAGCTCCGGCGTCTCGCGGCTCTTTTCCGATGACACTGACAATCACCAAGGTTAATGGCGTGGAGAATGTATGTCCGAAGAAGACCGGCTCTACTACACTAATCTCTTCTCTTGTCTTGCCGCGTAAAAGGCCCCTTGTTGATGAGTATACCGGGTTGTGGTGTCCGCAGTGTCCACTCGGTTATGTGACTGTTGAGACTATGGCGGAGAAGTATGCGGGAGATTTTGTATGCGCCGTGTGGCACTATAATGATGCTATGAGTTGCAAGGTAGCATTCCCTACCAAGGTCTCTACCTACCCCAACAGTGCTGTCGACCGTATGTCGCTCCGCGCTGTTAATCTCTTGGAGGAGGATTGGCTTTCGCAGTCTACTTATTTTACTCCGGTGGATGTGGCTGTAGATTTGCGCTATACGGACGATTCTCAACGCAATATCGAGGCTACTGCTAATCTTACCTGGATTGAGAACAACAATGAGTCGCACTACGATGTGGGCTTTATTCTTGTGGCCAACGGTCTGAGCAATCCTTCGTGGGCGCAGAAAAATAATTACCGGGGTTCAAGTGCCCTCCATGGTAAGTATGCTGAGCTGTTTACTCAAGGCGCTACTCTTGTCTATGGCCTTACTTTCAACGATGTAGTGATGGAATCTATGGATGCCGGTGAGGCCGAAGGTAGCTCTATCAGCAATATCCGTGCGTATACTACTTATAAGGTGTCTCAGAAGTTTGATGTGCAGCGTCGTAATAGTGAAGGCTCTCTCCTTGTTTCCGATGGTAGTAAATTGCGGGTTATAGCCTATGTGGTAGATCCGGAGAGTGGATATGTTGTCAATTGCAATGTGAGCGGTGCTCCAGTGGCTTCCGATAGTGGCGTCAAGGGTGTAGAGGAGTCGGTTGATGTAATCACTCGCACTTACTATGACCTTAGTGGTCTTCAAGTATCTTCCGAATCCAAGGGTATTCTGATAGAACGCATTGAGTATTCCAATGGGAAGTTCTCAACATCCAAACGCTTCAACCCCTAACCTCTAACCTTCAAACTTCAAGCTCCCAAGTTGCTTTGTAACTTGGGAGCTTTAGTATTCAGAATTCGCTCGAGAAGTGGAATCTTATCTTGGGGAAGTCTCGCTGAGCCATCTGCAAGACGTAGTTCGAGTCGGCAAGGAAGACGTCGCGCCCCTCTTTGTCTGTGGCCATGAACTGATGTTTGCGTTTCTTGAAGGCTTCCAAGGCTTCGGCATCATCGCTCTCTATCCAGCAGGCTTTGTACAGACTGATGGGCTCCCATCGGCATTGCGCCCCATATTCATGCAGAAGTCGGTATTGTATGACCTCAAACTGCAACTGCCCTACGGTGCCGATAATCTTTCGTCCGTTGAACTGATTGGTGAACATCTGCGCTACACCCTCGTCCATCAGCTGCCGGATACCCTTGTCGAGCTGTTTGGCTTTCATCGGGTCGGCATTCTCGATGTATTTGAACATCTCGGGTGAGAAGGAGGGGAGTCCTTTGAAGTGGAGCTCTTCGCCGGAGGTCATGGTGTCGCCAATCTTGAAGTTGCCGGAGTCGGGGATACCTACGATGTCGCCGGGGTAGGCTTCATCTACTACGTTTTTCTTCTGCGCCATGAAGGCGGTAGGCGCGGCAAAGCGCATCATCTTCCCTTGGCGTACGTGCTTATAGTTGACGTTGCGTTCGAATTTGCCGCTACATACTTTCAAGAATGCGATACACGACCGATGGTTCGGATCCATATTGGCGTGAATCTTGAAGACAAACCCGGTGAATCCTTCTTCTTCCGGTTTTACTTCTCTCTCGATTGCTTCTATGGGTTTGGGTGAGGGGGCTATCTTTACGAAGCAGTCTAACAGCTCTTTGACTCCGAAGGTGTTGAGTGCCGATCCGAAGAATACCGGTGCTGTCTCCCCTCGCAAATAGGCTTCTTCGTCGAATTCGGGATATACCCCGTCTATGAGTTCGATATCTTCGCGGAGTTTGGCGGCGTCGTCTTCGCCGATGAGCTCATCTATCTGTGGCGAGGCGATGTCGTCAATCTCTACGCGTTCGCTGATGGTCTGCTTGGAGGGGGTAAAGAGGTCGAGTCCATGCTCATAGATATTGTAGACGCCTTTAAATTTGGCTCCAATGTTGATAGGCCAACTCAGCGGGCGCACTCCGATTTTCAGCTCTTGTTCGAGCTCGTCAAGGATGTCGAAGGGGTCGCGTCCTTCGCGGTCGAGTTTGTTGACGAAGATGATGACGGGGGTGTTGCGCATTCGGCATACTTCCATAAGCCGTCTGGTCTGCGTCTCCACACCTTTGGCTACGTCTACTACGATGATGACGGAGTCTACGGCTGTCAGTGTGCGGAAGGTGTCTTCGGCAAAGTCCTGGTGGCCCGGGGTGTCAAGGATATTTATCTTGTAGGGGCCGTAGTTGAAGCCCATGACGGAGGTGGCCACGGAGATTCCTCTCTGTTTCTCTATCTCCATCCAGTCGGATGTAGCTGTCTTTTTGATTTTGTTGCTTTTGACGGCTCCGGCTACGTGGATGGCACCGCCGAAGAGGAGTAGCTTCTCCGTCAGTGTGGTCTTTCCTGCGTCAGGATGGGAGATGATGGCGAAGGTGCGCCGTTTCTTTATTTCATCGAGTTGAGACATTTTCGTAAGGATGTTTCCCAGTAGGGGATCTGTAGGTTGTAGGTTTTCTTGATTTTATTTTTGCTGAGCACTGAGTATAGCGGTCGCTTGGCGGGTGTGGGGTATTCACGTGTGCTGACAGGGGTTACTTTTACGTCAATTCCGCGGATGCGGAAGATGGCCATGGCGAAGTCATACCAGGAGGCTACCCCTTCGTTGGTGAAGTGGTAGATACCGGGGGTCCAGTCTCCGCGAAGTATCGTGTGGATTGCTGAGGCTAAGTCGCCGGCATAGGTGGGTGTTCCGATCTGGTCGCTGACGATATTCAGGCTCTTCTTCTCCCCGGCAAGTCGCAACATGGTTTTGACGAAGTTGGTGCCGTATTCGGAGTATAGCCATGCCGTGCGGATGATTATAGAGTCGGGACAGAAGGCTGTCAACAGTCCTTCCCCTTCGAGTTTGGTGCGTCCGTAGATGCTGTGAGGGTAGGGCTCATCGTTTTCGGCTATCGGGCGGCAGGATTCTCCGGAGAAGACGTAGTCGGTGGAGATATGTATGACCTTCACCCCATGTTTGCGTGCTGACTCAGCAATGTAGCCTACGGCCTCGGTGTTGATGCGCGCTGCGGTGAGGTCATCTTGCTCGGCTCGGTCTACGGCTGTGTAGGCTGCGCAGTTGACGATGATATCGATGTCTTTGTCGGAGATGTAGCGTTCTACACTTTCTCTATCGGTGATGTCGAGCTCTTCTACGTCTGTGAAGTTTGCACTGAGCTCTGTGTCGCCGCTGAGTTCGCGACGTAACGACTCGCCAAGCTGACCGTGGCTACCGGTGATGAGTATCTTTTTCATTCTTCGAGCTCGTTGTTATAGTCAAGCTTGTAGTAGTGCGAAAGAAGTCCTAAGTATTTCGATATCTGGGCTGCGGCTTCTTGCGTCTCTTTGGTGATCTCTTTCTTTTGCATTCGCATCATCAATATCATGTAGAGCGCTGCAAAGCAGGTCTCTATCTCGTCGGCTTTGTTGTCGCCGGCTTTTGCTCGCAATTCTACTATCAGCGGCAATGTGGCGTAATATTGATTGGCGTAGGTGGCAAATTTCGGATTCAATAGCAGCCGGCGATGGAGATCGTCGAGGGCTAAGAGGGTGTTCTTATTAATCTGGAGATGTCCCTTCTCTGCTACCCCCTCGCAACGCATCATGTCTATCAGCGATTCATACCATTCGCGGAGCTCTTTCTTCTGATCGTTGCTCAGCGATGTATATTTGTTGATGATATTCTCTTCGATTCGGTCGATATCGAGTCCGTTGGCTCGTATGAGGTCTTCTATCTGCCACATATATAGCAGATATTCGGCAATATTCTCTCTCTTTTTCTCAGATGCTGTATACATTCCTTGAATTTTTTGCAAATTTACAAATTTTCCTCCAATCTCCCCCCATTCCTCTAACTCAAGTTTGTCAAACCGCTTTGTGTCTTGAAAAACTTGAGTTATAAATCGTTTTTTCAAGAGAACGTAGGAACGCACGGCCGGTGTGTCCACATATAATCAGTATGCTACTCAATTTTCGCTAGTTAAACTCCACTAATTTATTTGATTTCTATGAAATCCCCGGGGGAGGAGAGTCCGGCTATCATCCGCGGATTATCGTCGGTGGCATATCTCTCCTGATTGAAGGCGTCGCGCTTTAGTCGAGTTAACTCTTCGGGGGTGTCTCCCAAGCAGTAGTGCATCGGCAGGAACACCCCTACCTTTATATTCATAAGTAGCAGTCGCGCTCCGGTGGCGTATTCGCTCCCTATGCGGGAGTCTACGGGAAACATCACTGCATCTATCTCGGGGAAGTCGCGTCGAATTTGCCAGATATATCTAAGGTATTTTTTCTTCTCTATCTCTACCTCGGCTTCTTCTTCCTCTACCGGCTCATCTATCCATATCCAGGCGTTGAGGTCGCCGGCGTGCATCAGTGTCTTTCCTCCGGTTTCTACGACGTAGGCGTTGCCGGTGTCGGTGGAGTCGTAGGCATGCACGCTGATAAGGTCGTCGCTCCAGTTCTCAAGGGGCTTGAGGATATGTACACTCTCGGCTGGTGGACGATGTCCGTTGTAGAGGCTGTCTTCGCGGAGTATATGTCGGGCATGGCGTGCTACGTCTTTGCTGATGACGTAGGTGATGCCGGGTATCTCTTTGCTCCATTCGAAGATCTCGGGATTGTAATGGTCTTTATGAAAGTGGCTGACAAAGATGTAGATGCGCTTGTCAAGGTCGCTCTTCAAGAGGGGAGACCCTCCGATGAATGGCGACCCTGATTCCCATCCTTTCGGACGCTGCCAGAAGTCAAACACCAGCACGGCTTTCTGCGTTCGCACTATAAAGCAATCATGATATATATATTCGATAGTCATTTTTCCAAATTGAAATCACTTCAATATGCCAGCCGGAAGCCTAAGTCTATCCCGGGCTCAGAGGGGCCGGCGCAGTCGCGAGCGCTGTTCCGGCAATATTCCGGGTAGAGATACCAGCTCCCTCCGCGGGTGATGCATACGCTGCCATCGCGGATGTCCGGCGCGGATGACTCTGAGTAGTCAGCGCGATATTCACTCATCCTGTTGTCGCACCATTCGGCTACGTTGCCACTCATGTCGTAGAGCCCTAATTCGTTGGGCTCCTTCTGTCCTACGTTCTGCGTCTTCCCTCCGGAGTTTTCTTCATACCAGCCTACTTCCCCAAGGTCGTTCGATCCGCTATATTTGTACCCGTGACTCTGTTTGCCGCCGCGGGAGGCGTATTCCCATTCTTCTTCTGTCGGTAGTCTGAAGTTTTTGCCGGTCTTTTCGTTGAGCTTGCGGATGAATTGCTGACAGTCATACCAGCTGACGTTCTCTACAGGCCGTCGGTCCCCCCGCTTTGCTGAGGGGTTGCTTCCCATGATGGCTATCCATTGCCGCTGTGTGACTTCGTATTTCCCTATGTGGAAGTCGCGGATCTCTACCATTCGCGGTTTTTCGTCACTGCTCGCTTCGGGATCTGTCGATCCCATTCTGAAGCTTGAGCCTTCTACGTAAACCATGTCCCTAAGGAGCTGCGCTATGGCTTGCTCGTTGAGCTCGTTCTCGCGTTGTGCATATTCTCGTTCGGCTGCTTCGCGCGCTCTGTGGTCAGCACCATGGTCGCCGTCGACTCCTCCTCCTACGGGTGCGGCGGGTGCGGCGGGCTTCGGTCGCGCTTTCGGCTTTGATGGAGCCGCTGCCGGTGGCGTGCTCTTTGGCTTCTTCTCAGGCTGTTCTTTGTGCACCATCTTCGATGGATGACGCGACTGCCCAAAGACGTCACTGCTACCCGCCATCATCATAGTGAGAATTATTATCGGAATTACAAATAAAAGTCTCTTCATAGTCTGCAAATTTAGCGATTTTTCATCCATTCTACAAAAAAAACAGAGGTTGCGTTTTTCGCAACCTCTGTTTTTTGTAGTGAATTCTGTAGGATTATTTCACGATTACCTTGACAGCTTTGCCTCCTGCTACCTTTACGTAGATGCCGGCTGAGGGGTTTTCAACCTCAACTCCCTGAAGATTGAAGTAGCGTGCATCTCCTTCTTCAGCTGCAATACCCTCAACACCTGTCGGTGTACCACCTTCTTCCATCCTGATGAAGCCTGTGGGTTCGCCGGCTACACCATTCTGTATGGCGAGGAAGCTTACTTCTTTACCCTCTGTGACATCAATGCCGTAAGCACCTGTATATTTTTGATAACCATCAGCAGGGTCTGTGCTTTCACGATGAATTGCCGGACGATTAGACTCTGAATTGTTGGCGGTAGTCTGATACTTGTACCATATTTCCAGACCATTCATAAGAGGCATATTAGGGCTTGTGTTGATGCGGGCATGTGCGAGTGAACCACCAAGGAATTCACCGTAGTCATCATGAAGGTTAACTGCCATTGAGCCGGTGCCGTCTGTTGGAATTGTTGTGCCATTGATTGTCAGTCCCAGCGAAGCGATAGTAGGACGAACAGCTACCTTACAGGAGAATGCCTGAGCATTGTAGCCATCGTTACCCTCAAACGAGCAGGTAAGAGTATATGTACCACCTACGGGTACCTTAATCGCACAAGTGTAAACACCATCCTTATAATCTACATCTCCGATTGCGGGAAGGTTAACGTCTGTATAAGCAGGATTTCCTGTATAATAAGTGAAGTCTTTTTCCCATTCGCCGGGAGTCAAAGTAAATGTAAACAAATCGGCACTGGTAGCCCCAAGCTCAGTCATCACTCCGGATTTGCTGCTCTTAAAGCTGACGATCATAGTGGTACCGTCTGATGCGTTAGTTTGTGCGTCTACTCCTGTAATAGTCGCGTCAGTGCCATAAACTTCACCGTTGTAGCAGATGCTGAATGCCGGATCTACTACTACCCAGTCTGCATATAGGACGTTGGCTCTGGGGTCGAATGTCATCTCGTAGGCTCTGTTGACATTGCCAAGTTGTGCATAATCATCGTTGCCTGCTTTGACGGTCTTGTATACTCCATTGATGAACTGATTGTCATTAGCTGTCGGATTGGCTACGCCGTACCGTGTATCATTGAAGGTAATCCAGAATTTGCCATCATCGCTCTTGTCTTTCAGCCAGAATACAAACTGTCCGTCGTCGTTGATATTAACGGTTAGTGTATTCGTGCCGTCAAGTGTAGTCTTGTTGGCATCTTTATCTTCCTCTGTGGCTTGTGCTGCATACATATTGGTGCCTCCAACGGTGATGGTGGCAGCAGTCAGCCCGGCGTCTTCAACACTCAGGGTTGTAATAGTAGTGTTTGTACCATTGATGACATAATAATCAGCCGTGTTGACAGCGCGCGTTACGTCGTTAAGATTCAGATTCTTAATAGTCTGAATCTCTTTTTCGCCATTAAAGAAGGTGAAGTTGATTTTCTCAGCGGCATTGAGTCGACGCGAAGTGATAGCATAGTATGTTTTGCCATTGAGACTTATCTTTGTCATCGGCTCGTTGGTTGTATAGTTACCGCCGAAGACTCCGGTGATAGTCACCAGGGGAGTATTGTAAATCGCAGAACTGTTTTTTGGCAGATACAGGATTGTAGTTCCCTTGGGGGACACAGCATGGTTGGCTACTACCTTATCTCCACTGACAATATTGTCGGGATATGCCATACCTTCGCTATTTTGGGTGTAAACACCATTTTCAAGCACGAGAAGGTCTTCTGTCTGATTGTCTGTTCCTTCATTTTTGTTGAAGATAACGTAGGGGTAGCGGTTGTCTACGTCGAAGTAGATATATTCTTTCCCGCCGATAGTCTCTTTGTTGGCAGTGGCGGTGACACCGGGCCAGTTGGCGTTTTCTTCAGCAGTGGAGTTGAAGGCGTAGCAGTATACATTTGTCCAGCTCCCGGGTTTCTCAAAATAGACACGTGTGGATGGATAAGACACTTCGGTATTCAGAGTCTGTGTAGTGCCGTCCCACTGATATTTCGGTAGCCGGTTTGTCGGAGTTTCTACGGTATAGACTGCATTTTCATAGATAGTCCAGGTATCAGTCTTAATAGAACCATCTTTAGTAGTGGCATAGAAAGATTTGTAATTTTCAGTGTAGACGTTCAGTGCCCAGTATTTATTGTTAATCTCATTGGCAGGGGATTTTTTCTCCTGTGTAGCCTTCAGCTCAACAGCAGTGCCATCCTCCTTAACGCCGTAGAACTTAACGCCCAATCCACCATTTGTCTTCTCCCAAGCATCAGGAGCATCAAAATAGAACGACACTTTAGTAAGCTGGGATAGAGTCATGGTCTTGGTTTTCAGATTAAACTGTATACGCACATTGTTACATGCCGCTGCGGGCTTAAAATTATAGTCCGGATATCCGGTATCGCCAAGGTTGGTGGTAAGGTTGTTGATTATCTCAATTCCGTCGTTATTACCATTCTTTGCTCCATACCACTCACCGCTACAGATATTATACAGCTTGAATGCACCACTTAGTGTTTCCAAGTCAATAGTAAAATTGACATGGTCTGTAGTATTCATTACTGTTGTGGTGCTATTCCAATTTCCGAAATTTTCTCCCCGGATGCAAATCTCGGCCGGTGCATACTCCACCTTGCCGTTGAATGTGTTTTTGCTATTGTCATAAGTCATGGTAATCAAGTACCTATGATTTTCAGGGAATTCAAAGCAACAATAGTCCCAATAAGGAGTCTTGTCTACCATTTGTGACCAATTATACTGACTATCTTGAATTTTATAGATTTCGGCATTACTTGATGGATTATATCCTGATGGAACGTAAGTGGTTTTATTATTATGTACATCGGTCCATGTGGATGCAGAGCTATTGATAATAACCCCTTTTACAACGCTTTGTGAGGCATCAATTTCACATGTATAAGTAGTGTCTCCGATTTTTGTAAAGGGAATGGATGTGCCGTTGCCATTACCGGTATCTTTGAAGAACCAGAGCTGGCCGGGATTGTTGTAGGCCTGCGCGCTGAGTACTACCAGCGTCAGTAGTAGCGCTAAAAGTGTTTTCGTTTTTTTCATTGGCTATGTGAGTTTTTATATGTTTTTTATTCTATCTCTGTCTGTAGCGGTCTCTTTTATGAGACCTATTATAGTAATTCGCAAATTTAACAATTTTTTCAATATCCACATAGCCAAAATAAAAAAGATGCAGATTATAAGGAAATCCACATCTTTTCAAGTTTTCAGTCGGGAGTATATTAAATCTGAACGTAGGGGAAGACTATTTTTATCAGTATTGCACTGCTCATGATTCTACCGCAATATGCTTGTTATATGATACTCCACAAACCGTTTTGATGTCGTCATATCTGCCTCCTTCCCCCTGCGGGGAGGACCGGGGAGGGGCCTCACTCTTCCTCTAAGCAGGAGTCTAAGTCGGCGGCAAGTTGTTTGCGGTCGATGTCCCGCCCGATGAAGACGAGCTTTTCCATTCTGTCACCGTATTTATCGTTCCAGTCTTTGCGCAATTGTGCATCAGCCGCCAGGAATTGTTGCAACTCTTCTTCCGGTGCCGTAGCATACCACATTCCGGCTTGCTTAAGTGTCTTTTGTACACCCGCCTGCTCAAAAAGCAACGACATGTCTCTATTGCTCGAAAAGTACATTACTCCCTTTGTGCGTATGATATTCTCCGGCCAATGGTATTTTACCCAGCGGTCAAACTTCTCCAGATTAAAGGGTTGCCGACGGAAGTAGACATATGTGCTGATACCATATTCTTCAGCCTCTCCCTCATCATGATGATGGTGATGATGATGCCCATGTTCATGATGATGCCCATGCCCATGTTCATGCCCATGTTCATGCCCATGTTCATGATGTTCATGATCATGATGTTCATGCTCATGATCTCCTTCTTCGGCATCGACATCGCGTTCTATTTCGCGTACCCACGTGGCTCCCAATGCGGTCTTGGTGAAGTCGAACAGCCCGGAGTTCACAAGCTCTGACATCGGTACGTCGCAGTAGTCACATTCGAGTATCTTGGCTGAGGGGTTCAGTACCTCTACGACTTTCCGTATTCTACGCGCTTCTTCTTTCGACACTTCGGATATCTTGTTGATGATGATAAGGTTGCAGAATTCTATCTGCTGTGCTATCAGGTTTTCGATATCTTCTTCGTCAAGACTCTCAACTGTCAGCGATTCGCCACACCCAAATTCGGTCTTTAGTCGAAGGGCGTCGGCTACGGTGGCTATGCAGTCGAGGCGTGGCCTGCCGCCGTTGGCGCTCGTGGGACTTACCATCTGTTCCATCTGGCAGATGGTCTGCGCTATCGGCTCCGGTTCGCAGACGCCGCTGGCTTCGATGACTATGTAGTCGAAGCGCTTCATATCTATCAAGTCTGCTATCTGCTTCATCAGGTCGGTGCGAAGGGTGCAGCAGATGCATCCATTCTGTAGGGCTACGAGGTCGTCATCACCCTGGCCTACCACCCCGCCTTTCTGTATCAGCGAAGCATCTATGTTCACCTCACCGATGTCGTTGACGATGACTGCAAACTTTATCCCTTTCTCGTTGGTCAGAATATGATTGAGGAGCGTCGTTTTGCCGCTCCCCAAGTATCCTGTCAATAATAATATTGGTGTATCTGTCATAATAATTACATCATGCCCATGCCGCCGCCCATGCCGGGTGCGCCGCCCATGGGTGCCGCCGGGATATCTTCTTTCTTGTCGGCTATGACACATTCTGTAGTCAGGAACATGCCGGCGATTGAAGCCGCATTCTCCAGTGCTACGCGTGTCACCTTAGCCGGGTCTATAACACCGCTGGCGAAGAAGTTCTCAAATTCTCCGGTGCGGGCGTTGTAGCCGTAGTCGTCTTTGCCATCTTTTACTTTCTGGATGATGACGGCTCCTTCTAATCCGGCGTTCTCTACTATCTGACGCAGTGGCTCTTCGATCGCGCGGCGGATGATCTGTATGCCGGTGTTTTCATCGTCGTTGGCACCTTTGAGTGCGTCGAGTGCGGGGATGCAACGGATGTAGGCTACACCTCCACCCGGTACGATACCTTCGGCGATGGCGGCGCGTGTGGCGCTAAGTGCATCGTCTACTCGGTCTTTCTTCTCTTTCATCTCTACCTCTGAGGGTGCTCCGATGTAAAGAACTGCTACCCCTCCGGCAAGTTTGGCAAGACGCTCCTGGAGCTTCTCGCGGTCGTAGTTGGAGGTGGTGGTCTCTATCTGTGATTTTATCTGGTTGACACGATCAGAGATGGCTTCTTTGGCTCCGGCGCCGTTGACGATGATGGTGTGGTCTTTGTTGACGCTGACTTTCTCACAGGTGCCCAGGTCGGTGATCTGTGCTTGTGCCAAGGTCAGCCCTTTCACTTCGCTGATGACGGTGCCGCCGGTCAGGATGGCAATGTCTTCGAGCATCTCTTTGCGACGGTCGCCAAAGCCGGGTGCTTTGACTGCACATATCTTCAGTGATCCACGAAGTCTGTTGACTACCAATGTGGCCAGTGCTTCGTTGTCTACATCTTCGGCGATAATCAGCAACGGACGTCCACTCTGTGCCACGGGCTCCAGAATGCCGAGAAGGTCTTTGAGATTGGAGATTTTCTTGTCGTAAAGAAGGATGTAGGGGGTGTCATACTCGCATTCCATCTTTTCGGAGTTGGTCACGAAATAGGGGGAGATATAGCCGCGGTCGAATTCCATACCTTCTACGATGTCGACGGTGGTTTCGGTGCCTTTGGCTTCTTCTACTGTGATGACTCCCTCTTTCTTCACTTTCTTCATTGCTTCGGCTATGAGTGCGCCGATCTGCTCGTCGCCGTTGGCGCTGACACGGGCTACGTTTTCAATCTTGTCGATGTCGTCGTCAACCTCCTGGCTGAGCTCTTTGATACTCTCTACGACTTTGCTTACGGCTTTGTCGATACCGCGCTTGAGATCCATAGGGTTGGCTCCGGCGGCTACGTTCTTCAGTCCGACATTGACGATGGCCTGAGCAAGTACGGTGGCGGTGGTGGTGCCATCGCCGGCCTGGTCACCTGTCTTGGAGGCTACTTCTTTCACGAGCTGTGCACCCATGTTCTGGAAGGGGTCTTCAAGCTCTATTTCGCGTGCTACAGTCACTCCATCTTTGGTGATGTGGGGTGCTCCGAATTTTTTCTCTATGATTACATTTCTACCTTTGGGACCTAAGGTCACCTTCACGGCATCAGCCAATGCATCTACGCCGTTCTTAAGCTCTTCGCGAGCCTTAATATTGAATTTTATTTCTTTAGCCATAACTTTTTTAATTAGGAATTTGGAGTTGGGAATTATCTAAACTCTCGACTCTAAACTCTCGACTCTAAACTCTCGACTTTCAAAGAATTACTCCGAGGACGTCGCTCTGACGCATCATTAGATATTTTGTTCCGTCAAGCTCTATCTCTGTACCGGCATATTTGCCGTAGAGTACTTCGTCTCCCTCTTTGAGTACCATCGGGTCGTCTTTGGTGCCTCCACCTACGGCGAGTACTTTGCCTCTCAGGGGTTTCTCCTTGGCCGAGTCGGGTATGATGATGCCGCTGGCTGTTACTTCTTCTGCCGCTGTGGGCTCGATGAGCACACGGTCGGCAAGTGGTTGGATTTTCATAATTGCTATATTTTTTGAGTTATTTCCAATTTATCATCATTATTGAGGTTTAATCCTCCATAGTTTAGAAAGGCAAAAAGCGTGCCAATTCGCTCTTTGCCCTCTCAATATATTTCAACAATCGTTGTTATAAAAGGTTCAGATCTCAGTTGCGGTGTTTTTTAGTCGCGGTGGGTTTGCTACTCACCGCAGGTGGGCAAGAACACGTGGGTTTCAAACCCATGTGAATTCCTGATTCTTAATTTCGAATAATGTAAGTGCGTTCCGGGGCGGCCATGCCCGTAAGACGTCCGTTCTTGACTTTGAACTCTATGCCGTAGACTTCGTCTTTGTAGGTGCCGTTGGGGAGTGTCGTTGGTACATCTACGTAGTTGGCAAATTTGCCAATATTGACAATCGCGACTCCTTTCTTGCCACGGCTGACAACAAGTACTTGCCCGTTGTCGCCAATCTCTACCAGTTCCGGCTGTCCGTCCATGGCTCTGCGAAATTTGTTGACCGCCGCTACCTCCGGATGTTTGTACTCATCGTTGCCTGCCGCTCCTAAGATGTTGTCTCCCCAATAGTTTGATCGGCTGCTACCTGCCGGTCGGCTGAAAAATAATGGTGTGCCATTCTGTCGTGCTGTCAGAAATACCCATCCGCAGCGTATCAATTCGTCTGAGATTCCGGCTGATTCGTGGGCGTTGGCGTAGGTGTCGTGGCTCTCTACCCAGGTTATCAGATATTCCGGTGCGGCGGTGTGGCGCCAGTCTTTGAGGTCGATACCTTTGGCATTGCGTTTCTCCAGGACTTCGCGTAGTATATAGCCATACCCCGATGCTGTCTGACCGAAGTAGTCGGCATATTCTGCCTCGGGTACGTTGCGATCTTGCAACACCTCTCCATATACGAACAGAGAGTCGTAGGGCACGGCCAGCTTCACCCCCTTGACACTTTTGCGCCCGGTAGCTACGTCCCAGAAGTCGTTTTCTTTTACTCCGGAGGCGCTGTCTACGGGGTCGGAGTGTACGCCAATATGTTTGGCGGTGTCATAGCGGAAACCACCTACTCCCATACTCAGCAGGTCGTTGACAAACTGCATGTAGTATTTCTGGAAAGCGGGATTCTCGGTGTTTACGTCGGGAAGCGCTCCCGATCCCCGGAGTGTGCATTGCAGGCGGTCGTTGTAATCTTCTACCGGAGTGAGCCCCTGCGAGTGGTACATCTTGTCGCGCCCTCCTACTGCGCGATAGAAGTCGTCGCTGACGGCATCAATGTCAAAGGCGGTATGGTTGGGGAGTACGTCTACGATTACGCGGACGTTGTATTTCTTTGCGGAGTCCATCATCGCTTGCATCTGCTCGCGACTTCCCATTATCTGGTTGCCTATCTTCCAGTCTGTAGGCTGATAGTAGTAGTACCAGAAGCCTTCGCCCCCTTCTTCGTCGAAGAGTTTCTTGCTACCACCCTCAGGGTTGTAGCATTGCTGCACCGGTGAGGTCTGCACCATAGTGAATCCGGCATCGGCGATGTTTTTCATGTTCTTGGCGATGTTGTCAAAGTTCCAGCTCCAAGCATGCATGATGGTCTCGCTGTTGGTGGCCTTAGGGTCATGCTTTGTGCGGTCTTTGGCCGCTACGCTGCAAACGGCCGCTGCCGCCAAAATGAGGAAAAGTCCTTTTTTCATATTTATGCCTATAGATAAGTAATATGTATTGGTTATGAGTTATGAAGTGTTTATAACGAATTGTCTATATTTGTTAAACGCTGAAAAGTTAAAGAATATTGCCCGAAAACCATTCTTGGTCCGGCTTCTCATAAGATAGACTCTAAACGCACTCGGAGCAACTTCGATGGGAAGTTGCTCCGAGTGTGTTTATGATGATTTGTTTTATGAGAAGCGGTCTTAGAGCCCTCTTAGTCAGCGATTACGCGGCGTGCACCGATGAATCTTCTGGAGTAGTAGTTTTCGGTGATGCTGCTGACCTTCACTCCGCGAAGGGAGGCGTGAACGAAGGTGAAAGTGCCGGTGCTCTGGTCTGAGTCTACGCAGATTCCTACATGGCCTACAGCGCTACCGGAGCGGGGAGAGGTGAAGAATACCAAGTCCCCTTTGCGGATATCTTTGCGAGCTACGGCTCTTCCTTGAGTATATTGTATGCGGCTTCCGGGAGATATGGAGTAGCCAAACTGACGATATACATAGCTGGTGAAGCCGGAGCAGTCAAACTGGCTGGGACCCTTGGCTCCCCATACGTAGGGCTTGCCAAGATGACGGAAGGCCTCGGTGATGATGTCGTTGGAAAGACTGCGGGATGCTGCGGAGAAGTTGCCTCCGTGATTCTCGCGTCCCTGTACGTCTTGCTGTATTATACCGCTGATGACGGTGTTGTCCATTCCCTGTCGGTGGTCGGCCAACATTGCCTTGTGGGCGGCTTCATGTGCTTTTCTTGCTGATGAGTTCTTCTTTTGGGCTGCCCCTGTGAAGGCACAGGTGGCTATCATGAGTATGGTTAGAGCTTTCTTTAGTTTCTTCATTGCTTTCTGTTTTCAAGGCTTCTGCGGAACTTCCGAAGAATCCTCTCGTTTTTTACGTCTGCAAAATTAATATACTTGTTCATTTAATGCAAATATTATCATGATTTTATATGTTAATTAACGTTCTTTAACACTTTGCACATGCCGGCTTAGAGTGTGCAAATTCCGACTTTTTAGCGAATTTTCTCTTTTGCTATATGATAGCATTTTTCTATAGTATACCTACGTCTGTACCCTTTTTGGGAAACCTTTTCTTCTTTTTTGTTGTTCTTATTTTGAATCAAGTCGGTTTGGCCGTTTATTGTTTTCGGTCTCCTTTTCTCAATTGCTGACTTTTTTCCGTAGTTACTGCTTTTTATTTTATTTATTCCGCTATGACCGTTAGCTTTTTTTCGAAATCTTCTGCTTCTCCGGCCATTAATTATACGTTTTTGGTGGCTTATCTCGTGGGCCTCAGTGCATTTGGCTCTTTTGTCAATGATATGTATATGCCGTCGCTACCTTCGATGGTTGCTTTTTTTCATTGTTCTGTGCCTACTTGTGAACTGGGAGTGGCTTTCGGTATGTTGGGGCTCGGTATCGGTGAGGTGCTGATGGGCCCTATTAGTGATGTATATGGCAGAAAACCTGTGCTGATTGGTTCTCTGCTGCTTTTCATTGCGGCGGCGGTCACGAGTGTGTTCTCTCCGAATATTCATTTCTTTATTGGTTGCCGTTTCTTCCAGGGGTGTGGCGCTGCCGGGGGATATTTCCTCGCTCGTACTATCCCGGCGGATATTTATTCGGGGCGTATGCTCGCGAAGATTATGGCTGTGGTGGGTGCTATTAATGGTCTTGCTCCGGCTTCAGCTCCTGTGCTCGGCGGGCTTATCTCTCAGGAGTTCCACTGGCAAGGTGTCTTTGTGTGTCTGGCTATTTTCGCTCTCCTCCTTCTTATCCTATGTCATTTCTTGAAGGAGTCTCATCCTCACTCTAAGAATAGGAATATCTCTATAGCTTCGTCGTTTGGCAGTTATGGTAGGCTTCTGACTAATTATCCTTTCATGGTGCACGTGATGCTGAAGGGTACGGCTCTCGGCCTCCTTTTCGCATATATTTCTTCGGCTCCTTTTATTATGCAGTCTCATTTCGGCTTTTCGCAGTTGCATTTCGGCCTTATCGTGGGTGCGAATGCTATTTTTGTAGCGTTCGGCTCGATGTTGGCGCTGAAGTTTAAGGCGCTTAAGAATGCTGCTTCTTGTGGTGCGCTGATCCTTGTTGTCACTATTGCTGCCCAGACGTTTGTCCTTTTCCGCGCTCCGGATTTCTGGACTTATGAGCTTCTTCTGATACCTATGATTTTTGCTCTCGGTATGATCTTTACTGTCAGTAATTCGCTGGCTATGAATGAGGGACGTGCCGATGCCGGTAGCGCTTCGGCGATTATCGGTCTGGCGGGCTATCTCTTCGGTTTTGTGGTCTCTACCTTTGTGGGGCAAGGGAATGTGTTGCATTCTACGGCTATTACTTTCGCTGTCCTCTCTGTCTTGATTCTCATTGCGGCTATCCTCTCCCAGCGTCTTAGGACTGAAATCTAAAGGGATAGTGTCCCCTCCGGCGTATTGATAATTGAAAATTATAAATTGAAAATCATTTAACTTCTGCTATGAATAACATATATCTATTTTTAGCTTCATCTTTTGGGCTTTTGGTTTCTTTGTCGGTGTCAGCCCGGCAAAGTGCTCCGCAAAACCAATGGCTCGCCCGGCCTCTCCCTCAGGAGTGGCAGAATGATACTTTACCGGTATTGAAGGCTCCCTCTACCGATGATTTCTGGCAGGGATTCAATGATCCGGTGCTCGTGGCTCTTTTCAAGCAGGCGGAGAGTCATAATTATCAGCTCTCGGCGGCGCTCGCTCGTATTGAGGCGGCTTCTCAGTCTCTGCGCAAGGCGCGTGCGGGGTATTTCCCTTCGTTGTCGCTTTCTGCCGGGTGGACTAAGGAGCGTCAGTCGGGCCTGATGTATTCGCGGCGGGGGAGTGCTTCTTCTCTTGATTATTTTTCTCTAGGCATTTCTGCTAATTGGGAGATTGATATTTTTGGCAGGATTAGCAAGCAGGTGGAGTCGGGGAAGGCGTCGCTGGAGGCTACCCGTGCGGAACGCGGTGCGCTGAATGTGTCGATTTGTGCCAGTGTGGCGAAGACGTATTTTTCGCTGCGCTGCTATCAGGAGCAATTGGAGGTGGCGCTGGACCATATTGATTCTCAGGAGAAAATACTCAGTATGACGGAGGCGAGATTTAATGCCGGGCTGGCTTCGGCTCTGGATGTGGCACAGGCTCGTTCGGTGGTACTCTCTACTAAGGCGACTATCCCGCAACTTCATGCTCTTATCCAGTCTAACCTGAATGCGTTGGCTCTCCTCTGCGGTGTCTATCAGGAGGAGCTCCCTGCGGATGTTATCCTCCATGGCTGTCTCCCTAATCCGGATTATGTTGCTCCTTCGGGTATTCCGGCTGATCTGCTGCGTCGTCGTCCTGATATTGTGGAGGCGGAGTGGAATCTTCGTGCTCTGGCGGCTAATGTCGGTGCGGCTAAGAAGGAGTTTCTTCCGCGGCTTTCTATCTCGGGGCAAATCGGCACTTCAGCCCATAATGCGGGCGATCTTTTTAAGGGAGAGTCGTTCACCTGGAGTGTGGCGCCTCAGCTCTCTTGGACTATCTTCGATGGCCTGGGTCGCGATGCTGACGTGGCTATCGCCAAGGCGGATTTAGAGGCTGCTGTGGATTCTTACAATGAGACTGTCATGCAGGCGGTCTTCGAGGTCAACGATAATCTCGCTGATTATACTTCTTCGATTGATGAAATTAAGATTGATGCTGAGGTGGTACACCAGAATGAACTGACTCTGAATCTGGCTGTGGAGCGTTATAAACTGGGTCTTTCTGATTTCACTAATGTTGCCAACGCTCAGCTCGATTTGCTTGAGTCGCGCAATTCTCTTATTGCTGCTAAGGGGGCTGCCCTTTCCGATATTGTCAGCCTCTATCAGAGTCTTGGTGGCGGCTGGATTCCTCAATTTGTTAATCGTTAATTTTACTGCTATGAATAAGATATTTCCTTTCGCTATTATATTAGGGTGTGCTGCTATTATTGCGGTTGCTTTCTCAAGTTGTGGCAAGCATAAGGATCAGTCTGAACAGCAGGAGATGAGCATCGATGTGGCTTATCCTGAGGTTGACTCTATTACTTTATATAAGGTGTATCCGGCTACGGTGCGCACTCGCGATGTCACGGATGTCGTGGGGAGGGTAGATGGTATTATCCTGTCGCAGCAGTATCAGGATGGTTCCCACGTCTCTAAGGGGCAGGTGCTTTTCGTCATTGAGTCTGCGAAGTATAAGGATGCTGTGCAGCAGGCTGAGTCATCGCTGGCCACGGCTCGCGCGGAGTATGCCTACGCTTCTAAGCAGTATGAGGCTATGAAGAAGGCTCTGCAGAGCGATGCTGTCTCTCAGATGGATGTAGCTCAGGCAAAGAGCAACATGGAGCAGGCGGCGGCTTCTATCAAGAATTCTACGGCTGCTCTGCAGACTGCGCGTACTAATCTGAGCTATTGCACCGTTCGCGCCCCAATTTCAGGTATCGCTTCGGCGGCTGTCCTTGACCCGGGGGCGTATGTCAATGGTGGCGCTTCGCCGGTGGTTCTCTGTACTATCTATGATGATAATGCTATGTCGGTGCGTTTCCACGTTGAGGATTCGGAGTATGAGGCTATGCTCGGTAAGAATGGTGGTATCAACAACCCGCTGTTCCGAAAGGTGCCCGTTTCGTTTACTAATCCTCTGCCTCATGATTATTTTATCGACCTTAGCTATGAGTCGCCGGCAATCGACCCTACTACGGGTACGCTGCTGATTAAGGGTAGGGTGAAGAATATTAATGATGAGCTTAAGGATGGTATGTATTGTAAGGTGCACCTTCCTTATGGCACGGATTCTAAGGCTATCCTGGTGCGCGATGCTTCTATCGGCACCGATCAACTCGGTAAGTATGTCTACGTTGTCAATGATTCTAATAAGGTGGTCTACACGCATATTGAAATTGGCGACCTATATCGGGATTCTCTGAGAGTTGTCACTAAGGGTCTGACTCCCAAACAACGCTACGTGACCAAGGCTCTCCTGAAGGTGCGCGAGGGGGAAACTGTCAAACCCGTCCTTCAGAAATAAAATTTCGGTAACCGAAATTTTATGGTTGTTGGTTGAAAGTTTATAGTTTATAGTTGACAGTTGGAATTCCTGATTACTAATTCCTAATTTCAAAGACTATGTTTTCCAGATTTTTCATAGATCGTCCGATTTTTGCTACAGTAATCGCGGTGTTGATGATTCTCGCCGGTACGATGACTCTCTTCACCCTGCCGATTGCTCAGTATCCGGATATTACGCCGCCGACTATTATGGTCAGCGCTTCGTATCCCGGAGCAGATGCGGCTACCGTGGCTCGCTCTGTTGGTGTTCCCGTGGAGCAGGCTGTCAACGGTATCGAGGATATGCTATATATGAGTTCTACTTCCGGTGATGGTAGCTATTCGTTGACTGTCACTTTCAAGAATGGCACCAATGTTGACCAGGCTGCTATCAATGTGCAAAACCGTCTGCAGCGAATCACGGCTGAACTGCCGAATTCGGTGACGGAGCAGGGGCTGAGTGTCAACAAGCAGTCGTCAAACAATGTTCTGTTCTGTACCCTCGAGGGGGATGATTCGGGACGCTATTCGGCGCTGTATCTTACTAATTATGCACAGCTGAATCTTATCGACCCTCTGTCGCGAGTGGAGGGCGTGGGTGATGTCAGCGCTTTCGGTTCGGGTAAGTATAGTATGCGTATCTGGCTCGATCCGGAGGCTATGCGCCATCGTAATCTTACCCCCGCTGATGTCGAGGCTGCTATCCGCGCTCAAAATATGGAGGTCTCGGCGGGTTCGGTGGGTTCTGAGCCTAATAATGACCATGCTTCGTTTGAGTATACTCTGGTAAGCGATGGTATGCTCCAGACGCCTGAGGAGTTTGGCGATATTATCTTGCGTTCTTCAGACAGTGGTATCCTTCGCCTGAGAGATGTGGCTAAGATTGATCTGGGATCGCAGTCTTATAGCGTTGTCTCTAAGGTCAATGGTAAGGATGTGGCTCTTATCGGTATCTCGCAGCTCCCGGGGGCTAATGCGCTGGATGTGGCTGATGGCTCAATCAAGGAGCTCAATCGCCTTGCTAAATATTTCCCCTCCGGCATTAAGTATCGGGTGATTCTTAATTCTACGGATTATGTGCGGGAGTCTATCTCTGATCTGGTTGTGACGTTCTTTATTACTACCTTTATTGTTATGGTGGTAATCCTGATATTCTTGCAAAACTGGAGGGCGGTGGTGATCCCGATGTTGACTATTCCGGTGTCACTCATCGCTACGTTTGCGGTCATGAAGCTGCTTGGGTTCTCGCTCAATACGCTGACGCTCTTCGGCCTTGTATTGGCGATTGCTATTGTGGTGGATGATGCTATCGTGGTGGTGGAGGATTGTTCCCGTATTGTGGATAGGGGCGAGATGACTCCTCGGCAGGCTGCTGTACAGGCTATGAAGGAGCTGACGGGGCCTGTTGTTGGTGAGGTGTTGGTGCTTCTCTCGGTGTTTATCCCTACGGCTTTCGTCAGTGGCATTACGGGTCAGCTTTATAAGCAGTTCGCTTTGACTATTGCTGTCTCTACGGCGTTTTCGGGTCTGAATGCGTTGACGCTGACTCCGGCGCTCTGCGCTCTGTTCTTGAGACCTCAGAAGTCTTCACGCTTCTTTATATATAGGTGGTTCAATTTTGGCTATCAGAAGGTGGAGAATCTCTATGCTCGCATTACGGCCCACATGCTGGAGCGTCCGTATCTCTCTATGGGGGCGTTCGTTGTTATCGCTCTGGTGGGTATTTGGGGGTTTCTGAAGCTCCCTACGAGCTATCTGCCTGAGGAGGATATGGGGTATTTCATGACGAGTGTGCAGCTCCCTACGGGTGCTTCGCTGGAGCGTACGGAGGAGGTGGTCAATTCTCTGTCGGCGAAGGTGAAGGAGATTCCGGGTGTCAAGGATGTGATGAGTATCTCGGGCTTTTCGTTCCTCGGTGGTAGCGGTGGCAATGTGGGTGCTGTCAATGTGATTCTTGAGCCATGGAAGGATCGTGGCCGCAGTGAGAGTATCGATAAGCTTATGGCGAAGGTTACTGAGCTTTCTGCTCAGTATCAGGAGGCGGTGATCTTCTCTATCAATCCTCCTTCAATCCCGGGTCTGGGTATGTCGGCGGGGCTGGAGATGCAGCTCCTCGATATCAATAATCTCGGTGCTTCGGAGATGATGAAGGCTCTTCAGAGTATTGAGACTGCGGCTAAGAATGACCCTCGCATCGCTTCTGTCACTTCGATGTATGAGGGTGTAATCCCGCAATATCAACTCGATTTCGATCGTGATCGTATTGAGCTTCAGGGTATAAGTCTTGATGATGTCTATTCTACCCTGGCCGGGTATATGGGCGGTAGTTATGTTAATGATTTCGTGGAGTTTGGTCGTACTTTCCAAGTGACTGTCAAGGCTATGGGAGGCACGAGTGCTTTCGTAGATGATGTAAATAGGCTGAGCGTTCGCAATTCTAAGGGCGAGATGGTGCCGTTCTCAGCTTTCACTCAGATTAAGGAAATCATGGGTGAGGGGTCGGTGGCGCGCTATAATCTTTATTCTACGGCGTCGCTGACTGCTACCCCGGCTAAGGGGGTGAGCTCTTCGGACGCTATCCATGCGATGGAGGATATTGTATACGATACTTTGGGTCAAAATTATTCATACGCCTGGACGGGCGAGGCGTATCAGGAGACACAGGCGGGGACTACTATCTCTTTCGTATTTATCTTCGCTATTGTGATGACTATCTTGGTGCTCTCAGCTCAGTATGAGAGCTGGACAAGTCCGATTGCGGTGGTCTTCAGTATGCCGATTGCTATTCTGGGTACGTGTCTGGGTTGTATCGTGATGGGGCAGAGTGTCAGCATCTACACTCAGATTGGTATGATTCTGCTGTTGGGTATGTCGGCGAAGAATGCTATCCTTATTGTGGAGTATGCCATGGATTTCCGTAAGCAGGGTGAGGATATCCGCAAGGCGGCTCACGATGCGGGGGTAATTCGTTTCCGTCCGATTATGATGACTGCGCTGGCTTTTATCTTCGGTGTACTTCCGATGCTCTTCGCTACCGGCGCAGGTGCCAACAGTCGTATAGAGTTGGGCACGGCGATTGTCTTCGGCATGACGATGAATGCAATCCTCGGCACACTCTTCGTCCCCAGTTTCTGGGATGTCATGCAGCGCTTCCAGGAGAATTATCTCTCCAAAGTCTTCGGCAACAAAGCCGACCAAAAAAAACAGTCAGACCGGTCAGACCGGTCCGACAAGCCCTCAGTCCGAGAACTATAATCTCCAATCTCCAATCCCCAATCTCCAATCCCCAATCCCCAATCTCCAATCCCCAATCCCCAATCCCCAAGGCATTATAATATGGATTTGAAAAATCCATATTATAATGCCTTAACTTGTACTTCGTCTACATCCGGTATCTCCCGGATGTGGGCAACTATCGTTTGTAATTCTTCGTAGGAGTGTACTCCTAATGTCAAGGTCAGTGTTACTATCGAGTCTTCGGTGTGGGTGTTGATACTCGATATCGAGAGGTTGAGCTTGTTGGAGATACATTCTACCAAGTCGATGATCATGTGGGCTCGGTCAATGCAGAGTATCTCAAATTCTACCGGATAGAGGGTGTCGTCTGCCCGGTAGTCTACACTCTCAATGTTGTCTCCCATCTTTGAGGCTAAGCGGATGGCTACCGGACAATCTCTCTTGTGGACTGTGATGTTGCCGTTCTCTTCTTTGTAGCCTATGACTTCTTCTCCGGGGAGTGGCTTGCAGACGGTGCAATGACAATAGCGGGGCTTCTTGCGATTTTTTAAATATTGCGTTATAGCTTTCTTTGCTTTGAAACTTACGGCATGCTCCAGCCAGTCATCCTGGGGGTGTGAGTCTTTGTCGGTGAAGATCTCTATGATGTCGCCACGGCGTAGCAGTGTCTTCATTGATGCTAATCGCCCATTGATACGAGCATATTTCGCTTTGTTGCCTAATTCGGTATGTATCTCGTAGGCAAAGTCGATGACCGACGACCGCTGGGGGAGTACCACAGGCTTTCCCTGGGGTGTAAACGTCATGATGTCATCGTTGTAGAAAGATGCTACTACGTTCTCTATGAAGTCGTCACCATCGTTGCCTTGATGGGAGATGGATTTCAGATTCTTTCGGAATTTGGCTATCCATTTACGGATGTTTTCTTCGGGCTGTTCGCTGAAGGTGCCGTAGTTGGAGTTGTGAACCATGCGGCTACTGCTGATATGTACTTCTTCCCATTTGCCGTAGTCGGTCAGTAGTTTTATGTGGAAGCTCTGATAGCCGTTCTCTTTGGGGGAGTCTACATAGTTTAGTATACCTCCCGGCTTCTCTCGGAAGCGGTCGGTAAGATGGCTATAAATGCGAAGTACCATGTCTTTTTCGCTGATTCCTTCCGGCGTCTCGAATTCGATCTCTACGAAGTGGCGATATTTCAGATGGTCAAAGTCGTCGCCATATTTCTTCATCTTTCGCCATAGGCTGTAGGGCTGTCGATATGTTGTCTTTACTTTTACTTCTATATCTTGCTGGTGCAGTATCCCTGATACTTGGCGCATGAAGGATTCTAATCGCGGTCTGTTGGCTATTTCGTCGGCTTTAATCTTGTCTTTCAGATGCTCATATTCGTGGGGCACTCTGAATCGAAGTGACAGGTTCTCAAGCTCTGTCTTGACTTCGTAGAGCCCTAAACGGGTGGCTAACGGCGCGTAGAAGTAGTCGGTCTCTCCGGCTATCTTCATCTGCTTGTCGGCTCGCATAGACGATAGGGTGCGCATGTTGTGAAGACGGTCGGCAAGCTTCACCAGTATCGGCCGTATGTCGTGCTGCACGGCGTTCAGCAGCTGCTTGAAGTTGTCAAGCTGCTTGCTCATCTCGTATTTCTCACGTTTCACCTTAGTCAGTACCTTCACCAGAAAGCTTACATCTGAACCAAATTGCTTGGTGATACGCTCAAGTTTGATGTCGGTGTCTTCTACTACATCATGCAGAAAGGCCGCGCATACTGAGTTGGCGTCAAGGTTCAATTCCTCTGCCGCAATTGTGGCTACCGCTATCGGATGCAGTATGTAGGGCTCTCCCGTTTTGCGCTTCTGCTCAGAATGTGCCTCTCTGGCCAATCTAAACGCTTCCTGCATGCGGTGCATGTCCATGTCTGTACATCTTGGTCGCATCACGTCAAAGACGTGTTGCGCCCGTGCCTCTATTATCGGAGTGTAGTTCTCTATTGCCCTTGTCTTTTCCATCTGCCTTAGTTTTTTCTCGCTGGTAGTATCCTTGATGATTGGCGAGCCGTATTTTTTTAGGGTTAGCAACCTATAATCTCTAACCTTCAAACTCCCAACTTCAAGCTTTCAAGGTGCAATGTGCACTTGAAAACTTGAGTATTTAAGTAAAAAAAGCAAATATAATGATTTTTTCTATACTTCTTATCTTTTTCGGATTTTTTCTTACTTTTGCATATGTTTTTAACCGAAAATCCAATCCTGGATACCCCGGGGGGCTTATATATTCATATCCCTTTCTGTCGCCGAAAGTGCTTATATTGTGATTTCTTCAGCGGCGCTCCTTCTGAGGATCTCTGGTCGCGGTTTGTCGATGCTCTCCTCGCTGAACTTTCTGAGCGCTGTGTTGAGATTCCTCGCCGTTTGCAGTCTATATATATTGGTGGGGGTACTCCCTCGCTCATGCCCCCTCTGCTCTTTGAGCGTCTCTGCAGTGGTATTAGGAAGCTTACTCTCCCATATATGCCTCCCGGGGGGGGCGATGCTTTGGAATTTACTCTCGAAGTGAATCCCGATGATGTTAGCATGCAGCTCGCAAACGTTTGGAAGCGTGCGGGTGTCAATAGGATTAGTATGGGTGTGCAGTCTTTAGTAGATTCCGAACTCAGGGCTATCGGTCGCCACCATAATGCCTTGTCTGCCCTTGAGGCGGCCAAAATTCTGAGAGAGAATTTTCGCAATGTTAGTATCGATATTATTTTCGGCCTCCCCGGTCAATCGTTGGCTTCTTTGGAGCATACTCTGAAAGGCGTTATCGGCCTCCATCCCGACCATATCTCTGCTTATGCTCTTATGCTTGAGGATAATACCCCTCTTACGATTCTCTCAGAGCAGGGGAGGATTCGCTTGCCTGAGGATGATGAGATAGTACGGATGTTTCAACTCGTGGAGTCGATGCTCGCAGCGGTGGGCTACGACCATTATGAAATCTCTAACTATGCTCTTCCGGGCAAGCGCTCAATCCATAATTCCTCCTATTGGACCTTCTCTCCATACCTCGGCTTAGGACCCTCAGCCCACAGCTACGACGGCCTCTCCCTACGCCGCAGCAACCCCCCGAAAATCCAACAATACATCTCTCACTTCGCTCCCTCCGGCCAGTCTGAAGAGTCAGACTATTCAGACAAGTCCGCACGCCATTCTCCCTCTTCCTCTCTCTCGGACACTATGCGCGGGGCTTCCATCTTTTATTCCGAGGAGAAGTTGTCGCCTATTGAAAGACTTGAGGAGTCCATTATGTTGGGCTTGAGAACAAAGGAGGGTATAGACCTGAAGCGAATATCCGAATCTTTCAGCCCCGCTGAGGCTGAAAGGCTAATCAGAAAAGCCCAATCCATAGAAAGCAAATCCCCGGGAACAATCCTCCAATCCAAAGATAGAATAGCAGTAACCAAAAATTCCCTAATGCATGCCGATCAAATTATAATCTCCCTCCTCCCCGATTAGCCAAGAGGAATTAAGCCGGGAAGAAATAACAAGAAGAATTAATCAGGAGGAATTAGCAAAGGGGAAATAGCCAAGAATTTACAAAAGCAATCTCAAGTGGGGATTTTATATGATTAGAATTACTTGCGTTTTGTTGTGTTAGGGGGCTTGTCTCCCAAAAAATCAAATCTGAAAAGTCGCTCCCCTGTAAAAAAGAAAAATTTACCCAATTTTTCCCATAAGAAAAATTGCTATATCAAAATAATTGTCTATTTTTGTAAAAAATTTCGAACAATCAATTTATTCATTGAGCAATCATGAAAAAACACAATTTTTACGCTGGCCCCTGTATCCTCAGCCAGTACACAATTAAGAACACTGCCGACGCGATTATCAATTTCGCCGACATGGGTCTTTCTATCCTCGAAATCTCCCATCGTAGCAAGCAGTTCCAGGCAGTAGTAGACGAGGCTGTGGCTCTCGTTAAGGAGCTCCTCGAAATCCCCGAAGGCTACTCCGTACTCTTCCTCGGTGGCGGCGCTTCCCTCCAGTTCGCTATGGCTCCTATGAACTTCCTTAACAAGAAGGCAGCTTATCTCGACACCGGCGTGTGGGCCAACAAGTCTATCAAGGAGGCTAAACTCTTCGGTGAGGTTGACGTGGTAGCTTCCTCCAAAGACAAAAACTATAACTATATCCCCAAGGGTTTCGAAGCTAAGGTGCCCACAGACGTAGACTATTTCTACTACTGCTCTAACAACACCATCTACGGTACTGAAATCCGTCGTGACCCCGAAGTGCCCGTGCGCATGATCGCTGACATGAGCTCCGATATCTTCTCTCGCCCCGTTGACGTTTCTAAGTATGACCTCATCTTCGCCGGCGCTCAGAAGAATCTCGCCCCCGCTGGTGTGACTATCGTTATCGTTAAGGACGATGCCCTCGGACATGTTGACCGCATACTCCCCACTATGCTCAACTACAAAACTCACGTCGACAAGGGCTCTATGTTCAATACTCCTCCGGTACTCCCCATCTTCTCCGCTCTCCAGACTCTTAAATATTATAAGAGCCTCGGTGGCCTCAAGGAAATCGAAAAGATGGACATCGCTAAGGCTGACAAGCTCTACGACGCTATTGACAATTCCAAGCTCTTCGAAGCCACTATCCCCAACAAGGAGGATCGCTCTATCATGAACGTTTGCTTCGTTATGAAGCCCGAGTACAAGGATCTCGAGCAGGAATTCTTCGACTTCGCTACTTCTAAGGGTATGGTCGGCATTAAGGGTCACCGCTCCGTTGGCGGCTTCCGCGCTTCCCTCTACAATGCTCTCCCCATGGAAAGCGTTGAGGCTCTCGTTGCCTGCATGAAGGAATTCGAAGCTATGCACTAATCCTTTTGCACAATTAGTTCAAAATTTTTAATTAAAGAGTTGATGTACAATGTTTAGTTCATCAACTCTTTATCTACCTATTATAATATCAAAATGAAAATCTTAGTTTTCACTGAAAAACCCTTTGCTCCCGCTGCCGTTCAGGCTATCGAAAATGTTGTCAACGCTTCCGGCAATGACCTCTGCCTCGTGGAGAAGGGTACTCGTGAGGATCTCCTCAATGCTGTTAAGGACGCTGACGCTCTTATCGTGCGTAGCGACAAAATCGATGGTGCTGTTATGGATGCCGCCCCCAACCTAAAGGTTATCGTTCGTGCCGGAGCCGGCTACGACAATATCGACCTTCAGGCTGCTACAGACCATAAAATCTGCGTCATGAACACCCCCGGTCAGAACTCTAACGCTGTGGCTGAGCTCGTTTTCGGTATGGTTGTCATGATGTGCCGCAATAAATATAATGGTACTTCCGGTTCTGAACTCAAAGGCAAAAACCTGGGTATCTATGCTTTTGGACAGGTAGGCCGCAATGTGGCTCGTATTGCCAAAGGTTTCGGTATG
Organism: Muribaculaceae bacterium; assembly: GCA_023667015.1. GTDB lineage: Bacteria > Bacteroidota > Bacteroidia > Bacteroidales > Muribaculaceae > Lepagella. Next base: position 32,890 of record JAMPAX010000001.1, on the reverse strand, counting down.
AACGTTGAAGCTCTCGACGTTTTCGTTCCCGATGAGGTTATCGAGGCTGAGGGTGTGACTCCTCTTCATGATGTCAACGAGCTCTTCTCTCGCAATGATTTCGTTTCCCTCCATATCCCCGCTACTCCACAGACTAAGAAGTCTATCGGCTATGACCTCGTCATGAAAATGCCGAAGAATGGCGTTCTGATAAACACCGCCCGCAAGGAGGTTATCGATGAGGAAGGTCTGATTCGTGCCCTCGAGGAGCGTCCCGACATCCGCTATGTCTCCGACATCAAGCCCGATTCTGCCGAGGATTTCGAGAAGAAATTCGCTGAAAGAGTATTCTTTACTCCTAAGAAAATGGGTGCTCAGACTGCTGAGGCTAACTTCAACGCCGGCGTAGCAGCTGCCGAGCAGAGCATAGCCTATCTCAAGGATGGCTGGAACAAGTTCCAGGTAAACAAGTAAAAATGACTCCAACTTCGATGTTGCTCTCCGGCCATCGAGGATCCAATAATAAGGCCCCGTCGTACCCAAAAAAACTCGACGGGGTCTCTCCCACTCAGTAGCACAGGCGTCCCGCCCGACAAGTAACATAGGCTTCCGGCCCGTCCTTCCCGTAGAAGCCTCTTATAATCCGAGTCAAAATTATGCACAACTTCAACTTCTGCCCTAAATGTGGTGGTCATCTCGATGGCGACGAACTATTCTGCCCCGGTTGCGGATTCAACCTCGATATTGCCAGCCCGAATCATTCTCAATCTATCCAAACACCCCATCTAACTATCCCTCCTGTTCCAACACCCGAACCTACTCCTGCTCCCAAGCCGGAGTCCGAGCCAACACCCGAGCCGGAGCCCAAGCCGGAGCCCAAGCCGGAGCCCAAGCCGGAGCTCAAGCCGGAGCCTAACCCGACCCCTCGGCCTATCGTTGAGGATGAACCCTACGAAAAGACTCCCCTCGGATACGATGAGGAATTCTACCAAGAATATCTTCGCTCGCAAGCAACTGCCGTTGAAGGCAACGTATTCGACACCACCGGAGATAGCATCCCTGAATCTAAAACAAAGGGTGGAAAGTCAAAGCTATGGTTGCTGATTGGTGGATGTGTAGCCGCTATTATTATAGGTGTTGTGTGCATTTTTGCTTTCAGTAACGATGACAAAAAGCAATGTGCCACTACAGTTGCTAAAAGGGGTGAGGGAGTTGAACTCTTGAAATCCCCCTCCGGCACTCCATACCTTTTCCCTACGGATGTCAAAAGACTCGGACTCAGCGGAAATGTCAAACTACTCGTGGAGACTTACGAGTTTTCTCCCGCCGACCAAATCATAAACCGTTTTAACTTCGATCGAGAAGGTTTCCTGACCTCTTCTCGCGGCGAAGGTATCGGTGTTCCCAACAACTGGGACTTCTCTACAATCTCAAAGACTGTTGCCAAATACAATCGAGGAATGATTGTCTCCTCCGGAGCTACAAAAGATGGGCAAGATTATCGTTGGGAGTACAAATACGTCCCCAAGGATGAAACCCATGTAGACGTGATGCGAGTGCTCAACGACGGCACAACAGAACTCGCAATGGAACTCACCTTTGATGATAAAGGACAACTAACAAAGAGGGTAGAACAACCCGGCAATGACACATACATCTACAACGATAAAGGCGTACAATCATTCTCTTCCGACAATCTTCCCAAGGAGCACATTCTCGAGACAGATGATCAAGGAAATTGGACACTAAAACAAGTAGACGACTATAAAATTCGCAGATCTATCACATACTTCTAACCCACGGGTGGGTAAGTATCGAAATTAGAGGTTTTAGAAGAAAGTAAGGACGCAAAGTCGGAGTGCTCATTGATAATCAATTTATTATTGATGGACACCCGGATTGTGTGTTCATACGTTCGGATTAATTGATAAGTAAGTGTTATTGGACAACTTCATAGAGTTATTGGAAACTTCATAGTGTTATTGGACAACTTCATTATGAGATGAAAATTGCCACAATGATTAATAAAAACATTATACTGAAGAGTACAATCATTAGAATCTTTTCTCTATGTTTTTTCTTTCTTTCAAGTTCCAGCAATTTCTTCTTTTTTAGATGAGGTTTACGGATATTCACATACGGAGAGGAATGCTAATCATCCTTAATGATTCTCATTCCTTCACATAAGAAAAATATATCCCAGAAGTTACTCATAAATAAATCGATAAAAAAAATTCAGAATTAGATTCGTAAGTATCTAATTCTGAACTCTTTACCTTATGTGGAGCATACGAGACTCGAACTCGTTACCTCTTGACTGCCAGTCAAACGCTCTACCAGATGAGCTAATGCCCCTTGTCTTTTGACTCTGCAAAATTAATCCTTTTATTTTTATCCTCCAAATTTTTTGCAAAAAAAATCTTGTTGTGTTTTTTATTACCCTACCATGGCCTTGCGCTGCCATTGCTGCGTAGCGTTGCTGTCGCTGTGTAGGTGCCGGTGCCGGCTACTATCGTGTAGCTATTGCCGCTTTCCGGTCCGGGATAGCTTATCAGTGTGCCCCCTCCGGATCCCCAGTCTCCGGGACGGCCACCACCACCACTCGTGCTGCCACTATAGTTGTCGGGAACTATGAAGCTGACAAGTTCTGTGTCACCATCTTTGAGTGTCACTGTTTGGCCGGCTTTCAGTGAGGCGCTGATGCTTACGTATGCCTGTGTGGAGGCCGCGTTTCTCGAAACGGAGTTGCTTCCTCCTACGGCAAGAAACTCTCCGCCAGTGAAGTAGACTGAATACCCTTCTTCTTCGTTGGCATCAAGTCCGCATTCGGGACTCAAGGAGATTAAATTTCACGGCAAATATAACAAAAATGAAATTATAGAAAAGCGCAAAACAGGAGAAAAGCAAAAATCTTAATCAAAATAATTCGAAAAAATTCCCAACATTCCCAAAAAAGTATTACTTTTGTAAAATCAGAGGAATGCCGACCTCCTGAAAAATCAGAACTTCGCTCAACCTCTGACAGCCAACCAAAGTAGAATACCAACCATTATGAATATAATATCCACCATTACGGAAATATACGAAATTACCCCCCCCCGTATTCGCTAAATAGCTCATGTATAGGTATTTGGAAAAGTTTATTTACAAATCATCCTGCCGGACATGAGGCTACCGAGGATATTGCCTTCGGCAGTAATATCCTGATATATGGTATAGCATCAGCTGCAATATGCATTCTTCTCGCTGTCCTTTTCTGGTTTCTCATTCTCCCTCTACTTCTAAAAAAGAAAGATAAAGAGTGCAAGATAAATATCTTCGGTAATCTGAAAGTGTGGGTCTTGGTAGCTTGGGCCTTTGCTTTCATAGTCTACGATGTCGGTACGTATACAGGTCAATACATTTCCCTGCTGACTAATGCCCCGATGGCTGTTATCCACGCATTCGAGACGTTCGTCCTTGGTAGCGATGTCAGTGCCATACATGAACCTTTCCACAATAGCTGGATTTTCATGTGCATGTTCTCACTTTCCCATGCATTTTCAGCATTCGTCAGTAGTCTCTTATTAATCAAAATTTTTGGTTTTAACATACACCAAAAACTCAGACTATATAAGGAGAAAAAGAGCAGGCGAACCCCCAAGGCGGAGACGTTCGTGCTTTGGGGTGTTGATGAGGTGACATACAGCATGGCAGAGAGTATCCGCAATCACTTTGGAGCCGACTGCAAGGATTATCGAATTATAGTAGTTAAGACAACCGGTGGTGCTGACGACGATGTTTCTACACACATTGGTATAAGTAAGGTGTTCGAGATTATTTCCTTCAAGGACTCGGAACTTAAGCAGTTGCAGGATCTTGACTGTCTGATAGCCAATACATCAGAGGCTGACTTGAACGCATTGTCGGAATATTCCACATTCGCCTCCGGACAACAGCATGATATTCTTCGCAAAAAACTGCATCTTAAGTCGCTGTCAAAAATCCTGGGAAATAAAACGGGCCGTAAGATTCATTTTCTCATGCTCTCCAACGATGAGAAGCAAAACCTCCATGATGTCTCAATTCTTCTCGAAGATACCACCCTCAATAAATTTGCCGACTCGCTAACTGATGATGGTGAGCCTAAGAAGGTCATATTCTACTGCCATGCCCGTTACAACGGGGTGCACCGTGTGATAGAAGACCGGCAGAAATCCTCCAACATGGAGGTAAGAGTAATCGACTCATCTCATATCAATGTTGAGCTATTGAAGAATAATGACACGGTACTTCCCGTCAACTTCGTAGATGTAGAGAAGGATGGTTCGGTGTCTTCCCCCTTCAATGCTATGGTAGTAGGCTTTAGTGAAGTAGGTCGCGACGCAGTACGGTTTATATATGAGTTTGGAGCTTTTGTAAAGACCGGTAGCGATGCCGAAAATGCAGTGCGTTCAGACTTCCATATGGACGTTGTAGATGACAGAATGGAAGATATGGCCGGAGCATTTGTGGCCAACGCTCCGGCGATAGCCCTCTCGTTGGCATTCATTCCCGAGATGGTCAATCCCGGTGCTCTCATCGAACTCCATAATATGGATTGCAGGAGTGTCCACTTCTATAATATGCTGGAGGAAAAAATCCAGAATCTCAATTACATAGTTATAGCTACAGATGACGATGACCTCAACATGACTATGGGTGTCAGGGCTTTCCGTCTGGCCACCCGCTATCGTAGGAACCTCGACAAACTCTGTATCCTCGTCAGAATAAAAAACGACGAAGATGGTCACTTCTCCCAAATTGCCAAATATTACAATCGCCTGTGGGCTGCTCAAGAGGCCGTCAACAGAACCAAAGCCAAGGAGAGTGCAAAGGTTTCCGGCAAGATTAAAAACGAAGAAATAAGGAAAGACGATGACAACTGTAGCCTTCCCATCTACATATTCGGACAAGATAAAGACGTCTACACGTACGAGAATATCATTGACGAGACGGTTATTCAGCGAGCTATCAGATTTCAGGAGAAATATGAAGCGTCTACCTATAGTGGGTACGTAGAGCCAACATGCGAATCTGATAAGATGTGGTATAAAGATTATCGCGACCTCATGCAGACTGAGGGAGACTTCCATCCGGCATATGCGGGCATGATGCGCTTGCGTAGGACGCGCGAACAAAATATCGCCAACAGTCTGCATTGGCGCACAAAGGAGATACTACGTGACAAAGCGATGTCCAAGAACGAAATCTACAACTACGATTGGTCATCACTGCAGCGATATGCCGGACAGACAACTTATTCTACCGTCACCGGTGTGAAGGTAGACGACCGCATTTTCGACTTCCTGAGAGTGATGGCACAGACGGAGCACATGCGATGGAACGCCTCACATGAAATCTTGGGATACCTCTATAATGGAGAAGAGAAAAATGAGGTAAGGCTTCACCACGACTGTCTGACGGACTGGAAAAACCTTAGCGAAGAAATCCGAAGCTACGACAACAACGTAGTAGACATAACCCTCGGCATCATAGACGCCAACCGCAAAATCCAATAAGCCCCGAAATAAATTTTAGGAAAATCTTAAAATTTATGGTTGATAGTTGATTAATATATGGTTGATAGTTGATTATTATATAATGGCAAGAATCTTCATATCATATAAACGCATTGATAAAGTAAGGGTCTTCAAGATAAAGGATATTATTGAGGCCGGAACGGGTCTTGACTGCTGGATAGACCTTGATGGCATTGAAAGCGACTCTCAGTTTATAAACGTTATCATTTCCGCAATAGATGCGTGTGAAATTCTCTTGTTCATGTATTCCAAGGCTCACAGTCAAATTCAGGACTTTGATAATGACTGGACTTTACGAGAACTCTGTTATGCTGCCGGTGAACGTAAGCGTATAGTATTTATTAATCTTGATGACACCCCGTTAGCAAAACAGTTCAGATTCCTCTATGGAGCCAAGCAGCAGGTTGACGGAAGTTCGGAGTTTGCTTTGAGACGGTTGGTTTCAGATATATGTAAATGGCTCAACATTCCTTTGTTGTCAAATAAAGCAAATAAGGGAAATGATACAAGGGAGAAGCAGAGTAGTGAGCCGGGTTATGATGCAATAAAGCTGTACAGACTTGGATGTAATTATTATTATGGCACAGACTGTGTGAAAGACTATTCAAGAGCGGCAGAATTCTTTAAAGAATCCGCAGAAAAGGGGAATGCACATGCCCAATACAATCTTGGTACATGTTATCGTAAGGGAAGAGGAGTTTCTCAGGATCACACCTTGGCTTTTCAATGGTATCGAAAGTCGGCTGAGCAGGGATTGGATTCTGCCCAATACAATTTGGGATTGTGCTATTATAGAGGTCTGGGAGTCGAGAATGATTACAGCACTGCGGTAGAATGGTATAAACAGGCTGCCGAACAGGGACATGCACAGGCCTCATATATTTTGGGACTTTGTTACTTAAACGGGATTGGTATAGAGAAGAGTCCGGCCTTGGCAGTAAAATATTTTCGTTTTGCGGCAGACAAGGATATACCTTCTGCACAATGCAATCTCGGAGTCTGCTACCATAACGGATGGGGAGTGGAACGAGATTATCGCTCGGCTGTAGAATGGTATAGCAAAGCCGCGGAGGTAGGGAATGTCACTGCGCAGACTAATCTTGGAGACTGTTATTACTGTGGTCAGGGATTGGAAAGGGACTATAAGAATGCCGTAAAATGGTATCGGGAGGCCGCTGAACAAGGCAATTCATCGGCTCAATACATGCTCGGATATTGTTACGAGAAAGGCAATGGAGTAGACAAGGATATGGAGCGTGCCGGGTACTGGTATGCCAAGGCAAAAAGCAGAGACGAACCGGAAGGAGATTAACCACATGGCACGATACAATTTCTTCATAAGTTACTATACGACGCGTCAGTTCTGTAAAAGGAAAAGTGACTTATCTTTCTCTGAAATAGAAATCTATAGTCATTGAAATTTTTAGCTACATATATATTGATAAGTTTTATTAACCGTTATAATCATTAAATTATGAGTAATAAATCGAACCCCAGATTGTGGATGCTCCTGGGTAATGTACTATGGCTAATTTGTGGTCCATTAGGATTTTACACAACATTTTTAAGTTCTAAAATCAATACGAGCCTTCGTATAAACGATTATACAAGAGTTGATAAGTGTGTTAGACATATCAAGAATTGTTGGATAGCAACAGGCGTATTTTATACATTACTAATCATCTTGGGTATAATCTTTGGGTAATGAAGTGATTTAAACTTTTTTCAAACGCAATATTAATAAATATTGCGTTTGAAGAAAACATATTTAAACACTTCTTTAGTTTTCGTAAAAAGTTTAAATCACTTCAATATAATAAAGTGTCCACTATGCGTTAATTTAAAACATTAAATTAACGTAGGGCTTATCCAGATTCTACTTCTTAATGCAGATCAAAATAAAATTTCATTACAATACTAAATATTGTAGATTTCTTCAAGTGGGATGCTGAATGAAATGGTGCAGGGTATATTGTAAATCTGAACGGCAATGGAAGATATTATATTATATATTTATTTAATAACTTTCCCTTTATGGGGATTAGTTGTGGTTGTTTTGTTATTAGGAGGAAATCCAAGAATATATGAAAGTCTCAGAATTATTAATCCATTAGAAAAAAAAGGGATTTATAATCCGTTGTATAAATTTTATTTGGTAATTATTTTTCTTATAGTTGATATATTAATAAAAACTAAGGTTGTTGGATGGATGGGAAATTTGATAGATGAGGAAAATTCTTTATTGTTTATAAGTAGTGCATTATTCATAACAATTTTAGAAATTTTTCTTATTTCTATTCTATGCAAATGTCTTTTCCCAAATTTAGAAAATAGGAGGATTAGAAAGACATCAAGTGAGATAAATTACAAAATTTATGGGATTTTATGCAGCCTTCTATGTTTTGTTTCATTTTTTATATTGTTTATACTAATTCATGATACCTATTGGTTTATCGATTTGAGCGCCGATATAATAGCTTCTTTGATAACCACAGTATTCGGTATTGTGTTCTCATTTTATCCATATCATTACTTTAATAGATACAATCGTATTAAGTCGGAGGCTAATCGTACTATTTCCTCATTAAATACAAAACAGTCTCCCATTATTTTTTTGAGATCGTTTGAAATTGATAAATATCCTTTGAGCGGTTATACATTCGATGAAAATATATGTAGAAGATTTTCTCAAACGACATTCCCTATTATTTCCCTAAGTGATCCTAATGATTATCTTCCTACTGGAGGAAGTTTAAAAATACAGTCTTTTGATGATAAGTGGAAAGATGCTATTATCCAACTATTCAAGGCCTGTAGAGCAGTTGTTATTTTTGAAGGACGTTCAGAGGGTCTTAAATGGGAGATTCAAAATATAAAAAAATACATTAATCCCAATCAGCTTTTTATTGTCACACCCCCTAAAAAATATAGGGATGCAACTTGGTTTCGGGGTGGTATTGCAAATAAAAAAAGTAAAGAATATAGATATGTTTTTGACAAACTTTGGGGAGATTTCGCAAAACATCTGAATTCCGAAGGATTCAAGATTCAGGAAAATGACCCCGGGAGTGATATGGTTTTTAAATTTGATGATAATTGGATTGCGGATACCGGACAGAAAATAAAAGGTGAAAATTTATTTGGCTATATACTTGATAACACTGTTATGTATAAATCTATGCAAACAGATTATACTGAATTAAGTAATCAGTTAGTTGAATATGAATTATCTCTTCAATTAAGTAATGAGAAAAGAAAAACAATTAAAAAAGCATTTATAAAAATGGCTGCTATAATGTTGGTCAGTGCATTGGCGATTGTCTTATTTTTATAGCACTCAGATAAAAATGTTAAATAACTTAGGACGATTTGATGGACACAGACACTAATCAATACGAATATTTTGCTTTCATTAGTTATAAACGTGAAGACGAAAAGTGGGCAAAGTGGTTACAACGTAAGCTTGAGTATTATAAGTTACCATCTTCGGTAAGAAAGACAGACTCTGACCTTCCAATTAGAATACGACCTATATTCAGAGATTCTACTGATCTTGAACCGGGCATATTGGCTGATAAAATCCAGAATGCGCTTGCCTCCTCAAGGTTTTTGATTGTCATTTGTTCCCCTCGTTCAGCAAATTCATTTTGGGTAAGTAAGGAGGTACAATCTTTTGTTGATATTGGACGAGCTGACCATGTTATTCCTTTTATTGTCGGAGGTACTCCGAATGCGACTGACCCAAAAGATGAATGTTTCCCTGTTGGATTGCGTCAGCTATCTGAAGAGAGGGAGTTATTGGGAGCTAATGTTAATGAGGTGGGACGTGATGCTGCAATCGTAAAAGTTATTGCACGCATGTTTGATATTCGTTTTGATACTCTTTGGATCCCCGCCAAATGGATAAAGAGAGCTCGGGGATACGTTCTTAACCTATACACCGAGCGCAACGGTTATGAGGAAATCTTCAACCAAAGCTTTGGCAGAAAAAATCATCTTCGCGGGCAAAAACTGACTGACCCCTGCAATATGGTGAAAGGGGAATTTATATCCTGTCTTCAGCTTTTATCCCGATTCAGCTCAGGAAGCACCAAACGACAGCCCTTCCTCACTCAATCTGCCTCAATCAAAAAATTAGTTGCGGATTTGAGGTTACTGAAAATGAAAAATCAATTTATTATTTGAATGATTGATGAAATGATATTCTAATACTCACAATAAATCATGAAACAATACACTCCTAACCCCGAGGATACGCGGGATATTGATCTGCCGGAGGAGTTGTCGACTCTTCTGGAGGAGCTGGCGAAGAATGTACATGAGGTGTGGGCTCAGAATAGGTTGTGTGACGGCTGGCGGTACGGTCCTGTGCGCGATGATAACTTGAAGACTCATCCGTGTCTGGTGGCATATGAACAGCTTCCTGAAAAGGAGAAGGAGTATGACCGGGCTACCGCCCTACAGACACTTAAGTTTATTATTAAACAGGGTTACGTAATCTCTCCGCCGAATTAAAATATGATGATAATGAAGTTGTCTAAACTTTTTACGAACCCTTTAAAAACGTTTAAACAACTTCAATAACTAATTTATACCAATTATATGAATTGTCCAAAATGTAATTGCAATGTGACGCCCGGTCAGAAGTTCTGTCCTTCTTGCGGACACATGCTGTCCTCTCAAACCGCTAATTCCACAACACGACAGACAGACTCACAAGCACATGTCGATGTGCCATGTCCTGTATGTGGGAAACATACTGATTCTTTGAAGGTCTATAGATTGCCTGATATGTGTGTCTCTCTTTTTATCTATTTCAGGCTCGCTCATAGTGGTCATGTGTGTTGTCCTTCCTGTATGAGAAAGAAGATATTGATTCATGGTTTTACCTACAATATTGTCACTGCTAACGTCTACTGGCCAATATTTATACTGCCGTGGTCGCTTGTAAATATGGGTAGAACCTTTACCAAAGGACATTCCCGAGAGGTTATACAACTGATAAGTGACCGATAGAGAATGTGATGTTATCAATAATCTGATTATTGATGAGTTATGGAGATTATTATAGAGAGGCTTTGTAAGCAGAAGGAGCAGGAATTGCTAACTCGATTTTTTGGGAACCTTCCTCAGCAAGCGGCTATTGACCGTCCTGAGGATATTGGTATGTATACTAAGGATTTGCCGCTGAAGATAGAGGCTGAGTTTCGAGAGTATCTTGTAGAGCTTTGGAGAAAGGTGTCCGATGAGCCACTGGTGCTGGAGGAGCAGAAGTTGCGTTGGCTAATGACAGAGGATGACCGCGAGGCTCTCGAGGATGCCTATAAAAATGCCAAGCAACGTACCCTATGGGAACGAATTACCAAATCCAACCATGAAGATGTTTCCTACTATAAAGGTCTTCTACATGAGTATACGCGTGACCTGCTGATGGTCATGCGCCATGATTTTCTCGAAGAAATCACCGGCAAGCAAATCAATTGCAAAGCATTTGAAGGTTAGTGGTTAGAGAAATATGCCAAAATTTCATGAGATGGGCTCTTTGAACTATGCGTATGGAAGCGGCATTCAGAAGATGTAGCCGAGACCTATCTGGATGGAGTGGTTGGCTGAATCTCCACCGCCTCCTGCCAGAAAACCGATGTCGGGTGTGATACTGTAGCCTAAATTAAAGGTCATATGGCGATAGCGGTAGATGACTCCCGTGTCGAACATTATCGTTGTCCCGGCGTCCCATGTTGTTGGTGACGGCGGTCCGGTGGCTACCCATTGAAATTTGCCATCCGGCATCAGTTCAAGCTTTCCCGGTACGTAGCCGCCTCCGGCATGTTCCAGATTGCCGCATCCGGCTCCGAAATACATATACAGAGCGGAGAGCCTGCCTGAGGAGTGATGAAATGTTCCCAATCGTTTGGTGAAACCTCCTACAACATTTGGTGTCCGGTTGCCTACCAAATCGAAGGCCACCTTCATATAGCCGCCCCAGTTGCCAAGGTAGCCGCCCATCACGCCAATCTTAGAATACGTATGACTATTATTCGCAATATTCAGAGAATAGATACCGGAAGCGAACCAAGCTCCCCTAATCTTGGTTTTCTTAACGGGAATTTCAGAACCTGGAATTACTGAGGACTTTGACGAATTCTGAGACCGACAGAGAGTAGTCGAGACCAGACAGCAGAGTAACAGAAACAATCGAAATGTATTAATCATGTTACAAATTTGCAAAATAATTTGGATTTCTTGCAATTCGCGGTGATAAGATTCTCTAAAATTTACTGTTCTGACTTCTTTGTGGTCGATTTGATGTAGGGACGCCTGTGCTATTGTAGGGACGATTGCAAATCGCCCTTCCAACACACAAAGAAAGCTGAAGATTTTGAAATTCAAAATCTTCAGCTTTCTTTGTGTCCAGGATGAGACTCGAACTCACACGGCCAATACGGCCACTACCCCCTCAAAGTAGCGCGTCTACCAATTCCGCCACCTAGACATGTTCAGATGCAGAGAGATTGGAGCGAAAAACGGGACTCGAACCCGCGACCCTAACCTTGGCAAGGTTATGCTCTACCAACTGAGCTATTTTCGCATTTCGCGAGCGAGAGTCTGCTGGTTTATTCTCTGCCATCTGGCTATTTCATCGTTCGTGGAGCGAAAAACGGGACTCGAACCCGCGACCCTAACCTTGGCAAGGTTATGCTCTACCAACTGAGCTATTTTCGCATTCTTTATTCTTGAGGTCGAAAGCCCTCCGGCTTCCCCCTTTTTGCGTTGCAAAGTTACTGCCTTTTTCGATACTGTGCAAATTTTTTTTGAAAAAAATTCAATTTTTTTTAATTTTTTTATTCGGCTTTCCGTATCCAACTCTCTTTGTATTCCTCTTGAAAGCCTTTTTCTCTTGACAATGAGAGTAATCCGGCTTTTTCTGATGAGCTCGCAGCTATTATCAGCCACATCCCCGGAGCTTCCTCAATTTGCAGTCCGTAGGCGCTCCTTTCGTGTTGCCCGACGAAGGTCTCAGCTTCGCTTTTGTTCCGAAAGCTTCCTACTACTAACTGAAAGTACTCTCCGGTCTCCACCGTTTCTACGGCCGACGCTCCTTTGGTTGGGGTAGGTACGGCGGTGGCCACGGGCACTACACTCGCTTGTGTGGTCTTTACTGTTTCCGTTTTGGGCATTCGTATGCCCATGCATACGGCAATAAGTATGGCTATTGTAGCAGCTGTGGTGTAGAGCCAGCTCCGGCGTATGCGAAGCTGAATGTATTTTTTCTTCTCTTGAGATTCCTTCTCTTCTGAAATTGCCTCTTCATTTCCTATAGAAGTTTTCGGAGACTTTTTGGCCTCATACTTGTCTTCTATATTATATGTGTCAAAGGAGGAGTGGTCGGCATTCTTTGCAGACTTTGTCTGCAGACGGAGCAGGCCAATCTCGATAGCTTCTTCCTCTTCTTTGCGCATGGGTCGGAATGTCAGAGTCCCTTCGTGCTGACGAAGAGTCCCTATCTTTCCGAGTGTGACCTCCCCGTCGCGTTCAAGTGCCGCGTTCATCATATCGAGGCTCTGGCGCACTATGAGTCGAGATTCTTCGAAGCTTACATGCTCGCGACGTCGGATAGAGTCGGCTATGAGTCCGTCGTCACTCTTGACGGCAGGATTGAAACAAATCTTCCTTACCGGAGGGAGGAATTCCCCGGTAGCTTCCACATATTCGGCACTTCGGCGCGTTGCTATCAATGCTCCGAGTCCCGGCAGAATCACGCAGTCGTGACGCTGTGTCAGGTATTCTATGTGAAGAAGTATCGTTTCCAATCTGATTTGTCTGTCTGTGAGTCTTTACCGGATTTTGCCTCCGGCGCAAGACGGTTTTAGAACTCTCCCCGAGGGGGAATCCTTTGCAAAGGTAAGTTTTTTTTGTCGGTTTTGAAAGTCTTCGTGGACCACTATCTATCGCTTTTTTCTTGCGGGCGACCCAAAGAGGGCATCAATGATTTGTGGGTCAACTCCATAGTCGGACGCAATTTTTTTGTCGATTTCTGCATCTTCGTTTTGAAATTTTTCGCGCTCGGTGACGGCTCGTAGCAGATAGAGCATTCCTTCTCGAGGATAGTGTTTAATTCCTTGACGCAGAGTTTCTTCCAGTGATTGCATATCTTGCACGTCGAGTTGGGTAAGTGCTATAGATACGTATGTTTCAGCGTCCGGCTCGCACTTCAGTGCCTCTTGCAGAAGGTTTTCGCCGCGCTTGGGATCTCCCTGGGCGTAGGCGCAGCGCCCCAGGGCTGAGAGTGTCCATGCCTCTTGGGGTTGGAGAGTGTTGAGGCGGGAGTAGTCTGCTTCGGCGCCGGCAAAGTCTCCGCGTTGTAGCAAGAGGGTAGAGCGCAGTCGCAGGGCATTGGAGAATAGGGAGTCGGCGGCAAGGGCATCGTTGAGGTCAGTGAGAGCATCGGCAGGGCTGTTCATGATCAGATGGGTGCGTGCGCGGTTGGAGAGTATCGTCGGGGAATTCGGGGACTTGACGAGGGCAATTTCGAAGCTGTGTAGAGCCTCGCCATACATCCCGAGGTTTGTTTGGCAAACACCGAGGTTGGAGTATATTAGAGAATTGGTAGGGAGGCCGGGTTGGAGTCTCAGAGCCTTGATAAGACACTGCCGAGCTGACTCCCAATGTTGGGAGTCCATAAAGGTCGTGGCAGAGTCTGCCAGCGCGAGATACCTCGCGGCCGGGGAGTCGGCTATGGCAGAAGTCGGCAGCTTATCATCGGTGCCGAAACAGACTGCGGCAGCCGATACGAGGATGGCTGCCGCGATATGTCTTGGGCGAGGTCTCATTAGTTAAGGATAAGGTTGCCATAGGAAGCCTCGCTGAGATGACTGTAGGCTCTGGCAAATTGACGGATGAGACTAATAGTAGAGTTTCTTGGAGATTTCATAATTTTACTTTTAATATCTGCCGAGAAATGAGATGTGGAGTAGTCGTCTGTCATAGGCATCGGTGGATTAGATGTTAGAATTTAGGAAGCTCGTTCCCGATAACATCTATATAACGCCCACCGGCAAATATTATTGTATAAAAAAGTTTCGGCAATGCCGAAACTTTTTAGTTAAAGTTCGAGATTCAGCCTGATTCAACCTGATTCATTCTGCTGCAATCTGCTGCTCCTGTTGCAACCTGCGGCATCCTGATTTTTCTTGCTGCTGAGAGAAATCAGAGTGTGAGCTCTATCTCTTTTTCTGCGGCGATGCGCCGGAGGTTGATGATGGCGTATCTCATGCGCCCCAGAGCTGTGTTGATGCTGACTCCGGTGAGCTCGGCTATCTCCTTAAACGATAAGTTCTGGTAGTATCTCATATTGAGTACTTCGCGTTGCAGGGGCGGGAGCTCTTGGATGAGATACTTGATGTCGTTGCGTATCTGGTCGGATACGATGATATCTTCTATGGTGGCTTCGCTGAGCTCTTTGCGGTTGAGGATATCAACATCTTCAATGTCGGTACTCTGAAGGTTTTCAGATTTTTCCTGCCGATAGAAGTCAATGATAAGGTTATGCGCAATTCTCGAAATCCATGCGGGGAATTTGCCGTTTTCTTTGTAGCGACCCTGCTTGATAGTCAGAATTGCCTTCACGAAGGTTTCCTGAAATATATCATTGGCTACGTCCTCATTTTTGATAATACGGAGGATATAGTTGAATACCCGGTCTTGGTGACGTTTTAGAAGCGCGTCAAACGCTTCATTGCTGCCTTGCGCATAAGCTTTGACCAGTTGTTCGTCGGTCATGCTTAAATAGTTTGTCATTCTTTTGCTTGCTTTTTTGTTTGAGTAAAGGTTTCGTCGATAGGCAGTCCGTTTGAGTATTATGTGATTTTGTCTGTTTCTGTTTTTTTAGGTTAATGGCAAAGGATGTTTTGCCGTTGCGAATGCAAAGATATATAATTTTGGGGTCCAATACAAGTGTTAGACCCCAAAAAATCATTAATTGGTGTTAAAAATTCGATATTTTCTTCCTCCGGGGGCAATAATCGCTATGTTTTTACGTACTACGTCCTATTCTTTGACGAGTGTAAGCGATGCCCATTCGCCGAGAGTGGTGAGCCCTCGGCTCTTCAGTCCGAGTTTTTCGGCGGCTTCTTCTATCATTGGTGCATCCTGGGGGTAGAAGCCGCTGAGATACATCGTGCCGTACTCCTTGAGCGAGGCTGCATAGGCAGCTATGTCGCCGAGGATTATGTTGCGGTTGATGTTGGCTAGAAGTATGTCGGCCGGAGGGGTCTCGCTAAGTCGTGAGGCATCGCCGAGTAGCAGGCGGATGTCGCAGTCATTGAGACGGGCGTTTTCAACTGCGTTTTCGTAGGCTGCCGGGTCAATCTCTATGCCGGTGGCGCTCTCTGCACCGAGTTTCTTGGCCAGCAGGGCTAAGATACCGGTGCCGGTACCCATATCAATGATGGTCTTCGCGGCGGGGGGATTGTTGAGCAGATGGGTTGCCATCATGGTGGTCGTAGCATGATGGCCGGTGCCGAAGGCCATCTTGGGGTCGATGATAATTTCTATGGGGGCTGTCGGAGCATCGGTATGGAATGAGGAGCGTATGACGCATTGTCCGGAGATGACGATAGGCTTGAAGTAGTTCTTCTCCCATTCGTGGTTCCAGTCCTGTCCTTCGATGAGTTCAGCCGTGATTGTATACTGAGGCTCGAAGGGGAAGTCTTTCATAATCTCATCGACTACGTCGCGGCGATAGTCTTCCTCCTTAATATAAGCAGTGAGTCCTTTGTCATCGGCGACAAAAGACTCGTATCCTTCGTCAGATAGATAGCCGGCAAGCAGGTCGGTGGCATCCTCACTACATGGCGACATGTCTATCCGCAGAGAGTAATAATTATTCATTTCTTTTTTCTAAAGAATCCGAAAATTTTCTTTCCGGAGTTAAAGAGTGTAAACCCGAGCATCAAGTAGTCCAGATAGTTGAGTCCGTTGAGTAGCTTTCCGGCTAAGGCTCCGGCTTTTCCGGCGGTAGATTTTCCGGCACCGAAATTCTTGCTGAAGGGGGAGTGGCGTTGCACCTTGTGGACATTATTAAGGATCTTGGACTTGGCAAATTCTTTTTGTAGTGCCACCAGAGCGCGGCGATATCGCAGGTCTTCGATAGAATAACCCTTAAACTTAGTCTCTTTCCCTTCGCTGAGAGTTGCCGGGATGTTTTCGGTCATCTTGCTTGTATCCATAGTGAGCTAAATTTTAGGGGAATTTATTTCTTAGAAGGATTGGTGTCGAAGAATAGCTTGGTGATAAACCGTGCTATCGGGTTGAGAAGTAGGGGCTTGCGCAGAAGAAAGATTACAGCGATAAGCAGAACAAGAATACCGCTGACGCTCAGACAGGCCAGTGCCGGATCCATGATGAGCTTAAAGAGGTCTACGCAGGCGAAGGCAAGCAGAATGAGCACCACCATAGCGATGAGCAGACATACAGCACCTAAAATCAGAGTCGACAAAAGGATTGTGAACTTCTCTGCGGCTGTCAATTTTACGTACTCCACTTCCAATTTCACCCAGCTTCTCGACTGTGTGAAAATCTCTTTGATTTCGTCTATAATCTTATCTTTCATTGCGTTTGTGATTTAAGTTTCGCAAGCACAAAGTTTGCGAAAAGTTGGAAGCTTGAGGGTTAGTGGTTAGAGGGGAATCAAATTTTGATATCAAAATTTGATGGTTTATCAGTTTATATGTTTATGAGTTTAAAACTCAGCGAAACCCGTTGAAACTGACCGTAATTCTCTAACCTCTAACCTTCGAGTTTTCATGCCGCAAAGCGGCTTTAAAACTCAAGTTAAGCTTCTTCGCCGGCGAGTTCAGCTACAAGAGCGTCAACTTCAGAGTCGCTAATCTTGATACCTTTTTTCTTTAGGATTTTGCAGATGCGAGCGCGAAGTTCCTCACCCTTTTCGGGAGCAAACAGAAGAGCAGCGCCGCAGCCTACCAGTGCACCGCCAAGGAATGCATATAGCAGATTCAGTGATTTCATTTTTATTTAAGTTTTAATATTAATACAATTTAAAAACTTGATTGTCAATTTGACACGATGCTATCATGTCAATAAGACATGCGGATTATCAACCTTCAATACCCGGTTCGCTCTGCATGCCGGGTTTTGAATCAGATGTGCTCTTCGATCTGATCTTCGATTTCGTCAACGAGTTCATCCATCTTGTCTTTTTTCAGACGGATACCCTTGGACTTCAGGACGTCAGCGATTTTCTTTCTTGTGTCTTTACCATTCTCAGGAGCGAGAAGCAGCCCTAATGTTGCACCGGCGATAGCGCCGCCAACTACTGCGCAGATTACGTGAATTGCTTTCATTGCTTTGTGTTATTATTTTGTTTGAGTTATTTATATGCTTACTTATTTTTAAACGCTAAAATTAGCTCCATAGTTTAACCACTACTGCCTTTTTTTATTTGTAAAGATTGTAGCTATCTATATGCATAACGACTCCTTCTATCAAATTATTTTGCAGATTCCTCACTTTATAGCCGGGCGAGGGCGGGGCTGGCTTGAGTGGCTATCTGCGAGTAGGCGAGGACACCTTCCTCTGTCAAGTCTACCAAGCGGAAGCCGCCGTCTGGCATTAGCATCTTTACGTGGTTGTCGTCTACAAATGTCATCAGCGGATACTGCTCCCCATCTTTGTTGAAGCTCCATGTTTGAGTGTCTGCATCAAAGTCCAGACGCATCTTAGAGCCGGTGGCTTCGCAAGTGATGGTGTATCCTTTACCATCGCAAGCTACAAGGTAGTTCCCTTGCTCTGTGGGTATCACCGTAGTAGAGGCGGTCATCGGATTGCTTCCGCTCCAAAATTCTATAGAGTTGATCACCAATAGGTCTGCGAGGCTTGTAACCTCATACACCGGAAGAATCCAAAAGGCGAAGAATACGAGTTCGTTGACGAACTTGGATCCTACCTGCTTGTTCCATTTCAGTACATTATGAGTAAGGCCGAAGGAGCCGATGCAAGAACTCAAAGTAAGACTGCCCGCTACGCAAAGAATAAGGGCTACGGAAAGATATCGTTTTTTCATTGATTACTATTGTTTTAATGTTTTTATGACTTCTGTCACTCCAAAATTAGGAAAATTTCTTACCATTACCAATATTATGAATATTTTTTCTTACTGATTTGTTATATTTATAAATTAAAATTATATTTGTCGGAAAATTCATATTTTAAACCTATACCTCGGTTAAGTGAGTAGGTGTTCAATTTAAAATTCAATTGGACAGAGGCTTGTAAATAGGGTGTTAGATAGAAAACATTTAAATACTAAATATATGAAAGCATTACAGGGTTGTACACTCTGCTTCGCAGTCTTTTCTCTGTCGATAGGAGCCTTGGGCGCATTTGATGCCTATGCGCGTCGCAATGTCTCTACTCTCAATGAGGGTTGGCAGTTCTCGAAGGGGGCGTTGCAGGATGTGAAAGGCTGGCAGAATGTCAGAGTGCCTCACGATTGGGCTATCTATGGTCCATTTGATCGTGCCAATGATTTGCAAACAGTAGCTGTAGAGCAAAATGGGGAGACGGAAAAGACGGTAAAGACCGGTCGTACCGGCGGCCTGCCATTTATCGGCAAGGGCGTATATCGTCGTACACTTGAAATCCCCGACACTGCCGGACGCAGTTTCTCCCTTCTTTTTGATGGAGCTATGAGCAATGCCCATGTCAAAGTAAATGGCAAGGAGGTGGGCTTCTGGCCTTATGGCTATAATTCTTTTGAGGTGAAACTCGATAATGCCGACCTTCGCCCCGGAGACAATGAGCTCGTGGTGGAGCTGGAGAATTTCGACCAGGCTTCACGCTGGTATCCCGGTGCGGGTCTTTATCGTAATGTCCACCTCGTAGAGACCGACAAGGTACATATTCCGGTGTGGGGCACATATGTGACCACCCCCGATGTCTCCGCTGAGCGCGCCACGGTACGTCTAAACATGAAAATCGAGGGTGCCCGTCAGTTTAAGGAGTGGCCTTATGGTCAGAAAATCAATGTCCGTACCATCATCCTTAATCCTGAGGGTAAGGAGGTAGCTTCCGATGACTCTGAATATATAGCTCGTGGCCAGGAGTTCTCACAGAATTTCCTTGTCAATAATCCCCAGCTCTGGGATACTGAGAATCCGGCACTTTATACAGCTCGGACTACTCTGAGCGTTGACGGCGCGGAGGTAGACAGCTATGACACCCGCTTCGGCATCCGCAAGCTGGAGTATATCCCTGAGAAGGGCTTCTTCCTCAATGGTAAGCAGACGAAGTTTGAGGGTGTCTGCAACCATCATGACCTTGGTCCTCTCGGTGCTGCTGTAAACCGTTCGGCACTGCGCCATCAAATCCAACTCCTTAAGGATATGGGAGCCAATGCTATCCGCACTTCCCACAATATGCCGGCTCCGGAACTCGTAGAGCTTTGCGACGAGATGGGGATGATGTTGATGATAGAACCCTTCGATGACTGGGGTTTCCGTCCGAAGTCTCCTAACGGTTACGGTGCAGTATTTAAGGACTGGGCCCGGAAGGATGTGACGAATATGGTGGAGCACTATAGGAACAATCCTTCAGTGGTAATGTGGTCTGTAGGCAACGAGGTCCCCAGCCAGTGGGGAGAACCCGGTATGGAGGAGTTGGTGATGCTCCAGGATCTTATCCATCGGCTCGACCCTACTCGCCCCGTGACCTGCGGTATGGATCAGATCGGATCTGTGCTGGACAACGGCTTTGCTGCTACACTCGATATCCCCGGCTTCAACTATAAGCCGCAGTTCTACGACTCTATTTATGCACGCTTGCCACAGAAGCTCGTGCTCGGATCAGAGACTGCCTCTACTGTCTCTTCCCGCGGAAAATATTACTTTCCACTCGAAATGCCCGGAGCCGACGGACGTCATACTGCGATGCATCCCGACAACCAGTCCTCGAGCTATGACAATGAGACTTGCTCATGGTCTAACACTCCCGACATTGACTTCGCTCGCGATGATGACCACGATTGGGTACTTGGCCAGTTTGTTTGGACAGGCTTTGACTATCTCGGTGAACCATCACCCTATGACACCGATGCTTGGCCCTCGCATAGCTCCCTGTTTGGCATCATAGACCTCGCTTCGATTCCCAAGGACCGTTATTATCTTTATCGCTCACAGTGGAACGACAAGGAGAATACCCTCCACATTCTGCCACATTGGAATTGGGAAGGTCGCGAAGGCGAGGTCACTCCCGTGATGGTATACACTAATTTCCCGAAGGCTGAGCTCTTTATCAACGGCAAGAGTCAGGGTATGCGCGAAAAGAACGATTCTACGTATCAGAACCGTTATCGTCTGATGTGGAACGAGACTGTCTATGAGCCCGGTGAGGTGAAGGTCGTAGCTTACGATGCTTCAGGGAATCCCGTAGCGGAGGAGGTAGTGCGCACGGCCGGCAACCCCCATCATATTGTGCTTACTCCCAATGTCAGCCAACTCGCTGCTGATGGCGATGACTTAGTCTACATCACAGTTCAAGTGGCCGACAAGGATGGCAACATTGTTCCAACCGATGAGCGCCTTGTTAAGTTCAAAGTCAATGGTGCCGGCACGTTTGAGGCTACAGCTAATGGAGATGCCACATGCCTGTTGCCGTTCCAAAATCCGGAGATGAAACTCTTCAGCGGTGCTGCTACGGCTATCGTTCGCTCGTCGAAGAAACCGGGTGTTCTGAAGTTTACAGCCTCAGCTCCGGGTGTCAAATCTGCTACAATCTCAATACCCGTAAAATAATGAAAAAGACTCTGGCTAATCTCGCTGTAATGGTCATGGCATTGACAGCCGGGCTGACGGCCTCTGCTGAGAAGCGATATGTCGGTGGCGATGTGTCGCTCCTCCCCAAGTATGAGGAGGCCGGTGCTAAATATAAAACACATGACGGTCAACCTATCGCTGATGTCCTCGCATTCTGCAAAGAAGAGGGAATGAATGCCATGAGGGTGCGGGTGTTTGTCAATCCTGAGGACTATAAAGGCTCTGATGCCGACCCCAATGCCTGTCAGACTATCGAATCGGTAATCCCCCTGTGCAAAAGAATTAAGGATGACGGTTTCGCTTTGATTCTCGATTTTATGTATTCCGATACGTGGGCCGATCCGGCTAAACAGTGGACTCCCAAGCAATGGCAGGGACTGACAGATTCCCAGCTTATTGATAAAATCCACGACTATACTCTTCAGAGCCTTCAGACGCTGAAGGCAGCAGGTGTAGTCCCCGACTTTATCCAGACCGGCAACGAAATCAGCTTCGGTATGCTCTGGGGACCTGAGACCGCTTCTTCGAGCAGCCTGAAGAAAGCACTCATGGGAAGCACCGCCAATTGGGGTCGTTTCGGGCAGTTGCTGAATTCTGCTATCAGTGCATGTCGCGAGGTATGTCCTGATGCTAAGATTATCATACATACAGAGCGAGTGGATCAGGTGGATGTTCAGCGTAATTTCTATCGTCAGATGAAAGTGCTGAAGGTGGACTACGACATTATCGGCATCAGCTATTATCCCTATTTCCACGGTTCGCTGAATGTTCTTGAAGGGGCTATCAATGAGCTTGAAACAGACTTTGCGGAGAAGCGAATAATGGTAGTAGAGACCGGTTATCCCTACAAATGGGAAGTACCGGGAACCTCTCAGAAGGTAGACTATCCATATTCTGACGCCGGACAGAATCAGTTTGCCAAAGACTTGGTAAGTATGCTTGAGAAGCACACCCTGGTCGATGGACTTTTTTGGTGGTGGATGGAATATAATGCTTTCGACACGAAGCTCTCCGGCTGGTACAACGCCCCGCTATTTGACAGCAATACCGGACGCGCTACCTCCGCTTTCAAGACAATCTGCAGTTTCGCCAACAATGAAAGCAGTGTCAGTGCGATAGAGGCCACTCCGCCACAGGAGACAATCTGGTACGACCTTACAGGACGAAGAATCCCCAACCCAACGACCTATCGAGGAATCCGGATCGGCTCCGATGGACGCAAAATTGTACGATAAAAAAAGTCGCCTTTGGCGACTTTTTTGGTTTATGAGTTTAACGAGTTTAAAGAATTAAATTCAAGGACTGCGAGCATTCAAGGACTGCGAGCTTCCAGCTCGTCTCAACCCTAAACCCATTCGCGATTAGGCTTAGCCTAATCGCGAATATACATGGCTCGGATAGCATTCAGAACTGCCAATATCATAACTCCTACATCGGCAAATATCGCCAGCCACATGTTCACAATCCCGAAAATTCCGAGTATCAGACACACTCCCTTTATCCCTAAGGCCATAATGATATTCTCCCAGACTATCCGCAAACATTTTCGTGAGATTCGTACTGCTTTGCCGATTTTCTTCGGATCGTCGTCCATCAAGACAACGTCGGCCGCTTCTATGGCGGCATCGCTACCCATTCCTCCCATCGCTATGCCTATGTCGGCGCGTGTCAAAACCGGTGCGTCGTTGATGCCATCACCAACATATGCTACTTTCCCCGCTTCTTTGCCATTACCCATAATCTCCTCGATTCGTACCACCTTCTCTGCCGGCAGCAGCCGGCTATGGACTTCATCAATGCCGAGCTGTCTTGCCGTCTGCTCTGCCACCTTCCGCGAATCTCCGGTGAGCATGACGGTCTTCTTAATCCCGGCTTGGCGAAGGTCAGTCAGCGCTTCTTTCGTTGTGGACTTTATGATGTCGCCCAAGACAATATGTCCGGCATATCTGCCATCTATAGCAATATGGACAATTGTGCCCGCAGTTTTACAATGGCATGGCCGCAACCCCAACTCTTCCATCAGCTCTTCATTCCCCACGGCTACCTCTTTGCCATCGATGACGGCTGTAATCCCCATCCCTCCTCGTTCGCGAATATCGCGAATACGACTGTGGTCTACTTCCTTTCCATATGCTTTGCGTAGCGATTTGGCTATAGGATGAGACGATGATGACTCTGCAATCGCAGCATATTCCAGGAGTTGATCTTTCAGGCTCGTCATATCTTCATCGTGGCTGTCATGGTATGCGTTTACCTCAAATACTCCTCGAGTAAGGGTACCCGTCTTGTCGAAAACTACAATCCGAACCTTCGATAGGTTTTCCAGGATGTTTGCCCCCTTCACAAGGATACCTTTGCGACTCGCCCCACCGATGCCGGCGAAAAACGACAACGGAATGCTGACCACCAAGGCACAGGGACAGCTTATGACCAGGAATACCAACGCGCGATAGATCCATGTCTCAAACGTGGCGAAATCAAACGGTGAACCATTGAATATTATCATAAATAATGGTGGCAACAGCGACAATACCAATGCTCCGTAGCAGACTACGGGTGTGTAGACGCGAGCAAACCGAGAGATGAAATTTTCGGACTTCGACTTGCGGCATGCTGAGTCTTCTACGAGCTCCAGGATTTTCGATACGGTAGACTCTTCAAAGCTGGTGGTCGTGCGTATTCGAAGTATCCCCGTCATATTGATACTGCCGCTGATGACGCTCTCACCGGTGTGTACCTCCCGAAGCTGTGACTCTCCGGTGAGTGCTGAAGTATTGAGGGTAGATTCTCCGACCGTCACTACCCCATCGATTGGCACCCGCTCACCGGGCTGCACGATGATTGTTTCCCCTACCTCTATATCTTCAGGATTGGTCTTGACGATCTTCCCATCTTTCTCAATGTTGGCATAATCGGGACGAATATCCATCAGGGAGGCAATATTCTTGCGACTCTTGCCAACAGCATACCCCTGGAAGAACTCACCAATTTGATAGAACAGCATTACGGAGATGGCCTCAAGATAATCGCCACTCTTCTCATAGATAGCCAGAGCGAACGCCCCGACTGTAGCTACTACCATCAAGAAATTCTCATCGAAGACACGGCCACGGATGATTCCCAGAAATGCCTTACGTATGATATCATATCCCACGATAAGATATACGCAAAGATATGTAGCTAACCTCAGCCATCCTTCCGGGTTGATAATAAGTAATAAGACAGTCAGTACCACCGCAACGATGATACGCCCTAACATTTTCTTCTGTTTACTATTCATATATTGTAATACTAAGTTAGAAGCTTGGAGGTTAGTGGTCAGAGAATTGCAGTCCGCAGTTCTGGTGGGTTTGCAACCCACGAGCTGTATCAATACCCGATGACCTCGAAATCAGGTTCGATTTTACGTGCCGCCTTCATTATCTCTTTCAATACCATCTCTTGATCCACATCATCTTCAAAGGACACTTTCATCTTCTGAGTCATAAAAGAGATAGTCAGAGACTTAACACCGGCCACCTTAGCCGCAGTCTCCTCCACAAGATTAGCGCAATTAGCGCAGTCCACTTCAATCTTAAATGTCTTGTTCATATTTCATATGTATTTTTCTGACTGCAAATTTACAAATAAAAAATTGCAACAACATTGCAAAAGCACCCTCACCATTCCGCCTGTCTCCCAACGACTAAGAGCTCCTGACTCGCAATAGAAGGTCGACAAACTGCCAAGGACGGCGAGCTTTCGAGGGTAGCGAATGGAGCTTTGCCTAAGCTTTGTGCGATTGACTCCCATCAACCATCACTTTCTTTCTTATGGGAGAATGTGATATAAGTCGTAGTCCTTCACCTATCCAGAGTACGCCGGAAGTGCCGGCTATGATGATAACCCAATCGGTCAGTCTTAGTGGCTCTACGTTGAAGAAATTACCGCCTATGCTGACTATAGCTATCTGCCCGAAGAATATCAGTGTCACTATCAGTATGAATCCTCCACAGTCTTTGAAGTGGAACGCTGACCTCCCTGTGGCAAATGCTCGTGCATTAAACATGTTCCAGAATTGCAGAAATACAAAGATTGTGAAGAAAAGAGATAGCTCATAGCTCGACAGACCGGTATTGGCTCCAATCGGTAGACGGCCTACCTCTGTGAGGCTTGTAAGCTCTGTATGTTCAAAGTAAAATAGAATACCAAAGAGTAGTATAAAGAAGATTCCCCCAACACCTATGATGAATCGCCACATTGGCCGGTCTATGATGAATGCTTCGCGACTTCGCGGCTTTTCTTTCATCACCGACCGTGATGGTGGCAACGATGCCAATGCCATGGCTGCGAATGTATCCATAATCAGATTCACCCACAGCATCTGGGTGACTGTCAGCGGTGACTCCATACCCATAAATGCACCACAAAGCACTATCAGACAGGCCACAACATTGACCGTGAGCTGGAACAATATAAACCTCTGTATGTTCTGATAAAGAGATCGCCCCCACATGACGGCTCGCCCAATAGATGAGAAGGAATTGTCAATAATAGTGATATCAGAAGCCTCTTTGGCCACAGAGGTGCCGTCTCCCATCGACAGTCCAACATGGGCTGTCTTCAATGCCGGTGCGTCGTTGGTGCCATCACCGGTGACGGCTACTACTTCGTTGTTTCCCTGCAGTGCTTCCACAAGGCGTTTCTTGTCCATTGGACGAGCACGTGCTATAATCTTCATATCTTCTACTCGCTCGCGAAGCTCTGTGTCGCTCAGCTCTGCAAACTCTACGCCGGTGATGATGCTGCGCCCCCCATCTGTAGAGTCGTCCCAGAGTCCAATCTGCCGTCCGATCTCCTTGGCTGTGCCGGGGGTGTCGCCGGTCACTATCTTTATCTTTATGCCGGCATCAAGTACCTCTCTTACTGCACCCGGAACGTCTTCTCTGACGGGATCGGATATCGCTGCTATTCCAAGGAATGTCAACCTTTCGGCTACTACTTTCCCTTCTTCTATCGTTCTGTCTCCATCCTCCGGTTCCTGATATGCAAAGCCTAGGGTGCGCATCGCCTGGTTTTGATACTCAAGTAGCTGCGCATCTATCTCTTCCCGAGTTACCCCGGAGGTGTCTGCACACATTCCGAAGACTATCTCCGGCGCTCCTTTGACGTAGAGGATTCTCTTGCCGGTGGAGGATTCTACTACTGTGGCCATATATTTCCTCTCCGTGCTGAAGGGTAGCTCTTCGACATGCTTTGCTGCTGTGCGTAGTCGCTGATAGTCAGCGCCGCTTTCTTTGAGCCATAGTAGCAACGCTCCCTCAGTGGGATTGCCGAGCACTTGCGGTTTTTCTCCGGAAAGATCGAGTTGGGCTGTGGAGTTGACAGCTATCCCTTCATAAAGCACCTCATCGGAGGGCTCGCCGTAGAAGGCTGTCTTGTAGACTTGCATCCGGTTTTGTGTTAGTGTACCGGTCTTGTCGGTGCAGATGACTGTAGTGGCTCCCATCGTCTCGCAGGCATGCATCTTCCTCACAAGGTTGTTTGTCCGTAGCATTCGCCGCATAGAGTAGGCCAGCGAGAGTGTCACCGCCATCGGAAGTCCCTCCGGTACGGAGACCACTACCAGTGTCACCGCTATCATCAGCGACTGCAGGAAGTAAGTCAAAAACGACACCCATTCAAAGTCCGGAACGTTGACAAAGTACATGATAATGCGGCCTGCTACAATTGCTGCCGCTATGACGTAGGATAGCTTGGCTACGAGCTTGCCAAAGCTGTCAAACTGCTCGTCGAGTGGTGTCTTGATGCCGTCGTCAATTTGTGCAGCCTCGTAGACTTTTCCATTCTCAGTGTTGTCGCCAACGGCTGTCACTTGCATCACACCATGTCCCTCCATTACCTTCGTCCCGCGCATAGCAGCGTTGGAGGGGAAGGTGGCGTCTTTGTCAAACTCATCAGGATTTGTGGTCTTATGGCATATCGGCTCTCCCGTAAGGGTGGATTCATCGATGTTGAGCGTTACTGCTTCCAGTAATTCCCCGTCTGCCGGAACCTCATTGCCGGTGTTGAGGATGATTACGTCACCGACTACTACTTCCTTCTTCGGAATCTGTCGGGCATTCCCATTGCGCATTGCCATCACCGGCTCATCGTCATTCACTTGATTGAGAATGGCGAACTCCTTGTCGGCTTTATGCTCGAAAATGAAGGATAGTCCCGTGGCCAATAGAATAGCGATGAAAATACCTGTCGGCTCAAAGAATACGCTTCCTCCTTGACCCAGTCCCCAATATTCATAGCATGATATTCCAATGGAGAGTACGCCCGCTATCATCAAGATGATAATCAGCGGATCATTAAATTTCTTGAGGAAAACCTTCAAGAGAGGCTCCTTCGCTGGTGGGGTAAGTACATTGATACCATGCTCTTTTCGACTGCGATTAGCCTCCGCATCCGTCAGTCCCAAGTACTTACGTCCTCCCGGCGTCTCTGTATTTCTATCAATATTGCTCTTCATGAGTATTTCGAGTCTATTACAAGTCTATTAATGGGGGAGAGATTGAAAACTAACAACCCCAATTTCCATATCCTGAATATCAATCATCAATTCTCTACACCCTCCCTCCGCGTCTATGCCTCCCTACCTCAATGGGGGAGAGCCGGGGAAGGGCTTGAGGGGCTTCGGGGCTTCTATCTCCGAAACCTCCGTATCTCCACGCGTTTCTGTGCCTGCCGTGCCAATGATGGCAGATACTGCCCTAATCGTCCAAACCGTAGCCGCGTTTGCGACCCCCAGCGGGGTATCGACAGCCGGTTGGTCTCGGGTGTAATCACTCCGGTATCTACCGAAAATGCCAAGTCAATGCCGGCTTCCGAAGCATATCCCATTTCTTCCGCAGAATAGTCTATCCCCGTTAGTCCATTGGGATAGGCAAATGAGTGTACCTCCCGTCCCAATATATCTGAAAGCCGCCCCACCGACTCGATAATCTCTTCGCGCGACCTCTCCCGACTCTCTGCTGATAGGATCGGATGGGTAATGGTATGTGCCCCAATCTCTACCAATCCGGAGTCCCGGAGTTCTAACAATTCGGCTGTATTCATAAATCCCCGAGGTATCTTCACTTCGGGATGCCGCGATAGCCATTCTTCTATTACGTCATATACGTCATCTATCGGTATCTCTTTGAAGATCAAATCTCCCGGATAGCGCATCACCTCCGCTGTGAAATAACCCCGGTCGATCATGATTTGCTTCAGTTCCCGCTCATCGCAGTATCTGTAGGTGTAATACCAAAAATTGGTTTCTGCCTTACAAACCTCGGGCGATACAAATATTGTAAACGGCACATTATGCTTCTTCATGACCGGAAATATCACATCATAAGTGGATCTCCAACCGTCGTCAACACTAAGCATACAAGAGTTGCGAAGCTCCTTCCCTCCGCAGAGATACTCCCTAAGATCATCGGCCGAAACAAGATTATACCGACTCTTAAACCAAAGAAGCTTTCTCTCAAACTCCTCAGCCTTCTCTTCATCATGCAAATAAAAAGCAAAATTCATAAAAAAGATCCGTAAACTCCTTAAATTCCTTAAATTTCTTAAATTCCCTAAGCTCCCTAAGGCTCCCTAAGGCTCCGAAAATTCCCTATCCTCCCGAACCCCGAGATCCCAAATAACCAAAGAAAGGCCGAAAATCCCGAAGATTCCAAACAATCAATGAGTCTGACCGAATGATCTGAGCCAGCGACCGTAACACCCCCCGAGGACCTTCCCGAAGCCCTTCCTTAATGGCCGTAGTCTCAATAATAGCTGAAAAGGGTAGCCGCTTTATCCGCACTTCCCCAACTTCCAGACGGTGTGTCAACATCGACGCTGCCCATATGGCCGGCAGATTTACCCCCGCCCGAGTCATCGGATAGCTCCACATTGAGTTCCGAAAGTTTACCTCCAGAAAGTAAAGTTTCCCATCTTTCCCTTTGATGAAGTCTATCGAGAATATCCCCTCAAAGCCAATCTCTTTCATCAGTCTGTTGATTCTGCGTAGCAATTCCCGATCTTCAGGCTTAAAGAAGTAGATTGAATGTCCAAAATTGTCTTTCTCTACTGAATGATACGTCAATTGTAATGGCATATACACATCCTCCCCATGATTTATCGACAAGGCGTCAAATCCTGTTTCGTTCACTTTCTCGATATATTCCTGCAGGAGTATCCTGTCGCATTTTAGCTGTGAGTAGGCTGCCGTTAGCTCTTCCTCATTCCGGCATACAAACACCTGCGATTTCCAATTGCCGACGGTGGAATCTATCGCCTTGGTGATGAGTGGATACCCTACCAGCTGTGGCAGCTCTCCCCGACTCACCTCCTCAAACGCCGGCACATTAAACCCGTAAGCTGCTGCCAGCTCGTTCTGACTCTTCTTGGAAAGAAACGCATTGATGCGATTCTGGCTGCCGGCATTGAAGAAGATGAAATCATCCTTCAGCCGATCATAATTCCTGTCGATAGCTGAGATAAGATCATCACTCCCCGTAAGGATAAAAGGCTTATTCTGCTCACCCGAAAATTCAGAAATGATATAATCAATCCCCGCATCAGCCGACTCAAAAACCTTCAAAGAACCAACATAACGCGATTGCCCCACCACCAGCGGCCGTTTGCCGATCAGCACCACCTCCGAAAGAATCCCCACCTCTCCCAGACTACGCAACATCCCCAGCGGGTTGATATGATCCCCCACCAAAAGAATAAAAGTATGCTCTCGAACAAAATCCAACATAAGAAAACCATCAAAAAAGCAAAATTAAGCAAAACAAACCAAAATAAAAAATCCCCTCCCTGCCTCTCCCCAAAAAGAGAGGCTATTAAATACAACATCAGCTACAACCAATAAAAGTTGTAGCCGATGCTTTCCGCCTCTGAGCTCCCTCCTCAAAACAGGGGAGGGCTGAGAAGAGGTTTAGGGACATTGGCTTGTAAATAAATCCATGCCTTCAACTGTAAATCCGACAATTGGCTCGTCGACGAATGATATATGGCCGGATCTTTGAGTAAAACCGTCCAAACCCTAAATAACTTCATTATGGTAGCGAGGATACATTTACTTCCCAATTAGGTGCTTGGGTGCTTACATTCAGTAGCTGATGGAGCTATTAAGGACTATAACTCCTCACCATTATATTGCATCTTGTGACTGAGGACGGTGCAGAGTATCATCTGAATATCCTTGAAAAAACTATAATGATGGAGGTAGTAGCGGTTGATGCGAACTTTGTCCGGATAAATAACCTTGTCGTTATACTCCTCGGCAATCACTTGCATAGGACGAATGTCCCCGTTCTTCTGTTTTTCGGCAACATATTCAGAAATCATCTCGTCTTCAAGACGATATTTCAGTGTTGCAGGTCCGGTAATACCGGGTCGCAATTTCAACACTTCACGATCTTCCCCTTTGAGTTGGTCAGCATAACCGGGCACATCAGGACGAGGACCGACAAACGACATATTACTTATAAGCACATCCCAAAGGCCGGGCAGTTCATCAAGTTTATAATGGCGTAATTTTGCTCCGAGAGGTGTGATACGATTGTCTCCGGCAACACTTACGCTAGAGCCACTATGCCTAACTGTCATTGTCCTGAATTTATGGCAAGTAAACAGTTTACCATCTATTAAGGCAGCAAAAGGCCTCAACAAGTTCGTTGATGCCTTTATCACCTACAAGTCGTCCTATGGCAATAAATGAGAAAGCTCCTGTTTTACGGAGTTTGTTGGCTTCGGCTATTACTTCAGGTGTGCAATCAAAGCGTATAAGATCTATACCCTTACAATTGCCATATCCAAGCACTTTGAGCGATTTCTTAGTTATTCGATTTTCAAGAATGTCGCGCTTCACGCCTTCACCCTCCGGCAGTATGTGGGTGGCACACGCACATGTTAGCCAATCAGTAGCCATCAGAATTTTGCGTTTAAGTCCGATAGACGTCGGAAACAACAGCCCCGTAAAAGTATGCACGCGCACCGGCACACGCGTCAGCCACCCCGCCAACATACAGATCATCCCCGCCTTAGGCGTCATAGAATGTACCATCTGAGGTTGCTCCCGCCGAAACACCTTAATCATTTTCCAAAGACTCTTCAAATCCTTCAGTGGCGAAATATGCCGTTGCATTTCGACAATAATTACTCTTGCCCTAATAGCCAAATCATTGCCTGTAGACTTCATATTTTCAGTGGGGCCTAACAACCCTTTTTTGCCACTTTGTCTGTAAATTTTAAATTTTGTGTTTCAAATTTTTAAAAATTAACAATTTGTAAATCCGTAGTAACTCATAAGAAGAGATTTTGACAAAATTGGGAGGGGCTTTTTTATCTGTTTTCTTTTGGGACATCAAGGATATCTCTGCGGCTACCTTCTTGAGCCAACAGTTGATTTTGTAGCTCATGCTCAGATTTGTGCACCGTTTGTTGATATTTCTCTTGGTAATTATCGGCAAAAGGTAGTCACTATCATTTTCGGGACATTTCCCGATGATATCCTGCATCTCCTTGGTTCACTGTACCGTGAGTCGTTGGATCGTCTTCCGGCTTGATGGTCGATACATCACTTTTATTGAGGTCGTTATATTTTGGGTTTCGGTTTATTAGATTATTAGTTTATTTGATTATTAGATTATTTATTCAATTCGAAAGGGTATCCTCTCATTTAACAATTACATAGTACGGCGAGCCGGGAGCTTGCCGTACTTGAATAGCTTGCCTTTCTTGATGTTTTCAGAATTTTCGTTAATTTTGCAGCGTCGTTCACAAAGAGCGATGAGATGATGACTATATTTTATTGAAGTACACGAGGTAATATCCCACGTTCAGAACTACGCTTTCAAGGAGAATTGGAAGAGTACGGCAGGCTTAGAACATATCTCTTAGAGTCGAGAGTTTAAAGAGACTTTCCGCAAGTTAAGCGAAAGTTGAAATTCACAATATATATACCCATTTTTTATGAACAATCATCGATTGCTCACAGGACTGTTGTCGGCAGTGCTGGTGGGCGTGGGGGTGTGTGCTTACGGACAGAACCCTTCGGTGGTGACCCTCGAATAACTGGTTGAGACCGCCGAGAGCAACAGTATGCAGCTACGCCCCTCATTATCAGCCGAAGAGGAGGCACGCAAGGAAATCAGCGTTGCGCGTGCCGAACGGCTTCCCGACATTAATGCTTCCTTGTCATTCAGCTACTTAGGCGACGGATTTACCACTAAGAGGAATCTCTCTGACTATCAGAAAGCTCCGATACCTCATTACGGCAATGCTTTGTCGCTGAGTGTGAATATGCCTGTCTGTCTGAATTAGGTCTTATATCGGTCCTGAATCCGATAGGATGAGATATTAAAAAACCTCAGAACAGCGTGACTGTCTGAGGTTTGTCTGATACTTTCCGATTTCTGTCGGGTATCCTAAGTGGAGCTGGAGGGACCTGCACCTCCAACTGTAATCCATTGACTGACAACTAAATTAGAGTCATCAAAAATATCA
>JAMPAX010000019.1 GCA_023667015.1 Muribaculaceae bacterium | reverse complement strand
TGGTCTAAAATTATAAATATCTGCAAATATAAAGTAAATATAACTAACTTCCAAACTTATTCTCCCCCCCTTAAAAAATTGACCGGATTTTAATTGTCTCCTTTGAATCATGTGTAATTTCATTCGATGATATATGAGATATTATTTCTTCTATTGGTAGTTGGAAGTTTGTTATTTTTTCTTTATCAATTTCTATAATTCGAGCTTGATAGATACTTATTGATGGAAATGATTTTTTTTTCTCAGTTATTACCTGTTCAAATTTTTCACCGACCTCGTTATTTAGTGAAATTACTGCATCTAGGCCGAGCCACGCATCATATAACCTTGATATCTCCTCTTTAAGTTTGTTTTCGGGAGTAATCACAATCCTTATTCCGCGTCCCCGTGGGACAAGTCTTGAGAAAACGCTTCCCGATGATATTACAATCGCAGATTTCCCTACGTATCCAGTGATTGTTTCTGCGAGTTTAAATATCTGATGGGCTTCGTTTTCGTTAATTTTTTTCGGCGGAATTATTACAACTCTCTTAGCTTTAAAAATTCCACTCTTCCCTTTATGACCGGGCTTTGTCAGATTTTTGAGTTTCCCCGACCTTAACTCTTCCATCTTCTTTTCAAGGTAGTTGTCGGCCATTGTATTTTTTCATTTTTTGACTCGTATAAATACCGGTCGATAAGTCAATCTGAATTTCCCGTTTTCAGCTTGCATTGCCCGCCCATAATCTGACAATGCAATGGGATGCTCCCCTGTTTTGCTGTCAGGCATCCCGACTCCCGTCTCTTTTAGATGCATCAACGCTTCTCGGACGTTGTTAAACTCCATATAGATTTCGTCTTCGATGACAGAGCTGTATCCACCCAGTCCGACTACAATGTCACGTATTGCTTCGATTCTCTTATATGGTATAGGACATGGCCTTAGACTATCGAGTTCACATAGGTTGCCGGGTAGAAACGATGACAACAACAACATCCCGCCGGGTTTTAGTCTTTTGTATACATCTGAGATAAATTTCAATGGATTGGCAAACCATTGCATTGCGCTCGCTGACAATATATAGTCATAGCTGTTTTCTGAGGCTTCAATCCATCTTTCTGCATCGCATATATGATAGACTTCTTCGCGTGCGATTTCGAAAGGTGCAACTTTATATAAGTCAATAAACTCAGCTCTGCCAGCTTTCAGTTTTTTACCCCAAAGCTTGCTTAGCAGACCATTTCCATGTCCGATTTCCAAGACTGAGATATTGGCCCTATTATCCTCGTCAGGTATCATATCTGCCAGCCGCTCGGCAATGAGTCTCTGAGGAAGTGCCGCTATCGTGTATGTTTTCATCGCACGTTCAAAGCGTCGTCCTACTTTCTCCGGATTATGTATGGTTTTCTTGACTATCTCCGATAATGGAAGATAATGTGCTCCTTCAACTTTGATAATCCCTTCAGACGGGTGATGTCGTGTCCAATAATTTATCTGATTAGCAGTAGGAATGATGGCATCTTCGGAACTGATATAGACGTTGTCCCAATTAATACAAGCAGTTGTCTCTTCGCTGATATGCTGGATGAAGTCAAGTTCTTCTTTCAACTTTTCGATATCCGGTTGCTCAGGTAGCAATGTCTGAAGTTTCTTGAAGGTTTCAGAGTTTCCGGCCATCCGACGGCGGAATTTAGTCAAATTCCGTTCACTGAGAGTATTTCGTGTCCCGGTGTATATGTCGCAGGGAATTCCGAATTCGTCATTATACGGCAGGGGAGTACCATTGACGGCAATAGCTCGTGTAAGTTTGGTTTTTTGAAGCAATATTTCGGCAGCTGTTACTCCTAACGACCATGCATACAGATAGATGGTGTCGTATCCCTGAAGTGTTTCTTCAGTTAAAGTTTTTGAATCGTAGCCTGATATGCAGATGACATCCCAGCCTTCCGGTGCTATATGGGCTATTCCTTCATAAAGACGAGCGTCACTTCCCCATCCGGCAAGAATGAGTATCAGCCTGTTGTTGTTTTCTTTATGTAATATTCTCTCTATTTTCATACGATAATCTTTTTCAAGACTCCTATGATGTTTTGGATATCGCTTTCGGTGAGTGATGAGTTAAGCGAAAAGCGTAGTCGTTCCGTCCCGGCAGCCACCGTTGGTCGGCGAATAGCCAGGCAATCATATCCTGATTTCCGGAGTCTGTCTGCCCAATTAAGTGCTTTCTCAGCACTTCCCGCTATCAGAGGAACAATCTGCGATTGACTCGGATTCTCAACGCCTGTCAGTTTTTGTATTTCCTCCTTAAAAACCTTTCCTAAGAAAGCAAGTCGCTGACGTTCACTTCTCATGTTGAGAATTTTTTCGATCATCAGGATGCTCCAAGCCTGCTGTGCAGGAGGCAGGGCAGTAGAGAAGATGAAGCTACGAGCAGTATTGAGCATGTATTGACGGAGTTCATCGGAGCAGACTATGAATGCTCCGGCAGATGCTGCAGCTTTTCCAAGTGTACCGACGATTATATCGATATCATCTATTACTCCTTCAGCCTCGCATAGTCCGAGTCCTTGCTTGCCAAAGACTCCAAATCCATGAGCTTCATCTACATATAGGAACACACCTTCAAATTCTCGTTTCAACTCAACAAGTCGGTGAAGGTCTGCCAGGTCCCCATCCATGCTGTAGACAGATTCTACGACTACTACTATCAAGTCATACTTACCGCTATTTTTCTCAAGAATTTTTCTCAGTGTCTTGGAGTCGTTGTGAGGAAATCTTTTCACGTCGGCTTTCCCGAGGCGTATCCCGTCGATAGCACTGGCGTGTATAAGTTTGTCGGAGACTATCAGAGTGTATGGTAACGATGCCAACGCTGACAGACATCCTACGTTTGCATGATACCCGGAGTTGAAAAGCATTGCTGGATGTCCATAGAGCTCTGCAAGCAATCCTTCCAGCATATTATGATATTTCTGGTTGCGCTGCAGCAGACGTGATGCTGAGGAGGTGAAGGATGCATCGCTAAATCTTTCAGAGAATTCTTCTCTGAATTCATTGGCATGTTGCGCCAATCCTAGATAGTCGTTGCTCAGAAGATCTATTCTCTTGTCATAACCCTCGTCTGGTATAATCCGGAGTCGGCTTTCTTCTTTGAGTTTTTGTAAAAGATTGCTTATTGGTTGCATATCTCTTCTTTTACCAACTTTATAAAGGCATCGCAAAGTTTTTCGAGTTGGATATCATTGATTGCCATATACGGTGGCATGATATAGGCATTGCGTCCAAAGGGGCGTATCCATACCCCTTCTTCAACGCATCTACGCTGGAAACGGGCAAGATCTACCTCTTTTTCAAGTTCGATTACTCCGATTCCTCCCATGACTCTGACATCGGCTACTCCCTCATGCCCTTCCATCTCTTGGAGTCTCTCTCTGAAATATTGCTCGATGTAGCTGATTTTCTCTTGCCAGGGTTGCGATAACAATAATTCTGTGCTTGCCCTGGCTACAGCGCATGCTAATGGGTTTCCCATATATGTGGGCCCATGCATGATGCATCCGGCCTGACTCGAGGATATCATGTCGGCTACTCTCTTATTTGTTGCTACTGCTGAGAAGGTCATAAAGCCTCCGGTAAGGCATTTTCCTATCAGCATGATGTCCGGCTCTACTCCGGCATGTTCCCAGGCGAAGAGTTTGCCAGTGCGTCCAAAGCCGGTGGCTATCTCATCAAAAATCAGAAGTATTCCCCTTTTGTCGCATTCTTTGCGTAGCTCTCTGAGATATTGTGGATGGTAGAAGCGCATACCTCCGGCTCCTTGTACGATAGGCTCAAGGATTACGGCAGCGATGCTCTCTGAATGTTCTTCCAGTAATTTCTTCATCGATTCGAAGTCGCTACTATCCCATTCTTCGCCATATTTGCATTTCGGAGTATCTGCAAAGTAGCGTATCGGCAGTGCCGGACCGAAGGCTCCATGCATACCGGTGATGGGGTCGCAGACGGACATGGCGTTCCAGGTGTCGCCATGATACCCTCCTCTGATGGTGGCGAAATCGGTGCGCCGGGGATTGTCTTGTGCCTGTACGGCCATCTTTAGGGCTACTTCTGTGGCCACGGATCCTGAGTCGGCATAGAAGATATGATTCATGCCTGGCGGTAGTATCTTCAATAACAGCTTGCCGAGTTCTATCGCCGGATCGTGTGTCAGTCCTCCAAACATGACATGCGACATTTTATGTATCTGCCGTTCTGCAGCCTCAATAAGTGTAGGATGACTGTATCCATGGATTACGCACCACCAGGATGACATGCCGTCTATCAGCCGTTTGTCATCTTCCAGTATTATCTCCGCTCCCTCCGCCCTACTTACTTTGTAGGTTGGCAGAGGATTGTGGGTCGTAGTATAAGGATGCCACAGATGTTCTATGTCAAATGTATCATGTACCATTATCCGATTAATAGTCTATTAAATTGTCTATTAAAGAGCCTGTTGAAAAGTCTGTTGAAAAGTCTGTTGAAGAGTCTCTCAGCCGGGGTCTACATCATAATAGACTATCGAGCTCTTTATTGCCGGATCGCGTCCGAGACTCTCATAGATGTTTCGCAATATATATTTCACTTTTTTCATTGAAGCGGCTGCTTCTATCTTCAACATTATGCATTGCAGATAGTAGGTGGCCACTCGGCTAACGAAGGGTTTCTCGGGTCCTAACACCCTACTTCCAAACACATTTCTAAGTGCCATTGCTAATTTTACGGCCGCATCGTCTACTGTCTTGGAGTCTTTATTCTTGAGGTATACGTTTATTATCCTCGTAAAGGGTGGGTATGCGAATTTCTGTCGGTCGGAAATCTCCCGGTTGTAGTATTCCCGATAGGAGTGGTTCTTTACTTTCTCAAGGATATCGTTGTCGGGGTTGGTAGTCTGTATCAGTACTTTACCTTTTTCTTTTCGCCCGGCGCGCCCTGCTACCTGCTCAAGCATGTTGAACGCCCGCTCGTTGCTCCTAAAGTCGGGGAAGTTTAATATTGTGTCGGCATTTAGCACTCCTACTACCTCTACCTTCCCGAAGTCAAGTCCTTTGCTGACCATCTGTGTTCCAACGAGTATATCCGTATCATGATTGGTAAATTCTTCGATTATCTCTTGGTAGGAGTCTTTGTTGCGGGTAGTGTCGAGATCCATCCTCGATATTCTGTAGTGAGGGAAGGTCTCGTGGAGTTCTTCTGCTATCCTCTCTGTGCCGTAGCCAAATATCTCTATGGCATTTTCTCCGCAGGCCGGACACAGCGTGGGCAGGGGCATTGAGTTACCGCAGTAATGACACCGTAATGTGTCGCTATGTTTGTGGTAGACGGGGGATACATCACAATTTGTGCATTTTGGTGTCCAACCACATTGCTTGCAGACTACCACCGGTGCAAATCCCCGCCGATTCATAAACATGATAGCCTGCCGTCCATGTCCTATGCTTTCTGTGGTAGCTTTCATCAGTGGCCCGGATAATATTCCCCGGTTTTCTTTCCTTTTGCGCTGATCTTTCATGTCTACGATTTCAACCTCCGGCATGGGTACGTAGCCATAGCGATGTGTCAGCTCTACCAGACCATATTTCCCGGAGAGGGCTTTGCTGTAGGTCTCTACACTCGGTGTGGCCGACCCTAACAGGGTCTTGGCACCATGCATCGCAGCGAGTACTATCGCGGCATCGCGAGCGTTATAGCGTGGAGCGGGGTCGTATTGTTTGTAGCTACTCTCGTGTTCTTCGTCTACAACTACCAGCCCTAACCGCGCAAAGGGTAGAAATACCGATGATCGTGCTCCGAGTATTACCATCGGCTCATGGTTCTTCAGGAGTTTGCGGTAGATATCTACTCGCTCGTTGTCGCTAAAGCGGGAGTGGTAGATTAGTAGCCTATCTCCGAAAACTTTGCGAAGTCTGTCTGTAAGCTGAGTTGTCAGCGATATCTCCGGCACCAAGTATAGCACTTGGTTGCCGGCATTCAACGACATGTTGATTAAATGGGAGTAAATCTCAGTCTTTCCGCTTCCGGTCACTCCATGAAGCAGGCAAATCTGTTTGTCC
The DNA here is from genome assembly GCA_023667015.1 of Muribaculaceae bacterium. Taxonomy (GTDB): domain Bacteria; phylum Bacteroidota; class Bacteroidia; order Bacteroidales; family Muribaculaceae; genus Lepagella. The sequence goes on along the minus strand of JAMPAX010000019.1, from coordinate 7,209 downwards.
TGAAATATACGTTGAATGCCATCGAGTGCTGCTCTCTGTTCATCGGAAAGGGGTGAGGTCTCTACAGCTGAGGTGTGCGCAGCGTTGTCAAACCGATTTTGGCTAATCTTGTATTCTTCAAATATCCCTTTTTCTATTACTGCCCGAAGTATTGAAGAGCTGATACCCGTGGATTCTAACAACTCTTCGCGGCTTACTCCTATCAGTTCTCCTCGTGGAGATAACCATTTGGAACGGTCGAGGTAGGTCATCAGCAATCGCTCCTGTTTCTGCGACCGCCCTACCTTGTTGAAGAATTCATGGAGACCTTCGTTGTCTCCTCGTGGTATGGTCAGCCGTATCATTTTCTTGACCTTCGGTCTATACCGCTCAGATATTTTCTCGGCAATCTCAATGATTCCCATCTCCAATAGCTGTCCTGCCGTCTTACCCACATTGTTGAGATGGGTATTTTCTTCAATTTCGGAGAGCTTAACTTTCTTGCCATCTGCCAGAACGCTCAGTACTGCCTCCTGGCGATCTGTCAATTTTTTTCCCTCTCCATTATCTTCGTAGTCGGGATTCAGTGTCAGATAAGTTTCACTCTCCGGCTTTAGTCCGGAGGGAATAGCTGCTTTATAGACATCGCCGATTGAGCTTAGATAATAGTCGGCTATCCAAGCCCAAAATTTTAGCTGTGGATATCGGATTATCGGCTCAGAGTCGAATACCGACATGATTGGTTTGACAGTGAAGTTTCCCGGCGGCTCATCTGTCAAAGCTCCGACTATTCCGGTGTAGAATTTTTTCTTGCCAAATTGCACGAGTACACGTGATCCTACCTGCAGAATCGACTTCAGATCCTCAGGTATAGAATAAGCAAACGTAGTGAACAACGGAAGGGGTAGGATGACTTCTGCGTATTTCACTTCTCGAGATATTCCTTCTAAAAATTCTAACCTCTAACCTCTAACCTCTAACCTCTAACCTTTAACCACCTAACTTCTAACATCAAATCTACTAACTTCGCATTTCAGCTATGCTGAAATGCGACTAAAACAGATATGTCAGATTGATGTTCCAGCCGTTAGAGCGTGCGCTGAAGTTGTCGAGCTTCACTGTTCTCACTTCGTAGGCTACCCCGAAATGATACCCTCCGGACAGCTGCCAGTGTTCAAAGAGTTCTACGCCTCCTCCGACTTGGATCCCTATCGTACCTGTGGGGTGCTCTACTGCTTCGCAATCTCCACTCGACATAATGAATGAGAAAACCGGGCCGGCATAAACAAACGGAGCTGCATAATGCTCAAACCCGTCAAGACGTGTCCATTTGAAGCGTAGGTCTAATGGAATCTGGATGCTTCGAATCATTATACTCTCATCGCCATAACCGTCAAGACTCCATATCGGGCGCTCTCCAAAGTTTACGTCAGCTCCATGCTGATTGTAGCGTACTCCCAAGTCTATGCCGAAGCCGATACCGGGTATCATAATCTCTCCCATGACGCCCGCCTGGAATCCAAACTTATGGCGAGTATCCACTAAATCCTGTCTCCATGAGAATGATGATACATCAGTGCCTGCTGTCGGCCCCCAGCGGAATTCGGCGGCGGCAGGCATTGCTGCCGCTGCCATAATTCCGGCTATTATTATTCCTTTAATTTTCATCTTTTTTTGAGATGATGCTTAAAACAGATATGCGGCCGTCACTGTCCAGTAGCTATTCTTTGCTTTGATCACTTCTGTATTAGCTCCGAAGCGACTTAAGACGTTGTTCATACCGAATGAGTAGCCTCCGTTGAGCTGGAGATGATTGAGGAATTCAAAACCGATACCTACATTCCATGATGCCTGAAAGGTCTTGGTCTTCATGTTTTCCCAAGTGTTCTTGTCGAGTTTGAAGGCGAATGTCGGTCCGGTGTATATCATCGGTTTTACAATTCTTCCTACTACCGGCAGATTGAATTTATATTTCAAGTTGACCGGAATTTCCAAGAAGTTGCGTCCGAAGATGTTCCCACTATCTTCTCCCTCTGTATCGGTTGCATTTATATCATCGTCGGCGGCATTGTTCATGCGTGCATACATCAGCGATGCATCAAGGCATACCCCGATTACCGGCACTGTAAACTCTGCCATCAGACCCGCAGTCCAGCCGCAGCTGTTGTCCCTGTTCCATATATCTTGGGTAATCTTGTTATTGAAATGAACTTTGTTGACGTTTAGTCCGGCTTTGATACCCCACTTAAACTGGGCATTAGCAGTTGTGCTAATGGTCAGAAGAGTCATGACCACGAGGAGGATTCTTTTCAAATTTCTCATAGTGTAAATCTTTATTAGTTTCCAATCTGTCGACAACCCGGATGAGTCGCCAAACACTTTTCTTAATTTTACAAAATTAACATTTTTTCGCCAATAAGTGACACCTTATTTATAAAAAAATTAAAAAGGGTGATAACCTCCGCGGTCGCACCCTTTTTTAAGTTTCTACAGGTAAAAAATCTTAAGGTAAAAAAGATTGTTATAGGTTCACTGCAAAGGTAAACATACTTTCAATTCTGTGCAAGTCTTTTTGTGTCATTTTGCTCAAAATATGTTGTACAACATATAAATTTCGGGATTTTTACCCGTTTTTTACCTGTTTCTCTCCCTCATGGTTGCTTTTTGAGTCGTGGACCCATCTTTTCAACCGTATCGGTCTCCCGGATTCTGCCTCTCCGTAAGTGAACTGACTTATCCAGTCTCCGAGCATTGTGAGGCTATTACCTTTCGATATTTTCATCTCGTGCGCTATATGATAATGTCCGTAGACATAATGTCTCTTCCCCTTATGTTGCTCCGTATGATTTTCAGAATATTCTATGATGGTTGACAAGTGTTCTTCTATGGTTTTGTTTGGTGACGGTTTTTTCGATTTATTGGCGTTCTGCCTGCTCGACCTACTCCATCGTTGGGCAAAGGGTACAGTCCAGCGGGGATGGATCCCTGCATACAGCCATTGACAAAATCGATTCCTAAATAATCCTCGGAGTGTCTTAAATACAAAGGGAGTCTTTCCTAACCCATCCCCATGGGCAAGATGATATTCCTCACCATAAATTTTTCTGTCTATGGGACCATCGACAACATCTATCCCTATTTCATCCCTTAGATAGTCAAACATCCAGATATCATGATTGCCGATAATCCAAGTGATTTCCACCTCTCTGTCGGCAAGCTCAGCGAGCTTTCCGAAAAATCTGACATATCCGCGTGGTACGACATTTCGATATTCGTACCAGTAGTCGAGTATATCTCCAAGAAGATATAGAGCGTCTGCATCTTCTTTTATAAAGTCCAAAAATTTTACTACTCTATCTTCTGCTTCTCGTGAATCTGGAAAATAAGGCGCCCCAAGATGTAGATCACTCAAGAAATAAGTCTTCCCCATCAATCTCTAAAATTTAATATATAAAATTCCCAATCTTCCCAATCTTTCCAAAACTCCCTAATTCCCAATCTCCTAACTCCTGTCATTAAGTCGCTTTGCGATTTAATGACAGGGTATATCACATAAATCCGAGTTCAAGTTTGGCTTCTTCGCTCATCATATCTTGATTCCACACGGGCTCGAATACCAAACGGAGGTCTACCTTTTCCGGCCCTTCAATGCTCATGAGTTTCTGACGTACATCCTCTAATATGAAGTCAGCTGCCGGACAACTGGGTGCTGTCAGCGTCATATCTACGTGCAACGTCTTGTCGTCCTCTGTATAATCAATCTTATAGATTAATCCTAAGTCGTATACATTCACCGGGATTTCCGGGTCGAAGACTGTACGTAACATCTCGATTGCCTTTTGAGTAATCTCATAGCTTTTGTCAACATTCTCTGCTGACTGATCAGGTGTATTATTGTTGTTGATATCCTCCATTTTTTGTTTACTTTCTTTTTCTTCGTTCTTCAATTTGCTCTTTCCTGCGCAGGAAGTAGTATAATGCTACTATTATCAATACTTCAAATCCTATTGAGAACCAAAGTCGTGTTGCATGGTCTGAGAGTTGCCATGTCCGGGCATTACCCCGGAGAATTACTACCATATATGCAAGCAGAGCAAGCGGTAGCCAGGTGGATTTCCTGCGGATTACCTCTCTTATTTTTTTTGCTTTATTTAGCTGATTGTTGCTCTGTTGTGTCATTCTTCAGTTCCCAACTTTTGGGCATCAGTCTTTTTTAATGTTTCTTTCCTTGCCGGGCTTTTGTCTGCCATAGTTTTTCTTGTGGAAGCTTTCTTGGCAACAGTTTTTTGTTTGGCAACTTTCTTTGTGCTATTACCCTTGGATGATGTTTCTTTAGGAGTACTATTTTTTGATGCAGTTTTCTTCTTTGTTGCCTTAGTGGCCTGTTTCTTCTCTGTCTGTGGCTTGATTTCTTCCTCGGATCCCTTCGTTGCTTCCTTGGCCGGTTCTTTGATAGAGTCTTTTGTTGGCTCCGGAACTGCTTCTTTCTTGGGTTCAGGTTGTGCTACCTCTCTGTAATATTTCGATTCTTCGGGATGGAATTTCCCCTCTTCGATGTAGTCGTAGATGTTGATACATGCTAAGGCATCCAAGGAGGCATATCGTTGCTGTGCCTGTGTAAGCTCTGTTGCTTCCCAATTTGTCAGTTGTTGACTCTTGGAGATTCTTTTCCCGAATAGGATGGCATAGATGCGGGCAAGCGAGTTGTCGGATATCATGTAGTCTTTCACATAGGGCTGAAGATCTATGAATCCTTCCGGATTTATGGGCTTTATATGCCGTAAGTTGTGGAAATCGTCATGTATGGATAATCCGATTTTCAGGATTTTTGGGTCTTCCAAAAAGTCCACAATTGTCTTCGGAAGTCCGATATGATTCAGTCGGAACAGCCAACAGTCTGTGCGAGTGGATAATTGTAGAAGGGCTACTGTGTGTCGATGTCCTTTCTTAAAGCATGGCCGAGTCTCTGTGTCAAATCCTATGATTCCTCCCATCCTCAACTGGTGGATGGCCTGGTCTACTTCTTCAGGACGGTCTATCATGTGGATATTCCCCTGATATTGCACCATAGGTAATTGCGCAAGTTCCTCTTTTGTTATGCTTACATGATATTGTTGACCGTTTTCTAACATTACTTTTGCTTGTGAGTGGTAGCTTCTTTTTGCAAAGGTAGTAATTCTTTTCTACTTACCCGCTATTATTGGTCGCCTATATTGGTATTTATGTCGCTTTTTTGGTGGAACATCCCATTTCGATTAAATGACTTTTGGGAAAATGAGTTTCTAACCATTTGGAAATGTACTCTTTAGAATCATTTGCAATAATCTTGTCTTTGTCGAAATGCGGATTCCAGACTACGGCTGAGAGTTCTATCCCTGCATGTAGTATGGCTGATAAGCTCAGTAGCGTGTCGGATATGGATCCAAGTCTGCCGTTTGTGACTAATACTGTAGGCAGTTTTCGTTCGCGGATATAGTCGATGGTCAGATATTCTCCCTTTAGGGGTACCATCAGTCCGCCGGCTCCTTCTATGAGTACGTGGTCGTAGCTTTTTTGGAGGGTGGCTGTTGCCTCATCGATGATGTTCAGGTTGACTTCTCGCCCATCTATCCTGGCAGCTAAGTCCGGCGACGCCGGATAGGTGAATATCTCAGGTGCCGTGATGTGTGTTAAGTCAACAGTTTGGGGAGGTATTCCCATTATCTGACGATGGATTTCAATATCCTCGCTGTTTGTATCGCATCCGGTCTGTATGAATTTTTGGGTTATCACGTTCTTTCCATTATCCATAAGACGCTTGGCAAGCCATCCTGTAGCGTAGGATTTGCCGATATCTGTGCCGATTCCGCTGACAAAGACTGTCTGTGGCCAATATTTCAGTTTTTCCATCTTCAGATGATTTTCTTATATATCTTATAAGTCTTATAATTATATTTTTATATTAAAGGCGGCCGATCCCTTATGTCGTCGGAATCGGCCGTTTTTATTCATAGTTTTGTTACTATCGTTTACGAGTTGTTTACCAAGCGAACATGGGATATTCGTTCATCATCTCGTTGACCTCGTTGCGAACACTCTTGATTACTTCAGGATCATCTGCGTTGGAGAGTACACGGTCAATGTATCCGGCGATTGTCTCCATGAGGTTTTCCTTAGCTCCGCGTGTGGTGATAGCAGCTGTGCCGAAACGCAAGCCGGAGGTCAAGAAGGGGCTACGGCTGTCGTAGGGTACCATGTTTTTATTGGCAGTGATGTCGGCCTCTACAAGTACACGCTCTGCTTTCTTGCCGCTCATCTCTGGGAATTTCGGACGAAGGTCTACGAGCATGCAGTGGTTGTCGGTGCCATCAGAGATGATCTTGTAACCTCTCTTGATGAGGGCCTGTGCAAGTGCTGTAGCGTTTTTCTTTACCTGCAGGGCATATTCTTTCCATTCGGGCTGGAGTGCCTCGCCGAAGGCTACAGCCTTAGCAGCTATCACGTGCTCAAGCGGTCCTCCCTGTACTCCGGGGAATACTGCTGAGTCGAGAAGTGCGGACATCTTCTTGATTTCTCCCTTGGGTGTCTTCTTTCCCCAGGGGTTGTCGAAGTCTTTGCCCATAAGAATCAGACCGCCGCGGGGACCACGAAGGGTCTTGTGGGTGGTGGTGGTTACGATATGTGCGTGCTTCACGGGGTTCTCAAGAAGTCCGGCTGCGATAAGTCCTGCAGGGTGAGCCATGTCTACCATGAAGATAGCACCGATCTCATCAGCGAGTTTGCGGATGCGGGCATAGTCCCATTCGCGGCTATAAGCGGATGCACCGGCGATAATCAGTTTCGGCTTCTCTGCGCGTGCCTTCTCTTCCATCTCTTCGTAGTTCACACGACCGGTCTCTGCCTCTACAGTGTAGCTGATGGGCTCAAACATCAGTCCGGAGAAGTTGACCGGGCTACCGTGGCTAAGATGACCACCATGACTCAGATCCATACCCATGAATTTGTCACCGGGTTTCAGGCATGCCATGAAGACGGCCATGTTGGCCTGTGCACCGGAGTGGGGTTGTACGTTGGCCCATTCTGCTCCGAAGAGTTGTTTTGCTCGCTCAATTGCAAGGTTTTCTGCCTCATCGACTACCTGGCAACCACCATAGTAGCGCTTTGCAGGATATCCCTCAGCATATTTGTTGGTCAGACACGAGCCCATTGCTCGCATCACCTCGTCGCTGACGAAGTTCTCACTCGCGATTA
>JAMPAX010000018.1 GCA_023667015.1 Muribaculaceae bacterium | reverse complement strand
GTAGAGCCGGTATTGATTGACAAGATTTGGCCCGAAGAATTTGCTACCGGTCTTGTTCTTACCCGGAATAATATCATCACTGATAGAAAATCAATTATTTTAAAATAAAATACAATGCGCACTTTATTTGTAATAACGCTATTCATAACTACATGCCTTTCTAACACATATGCTGGATGGATATACCCCGAAGAATTTATGCCAGATATTGACATTGCACCATACTTTCAAACAAATCATCTTTCATTTCGATACGTGGATGATGATGCAAAAGAACTAATGGTCGTAGACCTCTGTTATGAGGAAGGATGGAATAGTCGTTATTATTCTGGAGACATCTTGATAATTCCCGAAGAAATTGTGATTGATGGTATTACCAAGCCCATTGTCGGATTACACAAAGATTGCTTTGTTAATTCCATATACAACAAGCTTACAATACCATCATCCATACATTTTATTGGTAACGGAGCTTTTTACAATTGTCAGATATCCGAGATTGAATTCTCTGAAGGTCTCCGTCAAATTACGAACAACTCCTTTAACCATTGCTCCGGAATATCTGACTTCAATCTCCCCAATTCACTTTCAATGATTGGAAACAAAAATTTTTCCTATGGTACTATAAATTCTGTAAAATTTGGGAATGGACTTGTATCAATTGGTGACTCTAATTTCAATTCATGTAATAATCTTAAAGAAGTTGTTTTACCAAATAAATTGAATTACTTAGGTATAGGCAATTTCAACTCTTGTACCAATCTTAAAAGAGTGGTAATTCCTAAGTATTTATATTTTGATGACTGCTTTAATGACTGCCCTGGAATTGAGGAAATTATAGTAGGCAATACTCGTCCATTCGCACTACTAAATTCATTTAATAAGGTTGACAAAAGCAGATGCCGTCTTATTGTACCCTCTGGAAGCGAAGAAACATACATGAACACTCCCGGCTGGAAAGAGTTTACGAATATTGTAAGTGATGCAACCGTTGGGGTTGAGGCTATTCAACACCCCGAAGTGACTGGTGAAGAGAACATTGAAGAACAATATTTCGATATTTCAGGCATGCCGATTTCCGATCCCTCAGCTGCTAATGGCATAGTAATAAAGAAAAAGGGTACTAAAGCTGAGAAACAGATTGTAAGATAATTCAATATACCAATCGCACTTACATATTAGATTCGCACAAAGATTGAGGAGCAGTTGTAAAACCGCTCCTCTTTTTATTCAACCTCCGGAGAGTTAATACGAAAAATTGAGGGGCAAGGTATTATAAAAATACCATTGTCAGATTTGACATCTGGAATATATATTGCTACAGGTCAGTCTCCAAATCATAGCGAATCAGTGACTATAGCTCGTCCGTAAGCACATACCTTGGGATTAGACTATTTATCCAACAAATCAGAACAAGGGACGTACTAATTTGACGTCCCTTGAATTCTATGGTTTATAGCCGCTTATGGCTTACAGTGCGCCTTCGAGTTTAAATTAGTAAGTAGATGGTCGGTTAAAATATAAACTTTATGCGCAGTTATTCTTGCGATAGTTTTCCACTCGGAGAAGAAGAAATGCGGCATTATGACTGATGAGAATAATCTTTTTTTTGGATTGGATTGTTATAACAATAGGGTTAATTGTGGATTTTTTTGTAAATTTGCACTTCCAAGGTAAAAAAGGAAATCGTCCTGGCAGTGTTTTTGCGAAGACTTCCGGGACCTGAAAGTGTAAAAAATCTAATTTATAGACAATTCATTATGAGCAAATCTAAGCAGTTTCTGACCTGCGATGGCAATCAGGCAGCCGCTCATGTAAGCTACATGTTTACAGAAGTAGCCGCCATTTATCCTATTACGCCGTCGTCGACAATGGCTGAATATGTTGACGACTGGAGTGCAGGCGGTAGAAAAAACATTTTCGGAGAAACAGTATTAGTGCAGGAAATGCAGAGCGAAGCGGGCGCTGCCGGTGCAGTGCACGGCTCTTTGCAAGCCGGTGCACTAACCACTACCTATACAGCATCGCAGGGTCTTCTGCTGATGATTCCTAATATGTATAAGATCGCCGGAGAGTTCCTCCCTTGCGTATTCCATGTGTCGGCACGTACATTAGCATCACATGCCCTGTCAATTTTCGGAGATCATCAAGACGTGATGGCTACTCGTCAGACTGGCTTCGCAATGCTTTGCGAAGGTAGTGTGCAAGAAGTGATGGATCTCGCGGGCGTAGCCCATCTGTCCACCATCAAGAGCTCCGTACCCTTCGTCAACTTCTTCGATGGCTTCCGCACGAGCCATGAGATTCAGAAAATCGAGGCTGTCAGCCAGGAAGATCTTGCTCCGCTGATAGACCACGAAGCATTAGCACGCTTCCGTAGCCGTGCGCTGACACCCGATGCACCCGTAGCCCGCGGTATGGCCGAAAACCCGGATGTATTCTTCCAGCACTGTGAGGCAGGCAACAAGATTCACGAAGGAGTGCCTGAAATCGTAGAAGAATACATGAGGGAAATCAGCAAGATTACAGGACGCACCTACAACCTCTTCGATTACTATGGAGATCCCGAAGCTGAACATGTCATCGTAGCCATGGGCTCAGTGACACAGGCTATCATGGAGACTATCGACCATCTGCGCAAAGAGGGAAAGAAGGTAGGCCTGGTCAACGTACGCCTCTATCGTCCCTTCTCTGTGAAACACTTTATGAATGCTATGCCGAAGAGCGTAAAGAGAATAGCTGTGCTCGACCGCACCAAAGAACCGGGATCCAACGGAGAACCGCTATACCTCGACGTAAAAGACTGCTTCTATGGTCAAGAAAACACCCCGCTGATCGTTGGTGGTCGCTATGGTCTGAGCTCTAAAGACACCACTCCGGCGCAGATCCTGTCCGTATACGCCAACCTCGAACTTGCCGAACCTAAGAATCACTTCACTATCGGCATCGTTGATGACGTAAACTTCACATCACTACCGATGCTACCCGAAGTAGATCTCAGCTCCAAAGGCACATTCTCAGCGAAATTCTACGGACTGGGCGCTGACGGCACCGTGGGAGCCAACAAGAATTCAGTAAAAATCATTGGTGACAACACCGACAAATATTGTCAGGCATACTTCTCCTATGACTCCAAGAAATCCGGTGGTTTCACCTGCTCACACCTACGCTTCGGCGACACTCCCATCCGGAGTACATATCTGGTGAACACCCCCAACTTCGTGGCATGCCACGTTCAAACATACCTAAGGATGTATGACGTCACCCGCGGACTTCAGAAAGGAGGCACATTCCTGCTCAACACAATCTGGGAGGGAGATGAACTTGCCAAGAATCTTCCCAACAAAGTGAAGAGATATATTGCCAAGAACGACATTACCCTCTATTACATCAACGCCTATAAGATTGCACAGGAGATAGGACTGGGCAACCGTACCAACACCATCCTTCAGAGCGCCTTCTTCAGAATCACCAACGTCATACCTGTAGATCTTGCCGTAAAGCAGATGAAGAAATTTATCGTAAAATCCTACAGCAAGAAAGGTGAAAACATCGTAAATATGAACTATGCAGCCGTGGACCGTGGTGGTGAATATCATAAATTGGAAGTAGATCCGGCATGGGCCAGTCTTCCCGATGATGCACCACATGATGCACCTGCTCCTGAGTTCATCGAAAAAGTAGTCCGTCCTATCAATGCCCAGGACGGCGACCTTCTTCCCGTCAGCTCCTTCAAGGAGAATCCCGATGGCACCTGGCCACAGGGCACAGCCGCTTATGAGAAGCGTGGTGTAGCTACATTCGTACCGGAATGGAATCCCGAGAACTGTATCCAGTGTAACAAATGCGCCTTCGTTTGCCCTCACGCAGCCATCCGTCCCTTTGTACTCACTGAGGAAGAATATTCTGCAGCTCCCTTCAAGGAAGACCACTCCATACCGGCAATCGGCAAGACCTTCTCCGGAATGCGCTTCGTACAGCAGGTAGACGTTCTTGACTGCCTCGGTTGCGGTAACTGCGCTGACGTATGTCCCGGCAAGAGAGGAGAGAAAGCCCTGAAGATGGTACATGAGGAGACACAACGCGACCAGTTCAAGAATTGGGACTACTGCATCGCCAACGTCAGCTCCAAGGCAGACTTGGTAGATACAAAGCTCAACGTCAAGAACAGCCAGTTTGCCACTCCCCTCTTTGAGTTCTCCGGAGCCTGCTCCGGATGTGGTGAGACACCATACATCAAGCTCGTCACACAGCTATGTGGAGATCGTGAGGTCGTTGCGAATGCTACAGGCTGCTCATCAATCTACTCCGGCTCAGTTCCCTCCACACCTTATACTACCAACGCTAAGGGACATGGTCCGGCATGGGCAAATTCCCTCTTCGAAGACTTCTGTGAATTCGGACTTGGCATGCGCATAGCCTACGAAAAGATGCGTGCACGTCTTGTAGACATTGCCAATGCAATAGCTGAAGACGCCAATGCACCTCAAGAGCTCAAAGATGCCGCCTCCGGCTGGCTGGCAAAGAAAGAAGACGACAACGAATCTCGCGAGGCCGGCCAGAAATGGGTAGAAGTAGCAGAGAAATATGTCGACAAATGCGAAAAATGTGCAAGCGTAGTAACACTAAAGAGTTACCTGACAAAGCGTAGCCAGTGGATTATCGGAGGTGATGGAGCCAGCTACGACATCGGCTTCGGCGGATTGGACCACGTGATAGCATCAGGCAAAAACGTGAACATATTGGTACTTGACACAGAAGTATACTCCAACACCGGAGGACAGTCATCTAAGTCAACGCCTATCGGAGCCATTGCGAAATTTGCTGCTGCCGGCAAGCGTATCCGCAAGAAAGACCTCGGACTGATAGCGACCACCTACGGCTACGTATATGTAGCACAGGTAGCTATGGGAGCCGACAATGCCCAGACACTGAAGGCACTTCGCGAAGCAGAAGCCTACGATGGCCCCTCACTGGTGATTGCCTACTCACCCTGTATCAACCACGGCATCAAGTCCGGCATGGGCCACAGCCAGGATGAAGAGAAGAAAGCCGTAGAATGTGGCTACTGGCACCTCTGGCGCTACAATCCCGATGAGGAGGCAAAGGGAAATAACCCCTTCTCACTGGACAGTAAAGAGCCGGACTGGAGCAAATTCGAAGACTTCCTGAAGGGTGAAGTTCGCTTCGCTTCAGTACAGAAGATGTACCCCCAGGAGGCACAAGAGCTATTTGACGCAGCTAAGGCCAACGCACAGTGGCGCTACAACAACTACAAGCGACTGGCCGCCCAAAATTGGGGAGTAGATCCGGAACTCACACCGGAAGAGATAAAACTTCGCAAGGAAGACATTTAATTTTCTAATAATAAAAGGGGCTGCGAAAGCAGCCCCTTTTATTATTAGAAAATAGAAATTACCCCACGCACTACGTAATCTCCTAATCATCAATATGGGGATGCCCCCTGATGTATCTGCCATTATCGAATCTATAACTTTTGATGACGGATATATCAGGGTGCATCCCTATTTTTCTACACTTTACATCGCTGAATACATTGCAGAATAGTCTTAAAATTTTGAAAATATGTTAAGATTGCTTAACTTTGCTCAGAATTATTCAAAGTGTGCAAAAAATCTAAGTTATGGTATCCAAGACCCGCGACAAATTCATAGAGGTAGCACGACAGCTCTTCGCCCGCAAGGGGGTGGAGAACACCACCATGAACGACATCGCCTCGGCCTCGGACAAAGGTCGGCGCACAATCTACACCTATTTTAAAAACAAACGCGATATCTTCAATGCCGTCATAGAAAGTGAGAGCGAACAGCTTTTGCGCAGACTGTCATTGATAATCGCCAAGCCCATCAATCCAGAAGAAAAAATAATTGAATTTATCTCCTGCCGATACGACGTAATGCAAGAGATAGTAGCCCGCAACGGTAGCCTGCGTGCGGGATTTTTCAGGGATGTCAGAAAAGTAGACAGGGCACGCAAGATTATTACCCGTAAGGAAGTAGCGATGCTGGAAGAGATATTGCGAGAAGGTGTAGACCGCGGAGTATTTCAAATTGGGGATCTCCATCAATGGGCGCTGATAATTGACAACGCCATCCACGGACTTGACGTGCCATTCATCAGAGATACGCTATCCGACGACGGTATCAGCAAAGACATGCTGAAAGACTATGTCAGCGATTTGATACTTAATGGACTAAAAAGCAGATAAAACTTAAATTATGTATATCAACTCAATTGGACATTACGTACCCACAGGACGAATCGATAACGATTACTTCTTCAACGTCAACGGACTGACATCCGACTGGATTGTACAGCGCACCGGCATACACACGCGGTCGAAAGCAGCAGCCGATGAGAATGCAGACACAATGGGATTGGAGGCCGTAGATGCAGCCATTAGTGCCGGTCTTCCCTACGACGTTACGGATGTAGACTTGATTATCGCAGCCTCCTACTCCGTATACGACACGGTAGCTACTACAGCACATCGAGCACAGCGCAAATACGGTATAAGTGGTGCGAAAGCCTTTTACATGTCGGCAGCCTGCAGTTCATTCATCAACGGTATGGAGACAGTAAATGCCTATTTCAAAGCCGGAATAGCCAAGCGAGCATTGTTGATATGTTCAGAACATAATACGTATTACTCCAACGAAACCGATTCCAAAGCCGGTCACTTATGGGGAGATGGAGCCGTAGCCTGCTTCCTCTCAGCGGAGAAAGAATCAGACAAGGATATAAAGGTACTTGATATCTTCACACAAGGACTTGGCGAAGTAGGGAAAGGCCCCGAGGGAGTAAGACTACGTCCGCACGAAGACGGCATTACAATGCCCGATGGTAGAGATGTCTTTATCCACGCATGCCGCTTCATGGTATACTCGCTCAACAAGAGTTTAGAAAACCTAAACCTTACAAGCAAAGATATCAAGAAGATAATATGCCATCAGGCAAATAAGAGGATAGTAGCACAAGTGGCACATCAGCTTGACAAAGGGATGGACGAATTCCTCAACAATATTGAAGAACTCGGTAACACCGGATCGGCCTCAGCACCTCTGGTACTCTCCCAACATCTTGAAGACTTCCAGCCGGGAGACAAAGCCGCTCTATTAGTATTCGGTGGTGGCTACTCCTGCGGCTCAATAATCGTAGAATTTTAAACAGTCGGATTCAGATATTAGATATTTGGAATTGGCACTTATAATACTTAAAAAAATGAAACTTCTTGAAGGAAAAACAGCACTAATCACCGGCGCTGCACGCGGCATCGGTAAAGCAATTGCCCTTCGCTTCGCAGCTGAGGGAGCCAACATCGCATTCACCGACCTTTTCATTGACGAAAATGCTCAGAATACAAAGAAAGAAATCGAAGCACTCGGAGTAAAATGCGAGGGTTATGCATCAGATGCCTCCAACTACGCTCAGACAGAGGAAGTAGTAAAGCAGGTGAAAGAAGATTTCGGCCGTATTGACGTTCTTGTCAACAATGCCGGAATCACCAAAGACGGCCTTATGCTCCGCATGAGCGAGCAGGACTGGGACAAAGTCATCACAGTCAATCTGAAGTCAGCATTCAACTTTATTCATGCAGTACTTCCCATCATGCTCCGCCAGAAAGGAGGTTCAATCATCAACATGGCGAGCGTAGTAGGCGTTCACGGCAATGCAGGGCAGGCCAACTATGCCTCCTCCAAGGCCGGTCTAATTGCACTTGCAAAGAGTATAGCGCAGGAAGTAGGTAGCCGCGGCATTCGTGCCAACGCCATTGCCCCCGGTTTCATTGAGACAGCTATGACAGCAGCCCTTCCCGACGATGTGCGTAAAGAATGGGTAGCCAAGATACCCCTGCGTCGTGGCGGCAAACCGGAAGATATCGCCGATGTGGCAACTTTCCTTGCCTCCGACATGTCCAGCTATGTAAGCGGTCAGGTTATCCAAGTTGATGGAGGCATGAACATGTAGTCAATATTCGGCAAAGTCGAATATTGAAGTTGATAGTTGATAGAATGCAAAAAGTTGCAATCATTCTTGCAGGAGGAGTTGGTCAGCGAGCCGGTGGAGATGTGCCCAAGCAGCTTAGACAGCTAAAGGGACGCCCCGTACTTTGGTGGTCAATCCACCGGTTCATGCTTAGTGACCCCTCCACGAGCATAATCATAGTGATGCATCCCGGTCTGTATGACGACTGGGATGCGTCTTTAAACTCCTTACCTTCTGAGGAACGCTACTCCCACATCCTATGTCCGGGAGGAAAGACGCGCACAGAATCGGTAGGAAATGCCATGGGCATACTGAAAGAGATTCTTGAAAGCGAAAAAGTTCCCGCAGAAGAAATGAAGGTAGCAGTCCATGATGGAGCGCGACCCTGTGTTAGTCTCAGAATCATTGAAGAAGGCTGGGACACTTGTGAATCCGGGATTGTAGCCGTTCCGGCAATTAGGCCGACATCATCTCTACGAAGGCTTACCTCCATCGGATCAGAAGCCGTAGATCGCTCAGAATATCGAGAAGTACAAACACCGCAAACAGCCACTGCAAAAGAACTCATAGAAGCATACACCGACCTGCCGGAAGGGGAATTTACCGACGATGCATCCCTACTCCAGCAATGCGGAACAAGGGTAAGGCTCTACGAAGGAAGCACAGAGAATATAAAAATAACGTATCCACAAGATTTCAAGATAGCAGAATATATTATTGACGCTTGATCAGCTCGACATAAAGTATTTGCGAGGTATTGGCGAGAAGCGATCCAAGGCCATAGCAAAAGAGCTCGGAGACAGTTCGTTTCTGAGCCTGCTATTTCACATGCCACTAAGATATGCAGATCGCTCAAAGTTCTACATGATATCAGAACTTCGGGAAGATATGTCACATGTACAGCTACGCGGTCGTTTTGTCAGCTTCAACGTTTTAGGTGAGGGTGCAAAGAAGAGACTCGTCGCGGCCTTCTCCGATGGGAAACGTCTGATGGAGGTTGTATGGTTTTCCAAGATCCAGACCCTGCGGGAGATGTATTCAACGGGGAAAGAGTACGTAATCTTCGGCAAGCCGACATATTTTAACAATATGTTTAGCATGAGTCATCCGGAGGTAGATCCATATGACCCGACAAAGCCAAAGGGAGGACTACAAGCAATCTATCCCCTCTCGGACGGTATGCGACGGGCTGGAGTGACTCAGCGTTCTCTTGCCACAGCCCTGCGTGCAATCGTAGGGCGCAGAGAATTTCAAGAGCTTCGGGAATCACTACCGACAGAAATAATACAGCGCCACAACCTTATGGAGATTCGTGAAGCACTTTATAATATCCACTTTCCGGCAACTCCCGATGCATTATCGCGAGCAAAGTTGCGGTTGAAGTATGAAGAGCTCTTTTATTTGGAACTCAACATTGTAAGGTTTGCACGCCGCCGAACACTCTCCAGTCGGGGTCACCTTCTTCAAAAGGTTGGCAATTACTTCAATTCCTTTTATTTCAACGTACTGCCATTTGAACTGACAGGGGCTCAGAAACGTGTAATACGTGAGATCAGAAAGGATGTCAACAGTGGCCGACAGATGAACAGACTCTTGCAGGGTGATGTGGGTAGTGGGAAGACAATGGTGGCATTCATGGCCATGTTGCTTGCAGTAGACAATGGATATCAAGCTGCATTGATGGCACCCACCGAGATCCTTGCCAACCAACATTACGATACCCTAACTGAATGGTGTAATCAGCTTGGTCTCAGATGCAGACTTTTGACAGGCAACAGTCGATCGAAATCACGACGCGAGACCCTCGCGGGACTTGCCAATGGAGAAATCGATATCATCGTAGGAACGCATGCTCTGATAGAAGATAAAGTAGAAATAAAGAATCTCGGCATGGCAATCATCGATGAGCAACATAGATTTGGTGTGGCACAGAGAGCACGGATGTGGGGAAAGAACGACATCCCCCCACATGTACTCGTAATGACAGCAACTCCGATACCGAGGACACTGGCCATGACCGTCTACGGGGATCTAGAAGTCAGCGTTATTGACGAACTGCCACCGGGACGCAAACCCGTCACAACAATGCTTGCCTACGATGAAAATAGAACAGAGATCAATATGCTTATCAACAACCAGCTAAAGCAGGGGCGACAAGTCTATATTGTCTATCCACTTGTACATGAGAGCGAGAAACTCGCAGCCAAGAGTGCAGAAGAGGGATATGAGCGCATCATGGGACTATTTCCTGAGTATCCTGTCAGCATCGTACATGGGCAGTTGGGAGTAGAGAAAAAAGAAAGAGAGATGCGCAAATTTGTAGAAGGAGAAACTCGGATTATGGTGGCCACAACCGTCATAGAAGTTGGCGTGAATGTCCCTAATGCCTCAGTGATGGTAATTGAAAATGCAGAGCGCTTTGGACTCAGTCAGCTCCATCAGCTCCGAGGGCGTGTAGGACGGGGAGCCGACAAAAGCTATTGCATACTCGTTGGAAAACAGAAAATGAGTGCCGACACACGCAAACGACTGACAATAATGACGGAGACTACAGATGGCTTTGTAGTGTCGGAAGCAGACATGAAACTTCGTGGTCCGGGTGATATGGAGGGAACCCAACAGAGTGGTTTGGCGTTTAATCTACGGGTAGCAAACCTCGCATCGGATGGGCAGATTCTATCACAAGCCAGAGAAGATGCTATCGATGTCGTAGACCATAAAGAGAGATTCTCCAATATGTCATTACGCACAATGGCTACAGAAATCTACCGAAGATTCTCGCGGGAAGCCGATTGGTCTCGCATCTCTTGAGAGGGGCGAGTGGATAAGGTTATAATAATATGAAAGAAAAAGATATATTACCAATACTTCGTAAAGAGTTTCAAATTGATAAACTCAACGAGATGCAGCAACGGATGGTTGACGCCTCTGCGAAGGGGCGTGAATTTATACTCCTGTCGCCAACGGGGTCGGGTAAGACGATTGCCTTTACCCTGCCGATGCTAAAATGGTTGAAGCCATCAACCGGACAGATTCAGGCCGTTGTTATAGCACCCTCACGTGAGCTTGTGCAACAAATATTTCATGTCGTAAAAAGACTTGCTGTCGGATATAAAGTAACACCACTCTATGGTGGTCATAAAGTAGAAGATGAGATTAACTCACTCTCCGCAGGAACAGATATCGTTGTAGCTACTCCAGGGAGATTGTTGGACCATATGCAACGCCGAAACATCGACCCCCGCCCGGCTCGTATAGTCATACTCGATGAATTCGACAAATCTCTCGAATTGGGTTTCGAGCAGGAGATGAAGAAAATACTTGCAAAGATGAAAGACCTTAGCAGGTATATTCTCACATCGGCAACAAAGAGCAAAGTACTCCCTGAATTCTTGCAGCTTACCTCCACTATAGAGATGGACTTCCTTGGAGGCACGGAAGATGTAAGGAAAAGAATGGAAGTTAAGCGGGTAGACACCGATTCGCGCGACAAACTTCAGTCGCTCTACGAGCTGTTGGCGAAATTGAGTAAAAACGAGATTATTCCACGAAGCATAATTTTTGTTAATCATCGGGAAAGTGTAGAACGCATATATAAGTTTTTGGAGAAAGAGGGAGTCGATGCAGTATTATACCACGGACAACTTGATCAGCGTGAGCGTGAGACTGCTATAGCACTCTTCAACAATGGGACGAAGCCAATACTTGTGGCCACAGATTTGGCAGCTCGTGGACTGGACATCAAAGGAGTACAAAATATCATCCACTACCATCAGCCGCTGACAGAAGAAACCTTTACCCACCGCAACGGACGTACGGCACGAGTTGACACGACCGGGCGGATATATGTACTGATTGGACCGGATGAGAAGTTACAGCCATACATAGAATTTGATGGAGAGGAAGCTATAGCAACAGAAAAGATCACTGGGCTGAAAAAAGGAATTGTTGATGAGAAAAGCAATATCAAGAAGAACCTACGTACCGGTTTGGCTACAATATATATAGCAGAAGGTAAGAAAGAGAAGCTTTCGAAGGGAGATATATTAGGGTATCTGACGAAAGATTGCGGTATAGAAGGAAAAGAAGTAGGAAAGATTGATGTATTTGACCACTATTCACTCGTAGCGTTAAAGAAGGAAAATGCCCTTAAGGTAATAAAGACCGCCAAAACAAGTAAAATCAAAGGGAAAAAACGTCGGATAAATCTTTATTGAACAATTGGGAAAATCGTCCAAAATATAGGTAGTTTTAATGCAGTGTAGTTATAATGTTGATTATCAATACTTGGAGTGTTTTACTCTGTACTAAAATTGTACTGATTGACTTTGGACTGAAAAAAATAAATTTTTGATGGAACTTTTGCAAGTCTTAACTTACGAAAAGTTAGAAGGTTGAAGGTTAGTGGTTAGAGAGATTCGGGCAAAATTCCTCATTCGTCCATATCGCCGTAGCTCTCCAACCTCTAAACACTCAACTCTAAACTTCAAGTTTTCAAGGCGCAAAGCGGCTTGCGAAACTTGAGTTTTAATTATTATTGTTGCGAGCCGGAAGCTCACCGTCCTTGGATAGCTCACCATCCTTGATTAGACTTTGCATTTCTCGGAGTGGAGGGACGTCTAAAGAGATTTGATTGTGGGAGACGGGATGCTCGAAATCAATGTGTGCTGCTTGCAGAGAGATTCCCCCATTGCGATTACTACGCCTCGCACCGTATTTTAAGTCTCCTTTGATAGGATGACCAATGTTGGAAAGTTGAAGGCGAATCTGATGTTTTCTACCGGTAAGAAGATTTATTCGCAGGAGGGTATAATTATCGCCAACAACTACAGTAGTGTATTCGAGACGACAGAGCTTAACCTCCGGATTATTCCTATCTGCTATGAAAGACTTGTTAATTCTACCATCAGTGATTATATAATCCTCGAGAAGTCCATGAGGAGAATCGAGCTTTCCCTCTACAAGTGCCAGGTAGGACTTATGAATTTTGCCTTGTCGCAACATATCGTTAAGGCGAGAAAGCGCCTTAGAGGTTTTAGCGAAGATTACGAGGCCACTTACAGGACGGTCAATACGATGTACAACGCCACAGAAAACGTTTCCCGGTTTATTGTACTTATTCTTGAGCCACTCCTTAATCAGATCAGATAGGGGTTTATCACCGGTTTTATCGCCTTGTACGATTTCCCCGGCAGCTTTATTGACAACTATTATATGATTGTCTTCGTAGACTACATCCATAATAAAAAGCATAAAAAAAGCCGACTGACAGCCGGCTGATGGTGGCGGGAGCAGGACTCGAACCTGCGACCTTTGGGTTATGAGCCCAACGAG
>JAMPAX010000017.1 GCA_023667015.1 Muribaculaceae bacterium | reverse complement strand
AATTCAAAGACTCCCCTCGTCTTTGTACGACAAGACAAGGGTTGAAGGATAATTTATATATAATTGAGGCGAACACCGTCAATTTGTTTTGCAAAAAGTGAAGAATGTGAGTATCTCTTGCAAAGAGATTGTGAAGAAATCTAACTCTCTGACTGAAAATCCATAAGTAATAATCGCAGATGGTATTTGCTAAACAAATAGGTCGATCAGGTCAATTTGACTGCTTATTATTGGTGTGTGATTTAGTCGTTACTTTGTACTCGACTCATTGATAGAATTTGTATAATCCAATTAAAATTAGTAACTTTGCAGTTGGAAAAGTAAAGAGCTTGTGTTTTACGCAAAAGGATGAGTCACATGGATGATACACTCTTTGCAAGAGATTTGGATGGTTGCTAAACAAAATAGCCACGATGCGGAGGCACCGTGGCGTTCGTGTGTTTATAGAGACTTTAAGATGAGGTCGTTGGCTTTGTCAACGACGGAGGTGTCGAGCGAGGCGAGGTAGATTTGTGTTGTGGCTTCGGAGTCGTGGCCCATGCCTTCGCTGATAACGCTCAGGGGAATACCTTTGGCTTTTGCGGCTGATGCCCATGAGTGGCGAGCTACATACATGGTTATGGGGATTTGGACTCCGGCCAATTGAAACTTGACATCCGCAGACATAATCGCCAATACGAGCCGATAGACGTTAAGGAATCACGCCGTAAAATCCACGATAGGTTCTTGATCATTGTCGATGTTCTCCATCATATCGGAACGGGTCTGCCGGCGTTAAAAATATATAAAAAACACCCAACTTTACAGATTTGGGTGTAAAATTGGGTGTTAGTGTTGTTATGCTTGATTCACAAGCTTGTTTGCGGAGAGGACGAGATTCGAACTCGTGGAAGAGATTGCTCCCTTCGTCGGTTTAGCAAACCGGTGGTTTCAGCCACTCACCCACCTCTCCTTTCTTTCGAATTGTGGTCTTATCGGAGTCCTTCTCCGATTTTCGACTGCAAATTTAATGCTTTTTTATTTTCCTACCAAATAAAATCGAATTATTTTATAATTTTTTTATTTTTATCGTCGTATTCAGAGGCGGGACGCTTGTGCTAATGTGGGGGGGGTTAGTCCACCTTCGCGGGGAGACTCTTGGTTATCTCTATGAATTCGTCCGGGCTCAGGCGTTCGGGGCGTTGTCCCATTATCTCGCTATTCATTATTGGGTTTTCTTTTCCCATTAGGCCTGACAGTGAATTCCGCAGGGTCTTGCGACGCTGTCCGAAGGCTGTCTTTACTACTCTTCGGAAGTCTTTTTCGCTGACCCCAAGTTCACGACGATTGTTGCGTGTGAGTCTTAAAACACCACTCGTCACCTTTGGTGGCGGGGAGAATACTCCGGGGGGTACATCAAAAAGATAACGACAGTCATACCATGTCTGCAACAATACCGAAAGTATGCCGTATTCCTTAGATCCCGGTGAGGAGCAAATCCTGCGTGCCACTTCCTTCTGCAGCATACCTGAAATTACGGGTATGCGGTCACGATAATCGAGTGTTTTGAAGAATATCTGCGACGAAATATTATAGGGATAGTTACCTATCAATACAAACTCGCCGGGGAAGATCTCGTTGAGGTCCATCTTCAGGAAGTCACCGCTTATCACCTGCAAATTCGGGTATACCTCTGAGAGGTACTCTACGCTTTCGGTGTCGATCTCTATAGCCTTTACCTCACGATGAGGATAATCCTGCATCAGAAAGCGAGTCAGCACACCCATTCCGGGACCGATTTCAAGGATTGGGAGCCCTCCCCAAGGGGTATTGTCCTTGGGAAGAGTATCGACCCCGACAGTGGCAGCGATACGTCGTGCCACGCCGAGGTCGGTCAAAAAGTGTTGTCCTAAAGCCTTCTTGGCTCTGACTTTTTCAGGCATTATTTGAATTTCTTCGAGATATTCTTGGGAACAGCATTCTTATGTACCATCACAGAGATAGTCTTGTCGAGGAAGTAAGGCTCAGAAACGTAGATAAAGCCGCCATAGAGCTGATTGGTATCCCAGGAGTTTTTCACCTTATAGTATCTGTTACCTTCTTGGTCGGTGGCGTATCCGATGATGGTCATGCCATGGTCGTCGGTAGTCTCGGTATTATCGAAAGCTTCTTGGCGCATTTCTTGAGTTACAGAGACTTCTTTTACGGGGCCGTTGATTTCGGTGGCATACTTCTCGCGGTCGGCATCTGATAGCTGTACCCAGCGGCTGAGTTCAGTGCCATCCATATCCTCCTCGCTCTTGCCGGCGGGAATCAGGGCGTAGCCGTAGCGCCATTTAAAGCCCGGTTCGGAGACGTCGGCAGCCCAACCTACGGTATAACCATTTTCCAAGGCGTTGTCTACGATTTCCTTCATTTCATTCAGGGGCACGTTCATGCTCTCTTCCCAGCGCCAGTTGTCGGGGATTTCGAGCGCGAACTTCTCATAGAAAGGGTGGTGGGTATAGCTGGTGATTGACACGAAGTCATCAGCATTCAGACCGAGGAACTTGGCGAATGATTGGGGAGTATAAGTCTTACCATTGTAGGTGAAGGTTTCAGGGACGGGGCCCAGATAGGCATCGAGAATACCGATAAAACCGGGGAGCCAAGCGGAAGTCAGCTTTTTGTTGCCCTTGCGCAGTATTCCGTCGAGATAGCCCTGCATGGCATAAGCCATTTCATAGTGGGCGTGTTTCTTCTCACCATAGTTAAGGCCGGAGTAAGCCTCTTCGGGCACTACGCCATAGTCGCGGACCACGGCCAATACATCAGGGAAACCGCCACCCTGAGCAAAATTAATTTTTCCCTCCATTCGGATGTACTTTTTAGCCTTGTCGATATAAGCTTGGCGCACGGTAAACATCTCAGAGAGATCCAGTTCGGGGCCACCGTGGCGCATAACCTCATCCTCAAGGATAGAAGTTCCGGAGAAAGACCAGCAAGTACCGGACTTATTCTGGTCCTTAACGGGGGTAGTCTTAATGATTTTGACGTCAGTGAATTTAAAACCTGTAGAGTCCGGGACTACGATTTCAGGTTCGGCCTGTGCCGGAGCCTCCATATAGGTGGCAAAAAGCGCAGGAGAGGCCATAAGCATGGCCAGGGCTACGGGGTATTTTTTCATTTCTTAAGGTTAGATGAATATATTCTACTGCAAATTTAAGAATTTTTGGTCATTTTCATACCATAACTGATTTTTTTCGTAATACGACGCGACAATACAATGAGAAAAAATATTAATTTTGCGTATTATGGTACGCAAATATGATTATTTGGTGATTGGTTCCGGCATTGCCGGAATGAGCTTTGCCCTGAAGGTTGCATCTGCCGACCATCGGGTAGCTTTAATATGCAAGACGACCCTTGAGGAGGCCAACACAGCCCTGGCACAGGGTGGGGTGGCAAGTGTCACTAACCTTGAAGTCGATGACTTCGACAAGCATATCCATGACACTATGGTAGCCGGCGATCGGCTCTCTGACCCGGTAGCCGTTGAGAAGGTGGTCAGGAACGCACCTGAGCAAATCAGGCAACTGATTTCGTGGGGTGTAGACTTCGATAAAAACGAAAACGGAGACTTCGACCTTCATCGGGAGGGAGGACATTCCGAGTTTCGCATTCTGCATCATGCCGACAACACCGGCTTTGAGATTCAGCAATCTCTTGTAGAGGCAGTGCGCAAAAATCCCCATATCGACGTCTACGACCATCATTTTGCCGTAGAGATTATCACCCAGCATCATTTAGGGAAAATAGTCACCCGGCGCACCCCCGACATCACATGCTACGGGGCCTACATCCTCAATGAAGATACCGGCAAAGTCGACACCTTCCTCGCGCGAATTACGGTTATGGCCACCGGCGGCGTAGGCGCTGTCTACACCACCACCACCAACCCACTGATAGCCACAGGCGATGGCATCGCGATGGTCTATCGCGCCAAGGGGACTGTCAAAGATATGGAATTTATACAGTTTCATCCTACGGCTCTGTATCATCCCGGCGATCGCCCCTCGTTTCTGATCACAGAGGCTATGCGCGGCTACGGAGCCGTATTGCGCAACCTTGACGGCACCGAGTTTATGCAGAAGTACGACCCACGGCTATCATTGGCCCCTCGAGATATCGTAGCCCGTGCTATAGACTCAGAGATGAAACTCCATGGCACCGACCATGTCTTCCTTGATGTCACTCATAAAGACCCCGAGCAGACAAAGCGCCATTTCCCGAATATCTACGAGAAATGCCTCTCTCTTGGCATTGACATTACACGCGATATGATACCGGTAGCTCCCGCCGCACATTATCTCTGCGGAGGAATCGACGTTGACCTCAACGGTGAATCCAGCATCCATCGCCTATATGCCCTCGGAGAGTGCTCCCGCACCGGGCTACATGGTGGCAACCGTCTGGCATCCAATTCTCTGATTGAAGCCGTAGTCTATGCCGACGCCGCCGCAAGACATGCCTCCGAAACAGTCAACGACTACGACCTGCGTAGCGACATCCCTGAATGGAACGATGAAGGGACACAACATCCCGAAGAGATGGTACTGATTACACAAAGCATCAAGGAAGTGAACCAAATCATGGGTTATTACGTAGGAATAGTCAGAAGCGACCTGCGATTGAATCGCGCATGGAACCGCCTCGATATTCTATATGAAGAAACAGAACGCCTGTTCAAACAGAGCACTCCGAGCCGTAGTCTCTGCGAGCTACGCAATATCATCAACGTTGCATACCTAATCATGCGACAAGCCATGGAGCGCAAAGAGTCTCGCGGTCTGCACTTCACTGTTGATTACCCTCATGCTTGATATCAAGATTTTATGCTACAAGATAGCATAAAATCTTGAGGTTTATTAGTTTATTAGTTTATTAGTTTACATTTTTATAGCTTTATTGCTAATATATACCCTTTAAGACTATGAAACTACGCTTTCTTCCTATACTTGCCCTCACAGCTGCCGGAGTAGCCGTTGCTGCAGGTGCCGTATCCAATAATACGGAGCTTAGCCATGACATGGCTTTTCAGAGAAACATAACTCTTTTCAACGCCCTTGCCAAAACATTGGAAGAAAGCTATGTTGACTCAATACGCACAGATGAGGCCTTTGAAGCCGCTATTGCCGCTATGCTCAATACGGTGGACCCCTATACTGAATACTATACGGCCGAAGACAAAGCAGCACTCTCGAAGATGACCACCGGCTCCTATGGGGGTATCGGCTCCTATATTCTCACTCACGACGGAGCCACCTACCTCTCTGAGCCTATCGAAGGGAGTCCGGCCCATAATGCCGGACTGCGTGCCGGCGACAAGATCCTCAAGGTTGACTCCGTCTCAGCTCTGGGACTTCCCGGCGATAAGGTATCGGCTATGCTCAAGGGACAACCCGGCACTACCGTCACAGTATCCATCTTCCGTCCCTTCGTTCAAGACTCCCTGCAGACTGTCACCATCGTTCGCGAGAAGGTCCACGAAAACTCTGTGCCCTACTATTCCGTAGTCGGAAATACGGGCTACGTCCGCCTCACCTCCTTCATTGATGATTCACCCGCTCAGATAGAGAAGGCTCTGCAAGAATTCAAGAGTAATCCGGCGGTGAAAAATGTGGTACTCGATCTTCGCGGAAACGGCGGCGGCCTTGTAGAGAGCGCTGTAGATATCGTAGGCTTCTTCGTGCCTAAGGGCACCGAAGTACTCCGCACTCGTGGCAAGGACTCCTCCGATCTTAAAATCTATAAGACAACAAAGTCACCTATTCTCCCCGATATGCCCTTGGCTGTACTCATCGA
Organism: Muribaculaceae bacterium; assembly: GCA_023667015.1. Lineage (GTDB taxonomy): Bacteria > Bacteroidota > Bacteroidia > Bacteroidales > Muribaculaceae > Lepagella. The sequence goes on along the minus strand of JAMPAX010000017.1, from coordinate 10,794 downwards.
CGGAGGATCCGCCTCTGCTTCAGAAATCGTAGCCGGGTCTTTGCAGGACCTTGACAGAGCCGTACTGCTCGGCACCAACTCCTATGGAAAAGGACTGGTACAGGGCACCCGCGAACTACCCTACGATGCCTTGCTAAAGGTCACTCTCGCCAAGTATTATATCCCCTCCGGACGCCTTATCCAGGCTCTCGACTATTCCCGACGTAATACTGATGGCACCGTAGCACGCACCCCGGATAGTCTTACTCATGTCTTTAAGACACTCCACGGACGTGAGGTACGCGATGGTGGCGGCTTGAAGCCCGACTCTGTCCTGAATTGGAGACAGTCTTCACGTCTGCTCTACGACCTCGTAGGGAACAATAGAATCTTTGACTACGCCACTGAATATGCAGCCAAAAATCCCACCATCGGACGTCCCGAAGAGTTCGAAATCTCCGACGAGGTTTTCGCTGATTTCGTAGCTCACCTCGACACTACTATGGTAAAGGCCGACCGTGCCGGACTCGAATTGCTGAAGACACTCCGCGAAACCGCCGACAGTGAGGGATACGCCTCCAAAGAACTCACTGCACTCATGGACTCCATGCAACCCCTTCTTGAGCCCGACCTGCAACGCGACCTCTATGCCAAGCGAGAAGATATCTCCGAACTACTCGCATCGGAAATCGTGTCGCGCTATTACTTCGCTCGCGGACGTGCCGCCAATGAATTACGTACCGACATCGGCCTGCGTGCAGCCCGCGAAATCCTCGACAATCCTGTCCGCTACCGCAAAATCCTCAACATTAAGAAATGACCCTGAAAGAGGTAGACTCCCTGTTTGCCACCCCTGAGCGCATCAAGGCCATAGAGAAGGCACTTGGGACACGCTCCGCGCGCACTCCCCGACGAGTCACACTCGCCGGGCTCCCCGGCTCAGCACCGGCAATGCTTCTCGCCGGGATTTCACGCAAAAAAGGGGCATCTCCAATGCTCATAGTAGCCGACGATGCTGAAGCAGCCGGATATCTCTACAATGACTTGAAACAACTCTCCTCCTCTGAGATGGTAGCCTTCTTCCCCTCGGGCTTCAAACGCGATATCCGCTATGGCCAGCCTGACTCCGCCGCTCGAATATTGCGCACCGAAACTCTCGACTCCTGGACCAGAAGCAACAAGCTCGCATGGGTCGTCTCCTATCCGGAAGCCCTGGCTGAGAAGGTGCCGGCTCCGGCAGCTCTTCAAGATGATACACTCTCAATTGCCAAGGGTGGGAGGATGAGAATGACAGACGTGGTCAGCAAACTCCTCGACCTGGGATTCTCACAGGTAGATTACGTCTACGAGCCCGGCCAATTTGCCCGCAGAGGCTCCATACTTGACGTCTTCTCCTTCTCTTATGAATATCCCTATCGCATAGACTTCTTCGATGATGAGATTGACACGCTGAGAGTTTTCGATGTAGAGACACAGCTTAGCCGCAATGATGTTGACTCTATAGCGATAATTCCCGCAAGTGGGGCGGAAGCTCAAGACGAGGGGGTATCCTTTATAGAATTCGCCGGAAAGGATGCTATTGTAGCTTGTAGAAATGCCGACGAGATAATATCCCGAGTCAGAGAAATTGCCAATTCTGAATTTTCCGAATCAGCAATCATTGCCGACGAAGGAGACCCGGAAGCTATGAAAAAACTCGTGGATGCCGATGCCTTCGCCGCGACTTTCACCAATCGTCGTATTCTTGAATTCTCAGCCTCCCCCAACCCCTCCACAGAATCCCATGCTGATGTGGCGATGGCCTACCAATGTTCTCTCCAGACGTTATATCATAAGAACTTTGACCTTATTGCCGACTCATTCAGAGATTTTGAGAGTAGGGGGTACACGATTTATATTCTTAGCGATTCCCGGTATCAATGCGAGCGACTGAAGACTATATTTGCCGACAGGGGCGACAAGATAGAGTTCACCCCCGTAGAGCGGACAATACATGAAGGATTCTGCGACAATGAGCTGAAGCTATGCTTCTTCACCGACCATCAGATTTTTGATCGCTTCCATAAGTACAGCCTACGCTCCGACAAGGCTCGTAGCGGCAAGATAGCATTGAGCCTTAAGGAACTCTCCCAGATAGAGCCGGGGGATTTCATCGTGCATATCGACCACGGTATCGGCCGCTTCGGAGGCCTGGTAAAGACATCGGTCAATGGGCGGCCTCAGGAGATGATCAAGCTCTTCTATCAGAACGACGATATCATCCTTGTCAGCATTCACGCATTGCATAAGCTCTCAAAATATCGTGGCAAGGAGGGAGTGCCTCCGAAAATCAATAAGCTTGGCACCGGAGCGTGGAACAGGCTGAAGGAACGTACAAAGACAAAGCTCAAGGATATAGCTCGCGACCTCATCCGACTTTATGCTGCGCGCAAAGAGGAAAAGGGGTTTGCGTTCTCCCCCGACTCGTATCTCCAGCAGGAGCTTGAAGCAAGCTTTATCTATGAGGATACCCCCGATCAGCTGAAAGCAACCGAGGCAATCAAAAAGGATATGGAGTCAGATCGTCCTATGGACAGGCTTATCTGCGGCGATGTGGGATTTGGCAAAACCGAACTTGCCATTCGCGCCTCGCTGAAGGCTGCCGCAGACTCTAAGCAGACAGCTGTACTCGTGCCCACAACCGTGCTGGCCATGCAACATTATCATACCTTCAGCCGACGTCTCAAGGACTTCCCGGTCAGAGTGGAATTCCTTTCCAGAGCCAAGAAGCCTAAGGAGACGCGCAAAATCCTTGAAGACCTCGAGGCCGGAAAGATTGATATTATCATCGGTACCCACAAGCTTATAGGTAAGTCTGTAAAGTTTCATGACCTTGGCCTGCTCGTCGTCGATGAGGAGCAGAAATTCGGCGTAGCCGTCAAGGAGAAGCTCAAACAGCTGAAAGTCAATGTCGACACCCTCACCATGAGTGCCACTCCCATTCCCCGAACACTGCAATTCTCACTGATGGGGGCACGCGATCTAAGCTCACTCAACACTCCTCCGGCAAATCGCCATCCGGTGATGACTACAGTCTGCGGTTTCGACGATGGCATTGTAGCCGATGCTGTCAATTTCGAGCTTAGCCGTAATGGTCAGGTATTCTATATATCCAACCGTATAGAAAACCTCTATCAGCTTGCCGACAGGTTGAAAAATACCGTTCCGGGGGTGCGAGTGGCCGTGGCCCACGGACAGATGCCTCCGGAGGATCTTGAGAAGATTATCCTTGACTTTACTGCCCACGACTATGACGTCCTGCTCTCTACGACTATCGTAGAAAACGGAATTGATATGCCTAATGTCAATACGATTATCGTCAACAATGCCCAGAACTTCGGTCTCTCGGAGCTCCATCAGCTTCGGGGACGCGTAGGGCGCTCCTCGCGCAAGGCATTCTGCTATCTGCTGGTACCTTCCGGAAAGGCGCTGACGCCGGTGGCCCGTCGACGCCTGCAGGCTATAGAGAGCTTCTCCGACTTAGGTAGCGGTATCCATATCGCCATGCAGGACCTTGATATTCGCGGAGCCGGCAATCTCCTTGGAGCTGAGCAGAGTGGATTCATAGTAGACCTTGGATATGAGGCATACCAGAAGATACTCAAAGAGTCGGTGCTTGAGCTTAAGAATGAGGAATTTGCCGAGGAGTTTGCCGATATAGCCAATGTCGGCGAGGAGGAGTTTGTAGCCGACTGCACAATAGAGTCAGACTTGGAGCTGCGATTGCCACCGAGTTATGTGCCACAGGAAAGTGAGCGCATATCCTTGTATCAGCAACTGGACAATATGACCGATGAGGAACAGACCAAAGCCTTCCGCAACGAGCTGCGCGACAGGTTTGGAGCCATTCCGGAGGTGACCGAAGAGCTTATCAAGATCGTACCGCTAAGAATCATAGCACGCCGATTAGGAATAGAGCGGCTGACCCTCAAAGACAACAAGATGTATCTATACTTTGTGGGCGATGACAACAAAGCGTATTATATGTCACCGGCATTTGGAAAGGTGCTGTCATATGTACAGGGTAATCCGCGGCGCACAAGACTGCGTGACGTCAACGGCAAGCGCTCCATACTGCTGAGCGATGTAGAGAGCGTCACCGCCGCCCTCGGCATCCTCCGCAGCATCCGGGCATCCACCCCCGTATGAGATGGACTCTATAAACATTTGGCGGTTTTGGGTGGTTTAATTATTGAATAAATCTTTATTGATAATATGAAAACCACTACAAATAATGCCGTACAAAGTGCCGGCGGTTCTAATATGCCCAAGCCTTCCTTACCAAAGAAGAGCAAGGGAGCTTTTCTTGTTGGTAATGCATGCATGCTTTTGGCTGCTATCTTCTGGGGTCTTAATGTCTCTGTAACCAAAGCACTTATTCCGGACTGGATGACGGCTAACGGTATCACGGCCGTTCGGCTTATCGGTGGATGCGTGCTTTTCTGGATTGTCTCTCTTTTTCTTAAGACTGAAAAAATTCAGAAGAATGATTGGCTGAAGATTATTATCGGCGGCTTCGTGGGGCTTTTCGGTTTTATATTCCTGTTTGTAACGTCATTGCGTTATGGAAATCCTATCGATATATCTATAATCATGACGATTCCGCCGGTGTTTGTCATCCTTATTGGGGTGATTTTCCAACATCAACGGCCATCGATTATCGAATATATCGGCGTAGTTATTTCCTTTGTAGGTGCGGCAATCGTCATTTTCGACAGTCAGGGAGGTGCTAATGGTTCCGACAATATGCTTGGTGATTTACTGGCAATCCTTTCCACTATCTGCTACGCGGTATATCTCGTGATTCTTGAGAAGCCGAGTAATAGATATAAGCCTATAAACCTGTTGCGCTGGGTATTTCTGTTTGCGGCACTTCCGGCGATAGCTCTGGTGTTTGGTATGCAGAAGGAGCCAATAGTAGAGGCTACCATGGCCACACCTTGGCTTGAGATTGGATTTATACTGTTGTGTCCAACTTTTTTGGCATATTTTCTTGTGCAACCGGCAATTAAGTCTATCGGCTCAGAACTCGTATCGCTCTATCAGTATCTTGTACCGGTGTTTGCTACGATTTCGGCAGTAGTCATGGGAATCGATCATCTGAAGAATATGCAGGTCGTCGCAATGCTGGTGATCATTGCCGGAATGGTGTTTACCAATATCGGTAAGAAGCGACGGAATCAACATTAATAAATGTCGCAGAGCGACATTTATTAATGTTGATTCCGTATTTATAGTTACTTGTTGATACGAGCCGGAAGCTCGTCATCCATGATGTTACTATGATTTTTTTGGAGGATTTATGGTTGAAGTGTGCAAAATTATGATTAGCTTTGCACCTTCAAACCAATTTCTTCTATATGAACAATTTTCTACAGATTATGGCCGTATGCGCTCTGTGCGCTACCGCTATGAATGTGCAGGCTGAAAAGACTCTCGTGTTTGAAGAGACTTTCGCCAATTGCAAGAGCTCAACAATTCAAGGTGGCTATTTTACCGAGTCTCTCTATTTTGAGTCGGATACTATGGGGGACAACGCCGGCTGGTACACCCAAAACTGCTACATGTCGGAGCGTGCTATCAAGTTTAGTGCAAAGACGAAGCATGGACGTGCGGTAAGCCCGGCTATCCGGCTCGTTGGTGACAAAGGCGACATCACAGTGTATTTCCGTGCTCAAACCTGGAAAGGTGACGACTTGGTAATCAATGTGGAGGTGGAAGGTCTCGAAGGCTCAAGGCAGACTATTGACCTTGCCGGGTCTCCGCAGGTTTCTGACCGCAACACTCCGAAGAGCAGTGTCACCATTACCGACGTACCCTCCGGCAGTAAGCTCATCTTCACCGGCACCGGCAAGGAGGGAGGCACAGGGGTAACCCGCTTTTTCCTCAGCGATATCCAGGTATTTCAGGAGGTACCGAATGAATCAGTTGCCAATTGTGTGGAAATGAGCACCTCTTACCATCATTTCGATGACATTATGGCCGGAAATGAGAGTGAGAAAAGAGTTGTCAATGTAGTCTCTTATGGACCGCAGGCTCAGGAGGCCTCAGTATCACTTCCTGAGGGAAGCAGCTTCAAAGTTACAAGAATGGATCTTGACTGCACCGATCCCACGGTTGAATTCGTATTTGAATTCGACCCGGTAAATGCGGGGTACAAGGAAGAAATCGCCACAGTAAAGATGGGCGACATTACCCGCAACATTATCCTTACCGGCTATGCTAAGGTCTATCGCCCCGAGAAATGCGAAGGTAAGGATGCTACCTCCGACGGCTTTACAATCACATGGCCCCGGGTTAAGGGTATGGACAAACTCGATTTGAAAGTATGGTCTGTTGAAGAGAGACAACTCGTTGCCCCCGACTTGATGTTCTCAAAGTATATCGAAGGCTCGAGCAACAATCGTGCCGTGGAAGTTTTCAATGGCACGGGCCATGCCGTTAGTCTCAAGGGATATTATTTGATGATGGAATCCAATGGCGCAGGTGGTCTGACAGCCTGCAAGTTCGAGTTCCCCGACGTTACTCTTGAGAATGGCGACTCATACACCGTCGCAAATGCGAACTTCGGTGCCGTCAGAGATATCGCCAACAAGACTATCGGATTCTCAGATGGCGGGTATGCCAACATTATGACCTTCACCGGAGATGATGCCATCGGCTTGTTTAACGCTGAGAATGTGCTTGTAGACATTCTGGGCTATGAGAGTACCGACGTCAACGACCGCGTTAGCGGAGACTGGGGTATGGACGTGACTTACTATCGTCGCGCCGAAAGCTATATGCCCACTCCCAAATTCTATGTTGAGGACTGGATTAAGTATCCCAAGGACTACTGCGATAGCTTTGGCAGTCACGAAATGGATTCGTTTGGTGATTTCCGCAATATCGTAAAGGATATTGAGATTTCAGATCCCTCCACAACCGAGATGCATATCGACGGACTTGAGGGTGGTAAAACCTATTATTTTGCACTTCGAGGCCACTCCAATGGTCAGCAGACTCATTATTCACCGGTAGCATTGATTTCAACTCTTGGTAACAGTGGCATTGAGAGCATTGAAGCTACTGATTCTGTAAATGCAGAGTACTATGACCTCAATGGTCTGCGCCTGAATGGAGCACCTACAGTTCCCGGCATCTATGTGAAGAAGGTTGGCGGTAATACTTTTAAGGTAGTCTTGAGATAAGTAGATATTAGATATTAGATATTAGATATTAGATATTAGATATTAGATATTAAAAGCCGATGATTCAGTTTGAATCATCGGCTTTTTTGCTTTTTTGCACAGGCGTACCGCCTGTGCTACTTGTTTTTTTTGTGGGTGCGGGTTTTCTTGCGGGATTGGGGAGTGTTGCGCCCTCCTTTCTTGCCGGAGCGCTCTTTTAGGGGCTTGTTGGGATTACCCTCATCGGTGATTAGCATGAAGTCGAGCTGTTTTCGCTCAAGGTCGGCTCGCGCCACCTGCACTTTTACCTTGTCGCCAAGTGTATATTTATGATGATGCTTTCTGCCAATCAGTTGGTAGTTCTTTTCATCATAGTCGTAGTAGTCGCCGGCGAGATCGCGTATGGGCACCAATCCCTCGCAGAGATTGTCGTCGAGTTCTACGTATAGTCCCCATTCGGTAACGCCTGAGATTACTCCTTCGTAGATTTCTCCGAGTCTGTCGCGCATGTATTCTACCTGTTTGTAGCGAATGGATGCTCTTTCAGCACTTGCCGAAAGCTGCTCCATGTCGGAAGAATGACGGCAGAGGTCTTCGAGTTTGATCTTGTCGGCGGAGCGACCACCATCGGCATACTTGGCAAGCAGACGATGCACCATCATATCAGGATATCGACGGATAGGGGAGGTAAAGTGGGTATAATAGTCGAGTGCCAATCCATAGTGACCGATATTGTCGGTAGTATAGACAGCCTTAGCCATAGAGCGAATGGCAAGCATCGAAAGCATATTCTCCTCGCCGCGACCTTTGACGTCTTTGAGGAGACGGTTGAGACTCTTGTTGACCTCCTTGGCTCGTCCATCTACATTTATTCTGAAACCGAAGCGAGCTGCAATCTTGGAGAGATTTCCTATTTTCTCAACATCGGGGTTGTCGTGCACACGATAAACGAAGTTCTTGGCTTTCTTTCCTTTGGGTGTCTTGCCGATAGACTCTGCAACAGTAAGATTGGCAAGGAGCATGAATTCCTCTATAAGCTTGTTGGCCTCCTTGGACTGCTTGAAGAATACAGCAATTGGATGACCGGTATCGTCGATATCGAAGCGAACTTCAGCGCGGTCAAACTCCAGAGCGCCATTGTCGTAGCGACGTTTGCGAAGCTTCTGTGCCAGGTCGTTGAGAGTAAGAATCTCACGGGCGAACTCACCCTCACCGGTCTCTATAATCTGTTGCGCCTCTTCGTAGGTGAAGCGACGGTCGGAGCAGATGACGGTGCGTCCAATACGATAGTTTACTACGTTGGCATCCTTATCGAGTTCAAAGATAGCTGAGAAAGTCAGCTTCTCCTCGTTGGGGCGCAGGGAGCATATTCCATTTGAGAGGTGCTCCGGAAGCATCGGTATGGTGCGGTCTACGAGGTAGACACTGGTGGCACGTTTCTGCGCCTCTTTGTCAATGATTGAGCCGGGCTTTACGTAGTGGGTAACGTCGGCAATATGCACACCGACCTCCACATTGCCTCCGGCAAGCTGACGTATAGAGAGAGCGTCGTCAAAGTCCTTGGCATCGCGAGGGTCGATGGTAAAAGTAGTGACACCGCGGAAGTCCTCACGACGAGCCACCTCCTCAGGGGTAATGCCGGCACCGATTTTGTCGGCAGCCTTCTCTACGTTTGCGGGATACTTATACGGGAGACCGAACTCCGCGAGGATGGCGTGCATCTCAGCGTTGTTCTCACCCTTTCTGCCGAGGACATCGACTATTTCACCACGTGGGTTCATCTCCTCATCGCGCCATTGGAAAATCCGGGTAATGACCTTGTCGCCCGGTTTAGCACCACGAAGTTTCGAGCGAGGGATGACGATATCGGCTGCGAGAAACTTCGAGTCGGGGACAACGTAAGTGAAATTACCCTCCGCTTTCAGTTCACCGATAAATACCTGGTCTTTGACCTCCACAATTTCGATAACGCGAGCTTCCGGCTCCTGACCCTTACGTGCGGCTGTCACCTCCACACGCACCTTGTCGCCGTTAAGGGCATGCATCGAATTGCGTTCAGCCACCATAATTTGCTCATCATCGATGACAACGGCATTCTTACCATTGGAACGACGCACGAAGATACCGACAGATTCTGTGCCACGATTAGCCTTGGCACGATAGCGCCCAAGAGAAACTTCTACGATTTCATCGGCCGCTACGAGCTCATCAAGAAGATTGAGAATATCGAGGCGACTGGCTGGATTTCGAGCATCTATAGCAAAAGCAATCTGCTTATAATTAAACGCCTGGCGATGTTGCTTAGCGAGAAAATCAAGAATTTTAGTCTGCAGCTCCTTTTTCTTGAGTCTGGGAGCAGGTTTATTTTTAGTATTCATAGAATAGTCGAAATTTAGGGCTATATATTATTATAACGTAAAAAGAGGGAAAAAGTGTCAAATCAACTATCAACTATCAACTATCAACTCTTCGGCTTGGCCGAAGAGTGAATACGCTCCGGATGTTGGCGCAAGAAAGCCTCCCACGACTTGGCACCGGAGGCTATAGGCGGTTTGCCGCTTTCGTAGAAATGGGTGAGAGCAGCCGCCAGAGCATCGGTAGCATCGAGCAGGGAGGGCATTTTCTCCTCCTCGATTTTCAGGATATGACGAAGCATATTAGCGACTTGCTCCTTGGAGGCCTGACCGTTGCCGGTCACGGATTGCTTGATTTTCAACGGAGCATACTCCGTAATGGGAATATCGCGGCAGAGAGCGGCGGCCATAGCGACACCCTGTGCACGTCCGAGCTTCAGCATTGACTGCACATTTTTGCCGAAGAAAGGAGCCTCAATAGCGAGTTCATCAGGGAGATACTGCTCCACGAGCGACGTCACCCGTTGATAGATACGATGAAGGCGACGATAATGGCTCTCCATGGCGTTGAGCTTGATGACGCCCATGACAATGCAGACGGGCTTTTTGCCCGAGATACCGAGAATACCATATCCCATCACATTAGTTCCGGGGTCGATACCCATAATAATTTTGTCGTAATCCTTAAGGTCCATGCTAATAGTCTATTAAGAGAGAGAGTTAAGCGATTGTTATGAGATAGGAATATCGCGAAGAATAGAGATAAAATTGAGCGCATCGGGGCCAAAGAGTCGGGAGAACTCGTTTATCACAGGAGGTAGATCCTCCTTGCCCCAAGCCTTAGCGAGAGCCGGGGAGGAGAAGTTGACATGAAGAGTCATAGAGAGAGCTTGGCGAGAGAAGTCAGGGTCATCGGGCACGGCTACGACCTTAGTGAGACGAGGGGAGGCCTCGACCGAGACATTAAGGGCCGGGATAGCATCATTGATAAGCCAAGAGGTCAATTTCTTCTCAGCGTTCTTATTAGCGAGGAAAGTAATTGCGTAGATGATCATTAGGGTATAGGGTATAGGGTATAGGGTATAGGGTATAGGGTATAGGGTATAGAGGGGATTAAAAAAACGGCATGCTTATCACTAAACACGCCGCCAAAACAAAATTATGAAAAACATTCAACGCTATATGCTTAATCAGCATTGGAGCCTCTTGTCGGATTCGAACCAACGACCCCGAGATTACAAATCACGTGCTCT
>JAMPAX010000016.1 GCA_023667015.1 Muribaculaceae bacterium | reverse complement strand
TAGGTAATCGCCACCTTAACAAGAGGTCAGCATAATCGCTGACCTCTTTTTTTTGGTTCGCCCGGCCAGTCTAAGGCAGCCCCCGCCATCCCCGCTCCTTCCCTCTCCATACCCCCTCAGCCCCGGAAGCCCCTACTCGGCCCTTCCCAAGAAGAGGGAGGCGGAGACGCTGAAGAGGACTGAGGAGGGCTGATAGTATTATTTATGAGATTTATATGACTTTGACGATTTATAGGATATATATGACAGATTAGTTTTTTCTTCCTTAATTTTTTTCTTTTTTCTTTTGTCAGTTGATATTTTTTGATTACCTTTGCAAGCCGATTATATCCAGTTGGCTGTCGGCTTCAGTGTGGATGCGGATTTGGCCTTCGTCTCTTCATCATACGACAGCAGGAATTTTTAATTCAATTCAACTATTTAAAAGTAAGTTAAAGTGGATACTTTAAGCTATAAAACTCTTTCGGTAACTCCCGCTACCATCAGCAAAAAGTGGGTTCTTATTGATGCAACCGACGTAGTACTCGGTCGCCTCTGCTCAGTTGTTGCCAAGATTCTTCGTGGTAAGAACAAGGCTGATTTTACTCCCAACCTCGATTGCGGCGACAATGTCATTATCATCAATGCCGATAAGGTGGTTCTTAACGGTGATAAGATGAATAAGCGCGAATATCTTCGCTATACCGGCTATCCCGGTGGTCAGCGCGTCTTCACTCCCGGTCAACTCATGGAGAAGTCCAAGCGTTGCAAGCTCAAAGATGGTTTCCACCCCTTATATATAAAGGTGGTGAAAGGTATGCTTCCCAAGACTAAACTCGGAGCTGCCCAGCTGAAGAATATGTATGTCTACAATGGCAGCGAGCATCCCCATGCCGACGTTAATCCTACTGTAATAGATATCAAAAACTTTAAATAAAGAAGATGGAAAAAGTGAATGCTATCGGTCGTCGTAAGGCCGCTGTCGCTCGAGTTTACCTCACTGAAGGCACAGGTAATATCGTTATCAATAAACGTACCCTCGACTCTTATTTCCCGTCTTCAATCCTGCAGTATGTCGTTAAGCAGCCTCTCAATACTCTTGATTGCGCTGAAAAGTATGACATCATGGTGCATCTTGATGGCGGTGGCTATAAGGGCCAAGCTGAGGCTCTCCGCCTCGCTATCTCCAGAGCTCTGGTCAAAATCAATCCTGAAGACAAGCCCGCTCTGCGTGCTGAAGGCTTCATGACTCGCGACCCCCGCGCTGTCGAAAGAAAGAAACCGGGTCAGCCCAAGGCTCGCAAGCGCTTCCAGTTCTCTAAACGTTAATATTATTCCAAAGAGATTTCAGAGTTTAGTATCTAAACCTTCGGGATGTGACGCCGTGTCATCTACCCTTAGGTTGATTTTAAAGAACGTAAACAATCCCATATTTAATGGCAACACCAACATTCGAACAACTCCTCGAGGCCGGATGCCACTTCGGCCACCTCAAACGCAAATGGAATCCCGCCATGGCTCCTTATATCTTCATGGAGCGCAATGGTATCCATATTATCGACCTTTACAAAACTGCTGCTAAAGTGGAGGAAGCTGCAAATGCACTTCGCGCTATGGCTAAGAGCGGCAAGAAGGTACTATTCGTAGCTACTAAAAAGCAGGCTAAGGACGTCGTAGCTGAAAAGGCAGGTGCTATCAACATGCCCTACGTTATTGAACGCTGGCCTGGCGGTATGCTCACCAACTTCCCCACAATCCGTAAGGCTGTAAAGAAGATGACATCTATCGATAAGATGAGCAATGACGGTACTTTCGACAACCTTTCAAAGCGTGAAAAACTTCAGATCACTCGTCAGCGCGCTAAGCTCGAGAAGAACCTCGGTTCTATCGCTGACATGATGAAGCTCCCCGCCGCTCTGTTCGTTATCGACGTCATGAAGGAGCATATTGCTGTAGCTGAGGCCAAGCGCCTTGGTATCCCCGTTTTTGCTATCGTGGATACTAACTCCAACCCCAATGATGTAGACTTCGCAATCCCAGCCAATGATGATGCTTCTAAGAGCATCGAGGTTATCCTCGACGCTATCTGCTCTGCAATGGCTGAAGGTCTCGAAGAGCGTAAGGTGGAGAAAATCGATGAGGCTGAGGCTAAAGAGGAAGATCGTCCTGCTCCCGGAAAGCGTCGTCGTATGCGTCGCAATGAGCCCGCAGCTGAAAAGGCTGAAGAGACTGTAGTAGAAAAAGTGGAAGTAGAAGAAGCTCCCGTCGCTGAATAATTGAATATTTAATCAACACTAACGGGGAGCCTTCTCAGACAACAGGTCTGCTGAGGCTCCCCGATATACTAAAAAATAGATTTACAAAAATGGCTGTTTCAATCGAAGACATCAAGAAACTCCGTACTATGACCGGCGCCGGCATGATGGACTGCAAGAATGCTCTTGCTGAAACTAACGGCGATATTCAGGCCGCTATCGAAATCATCCGTAAAAAGGGTCAGGCCGTTGCTGCTAAGCGTGAAGATCGCCAGGCTGCTGAAGGTTGCGTACTCGCAGGTACTGTAGATGGTTTCGCTGCTATCGTAGCTCTGAAGTGTGAAACCGACTTCGTTGCTAAAAACGAATCTTTCCGCGCTCTTACTAAGAAAATCCTTGATGCCGCTTTGGCTGCTAAGGCTAAAAGTCTCGACGAAGTGCTCAACCTCAATATCGATGGACGTACTATCGCTGAGAATATTACCGACGAAATTGGTAAGACTGGAGAGAAGATGGAGCTCGGTGCTTATGAGTATATCGAGGCTCCCTCTGTTGCTGCTTACGAACACCTCGGCAACAAGCTTGCTACTCTGGTAGGTCTCAATCTCCCCGGTATTTCACAGGAAGTTGGCAAGGAAGTGGCTATGCAGGTTGCTGCTATGAATCCTGTAGCTGTAAACCGCGATTCTGTTCCTACTTCTATCATTGAAGAGGAGAAGGCTGTAGCTATAGAAAAGACTAAGTCTGAGCAGGTGAAGAAAGCTGCTGAGGCTGCACTACGAAAGGCCGGCCTCAATCCTAACCATTTCGACTCTGAAGATCACATCGCTTCTAACATCACTAAGGGATGGATCACTGAGGAAGAGGCTGAGAAAGGTAAGGCTATCATGCAGGAGGCTGCAGAAAAGAAAGCTGCAAGCATGCCTCAAGCTATGATTGATAATATCGTGAATGGTCGTATCAACAAGTACTACAAGGAGAACGTACTTCTCGAGCAGGAATACCACCGTGATGCTAAAATCACTGTCGGTGAGTATCTGAGCCAGACTCAGAAGGGTCTCGTAGTTGTAGAGTTCAAGCGTGTAAACCTCAACGCAGACTAAGCTTCAGAATCTTATAATTAAGGGTCGATTCGATATTCCGGATCGACTCTTTTTTATGTTGTTGCTACTCAGCTATCAGATGGTATATGGAGATATAAAGTCGCATCAAGATTTATCAGGAAGCATCATGAGGCATCATGGTGCATCCTGTTTCAGCTTGATTCGCCCGGATTTGCTTTTTGCAACTCGATACGCCGAGATTTATTCGGTCTTATTTTGGTAGTTTTGAACTTTTAGTTTTGAGTTTTTTCTTGATTTATTTGGTTTTCTTTTAAACTTTGATTAACTTTGCAGTGTATTCCGGAGGGGACATGTGTCTCCTCCATCTTTTTTAAACTTTTAATACTTCCATTATGCTGGATCGTTCCAAGCTTAAAGATTTCGTGGAGTCGCAACTTGTCAATACTGACTGTTTCCTGACAGACCTAAGGGTTTCCCCTGATAATAGGGTAGTGGTAGAGCTCGACTCCGACACCGGTGTGGACCTGGATTTTTGCATTTCTCTCAACCATAAAATTGAGGAAGAGTTCCCTTCTGATGTTGAGGATTATGAGCTTGAGGTTGGTTCGGCCGGAATTACTTCTCCGCTGAAGCTCCCTCGTCAATATCAAAAGTTCGTAGGCAAGGAGTTGGAGGTGTTCGCTTCTGACAACAGGAAATATGTCGGTGAGCTCCTTAATGCTGATAATGACCATATTGTCTTGAAGATTGAACAAAAGGTGAAAAGGGATGGAGAAAAGCGCCCGGTCTTGGAACAACTGGAGCGTAGTTTCCCTTATACTGAAATTCGCAAGGCTCAGTATTTGCTGAAATTTTAGAGTTACTTTAAAATTTTATTTATCTCATAGTTTATTAATTTAACTCCTCATAAGTAGATGGTCGATTTATATTTAAACTTTATGCGTTGTTATTTTTGTGACAGTTTCTTCATTCGAAGAAGGAATAATGCAGGCATTATGACTGATGAGAGGGGAGAAACAGTCTAAAGAGAACAAGCATAAAGATTGAATTTAAATTGAACAGCTACTTATATTTACTCCTCAAAGATTATGGCCAAGAAAGTAGAAAATATGAATATGGTGGATCGCTTCGACGAGTTCAAGGAACAAAAGAATGTTGACAAGACCACCATGATTAGTGTGCTCGAGGAATCTTTTCGTAATGTCCTCGCCAAAATGTTTGACACGGATGAAAACTTCGATGTCATTATGAATCCAGATAAGGGTGACTGTGAAATTTACCAGAACCTCGAGGTTGTCCCCGATGATGAAGTTGAGAATCGCAACATGCAGATTGGAATCACTGAGGCTCGTGAAATAGACCCTGAATGCGAAATTGGAGAGGATGTAGCTAAGCAGATTTTCTTCGAGAAATTTGGTCGACGCGCTATCCTTAATTTGCGCCAAACTCTTCAGGCTAAGATCCTCGATTTGCAGAAGGATGCTATCTTCTCAAAGTTTAAGGAACTTGAGGGTGAGCTAATCACCGGTGAGGTTCATCAGATATGGAAGCGTGAGATGCTCCTTCTCGATGAAGATCAAAATGAACTTATCATGCCAAAGGATGAGCAAATCCCCGGAGATTTCTTCCATAAGGGTGATATGGTTCGTGCTATCGTGAAGCGAGTAGACAATCCCAATGGCAATCCTAAGGTTATTGTCAGCAGAACTGACGATCGCTTCTTGCGTCAGCTCTTCTCTCAGGAAGTGCCGGAAGTACAGGAAGGTTTGATAACTATTAAGGCTGTAGCTCGTGTGCCGGGTGAAAGGGCAAAAATTGCCGTGGAAAGCTATGATGAGCGCATCGATCCGGTTGGAGCTTGCGTGGGTATCAAGGGCTCTCGTATACGTGGTATTGTCCACGAGCTTCGCAATGAGAACATCGACGTTATCTCCTGGACAGCTAATCCATCTCTGTTTATCCAACGTGCCCTCTCTCCGGCCAAGATAAGCTCTATCAGACTCAATGAGGAGGAGAAGAAGGCTGAGGTGTTCCTTCACCCTGATGAGGTAAGTCTTGCTATCGGCAAGGGTGGCTTGAATATTCGCCTGGCATCTATGCTTACCGGCTACACTATCGACGTTTACCGCGACCTTGAAGAGGGTGAAGAAGATATTTTCCTCGATGAATTCCGCGATGAAATTGATGATTGGGTAATTGATGCTCTGAAAGACCTCGGACTCGGAACTGCCAAGGCTGTTCTCAATGCTTCTCCGGAAGTACTCGAACAAGCCGACCTTGAAGAGTCTACCCTACAAAACGTCATGGACGTGTTACGTGCTGAATTCGAAGACTAATTTCTCCCCTCACCCTGTAACCACTTATTTATGCGTACAAAAATTAATAAAGTAGCGAAAGATCTCAACGTCGGAGTGAACACCGCCGTGGAATTCTTGCGAAAACACAATATTCAGGTCGATGAGAATCAGGGACCTAATGCCCGCATTGACCAGGATGCTGTCGACCTTCTTACAAAAGAATTCAGCAAGGATAAAAATCTCAAGGCGGAAAGCAATAAGTTCATATCCCGCCGCAATGATAAGAAGTCTAATAGAAACGAGCGCCAGAAGACTGAGGAAATTAAGTCCTCTACTCCGGGTCTTAAGGGTCCGAAAATCCTTGGTACCGTAGACCTTAATAATCCGGGTCATGTAGCGCCTGCTACATCTCCGGCTCAGGATCCTGCTGAGAAGCCTGCGGCTCCTGCTGTTAATACGGAAGAGAAGGTTTCTGAAACTCCGAAGAGGCAGCCTGAGGTGGTAAAAGTTGAAGAGACTCCTCAGGTTTCTCAAGCTCCCCATGCTCCTGAAGCTCTCAAGGATACTCATGTTGAGGAAAAACCTCAGTTCCACCCCGGGAGTCCGTCCTCAGAGAAAAATGAGGAGAAATCTGCAGGTCAGACTAAAGCTCAAGAAATCAATCAGTCCGGACAATCAGTTGGGAGGGCCTCGGAGCAGACGGCAAAGCCTGACTCAGAGTCTGCCTCTTCCCAGTCCAAGAAGTTGACTCAGGGTGTAAGCACTGCCGAGAAATCAGCTGAGCCCCACGAGAAGGAGGTCTCTGCGAAGGAGACTGTTACCAAGGCATCTCCCGCTAAGGAAGCTCCCGTTGCTACTGATAACCCTGCGGAAAATGAACCCTTTAGACTCGGCAACAAGACTGAGACTCCACAGCTTAAGGTCGTTGGCACTATCGATCTCTCTGCCATCAATTCCTCTACACGTCCGAAGAAAAAATCAGACCGTCGCAGAGGTAAGGGCGACCAGAACAATTCGGCCAACGGCTCCGGACGTCGCCGCCAGCGTATCGGCAAGGAGAAGGTAGACGTGGAAAAGGCTGCTTCTACAATCGGCTCTGACCAGCGTAATAACAACAATAATAAAAACCAGCGTTCTCAAAATGGCGTCTACTCGCAGGGTGGTAATAATGGCGGCAACAATAACCGTGGAGGAAGAAACCGCCAGCAGAACGGAGGTCGCGGACAGAACAAGAACCAGAACAATCAGCGTCCTGCTGAGGTGAACTCCGACGATGTTCGCAAGCAAGTAAAGGAGACTCTGGCTCGCCTGCAGAATAAGCAGACTAAGAAGAGCGTAAAATGGCGTAAGGAAAAACGCGAGGAGATCCACAATCGCGAAATGGCCAACGCTGAGCGCGAGGCCGCTGAAAGCCGAATTATCAAGATAACTGAGTTTGTGACCGCTCAGGATCTTGCCAACCTCATGGAGATTCCGGTCAACAATATTATCGCCACTTGTATGAGCCTTGGCGTAATGGTTTCGATCAATCAGCGTTTGGATGCTGAGACTATTAATATTGTGGCTGAAGAATTCGGATTTACTACAGAATATGTGTCGGCTGAAGTCTCTGAGGCTATAGCTACTGAGGAGGACCGCGAGGAGGATCTGGAGAGTCGTCCCCCCATCGTCACTGTCATGGGACACGTTGACCATGGTAAGACCTCACTGCTCGACTATATCCGTAAGGCTAACGTAATTGCCGGAGAGGCCGGAGGTATTACCCAGCATATCGGTGCTTACAATGTGAAGCTTGCCGATGGTCGGCATATTACTTTCCTTGATACCCCGGGTCATGAGGCCTTCACTGCCATGCGTGCGCGTGGTGCGAAAGTGACTGACCTTGCAATTATCATAGTTGCGGCTGATGATGACGTAATGCCCCAGACTCGCGAGGCTATAAATCATGCTTCAGCTGCCGGAGTGCCTATCGTATTTGCAATTAATAAGATAGATAAGCCCGCTGCTAATCCCGACAAGATTAAGGAGGAGCTTGCTTCAATGAATTACCTCGTAGAGGAATGGGGCGGTAAGTATCAGAGTCAGGATATCTCAGCTAAGAAGGGTATCGGTGTTGATGAGCTTATGGAGAAGGTACTCCTTGAGGCTGAGATGCTTGATCTTAAGGCTAATCCTAATCGAATGGCTATTGGCTCCGTAATCGAGTCCAGTCTCGACAAGGGTCGTGGATACGTAGCTACAGTGCTGGTACAGAATGGTACTTTGCATACGGGCGACGTTATCCTTGCCGGAACACATTATGGAAAGATTCGCGCTATGTTCAACGAGCGTAACCAGCGTGTACAGGAGGCAGGTCCCGCTACCCCGGTACTTATCCTTGGTCTTAATGGAGCTCCTACCGCCGGAGATACTTTCAATGTCTTGGCTACTGAGCAGGAGGCTCGCGAAATAGCCTCGAAGAGAGAGCAACTTCAGCGAGAACTCGGCCTGCGCACCAAGAAGCGTCCTGGTCTTGAAGAGCTTGGTCGTCGCCGTGCTCTCAATGACTTCCATGAGCTTAACCTCGTGGTAAAGGGTGACGTGGATGGCTCGGTAGAGGCTCTGTCTGATTCTCTTATTAAGCTTTCTACACCTGAAATTCAGGTTAATGTGCTTCATAAGGGTGTAGGTGCTATATCTGAGAGCGATGTTACTCTGGCAGCGGCATCTGATGCTATCATCATCGGTTTCCAGGTGCGTCCTTCGGGTGCTGCTCGCAAGGAGGCTGAGAAGGAGGGTGTTGAGATTCGCCTCTATTCGGTCATATACAAGGCTATCGAGGAGGTGAAGGATGCTATGGAAGGTCTGCTTGCTCCGGAAATCCGCGAGGAAATCAGCGGTACGGCTGAGGTACTCCAGACTTATCATATTTCCAAGGTTGGTACTATTGCCGGAGCTATCGTCCGCGATGGTAAAATCAAGCGCCAGAATAAGGTGCGTGTAATTCGCGATGGTATCGTTATCTATACCGGTGAGCTCGGTTCGCTCAAGCGCTTTAAGGACGATGTCAAGGAGGTGGCCGGTGGCTATGACTGTGGTCTATCTATCCAGGGCTACAATGATGTTCGTGTAGGCGACATGATTGAGGGCTTTGAGGAAGTGGCCGTCAAGAAGACTCTGTAATACTGAATGTACGCTTTTATCAACATAGGATCTAATCTCGGCAACAGACGCTTGAATCTCTCGCGTGCTGTTGCCGAAATTGAGAAGCTTGTCGGCTTCTTTGAGCTTTCTCATACGGTGGAAACTATGCCATGGGGATATGTCTCAGACAAGCGTTTCCTGAATGTGGGTATGGCTTTCCAAACGGACATGACGCCGCTGGAACTGCTCGACGCTCTCCAGGAAATTGAACGTCGTATAAACCAGTCTCCTCATCGTGATGCGAGCAATGCATATGCCGACCGTGAACTCGACATTGACATTATGGCTCTCGACGATATGGTCATTGATACGCCACGTCTGCAGATCCCCCATCCGCGACTTGCCGAGCGCTCATTCTTCCTTGAGCCTCTTAAGGAACTAGCTCCCGCGTGGCGTCACCCCGTATCGGGACTCTCCCCTATGGAGATGCTACTCAATCTCGATAGTCAATCTTCTAAGAAGTAGCTCCCCGCCTCTCAAAATCATAAATAACGACGAATCCTGAAAACCATCCTTCGGGATTCGTCGTTATTTATATAGATATACAGATTAATCAGGCAGCCGGACTAAGGTTAGGCTCCGTAATATAATATGCTATGGAAGACAAATTGTTTATCAAAGGTTTACATCGAATTTGGTGGGTACCTCTTTTTACGGGTATTCTCTCACTTTGTTTCGGTATTTGGTGTTTCTGCGCACCTCTGTCGTCGCTAACATTCTTTGCATATCTCTTTAGTGCCGGTCTTTTCTTGGCCGGATGTCTTAATATTGGATATGCTATCGCTAATGCCAAACTTGCCACCAACTGGGGATGGAGCCTTGTGCTCGGTATCTTGGAGATTGCTGTGGCTATCTGGCTTTTCTGTACACCGGCTCCAACCCTGGCCAATGCATTTGCCTGGGCCGCAGGAATCTGGGTTATCATTGCAGCTATCAATGGTATCGGCGAGGCTGTCTATTTCTCCCGAAATAGCGCGGGATGGACTGTAGTGATGGTTATCTTGTTGGCACTGTCGGTATTCTTCGGCTTCTTCTTCCTCTTCAATCCGGTACTGAGTGGTTTTATGGGTTGGTGTTGGATAGGATGTTCGCTGATAACCTTCGGAATATGGCGAATTGCTTTAGCTTGCAAGATTCGATCATTCAACAAGAAATTCCACGACTGACTCAATTATTGGAGTCTGTCTCAATCAACAAAGATAAAGAAAACAGAGCGTATCATATGTTGAATGATACGCTCTTATTTAATTGCATTCATGCTATTTTGTTTGTAAATTTGCAGGCTGAAATAGAACGTTTATTATCTTAGATTGATGTCAGCCTTATATACTATTTTACTGCTTGTTATTTCCAATGTCTTTATGACCCTGGCCTGGTATGGGCATCTGAAGATGCAGGATCTTAAGTGGATTTCAAATACTACTCCTCTGATAATAGTAATTCTGATCTCTTGGGGTATTGCACTGCTGGAATATTGCTGTCAGGTTCCGGCCAATAGGTTTGGATTTACCGGTAATGGAGGACCCTTTTCGCTCATACAGCTTAAGGTAATCCAGGAGGCAATAACGCTGGTAGTGTTCACTGTTTTTACTGTAGTCTTCTTTCGTGGCGAACAGCTACATTGGAATCATTTTGCAGCATTTGTCTGTCTGATTCTTGCTGTCTATCTCTCTTTCCTCGAAGTGAAGTAATTATAATGAAGCTTTTCTTTATTATGATATTTGAAGGTTGATGGGTTAGGGTTGATGCGAGCTGGAAGCTCGCCGTCCTTGATTACAGGCGGGACGCCTGTGTTACTGCCGGGTATTTGTTAAGAACTCTTTCTTTGTGTCAGATGTTTATATTTTATAAAACAAAATTTGACGCTATGAAAAAGTATTTAGCTGAATTTTTCGGAACCATGTTTCTGGTGCTTCTCGCTTGTGGAAGTGCGGTTCTTGCCGGTCCTTCTATTGGTGGGCTCGGTATCGGCCTTTGTTTCGGCCTTGTTCTCGTCTGTTTGTGCTATGCAATTGGGAATGTTTCCGGTTGCCATGTGAATCCTGCCGTTTCTTTCGCGATGCTTATTTCCGGAAAGATGACGGGAAAAGATTTCTGTGGGTACGTAGTTGCCCAACTTGCCGGTGCCGCCCTCGGAGGGGCGTTGCTGTTCTGGCTTTCTCGGTGTGGCGCTGATTTTAATTATGGTGGTATCACCGGCAACAATAATCTGGCTACGAATGTGCTCCAACCGGGAGCTACAGCCGGAATGGCTTTGATAGCAGAGGTGTTGCTGACGATGTTTTTCGTGTTTATAATTCTTGCTGCTACTGATCCTAAGAAGGGTTTCGGTAGTTTCTCGGGATTGGCTATTGGTCTGGGTCTGGGTCTGGTGAATATTGTGGGTATTCCGGTAGACAATTGCTCTGTGAATCCTGCGCGTAGTTTTGGTCCGGCACTATTCTCTCCGGATGCTTGGGGAGATTTCTGGATTATGGTAGTAGGACCACTCGCAGGCGCAGCCATAGCAGTACTTCTCTATAGTCTGGCCGTAAAAGCCACTTTCAAATCAACAGAATAATCCCAAGGACAGCGAGCTTCCAGCTCGCATCAACAATCAACCAAAAAAATAGAGGCTTCCATGCCTCTATTTTTTGTCGATTAAGGGAAGATACTCCCCGTATCCTTCCTTCTCCATATCTTCGAGGGGGATAAACCTCAGAGATGCGGAATTGATGCAGTAGCGCATCCCCCCTTCGCTTATGGGACCATCGTTGAAGACATGGCCTAAATGGGAACCTGAGGAGGAGGACTTCACCTCAGTACGTATTCTGCCATACGACGTGTCGAGGTTTTCTTTCAGTAGACTCTCATCTATAGGACGTGTAAATGCCGGCCAGCCACATCCGGAATCATACTTGTCGGATGAAAGGAAGAGAGGAGTGCCATCGGTGATATCCACGTATATGCCGCGTCGGAACTCATGGTCATATTCATTGATATATGGGCGCTCTGTAGCCCCATTTTGGGTGACTTCCCACTGTAGCGGTGTCAGCCGCGACCGTAACTCTTCCTTGTTATTATCTATCGGTTTGCGACCAAGTTCCTCTGCTTCTTTAAATAGTGCGGGATTGATATGACAATATCCTCCGGGATTTTTCTCCAGGTAATCCTGATGATATTCCTCTGCCGGATAGAAGTTTTTCAGTGGACCGAATTCTATGGCCAGCGGTCGATTGTAGCGACGTTGCAGTGTGGCCAATGCTGCTTCTATCGGTTGCTTGTCGGTGGAGTCAACATAGTATATTCCTGTGCGATACTGCGTGCCCCGGTCGTTTCCCTGCCGATTCAGGCTCGTAGGGTCTATACTCTTGAAGTATAGTTGCAACAGGTCTGTCAGGCTTACCATTTGGTCATCGTATTCTACCTTGACCGTCTCGGCAGCTCCGGTATGTCCGGTGCATACTTCTTGATACGTGGGATTTTCTACATGACTGTTGGCATATCCGGCAGTTGTCTCTACAACACCGCCTACCAATGAGAGCAGATGGGCTGTTCCCCAGAAACAGCCTCCGGCCAGATAAATTGTTTTAATCATACTGTTAGCAATTTTTGTTTTTGGATTGTTCATAGAGAATGTCGTATACGGTGTTCTCGCGGGCAGCAAGAGCACGACGCAGACTGTCAACCGCCGCCGGGTCAGCTATTCGAAGGTCTGCGTAGCGGTCTTCATTGTCGAGTAGTACTGCTAATTTGCCATCGGGAGCGGCCATGTCTACAGTCAGCGGATTTTTACCGGCTGCTGATAGACGAGGATCGTAACGGTATATGTCCCAATAGCCGGAGTTTACGGCTATCTTTTCTTCAACTATGGAATGGCTCATCCCTGTGCGTATCCCATGATTTATGCATGGACAATATGCTATGACAATCGACGGACCGGGGTATGCCTCAGCTTCGCGCAGTGCGTTGATTGCCTGTATGTAGTTGGCACCTAATGCTATTTGTGCTACATATACGTTGCCGTATGTCATCATCATCCTTCCGAGGTCTTTCTTTATAGTACGTTTGCCGTGGGATGCATATTTCATGACGGCTCCCAGGGGTGTTGCTTTTGATGTCTGACCGCCGGTGTTGCTGTAGCATTCAGTGTCCATGACGAGCATATTGATATCGATATCTTGAGCTAATATATGGTCAAGACCGGCGAATCCTATGTCGTAGGCCCAACCATCGCCACCAATAACCCACACGGATTTCTTACCGACCATGTCAGTGCCGGCGAGAAGTTTATCGCGGTTGGCGCTCGCCGGCGCCTCTTTCAAGGCAGCGAGCATGGCGTCTCCCAGAATTTGTGACTTCTGCGGATCGTTGAAGGAGGAAAGCCAGTCGTTCAGAGCATTCTTCACCTCTGCCGAGATGATATTCTCCGCTACTAAAGCCTCAGCAGCATTTTTCAGAGATTCACGGCGATGAATATAGGCCGAGGCAATTCCAAAGCCATACTCAGCGTTGTCCTCAAAAAGAGAGTTGCCCCATGCCGGACCATGGCCGTTCTTGTCGGTGCAGTAAGCGTTGCTGGGGAAATTAGCGCCCCAGATGGATGAACAGCCGGTGGCGTTGGCTATCGTCATTCGCGGACCGAAGAGCTGGGTCAGCAGTTTTACATATGGTGTCTCACCGCATCCGGCACATGCACCGGAAAATTCCAGAAGCGGACGTTGGAACTGGGTGCCGGGGATATTTGTTGGGGTGAAGAGTTCATCTTTTTCGGAAATAGACTGCGAGAATTCGAGCATCTGTTTCTGCAGGGGTAGCTGAGTCTCAATAGGCATCATGTCCAAGGCGTGTCCGGGACATATGACGGCACAGGATCCACAGCCTGTGCAATCTTCAGCATATACCTGTATTCGATAGTGGTAGTCGGCGAGTCCTTTATAATGGCATGGCTTGGTGGAGAATCCTTCCGGTGCATTCTTCAGCTCATCGGTAGTGGTCAGGATCGGACGGATGGCAGCATGGGCGCAGACAAGTGAGCATTCTGTACATTCTATGCATTTGTCAACATTCCATTTGGGCACATTGATTGCTATTCGTCGTTTTTCCCAAGCTGTCGTGGAGGGAGGCATAACGCCATCGGGGGTGAAGGCTGATACGGGAAGTTCGTCTCCTTCAAGACTCATGCAGGGACGTGCGATTTTGTCTACAAATTCTCTTGTAGCTTCATTGTTAGGATTGGGGACCCCTGTTGAAGTTGCCTCCGGGCTTTCTTCAGCCGTGGCCCATTCTGAGGGGATTTCGACTTTCCTGACAGCTCCGGCAGTCTGGTCGATGGCTGAGATGTTTTTCTTGACAACATCTCCTCCTTCGTGCATGTATTCTTCTGTCACTCGGGCTTTGAGAGCTGTGATGATTTCTTCGAGTTTGTCGCCGCAGCATAGACGGAAAAAGACTGTCTCCATGATGACGTTGATGCGTACGCCAAGCCCTGTCTGTTGAGCAATCAAGCCGGCATCAACATTGTAGAAGGAGGCTTTCTTCCGGGCAAGGTCTCTCTTCACGCGTGCCGGCAGTACTTTGGCAAGCTGAGTGTCGTCCCATGAGGAATTGAGTACAAAGATTCCTCCGGGTCGAAGGTTTTTGCTCACATGGAATCGCCCTACGTATACGTCTTTGTTGCAGCCTACGTAGTCGGCAGATTCTATGGAGTATTCTTTAGTGATGAGGTTGGGACTATAGCGCAGTTCGCTGATAGTGTAGCCCCCCGACTTTTTCGCGGAGTAGCGGAAATAGGCTTGGGTGTTGAGTCCGCAAACGTCACTGAGGATGGCTGCGGCCTGGCGAGTGGCTCCTACAGTGCCATCGGAACCCATTCCGAAGAATATGCATTGATGAAGCCCGGGAGGTGTCTCTACGGGTATGGGTTTGACTTCCAATGACAGATTGGTGATATCATCATTAATGCCTACAGTAAATCGACGTTTCGGCGTCGGAGATGCTGCATTGAGAAATACCGCCTCTGCCATTGCAGGATCGAATTCCTTGCTTGCCAATCCGTAGCGTCCACCGATTACGGGTATGTGGCGGTCAGCATCATGTAGGGCCATGGTTACGTCAAGGAGCAACGGTTCCCCTTGCGAACCGGGCTCTTTGGTGCGGTCGAGTACGGCCACACATTTGACACTCTGAGGAATAATGCTTACAAGCGATGAGGCATCGAAGGGTCGGAAGAGGCGTACAGCCACAACTCCGGTCTTCATCCCTTGCTTGTTGAGACGATCGGAGGCTTCTCTAAGGACATTGACGGAAGAACCCATTGCTACTACTACTTGTTCGGCGTCTTTAGGTCCGTAATAGTCAAAGAGATGATAGATGCGTTCTGTAGCCTTCTCTACTTTTCGCATGGCTGAGTCTACGATTGTTGCGAAGGCTTCGTAGTATTTGTTGGCGGCTTCCCTATTCTGGAAGTAGACGTCTGCATTCTGTGCCGATCCTCGCAGGTCGGGATGTAAGGGACTCATAGCTCGTGCTCGGAATTCCGCTACTGCTTTATGGTCTACAAGCTCTGACATTACCGAGTAGGGAATGGCATCGACCGTGGCTGTCTGATTACTCGTCCTCCAGCCATCGAAGAAGTGGAGCACCGGTACGCGCCCTTCAATGGCTGAAAGATGAGCCACGAGTGCCAAATCTACTGTTTCCTGTACGGAGGCTGAGGCAAGCATGGCGAAACCCGTGGAACGACATGCCATGACATCCTGATGGTCGCCGAAGATGCTTAGAGCCTGGGTGGCTACTGAGCGAGTGCCTACATGAAAAACAGCCGGCAGAAGTTCACCGGATATCTTAAACATGTTGGGAATCATGAGTAGCAGTCCTTGTGATGAGGTGAAGGTTGTAGCAAGTGCGCCGCCGACCAGTGCACCATGGGTAGCACCGGCAGCACCGAGTTCGCTTTCCAGTTCTTTGACTTGCATTGGAGAACCGAAGACGTTAAGACGTCCTGACATAGCCCATTTGTCGGCGGTCTCTCCCATAGATGCTACGGGGGTGATAGGATAGATAGTGGCGATATCGCTAAGGGCATAGGCTACGTAGGTTGCTGCTGTGCAGCCATCGAAGGTCTGTTTCATATCAGAGGTGTTTTCTGTGGAATCTTTTACATACTATACTAACATAGCATTGACTGAGCAGGTTCGCGAGATATTGCAAAAAAATCTTGCAAGGCTATGATAATTTGTGTATCTTTATGGCCGAAAATTAGTCGAATATTAATTGTGAGATATTATATGAAAGGAATTCTAAGACTTATCGGCTGCGCGATTTTCGCGGGGGCTGCCATCTCGTCAATGGGTGCTCTGCGAAAGGATTTTGCCCTTGGCGGAGATATCAGCGCTACTACATCTATGGAGGCTCATGGAGAGTTCTCCTATAATCTCGACGGTGTGCAAACTGAGAACACTCAGCTCATGAAGGACTATGGTATGGATGCTATCCGCCTTCGTGTCTGGGTCAACCCCAAGGGTGGATGGTCATCGAAAGAGGATGTGCTGATAATGGCTAAACGTGCCAAGGGTCTTGGAATGAGGCTTATGATTGATTTCCACTATAGCGACTGGTGGGCCGACCCGGGCAAGCAGAATATTCCTGAGGCTTGGAAAGACTGCAATCTTGAGCAGATGTGCGATTCTCTGGCAAGTCATACTCGCTCTACTCTTCAGCTCCTTAAGGATAATGATATTGACGTAGAATGGGTACAAGTAGGCAACGAAACTACCAACGGATTCCTGTGGCCTATGGGAAATGCCAATGAGAATATGGCGAATTATGCTCTTCTGACTCAGGCCGGGTATGATGCCGTCAAGGAGGTATATCCGGAAGCCACTGTAATTGTGCATCTCGATAATGGCTGGGACAAGGAACTCTACAACAGAATCTTTGACGGACTTCGCGAGAATGGTGCCAAATGGGATCAGATAGGTATGAGTCTCTACCCCTATTGGACTCGTGAGTCTCATCCTGAATTCACCGATGAGCAGATTGTCAACCTTTGTACAGAGAATATACGTGAACTTTCTGCAAAATATGGTACAGATGTAATGGTAGTGGAGGTTGGCGTTGAGGCCGCCAAACCTGTGGAGGGTAAGAAGTTTATGGATCTCCTGCTCGCCGGATTGCTCAACGATACCGCCGGACACTGTACAGGCTTGATATATTGGGCACCGGAGTGCGATCATGGCTATCCCCTCGGAGCATTTCAGAATCGTCGCCCCACAATAATATTAGACTCTTTCAAAGAGGCGGCAGAAAAGATAAGAGAATCAGAGCTATAGCTCTGATTCTCTTATCTTTTCTGAGGGGTATTCCATAATGTCATTATGACATTATGACAAAATTACATTTTGAAATTAGATCGCTATTCGTAGGTGCTGTTGACTTCACATCTTACATAAATTTTGCTAATTCTACAACAATGCCGATATTCAATATGTTTTACTCAGCTTTCACATGACTATCTCGGAGCTTATTGCCTCGGCTATTGGTGGGTGTAGTGCAGTATTGGTGTATGGCGGTGTAAATGCCGGGTTGATGCATACTGTTGCTCACGCTGCCCGGAAGGGAGGCGCAAGAATAGACCGTAGCCGAATATTCAGCGACGCCTTGCAATTAGCTGACTGTCTCAGAAGTTTGTCAGCTTCGCGGATTGATAGGTGTCAGCAGTCCGGTAGTTGAGTCCATCATATATCCGCAGACGCTTACATCTTTTACCATCAATGGATGATTGGAGATGAGGTCTACAGTCTCGCGCACTGCTTCTTCGGAGTCGTCAAAGCCGTGGAGCCAGCTGTCGAGGTTGATGCCACAATGGCGCATGAGGTCGATATGCTCCTGGCTAACACCCCGCTCGCGCATGATATGAAGCATCTCCGCGGCATTCATTCCTTGTACGCCACAGCCGGTGTGGCCAATGACCATAATCTCATTCACCCCAAGCTCATAGACTGCTACGAGTAGCGATCTCATCGTAGAATCAAATGGATTAGTGATTGTAGCTCCGGCATTCTTGATAATTTTCACATCGCCATTCTTGATACCTAAAGCAGCCGGAAGCAGCTCCACAAGGCGTGTGTCCATACAAGTGACAATAGCAATCTTCTTATCGGGATACTTAGAAGTTAGAAATCTTTCATACCCCTTAGAGTCAACAAACTCCCGATTAAATTCCAAAATCTTATCAATCATAATACAATTCCTTATTATAAGATGGATTATAAATTAGGGGACAAATATAATAAATTCCCAATAAATTAAGAAGATGGTATTGAAGTGATTTAAACTTATTTCAAATGCAAGATTTATTAAGATTTTGAGCATATTTCGTTTCTTGAAGAAGGAGTGATGCGGGCATCACGACTGATGAAAGAAGCGAAAGATGCCAAAATATTAATAAATATTGCGTTTGAGAAAATCATATTTAAACACTTCTTTAGTTTTCGTAAAAAGTTTAAATCACTTCATTGTCCGGTTTTGTCCGGGTTGTGTTTTGACATATTTATTTTGCGATTCTATAATATTAGACTTATCTTTACCGAAAATTAGATTTCTATGAGCGTTGTTATTCTTAAATGGAATCCCGGATTCTCTTCCTATACTATGGTGAGATTTCTTAACCATTTGGAGAAGTGTGTTTTCTCAAATGGTAAAGATGTCGGTATGAATTGGTCTATATGGGATTACAAACGTGTGCATAAGGAGGATAAGTTCTATATGCTGAAAGTGGGTTATGGCCAGACGGGTATTGTAGCTGCCGGTACGATTACCTCTGAGCCGTATGCCGATGAGGATTGGGCCTGGCGCAATCGTCCTACACAGTATTGCGACTTTGACTATGAGGTGATGATCAATCCCGATGCTTATCCGTTGCTCGACTCTACAGCTCTATTGCAGGGTATACCCGATTTTGATTGGAAAGGTGGGCATTCGGGAGTGGTACTGACCGAAGAGCAAGGTGTCAAATTTGAGGCAATGTGGAAAGACTACTTGCAGCGTCAGAAGGAATACTTCGACAAGGCCTCAGACCACAACTTGTTCATGTCATCCACATCAGATGTTACAGACAATCTTCCATATTCAATGAGGTTTACTGAAGACTACAACGACTACGAAGTAATAATAGAATTCGAAACGGGAAAAATTGTCAATAAAATAGTCATCTCCAATTACGAACGCTTATTAGGAAAATTCGGTGTCAAATCCTGGCGAGCACTGCGGATGCTGTTCCGGGAAAATTATCCCGATACGGCCGGTCTGCAAACACTCTGTGGCGATCTTTTCAGAAATCAAATAGCCTTCAACACCTATTACTATAAGCCGTCCGACGACTAAATTATAGGTATTTGTAGAATAAGAAAATCCGGCATAACTCTGCCAAGCTTCATGTAATTCGGTAAATTTCGATAAAATGAGCTCTAAATCAGACTTCCTCTCAACTCTGAGAAGACATAATTCTCTGACCAACTCCGACGACAGAGAACTTAAAAAACTCAAGCGCAATGGTTTTATCGCCTCTTTATAAATTATCGTATTAAAATACTGTTAATCATGAGAATTTTCGATGCATACGATGACGCGTCTGTTCGCATTCTCTTTAAGAGATATATTGAGGCAGAGGGTGTATCCCTGACCCGGCGTGAGCAAATATATACCAGATTTGGAACCTACATGTCCCGAATACGGGGTGGCGTCTTTTATGAAATGATGCGACAACCTCTCGATGAGTCTGAATTCAGAGACAAACTCAGTTTTATCTTCTTCGAGAAATGGAAAGGATATATGGGATATCCGGAGATTCCCGATTATTTCTTTCGCTATCTCGATTTCCTTCATTATCTTTCTGCAGTAGATTCGAGTGTTGTTATCGACGGACTTGCTACTGAGGATGAATCTGAATTAGCATCCGGAAATCTTTCTCGCTTCGAACAGCGTTTTGTATCCGAAGAAGGAAAATTACGACTACTTGCAAATCCTATTTTAATCCGCAGACTCAAAAAGAGAGGAGTATTTAGTCTTCCCGTAAGCGAGGAGGCTATTGAGATATGTGACAACTTTTATGCCGACTCCCTACTATCCATGTCAAGTGAGGATTGGAAGAAGCTCTTTGAGGATGTCTTGACTCCCAAAAATAAAACTTCCAAGCGAGGCAGCATATCTTACGAAATTCGGGAAGCAGGAGGTGAACCCCGAATATGCAATTCTTCCCAGGTTATGGAAATCATAATAAGCCTTGCCGGAAAGGAAAAGATAGCATGTTGCAATCTCCGTCAAAATGGCCAACCGATTATTGTCCGAAGAATACCATATGGCAAAGACTCCTCTTTCAAGGATTTGGGAGATGGCTATTTCCTAAACATTATGGGATCCGCCATGGATAAATTCAAGGTAATGAAAGTGCTAATTTCTCTGTTTCGACTACCATTGGAGATATCTCTTTCTCAAAAAATAGCAAAGAAAAGTCCCGGCAGACGAAGAGGAAAGAAGCAAGCAGAGATAATAGACAGCAAACCAACCCTGAACCCCACTTTAGACCGGGTGCCTATACCCACAAAACAACCGGCAAAACAACCCCCAATCCACATAGCCGAGGCCACCGTCCCGAAAGACGAAGACTTCATCTACGGCAAAGATGGCACACTAAACCTCTTCGATGACCTGTAGCACCCCACGGAAGCACAACCGTCTTTTAATCTTGAGTAGATTATCGATGTAAATTTAAATTTTATGCGCGGTTATTTTTGTGACAGTTTTTCACTCGATGATGGAATAATGCGGGCATTGAAGTGATTTAAACTTCATTATGACTGATGAGAGGAGAGAAATGTCCAAAAAGAACAAGCAGAAAGTTTGAATTTAAATTGAACAGCTACTTAATGGGCAGAATTTTTATTAAATGGGCTCTAATATTTTCATAGGTTTTGAAAAAGAATAAATTTATAAAACGCTATGTAGTTAGTACAGTTGTATTATTGTGTATAATCACCATTATAATGGTGGTATGCGACCGACTGGTTGACTACGCGGCCCGGGACAGACTCTATGATTCGATAGATAATGTGCCTCACCGTAGAGTGGGACTTGTACTGGGAACTTCTCCCATATCTACTTGGAATGGGCGCAGAAACTATTATTTTGACAATCGGATAAAAGCGGCTGCTGACTTGTATAAGGCCGGAAAAGTTGACAGGCTAGTGGTTAGCGGCGGCGACTATCGCAACTCCGAGAATGGATATGATGAGCCGGTAGCGATGCGCGATTCGCTGATGAAACAGG
This sequence comes from Muribaculaceae bacterium, assembly GCA_023667015.1. Classification (GTDB taxonomy): domain Bacteria; phylum Bacteroidota; class Bacteroidia; order Bacteroidales; family Muribaculaceae; genus Lepagella. The sequence goes on along the minus strand of JAMPAX010000016.1, from coordinate 403 downwards.
GTGTAGATTCGGCTCGTATTATCCTTGATTATGACGGTACACGCACCCTCAACTCCATAGCCAAGATGCGTGATGTATATCGACAGGATTCAATCATAATCATTTCGCAGAAATATCACAATGAACGTGCTTTGTATCAGGCGAGGTATCTTGGCATTGATGCCATCGGATACAATGCCAAAACTCCCGGACGACGCACATCATGGTGGCGCAACCGTGGGCGTGAAGTACTTGCGCGAGTAAAACTTTTCATTGACATTGCAAGAGGTCTGCAACCCGACATCAAGGAATCAATGGTCTGCAGGAATATTATATGCCACCGCTATAGTACTGCCATAAAATCGGACCGGTTAGGAGCGCAAGAAATAACCACCAAGAACGTTATCCTAACATGGGCAACAAC
>JAMPAX010000015.1 GCA_023667015.1 Muribaculaceae bacterium | reverse complement strand
AAGAAGGAGTGATGCGGGCATCACGACTGATGAAAGAAGCGAAAGATGCCAAAATCTTAATAAATATTGCGTTTGAAGAAAACATATTTAAACACTTCTTTAGTTTTCGTAAAAAGTTCAAATCACTTCGTAATGAAATGTGGCATAACTTCCTGCCTCATGAAGTCCGATTGCATATATTTTGAGCTAAATCATTAATTATGCATTGAATTCATATAAATCCAGAAAAACATCCTACTAAAATCCCCAAAATTTGCAAGTTTGCAAATTTTAACATATCTATGCAATAAATAAATATATACATATGAAATCTAATAAACTAAAAGACTTTCTTGAATCCATTGTAAAACATGTAGAATAGCTCCACTTTGCGGTGGAGGTTGCAAACAGCGTGCGCTTGACTATGATGGTGATGGTTGCATATATGAATATACCGAAGAAGACAAAGATTCTATTGTTTTATCATACATAGAAAATCTGATTGATCTCAAACAAAATAATATATGCAATTTGCAAACTATCTAAAGTCCGAATAGATACCAAACCTAATTCGCTAAATCTTATCATTTAAATAATAATTTTATGCATATTTCTATCCAAAAAATAATATATATATTATTGTCTGTATTATGTAGCATTCCCCTGTCGGCTCAAGATTCCATACCTGTTACACCGTTGAATGAAGTGATTGTTGATGCCAAATTATCGCAAATGAAAGATTTTTCTATTACGTACTTTCCAAGTAAAACTGAGAAAAATCATTCCAACAGCCCTGCAACCCTCATAGACAGGATGCACCTTCCGACATTGATTGTTCAAGGAAACTCCATAAAAACCGGTACGGGCAAAACTGCGACAATATTCATTAATGGCGAACGATATTCAGAAATTGAGCATGCGACATTTTGGCCAAAGCAAGTAAAGAAGATTGAATACATTGAGCAGTCTGACAATCCCAAATATCTAAATTATCTGCCGATAGTTAATTTCATAATGGATGAATACGTTTGGGGAAATATAACTAAACTGGAAGGAACGCAAACTATGCCAAATAGTGGGTTCTACAGAGGCAGCACAAAATTCAGCAACAATAACATAATCCTAACCGGATTAATAAGTCATAATTACATAAGACTTCATTCACTTGGAGAAGAAGGGCATGAATATTACCCTGACTTATCGTATCAAGATAGTTACTATAATGATATAACAAAGAATTATTCAACGTCTCAATATTCAAGATTACACAATACAATTGCGGCATTAGGTTTGAAATATAAAAATGAGAAGATATCGATAAGCCATGTAATCTCTTATTCAGACAACAGGAATCCGGGATCTGAGTCCAATTCGAAAGAGGATTGGCAAAATTTTACCGCATTATCATCTGCCTCAAACATAATCACTTGTAGCAAAGCTCGTATGCCATCCATTACCGGATCTTATTCCATAGACTTGAGCAATTCATCCAATCTCGCCATCGACTGGACGTATAAATATGTAAACAACAAGAACTTTACATCATATAATTCCACTCTACCCTCGGACTTTTACAACGAAATAAATGAAAATGGCAATATCGTATCATTTGAGGCATCATATGCTAAAATTATCAATAAATTTCAGATAGGAGCAGACCTATCTTTAAGCTATGAACATTATCATGATAAATACCTTGGTGAAACCGCAGATTCATTTAAGACATGGCAGACTTCCGGTTCAGTCCGATTGAACTTCACATGGAGAATAAGCCGTAAATTCGGTTTGGACTTACACCCGGCATTAACGAATAATAATTATCGTTCCGGAGATAATTTAATAAACAGGCATTGGATTCCAAGTGCATCAGCAACGCTAAGCTTTACCGATGGAAGACAATTCATGGCCGGATTGGATACATATTATTATAGATTTTCACCCTCATCATCTGAACTCAGCAATGTCATAATCAAAATAAATGAATTGATGTGGTTGCAAGGCAATCCTCGTTTAAAACCTGCCGAAACATGGGCTATAAGAGTTAATGGAATGTGGTTAGGAAACCAATTCTTAACTTTAAGTACAAATATCATGTGGCAATTAGAGCACAACCATGCAAACATAATATATCGTAATAACAATATTAACAATCAGGGAGGATTGGTTCAACAGTATATCAATCTTACAACTGCTCATTTGCTGACATGGACTGTTATAGGGAGACTGAGACTTGGAAGAGTTTCAGTTTGGGCACAGCCAACGTTAACATACCAAAAAGCCACAGGAGAATCCTCAGCACACCTTGTAAATCCCAGAGTCCTTGCCGGGGCGGACTATAGTCTGAAGAACTTTTTGTTCAGTGCATACTATGATACAAGATATAAAGTTTTGTCTGATGGAGGAAGAAACAAATCAACACTACCCGCAAAATATAATTTCGAAATATCATATAGCAACGGTGATTTCCAAGCATCTATCCGCGGAATAAATCTATTTGAGAAAAGGAAAGTTACAACAGAAGATTACCACTCCCCGGTTTTCGTCTACAACAGGAAAAGTTGGAATCCCGGCAGGAGTATGGAGATCGCAATAACATATACATTCGGAGGAGGCAAGAAATTAGACAGATATATTGACATTCAAACACCCGGAAGTATTGAAAGTGGTATATTAGGACAGTAACTCCATTCAATTCTATCCAATATCCTCTACCTATACCTACAATATAGTATAAATCTAATGGGATTTCGTATATATCGTCAATTAGAATCTTCAGATTGTGGCTTTGCATGTATAAGAATGCTTGCAAAGCATTATGGGCAGAATATCCCTCTTTCATATCTCAAGAAGACTTCTGATTACTCAAGAGTTGGAATGTCTATCTCCGACATCTCGACTTGCTTGAAAAAGTTAGGCATGGAAAGCTATGCTGTCAGAATTGAGAAAAAAAAGATTGATGACATTCCCAATCCATGTATTCTCCTTCTTAACAATAATCACTATGTTGTATTATACAAAATCTCAGAAAACAAAAAGAAATATTTCATTGCAGATCCCTCGCTTGGGAAACAGAAATTTACATATGACCAATTAATGGAGCAATGGCTCAATCAAACAACCGAAGGAGATGTTGGATATGCAGTTATTGCTGAGCCTGAAGACAAATTCTATAAACAATCATATGAAAATAGAAAAAGCATTACTGAACTATTCAAATCTGTAACTCATTATTTTAACAAATATAATAAACTATTTTTAACAACAATAATAATCAATATAATTATATTAGGTCTTGACTTATTATTACCAATTTTGCTAAAAACTTCTATTGATGATGGAATAGGAAGTAAAAACATTTCATTAATTTTAGCCATTATTGTTGCCCAAATACTCATAACAATCGGGACATTGACCGGATCAACTATAACAAATATTTTAATGTCCACATTAGGGCTTAGAATCAATAAAGCTATAACAGGTGAGCTATTAAGAAACTTTATCAAAAAACCCATATCATTCTTTGACAAACATAGTCTACCCGATTTCATTCAGAAAATCGAAGATCTTGAAAAAATCAAGGATTTTGTAATTCAATTTCCACAAACAATACTCTTTGCCGCAACATCATTTATCTTTTTTTCGTGCCTCCTATATCATTACTCCCCTACAATTCTTATAATTTTTTGTATTTTTGCAAGCATAGAAGCATATTGGTCAATATTTTTCTTAGAGAGAACCCTAAGCTTAAATTCTAGTCTGTTTAACCATTCTTCTGACGCTCGTAATATTATTTACGAAATAGTTAACGGAATACACGAGCTAAGACTTAACCAAGCAGAATCTTCAAGAGTATCTTTATGGGATAAAACACAAGACAGAATTAATGAATTCTCACTGAAATTCCAAAAAGTCATATCTCTTCAAAATGGAGGACTTGAATTAATCTCCAAAGTCAAAGAATTGGGAATCATTGCGCTTTGTGGTATTCTAGTAGTAAACGATGAAATCACAATTGGAATAATGTTTACTATTTCATACATCTGCGGTAGACTATCTGTTCCTGTTAAGGACTTATGCGCCCAAATACAAAACTTTCAAAATGCATCTATCGCTAACGATCGTGTGAATGAAATTAATACCACTGAGAGATTAGCAGTTGAAGAAGTCAACACCCGATATTCTCCCAATAATACAGAAATACGATTTGAAAACGTTTTTTTCAAATATTCCGGTAATCACTCACCATACGTTATAAAAAACTTCTCCTTTACAATTGATCCGGGAAAAGTTATTGCTCTCGTAGGAGAGAGTGGGTGTGGTAAATCAACATTAATCAAACTGATGCTTGGATTGTATCAACCTCAAATGGGAAAAATACTACTCGGTGGCAAAAATTCCGAATGTATAAATAAAAGTGAATGGTATTCTCTTTGTGCTGCTGTCATGCAAACCGGCTATATTTTTTCAGATACAATAGCTCAAAATATCACATTGAATGCAGAGGCTAAACTAAATAATTACGACAGAATTCTTACATCCATAAAAATGGCCGGTTTATATGAATTCATAAGTAATTTGCCCAAAGGATTAGAGACCCGCTTAGGGAACACGGGGATAGAACTCAGTGGAGGGCAAAAGCAACGAGTAATGATTGCCCGCGCATTATACAGGGACTCTCAAATAATTTTTTTGGATGAAGCCACATCTTCCCTTGACTCCAACAATGAATACCTGATTTATAAAAATTTCCAAAAAATTTTCAAAAACAAAACCATAGTGATTGCAGCCCATCGACTAAGTACTATAAAATCGGCAGACATGATTTTATATATTAAAGACGGACAAATTGCAGAAGCCGGGAATCATCAAGAACTAATTGAAATGAGGGGAGAGTATTGGAAACTTGTTCAGAAGCAATTGCAGTCTGCTTAATCTATTTCATAGAAACTCTCCATATTCGACCATTGCCTGTTTAAGGATTTGAGGTCGAAATTCAAAAAAAATTGCTAACTTCGCGACATGATTCGTAAGATATCATGTCTTATCGCTATTATTATAGCTATTGCTGCCTTCGCACCGACAATCCTGGCTCAAGAGCCTCGCCACGGTGGCGAGACAGCTGTCCATACTTTCACACAGCCTCCTAAAAGGGAAGCTAAGGCATGGACACTCTCCTTTCCTTTGGGGATGCATGAGAAGTCGAACATTGATACCCTGCTTTATAACTACCAGCGGCGAGTGATACCCTCGCTGGTCAGTGATGCTTACGCCACTACAGGCAACCTCGGAGCTGAGGGTCTCAATATGATTTATATGAATCGTCCGGCAGAATCCCCTTTCTTTTTTGACACCGCTTTGGATGCCTGGATCACTACCCTCTCCAAGCAGAAGCTCTATAACGTCTACACACCCATGACGCTGCTGAGCTACAACTTCGGTGGCAACAAGCAGAACCATACCGACCGGCTTAACGCTCAATTTGCCGGAAACGTCAACCGTAATATTGGAGTGTCGGCCTTCCTCGATTATATCTACTCCAAAGGATGCTACGAAAGTCAGGCCGTCAAAGACTTCTCCTGGGGTGCAGGATTCTACTACACCGGTCATCGATATGAGGTACAAGCGCTTTATAATCATCTCAACTTCCTAAACAAAGAGAACGGTGGCATTACCGATGAGCTCTACATCACCGATCCGGCACAGGTGCAGGGCGGTGTAGACAGAATAGAGCCAAAGAGTATCCCCACTCGCTTGAGTGCAACCCACAACAGGCTTAACGGCACGGAGTTTTTCATGACTCATGCCTACAAATTAGGATTTTGGGACACTGAGCAGGTCAACGACACCCTCACCCGCGACGTATACATCCCCTTCTTTCGCTTTCTATATACGATGAAATATGAAGACCGCCATAGGCTCTTCATCAACACCAACGCCACGCAGGGGCAAGAATTCTGGAAAAACCATTACTTCAATGTCGACAAGACAGATGAGAATTCACGCTACTGGGAGCTGACAAACACCATTGGGGTAGAGATGATAGAGGGATTTCGCAAATGGGCAAAATTCGGACTCTCTGCCTACGCCTCTTATCAGATTCGCAGATTCCGCCAGCCTACAGACAACCTGATGAAACTCCCCGACAGTTCCAATGGAAACAGCGGTGGAAATACCGCCGGAGAGAATGGAGAAGAATCATCGTTGACACCCCTGCCTCAGGGTATCAGTATCCCACCGCGCAAGAATCAGAGTCTGCTGTGGGTAGGCGGCAGACTATCCAAAACTTCCGGCCTACTGCTTAACTACACCGCCGACGTCAAATTCGGACTCATCGGCGATGCGGCCGGAGAAATCGACCTAAAGGGGGATGCTTCCACACGCTTCAAACTCCTTGGCGACACCGCCGGAGTAGCCGTCAATGTCCGATTCAGCAATCTCAATCCGAGTTGGTTTGAACGCGAATATATCTCCAACCATTTTATCTGGCAAAACGACTTCGGCAAGATACGACGAGTTCGCTTAGGAGGAGGCATCGACCTGCCCTGGACACGCACCAAGTTGAGCGCCGCCGTAGAAAACCTTCAGAACTACGTCTACTTCGATGCTGAGAGTATGCCCCGCCAGCACGGAGGACATCTGCAGGTATTTGCCGCCACACTAGAACAAGATTTCCATTTCGGCGTATGGAACTGGAGGAACAGACTGACTTATCAAGCTACATCCAATAGCAACGTTCTCCCACTCCCGGCATTGACCATCTACTCCAACATGTACTTAGCCTTCAAAGCCTTCAGGGTACTCGACCTGCAGATTGGCGTAGACTGCGACTACTACACCAAATATAAAGGGATGGTCTACCAGCCGGCTACGATGAGCTTCCACGTGCAAGACAACGACAGTGCCATTAAGGTAGGCAACTACGCCTTCTGCAACGCCTATATCACCGCCAAACTGTATAAGACACGCTTCTACGTGCTCTGGAGCCACTTCAACCAAGGATGGTTCAGCTCCAACTACTTCTCCATGCCAAACTACCCGCTAAATCCAAGCCGCCTACAGTTCGGCCTATGCGTGGATTTCGCCGACTAAATCTCTTATATGAAAAAAGCTCCGCGTATCAGCATTGTTGTACCCGTATATAACGTTGAGAGATACATCAAAGAATGTATCCGGAGCGTTATTACGCAAGACTTTCCGGATTGGGAGCTTCTTCTTGTCGACGACGGATCAACCGACAATAGCGGAAAGATTTGCGACTCATTCGCTCAAAGGGATTCTCGCATAATAGCAATGCACGTCAAAAATGGGGGACCCTCCCACGCACGCAACCATGCCTTAAACCATAGCCGCGGAGAATATCTGACATTCGTAGACCCCGACGATACAATAGCCACCAATTATCTAAGCGCACTACTGAGGGCAATCGAGAAAACCGGAGCTGACATTTCCGTATGCAAATTCAGCACCAAACAAGGCGGACTGACAACTCCCGGAAACAGCAGAGCCTACCGACCGAAAATATACAGTGGCGTGGAAGTGGCAGAAGCAATGCTTTATCAGCGAGGTATGGATTGCTCCTCCTCCTGCAAGCTGTATAAGAAAAGATTATTTGCAGATAAGCGCTATCGAGAGGGGATATATTATGAGGATCTCGACATCATCCCCCGCATAGTAATCGAAGCAGAGAAAATAGCGGCCATCGATGCGCGCCTCTACTACTATCGTCAGCGTGAAGGGAGCATAACACACGTCTTCAACGACAAGAGACTGGACGTATTAGACGTCACCGCACGACTCCGCAGAGAGCTGCCACAGACACTGCGAGCAGCAGCCTCCGACCGAGCCTTCAGCGCCGCTTGCAATATGCTGGAGCTACTGGCAATCCACGACCGCTCAGAGAGTCCCGAAGCCGACAGATGTTGGCGAATCATCCAAGAGCTACGCTCAAAGAGCCTTGCCAACCGCAAAGTAAGAGCCAAGAACCGCCTCGGGTCACTCACAGCTATTCTTCTCGGGCGCCGAGGTACAATCCGGCTAATCAGACTGCTCAGAGGACTATAAGGAGCAGTATCATAAATCGGATTCCCAATAGAACGTGGGGACGCACGGCTCGTGCAATGCGTCCCTACGTTCTGATTAATGATAAACCCCCACATAAATCTTGAGGCCGCAAATCCTTGAATTTGCGGCCTCTTTCAACTATAAACTGTAAACTACAAACTATCAATTTTCGTCGAAGATGAAAATTGATTACTTAAGAACTCCGAGCTTATTGCCTACCTTGATGAAGGCAGCGATAGCGCGGTCGAGCTGTTCGCGGTTATGGCCTGCGGAGAGCTGCACGCGGATACGAGCCTGCCCCTTCGGCACTACGGGATAGTAGAAGCCTGTCACGTAGATACCTTCCTTCTGCATTTCAGCGGCAAAGTCCTGAGAGAGTTTGGCGTCATAGAGCATTACAGCGCAGATAGCACTCTGTGTCGGCTTGATGTCGAAGCCGGCGGCCAGCATCTTGTCGCGGAAATAGTTTACGTTGTCCATGAGCTTAGTGTGGAGGTCATCGCTCTCACCGAGCATCTTGAACATCTCAAGGCTTGCACCCACGATAGAGGGAGCTACAGAGTTAGAGAACAGATAGGGGCGTGAGCGCTGACGAAGCATATCGATAACCTCCTTCGGACCGGTAGTGAAACCACCCATAGCGCCGCCGAAGGCCTTGCCGAGAGTGCCGGTGAAGATATCGATTTTGCCATAGCAGTTGAACTGCTCAGCAACGCCGTGGCCTGTAGGACCAACAACGCCTGCGGAGTGAGACTCATCCACCATCACCAGAGCATCATACTTCTCAGCGAGCTCGCAGATTTTGTCCATGGGAGCTACATTGCCGTCCATAGAGAAGACACCGTCGGTAGCGATAATCTTGTAGCGGCAGTCCTTGGCCTCCTGCAGGCAGCGCTCGAGGTCGGCCATATCAGCATTGGCATAGCGGAAACGCTTAGCCTTGCAGAGACGTACGCCGTCGATGATAGAAGCATGGTTGAGCGAGTCGGAGATGATAGCGTCCTGCTCAGTGAAGAGAGGCTCGAACAGACCGCCGTTAGCATCGAAGCAAGCAGCGTATAGGATAGTATCCTCAGTCTTGAAATAGTCGCTGATAGCCTTTTCGAGTTGCTTGTGGAGATCCTGAGTGCCACAGATGAAACGTACGGAAGACATACCATAGCCACGTACGTCCATAGCTTTCTTGGCAGCCTCAATCAGACGGGAATTGTCGGCCAGGCCGAGATAATTGTTAGCGCAGAAATTGAGCACTTCGCCCTGCGCACCCTCCACGGCGATGTCAGCCTTCTGGGGAGTGATGATCACGCGTTCGGTCTTGTACAGACCGGCATCCTTGATGTCCTGGAGTTCTTTGGAGAGATGTTTTTGGAAGTTAGTATACATAATATTAGATTGAAGTTCAATATATTGAAGACAAATCATAAGAAATGGTTCAATAAATTACCCAAAGTTATAAAAATAATGGCGAAAAAACATTAAATTTGCAGTGAAAAATAAACATCACCCTTCTCTGAGACTGGTTCCGACAAAAGTCCGGGGACAGACAAAGGGAGGGAAAACAAGGAAAACTAACCTTATAAACATCATAACGTATCAATGAAGAATGTACTGATCATCGGAGCTACCGGCCAGATAGGATCGGAACTTGCAATGCGTCTTCGCCGTGAATACCCCGGCGGCAACATCGTAGCCGGCTACATCAAGGGAGCTGAGCCGAAAGGGGAACTATTGGAAAGTGGGCCGAGCCATGAGGTAGACATCACCAACGCAGCCCAGATAGCTGAGGCTGTAGAGAAATACAACGTAGACACCATCTACAACTTAGCAGCCCTGCTGAGTGCCGTAGCCGAGGCCAAGCCTCAGTTGGCATGGAAGATTGGCGTAGGCGGTCTGTATAACACACTGGAAGTAGCCCGCGAAAAGGGTTGCGCCGTGTTCACCCCCTCCTCCATCGGCTCATTTGGTCCGGACACACCCCACGACCACACACCTCAGGACACCATCCAGCGTCCGAAGACCATCTACGGTGTGACTAAAGTGACCGGCGAGATGCTCTCCGACTACTATGCACGTCGCTTCGGCGTTGACACCCGCTCGGTACGCTTCCCGGGACTCATCTCCTACGTAGCGCCTCCGGGTGGCGGTACAACCGACTATGCCGTAGACATCTACTACAGCGCCGTAAAGGGTGAGAAATTCAAATGCCCCCTGAAGCCCGGCACATTCATGGACATGATGTACATGCCCGACGCACTGCGCGCCGCCATCGAAATCATGGAAGCTCCCTCTGAGAAATTCATCCACCGCAACTCCTTCAACATTGCGTCGATGAGCTTCGATCCCGAGATAATCTTCAACAAAATCAAAGAATATATCCCCGACTTCGAGATGGAATATGAGCTCGATCCCCTACGTCAGGGTATCGCAGACTCATGGCCCGACAGCCTCGATGACAGCTGTGCACGCCTCGAATGGGGATGGAAGCCTGAATTCGATCTCGATGCCATGACACGCGACATGATCTTCCATCTGCGTGAGAAATTCGGTATTCCCCAGCAGGAACTCAGAGCCGTTGAAGCATAAGAAGACTATAACCACGTCGGCCGGGTGGCAAGCCTCTGGCGCGACTATCTGTAAAAGCCGAAAACTACACTTCAGTTTTCGGCTTCATTTCAATTTATTAACGATATGAAACTGAGACATCAATATCACATCGGCCGCTTCCTTGTCGCCATACTATGCTTAGGGGAAGTATCCCTCTGTGCAGAAGCTGCGACTACTTCCGGAGCTATCGACAGCATATCGGCAACCACGCCGGAGTCCCTCACAAAAAAGAGCCTTACGCTTTCCCGACAGGAGTGTCTGGCAATAGCCCTGCAGAGCAATCCTACGATCCGCATTGCCGACATGGAGATACAACGTGTAGACTACTCCAAGAAAGAGGTACTCGCAGGAGTCTTCCCCAGTATTGACTTCACCGGCGCCTACCAGCGCGCCATCGAGCTTCAGACGATACGCATGAATATGGGTGGAGAGAGTCAGAGCCTTAAGATGGGATCTGACAACACCTGGAACTTCGGCTTCAATGCCTCGATGCCAATCATAGCACCGACACTCTGGAAATCCATCCACATTAGCGACACCCAGATACTGGCCAACCTCGAAGCCGCCCGTAGCTCACGCCTCGAACTTATCAACCAGCTGGATCATGCCTACTACGCACTGCTCTTAGCCATAGCCTCCCGCGATGTCCTCCGTCAGAACTACGACGTAGCCAAGCTAACGGCAGAAATCTACGAAAAGCAATTCGCTGCCGGAACAGCTACTGAATACGACGTATTGCGCTCATCGGTGCAGGTGAAGAATATCGAGCCTGAACTCCTGCAGGCCGACATCGCCGTGAAGCAATGCTCCCTACAGCTAAAAGTGCTGATGGGCATAGACTCCGAGGTAGATATCATGCCCAATGTAACGCTCAAAGAGATGCAACAAGACATGTATGGATACTCCGCAGCTCTATGCTCCGACCTTAGCGGCAACTCCTCGCTACGAACTCTTGAGATTCAGAAGAAAATGCTCAAACAGACCGTAGACCTTAAGAAATTCGCATGGATACCTACACTCGGAGCGAGCTTCAACATCTCATGGCTCTCGCTGAGCAACGGCAATCCCTTCAGAAATCAGCAATTCAATCCTTACTCCACCGTAGGACTATCGCTCAGCATACCGATATTCTCCGGAGGATCGAAATACTACGGACTGCGTCAAGCTCAAATTCAGCTCAAAGAGATAGACTTCCGAAAAGAGCACCTTCTCAACACCTTGCAGATGCAGGTAGATCTCGCCTTGGACAACATTCAAAAAGAAGTGCGTCAGATATCTACCAACGAAGAAGGGGTGCATCAGGCTCACAAAGCACATGAAATCATGCAGAAAAGCTTTGAGATAGGAGCCGCAAGCTACCTCGACTTGCGCGATGCCGAGCTGGCCGACACATCCGCACAGTTAGCATACTATCAAGCAATTTACAACTACCTGATATCCGTGGCCGACCTCGACATGCTCCTGGGACGCGAAGACTCACTCAATTCAATTAGGAATTAGGAATTAGGATTAGGATTAGGAATTAGGAATTAAATATAATGTTATGACGATTAATAAGATATTTTGTTTTGCCTTAGTGGCCATGATGGTGTTTGGCTCCTGCTCCTCTGATAAGGGTGAGGGGAAAGAGACTAAGGAAGAGAAGCCCGTAGTTAAAATCGAAAACACCATCGAAGAGGACGTGGTTCAAGAAGGGGTCTACACCGCCACCGTAGAACCGGAGATTATCAACAACATCTCCTCGTCTACACCCAATCGAATCAAGCAAATACTCGTAGACGAAGGAATGAGGGTATCGGCCGGACAGACATTGGTGATTCTCGACGATGTCAACGCTACGACCTATCAGATGCAGGTGGACAACGCGCGTGCCAACCTTAAGAACGTGCAGCTCAACTATAACCGTGCTCTGGAACTCTTCAAGATCGGAGGAGGCACCAAGCAGAGTGTAGATCAAATGGAAGCACAGCTCGTCAACGCCAAGAATGCCTTAGCATCTGCCGAGCGCACATTGCGCAACTCCCGTGAGAACACCGTGCTGACCTCCCCCATCAGCGGAGTGGTCACTGCTCGCAACTACGACCCGGGAGATATGACCGGAGCACTGCCGGTGCTGACCGTAGCCCGGGTGCAACCCGTAAAGGTAGTCATCAACGTGCCGGAGAGTGAATTCTCCAAAATCAAGAAAGGTATGAACGTAGACATACGTTTCGACACATACGGCGATGCCACCTTCCCCGGCGTTGTCAGTATGATATCCCCGACTGTAGACGTATCCTCCAGAACCTTCGGAGTAGAGATTACAATGCCCAATCCCGACAGCCGTGTATTGCCCGGAATGTTCGGAAGGGTGACGGTCAATCTTGGAGTGTCGCGCCATGTCGTAGTGCCCGACCGCGCAGTAGTAAAGCAGCCGGGGTCCGGCAATCATTACGTCTACGTCTACAAAGCCGGCAAAGTCAGCTACAACAAAGTAGAGCTCGGACGCCGTCTTGGAGCAAGCTACGAGATTATCAGCGGTGTACCCGCCGGCAGTCAGGTAGTAGTCTCAGGACAGACAAAACTCTCCGATGGCAAAGAAGTAACTATAGGGAAGTAAAGTTGAAAGTTGAGAGTTTAGAGTTGAGAGAACAGCCGCCTAAACTCCTAAACTAATAAACCATCAATTTTCGACCAGTCGAAAATTGATTTAAATGAAAAAAATTATGAGTTTATATGGATCTGCCGTCAAGCGGCCTATCATGACCACACTCTGCTTTGTGACGGTCATTATCTTAGGTCTCTTCTCATTGGCAAAACTTCCAATTGACCTTTACCCGGACATTGATACCAATACTATCATGGTCATCACAATGTATCCGGGAGCGAGTGCGGAGGATATTGAGCAGAACGTCACCAAGCCCTTGGAGAACACCCTGAACTCCGTGGAGCACCTGAAGCATATCACCTCCGAGTCGCGCGAGAATACCTCCGTCATCACCCTTGAATTTGAATACGGCTACGATATTGACGTGCTCACCAACGACGTGCGTGACAAGTTGGACATGGTGGAATCCTCACTTCCCGATGATGCCGAGAATCCGATTATCTTCAAGTTCTCCACAGATATGATTCCTATCTGTCTGCTTTCAGTTGAGGCCGATGAGAGCATGCAGGGTCTATACAAGATTCTTGATGACCAGGTGGCCAACCCTTTGGCGCGAGTGGATGGTGTGGGTTCTGTATCCATCTCCGGTGCTCCCAAGCGTGAGATTCACGTCTACGTTGATCCGCTGAAACTTGAGGCATACAACATCGGGGTGGAGACCATCTCCAACATTATCGGAGCGGAAAACAGAAACGTTCCCGGTGGAGCATTCGACATCGGCTCCAACACGTATTCATTACGTGTGCAGGGAGAGTTTGACGACACTTCCCAACTGGCCGACATTCCTGTAGGCTCCAGCGAGGGGCGCACCGTCTATCTTAAGGACGTAGCAAAGGTAGTAGACTCCCTTGAGGAACGCACACAGCAGACCTTCAATTCCGGCAAGGAAGGAGCAATGATTATCATCCAGAAGCAGAGCGGTGCTAATTCGGTAGCCATCTCTGAGAAAGTGATGTCGATGTTGCCACAATTGCAAAAAAACCTTCCTTCGGACGTAAAGATAGGTGTCATAGTAGATACCTCCGACAATATCCGCAACACGATTGCCTCACTGGAGGAGACAGTGCTCTACGCATTGCTGTTTGTAATGATTGTGGTATTCGTATTCCTGGGGCGTTGGCGCGCTACGATGATTATCGTCATCACCATCCCCGTATCATTGATAGCCTCCTTTATCTACCTGTTTGCTACAGGCAATACACTGAATATCGTCTCCTTGTCGGCACTCTCGATATCTATCGGTATGGTAGTCGACGATGCTATTGTAGTATTGGAAAACGTCACTACCCATATAGAGCGTGGTGCAGACCCGAAACAGGCGGCAGTCCACGGCACCAATGAGGTAGCAATTTCCGTAATCGCCTCTACTCTCACATTGATTGCGGTGTTCTTCCCGCTGACGCTTGTGACCGGTATGACCGGTGTCCTCTTCCGCCAGCTCGGTTGGATGGTCACCATCATGATGATAATCTCCACGACCTGTGCATTGTCGCTGACACCGATGCTCTGCAGCCAATGGCTACGTCGCTCGCAAAATCATTCCAAGCTCTATACAAAGCTCTACGGACCCATAGAACGTGCGCTCGACAAATTTGATGACGGCTACGCCTCCCTGCTGCGGAAAGTAGTGAGCCACAAAACTGTCACCATCATAATCTGTATGGCCACATTTGTCGCCTCACTGTTTCTGATGAAATTCGTAGGTACAGAATTCTTCCCCACTCAGGATGATGGCCGCTTGGGAGTCAACCTCGAGTTGCCAATAGGCACGCGAGTGGAGATTGCACGCGAACAGATGCATCGTCTCGACTCCCTCTGGCGCAAGAAATATCCGGAGATTCAGGTGCTCAACTACACCGTAGGTCCCGCCAGCTCCGACAACACCTTTGCTTCCCTGTCGGACAACGGCTCGCACATCATTTCGATGAACATCCGACTGCTCGACCCGGGCGATCGTGACCGCAACATCAAAGATATCGCTGACGAAATGCGTAAAGACCTGGAACAACAGTTCCCGGAATTCGTCAAGGCACAGGTAAATATAGGCGGTGGACGTGGCCAGGGTATGGGAGGCCAGTCTACTGTAGACTTTGAGATTTACGGCTACGACTTTGCGGAGACAGACTCCGTAGCCCGCAGCTTGTCGCAGATCCTCAGCGGCATCGAAGGAACTGCCGACATCCACATCTCCCGGTCGGACTATCAACCGGAATATCAAGTAGACTTCGACCGCGAAAAACTCGCCATGTACGGTCTGAACCTGCAGACAGCGGCTTACTATCTGAGAAACCGTGTCAACGGTGCCACAGCATCCCGTTTCCGCGAGGATGGTGAGGAGTACGACATCAAGGTAATGTACGCACCCGAAAACAGAACGAGCATTGAAGACCTTGAGAACATCACCGTCATCACTCCCACCGGAGCCGGCGTAAAGATAAAAGAATTGGGAAAAGTCGTAGAACGCTTCACCCCGCCGACCATCGAGCGTAAAGACCGCGAGCGACTCATTACCGTCTCAGCTGTAGTAGACGGAGTACCCCTGTCGCAGGTAGTGACAGAGGCTCAGACAGAGATTGACAACATGCACCTGCCGTCGGGAATCACCATCGGACTTGCCGGCTCCTTTGAAGACCAGCAAGATTCCTTTACCGACCTGCTTACTCTTGGTGTATTGATTATCATCCTGGTATATATCGTCATGGCTGCTCAGTTCGAATCGCTGACATATCCGGGCATCATCATGACTTCACTACTCTTCGCCTTCTCCGGAGTATTCATAATACTTTGGCTGACGGGACATACGCTAAACGTCATGTCTATGATTGGCGCCATCATGCTTATCGGTATTGTAGTGAAGAATGGCATAGTACTCATCGACTATATCACGCTCAACAGAGAACGCGGTATGGGCATTCGACTTGCCGTCATTGACGGTGGCAGGTCACGACTCCGCCCGGTAGTCATGACGACGCTTACTACAATCTTGGGTATGGTGCCTATGGCCGTAGGATCCGGTCAGGGAGCCGAGATGTGGCAACCGATGGGCACAGCCGTGATTGGCGGTTTGACCTTCTCTACGATACTGACGCTACTGTTTGTGCCCGTCCTTTACTGTGTATTTGCCGGTAATGGAGTGCGCAATCAGCGTAAAAAACATCGCAAAGCGTTGCTATCAGGAAATAGTGAACCGGGTTTAGGAAATAGGGTATAGGAATTAGTAATCTATGAAAGCGATATTTATAGCCTATGATCAGGCACACCACGAGAAAATCGTAGACGTACTGACGCGGAGCAACTGCCGGGGATACACCTCCTTTGGCACTGTTCAAGGCCGCGGCAGCCATACAGGAGACCCACACTACGGATCTCATGCATGGCCGTCGCTGGCCTCAGCCATCCTGACGATGGTAGAGGATGAGAAAGTAGACTCTCTTCTGGAGAAGCTACACGAGCTCGATGAGAGCCGTCCCCTGCTCGGTCTGCGCGCCTTCGTATGGAGCGTAGAGAAGACCATCTGAAATAGTTGATGATTATGGGACTGACGCATCGATTCCCGTTTATAAAGCAGCTTGACTCTACTCAATGCGGGCTGGCATGTCTGGCAATGATATGTCGACACTTCGGAGCCTTCACAACGATCGGACAGCTTGAGCAGCGCTGTACTCCCACTTCAGAGGGAGTGTCGCTCAAGGGTATTTCCGATGTAGCTGCTGAAATGGGAATTGAAAGCGTTGGTCTCAAAATCAGCATTGATCAACTTGACGAGTCTCTCCTCCCCTGCATACTGCATTGGAATCAGAATCATTTTGTGGTGCTCTACGGCGTTAACTCCTCCAAGACAAAATTCTATATTGCAGATCCGGGGAAAGGAAAAATAAAATACAATCGAGAAGAACTTGCTCGCCATTGGATTCCCGACAGTAGCAATCCCGAAACCGGACAGGGAATAGCAATGGTCTTTGAGCCTAATGAGAACTTCCGAAAAACGGCACCTTCACGTAAGGCACTAAGCCGTGCCCTGAAATACGTCTGCGGATATCTCAAAGAATACCGACGTTACTTCCTGCAGATAGTGGTAGGGTTGGCTATTGGATGTATTCTTGAGCTTATATTTCCATTTCTTACCCAACAGATTGTCGATACCGGCATACGCTACCGCGACATCGGTTTTATATGGCTGATACTTCTTGGTGAACTGTTCATCATCATCGGATCGACCACCACCGACTTTATCCGGCGATGGCTCCTGCTACATATATCGCTGCGAATAAATGTAACGATGGTCAGCGACTTCTTCATCAAATTGATGAAATTGCCGATGTCCTTCTTCGACACCAAGCAGATGGGCGACCTTCTTCAGCGTATGTCAGACCATTCACGTGTTCAGTCGTTCATGACCGGGCAGACACTGAATCTGCTATTTTCGATTATGTCGCTCCTCGTATTTGGAGTGGTACTATGCTTCTATAGCCCACTTATCTTCGGGGTATATATGGCCGGAAGCATAGCATACGTATTATGGATATCGATATTCCTGCACCGGCGAAAGGTTCTCGATTATGAGGTTTTTGAACAACAAGCCATCAACAGTGAGCAGACCGTTCAGCTTCTGTCATCAATGCAAGAGATAAAACTCCAGAACTGCGAAAGACGAGAACGCCACAAATGGGAAGACGTCCAGGCAGAATTATTCATGCTTCAGATGAAGTCGCTCAAACTGCAGCAGAGTCAAGAAGGAGGCAGCGTCTTTATCAACGAGCTCAAGAATATTCTGGTAACGGTTTTGGCGGCCTCGGCAGTTATTGACGGCAGTCTGACGCTGGGTGGCATGTTAGCAATACAATATATTATCGGTCAACTCAATTCACCCACAGGACAGATGATTGAATTTATCCGTAGCATACAGGATGTGAAAATATCACTGGAAAGGATATCAGAGGTAACCGAGCTCAAAGAAGAAAATGAGGGAAAAGAAGAAGGGACTAATGACTCTCCAATTACCAGTCAATGTGCAATCAGGATAAAAGATGTAACATTTCGTTATGACCGACATTCCGATGCCAAAGCTATTGATAAAATCAGTATCGATATTCCAGTAGGTAAGACAACAGCCATAGTCGGAAGTTCGGGTAGCGGAAAGACTACACTCTTGAAACTGCTGTTAGGATATTACACAACTGAGGAAGGGAGAATTGAAATCTATGGCAGAAATATTGAAGAGATTAATCTTCGACAGTGGAGAAGCCGGTGTGGATGTGTGATGCAAGACGGAATCATTTTCGCAGACTCCATACTTCAAAATATCGCCACCGATGAAGTACCGGATATGGAACGGGTGCGTCATGCTGCTGCCACAGCATGCATTGACACCTTCATCGATACACTCCCCTTAGGGTATCATACACGCATAGGGAAAAATGGTATCGGACTTAGCAAAGGGCAGAGACAGCGTATACTTATTGCGAGAGCCGTTTATAGAAATCCGGATGTGATTTTCATGGATGAAGCCACAAATTCACTTGATGCAGTAAATGAGTCGCAGATAAGTAAAAAACTTAACGACGTTTGTCGGGGAAAAACAAAAATTATTATAGCACACAGACTATCTACCGTGAAGGATGCAGATAATATAATAGTTCTTGATAATGGGAAAGTTGCAGAGCAGGGTACTCATTCTGAACTAATTCAATTACGCGGGATATATTACAATCTCATACAGAACCAGCTTGAACTTGGAGAATAATGAAAGAGAAAAAATATACAAGAGAGCGTTCAAATAAATTAAAAAGCATTCTTGAAAAGAAACCATCCGCAGCAATACGTTACGGAAACTGGATACTACTAACAATAATAGCGATAGCAATCATAATAGTAGCATTAACAAACTGGCCGCACATAGGCCGTCCTATCGAGCTATTGTTGGAAGGCTGATATGCAATCGCCCTTCCAACACAGCTTAAACCGCAAAAGGACATAAAAATCACGATTTTTTTGCAATATGCAAACTTTATTAATATTTTGTTAAATTTGCATTATCAATTCAAATAAATTCCCTCTTAAGTAGATGGTCAATTTAAATTTAAACTTTATGCGCGGTTATTTTTGTGACAGTTTCTTCACTCGAAGAAGGAATAATGCGGGCATTATGACTGATGAGAGAGAAGAAAATGGCCAAAAAGAACAAGCAGAAAGTTTGAATTTAAATTGAACAGCTACTTCTGACTATATTTCCAAAAGACAACTCTTCATTGCAATTACTCATGAACGTAGAAGGAGTGGTTATGTAACTCAAGTTTCGGATTTACCAAACCTTGAGTTGTGTAATTACTGGAGGATGCCGGAGCCGGTGGTTCCGGCACCGCTAACTTCGTTGCCGTGCTGTATTTTCTTGCCGTAATCGAATATATATGCCACACTTATACTTAATGGATGGTGATAGGTTGCATTGTAGGTTTCTGAGATGCTTTTGTAGATTGGGTAATTAAGCTCAGTAGTTGAGTATAGATACCCCTTTTCGAAGGGATTTCTGATATTCATCGAGACTTTCCAGTGAGAAGACCCCCAACCTGCTGAGAAGCCGTATCTGACTCTCGTGTGTACGATGCTTCCATCGTATTGACTCATACTCTTACCCCCTAAATTGCAATACGCAGAGAAGTTAAATGGGCCGACAACATAACTGGCAGATGCTCCGAATACGCCTACTGTCAGTTTGCGTTGAAGATCTCCTGTTGAGGAGTAATGTACAATTCCCCCTCCTACGGATAAGTTAAGTGATTGGTTGAGAAGATATGTATCAATGGAAGCTCCTGAACTGATATAATGGAAATTGCCATTGTTTGTATAAGTCTGAAGAATTGCTTCTCCATTATTATAGGGAGTATAGGTGGTCAAATAGCGGTTGAAATTTCCACTATATGCGAAGTTGTAGCTAATGCTAAAATAATTGGATGGAAACCATGCCCAATTAAATGTAGGATTGAAAATCTTTCCGTGCTTTATAAGTGGATTTCCTTTAACATAGATATACTCACTCTGTCGAATGACTCCATCTGTATAATCAGCCGAACTTGGTGTAAAGTACTCGTATGGTATGTGGAGATAGAATCGCATTTTGCTGTTGGGAGAGTAAGAGATGTTGATAGTGAAGGATGGTGTCAGAGAATTGTTGACAATTCCACCGGATGTAGTCCTCTGATGAATCAAAGATGCATGGAAGTCAGCTGAGAAACGATTATTATAATTGTAATAATAATCAAGGCTATATATCCCCATATATGTGCGTATTCGGGACATAAAATTAGAATTGCCGGAATATTTGGCACGTGTATAATTTATATTCCCCAAAAGATTAGCCTTAAGAGTGTGGAACTTATTGAAACGTTTACTTAATGATGCACTGATACTACCCGAAAAGACATCAGATTTGGCGTTGTTTATGATTGTCTCTGACATTCCGTTGTCTGTGAAATAATGTTTCGCCAACCTATGATTACCATAGTTGAATGTAGAGAAAAGATTTAATGTATAATCTTTAGACAAATAAAAATAATAATTCCCGGTCCATTGAAAGTCGCGATCATATTTTTGTGCTATATTGTGGTATGTGTCGGTAAAGGTCTCCAGCGGAGTGGACATTTCAAGTATTCCGGTGGAATTAGACCTTGGAATACCATTGAAATTGAAAGATACAGAGTTTGAAATATACTTTGAGTCATCTTGGTAAAGGGCGCGAAAATTTACCGGCAAAGTGTGATAAATAAACTGTCCTCCTGTGAAGCGCAACGAACGATTTACAGTAAAGGGTTTGTCATCGCGTGTGAGCAGGTACGTTTGAGACTGATTGGTACCGGAATGTTTTGCACTGACATCCTGAGAATTAACCGATAAGTCAAACATCATCCTCTTATAGGAAAATTTGGAGTATATATACGCATTGTTGATAAATTCAGCAAACAATGTTCCGGTTTCTTGAAGTCGGGTGTATCCGCCATATTCATATACACAAATAACATAGTTTACAGCGTATGCTGCTCCTTGATACCTCGGGTCTTCCGGATTTGTCAAAATCTCAACTCTGATGACATCCTCTGTTTGCATGGCTTTGATTTCCATATCAGAAGCCTGAACGCCATTAATAAACATTTTGACTTCCTGCCCGTCAACAGATGAAACTGTTTTATCGACCGGAGATATTTTAAGTTGAGGAATTCCCAAGAATTGTAGAAGCTGGGTACCATCAAAAGCAGCCTTCTTTTGTTGTCCGGTGGGCAAATAGGTAGTCTTCTTGGCGTTGGTATATCTCGAATCTCCTTGCACTACAACCTCCTGAAGATTAGTAACGGAATCCGAAGCACATATTTCTGCACCTTTAGCCACTTGTGTAGCCATAACAGACATCAAAACGGGAAGAATGAGGGACGGAATGTATTTTTTCATAGTCAGATTGTAGTTAACAATGGAAATTGATAATGATTGAACTGTAGGGATGCACCAAGGTGCATCCGCTTGTTATAAATTAAGTAAATTAGATTTTGGACGAAGTTTGATTGCGAATAGAGAGAGTATAATAATCATAGAGAATCTCTTCGATTACTTTTCCATCATTTCCGTTGTAGATGCAACATAAATCACTCTTGGACTCCTCCGTCAAGTTGTCAACTCTTTTTCGGGGACATCCTCCTGAACATATCGGCAACATTGAGCAATCACGACATTTCAAATCGCTGAAACAAAGACCTCTCAATATAAAATCGTTGAAAAGACCATAATTCTTATATGATGTGGATGTAATGTTGCCAACTACTTTCTCATAGTTGCCAACATGTTCCCAACATTTATATATTTCTCCCGAAGGCCCCACAATGTAAGAGCTTAAGGAGGTGGCGCTACATCCTTTTGAGCATAATGACGGATAGCCATATCCTCCGGTTCCTTTATTCCATAATTTCCTCTGGAATTCTACATGATCTTTTGAAGAGAAGAACTGCTCATCTTCACATCCCTTATTAGCAATAAGAATACCGGGATAAGTTGATACATTCTTACCTTTGAATCTTTCAGCTATCTTATCAGCCACATGATGATATTGTTCCGAATTTTTATTGTCTACGTTTATTCGTACTGAGATACTCGTTTTGGGAAATTCTTGAGCAAATTTTTCAATATTGTCAAGAATCAAATTGAAGGTTCCCTTGCCATTCGGGAAGAAGCGCTTGGAATTATGGGTTTCCTCTTCGCCATCCAATGTTATCTGTATGCTGTCAAGAGGATATTTCTTGAAAAGTTCAAATTTTTCTTTCGTCAGCAAGGTTCCGTTAGTGACAATGCTATGTCCAACTATCTTTTTATCTTTGAGGTGATATAATTTAGGAAGGAGATACTCTATAACCTCAAAACCAAGCAGAGGTTCTCCACCAAACCAAGTCACAGACATCTGCCGAGTATCAACATGCTCCTCAATAAATTTCAATAAATTATCGGCCACATCTACAGACATCGTCCCCGCAGGCTTGTTCTCCTCAAAGCAGTATGGGCATCGCAGATTGCATGATATAGTTGGAACGATTGTCAAAACCATAGTAGTTGGAGAATACATTATGACATTGTGGGAGATTTCCATATCTTCCACAAATAGTCTGTCTTCTTCGGCAGTTGATAGTATACCTATGTCCACAATGGGCTGAATATTGTCCAGCTCATCTTTTCCGATTTCCGGTATGTCTTTAGCAAATTCTGTCAGATAGACAAAATCAACTTTGTCAAACTTATAGAAATTACAAGATTTGGTGACAAAAATGAGACAATTCCCATCACGTTCTATAGGAATGGCAAAATTCGACAGACGTAGTATTTTGGAAGCGAAATTGGTCATAGGCTTAGATATAAGTTTATAGTCTGTTATAATAAATGTTATACTTATCGCAAGTTTATACCTTGCGATAAGTTAAGGATGCGAATTGAGAGAATAGAAGAAGGTCAAAATCAAAATATCATATGAAAATGATAATGGATTTTCAACCTGTTATCTTCTGATCTAAAACGCAGGAACAAGTATTGCTTTTACAAGCAAAATTCTCAGTGCAATGAACATCACATGTATTTGTTCCACAAACACCAATGTGAACTCTGCAATTATTTGTTGAACACGTCCCGGAGTGTTCTTGACAAGTGTTTTTGCTGCATTGGATAACAGCAGTATCTCCACCTTTTATTAGACTGAGAGAAGAAGCAATCATTAGATTGTCTTCGCGGATTGTTTCGTATTTAATCTTTTTCATAGTCTTAGTTTATATTAGATTTTAGTATCATAGTTATCCTATAAATGAAATTCCTAAGTAGATGGTCGATTTAAATTTAAACTTTATGCGCGGTTATATTTGAGCCAACTCACTAAATCCCGTATCATTGAATAATGCGTCTCGTCGTTGCATTATAGCCCCTATGAAGGAATTTTCAGAATTGACTATGCAAATTTAACAAATAAATATAAAAATATGTTTATAAATTGCAAAATAAAACAAAAAAAGATACAAAATTTAGCTATTTGCAACCGGCAAGCTCATCGGTGGTTGGAAGGGCGATTTTCAATCGCTCCAAAATATGAGGTAGTCTAAAAAGTATATAATATTGGGGCGCGCCCTTACAACATCCAACATTTATCTACGTAAGAGTCCATTTTAATCATTGGAATCCTGTTGGATTGTTGGATTTGTAAAATAGCAGTAATTTGTGTAATTTTGCAAAAACTCTTGAGTTTATGAAAGAAAAAATCGAATTACTCTCTGCTGAAATTCAGAATCTGAGTGCTGCTTCGGCTGAGGAGGTTGAACAGCTCCGTATAAAATATCTTAGCAAGAAGGGACTAATCCCCTCTCTCATGACCGATTTTCGCACCGTTCCCGCCGAACAGAAGAAGGAACTCGGTCAGAAACTTAACGCGCTGAAAAATCTTGCCTCAGATAAAATTAATTCCCTCAAGGCAAGCCTTGCTGATAAGGCTGATGACAAGTCCGCTGACATTGATCTCACCCGTACGGCCACACCCACACCTTTCGGTACACGCCATCCGCTGTCGCTGGTGAAGAATGAAATGCTCAATATTTTCGCCTCTATGGGCTTTACTATTGCTGAGGGGCCGGAGATTGAGGATGACTGGCACGTATTCTCTTCCCTCAACTTCCCCGCCGACCATCCGGCACGCGACATGCAAGATACTTTCTTCATAGCTCGCAATCCGGCAGACGTACTGCTACGTACCCATACATCCTCCGTCCAGACCCGCGTAATGGAGAAGACTCAGCCTCCCATCCGCATAGTCTGCCCGGGACGCGTCTACCGCAACGAGGCAATATCAGCCCGCGCCCACTGCTTCTTCCATCAGGTGGAGGGACTATATATCGACAAGAACGTTTCTTTCGCCGACCTCAAGCAGGTGCTGCTTCAGTTTGCTCGCGAGATGTTCGGTCCGCAAACTAAGATCCGTCTGCGTCCCTCATACTTCCCCTTCACCGAACCTTCAGCTGAAATGGATATCTCCTGCGACATCTGCGGCGGCAAGGGTTGCGCATTTTGCAAGGGTACAGGCTGGGTAGAAATTCTCGGCTGCGGCATGGT
>JAMPAX010000014.1 GCA_023667015.1 Muribaculaceae bacterium | reverse complement strand
TACAGTGCCCGGTGAAGCAAAAGGCACATTCCGGGAAATGGAGTTTGATGTAATTACCGAATCAGCCGATGGCAATGCGTTGCTGGTGGGCGAGTGCAAATGGACAAATCCTGAAATAGCATCGGAATTGCACCGCAACCTCGTAGAGAAAGCCGACAGACTACCATTGGCCAAAGGCAAAGAGATTGTGCCGGTGCTATTTCTGAAAAACGAGCCAAATGAGGCTCCAACCGGAGTGACAATACTTTATCCGCAGGATGTGATTCATGCCCTATATGCGGACTGAAGTTGCTCCCTCTCCGATTATCGTAATAATCGGAGATTTCAACTTGCGTTCTTTTATTCTGTGTGCCATATTTTTGTTCCGCATCAGGAATTTGGACGAAAACAAATCGAAATAAAAATTGGGGTCATGCGCAATAGCCTGTTAGGCGATGGTGATTTCGGGGTCGAGGTATACGTTTTGGATAGTATGGAGTAGCTTGATTCCTTCAGACATGGGGTGCTGAAAGGCTTTGCGACCGCAAATCAGCCCCATGCCGCCGGCTCGTTTGTTGACTACGGCTGTGAAAATAGCATCGTGGAGATCCGATTCTCCCTTGGAGGCGCCTCCGGAGTTGATAAGCCCTACTCTTCCCATATAGCCGTTGGCTACCTGATATCTACACATGTCAATAGGATG
The DNA here is from genome assembly GCA_023667015.1 of Muribaculaceae bacterium. Taxonomy (GTDB): domain Bacteria; phylum Bacteroidota; class Bacteroidia; order Bacteroidales; family Muribaculaceae; genus Lepagella. Next base: position 30,735 of record JAMPAX010000014.1, on the reverse strand, counting down.
GGACGATGTCAGCTTCGTATACATCTTGTCATCGTATTTCCCAAATCCTATGGCCTTGAAACCACCGTTGACCGTGGGGAGTTTCTGCTTGACTATGTCAGCCTGAATGGTCACCCCTATTCGGTCGGCCTGTCCGGTGAGGTCGGCTGATGAATGATAGTCAACGCCATCCTTCTTAAAAGAGCTGTTTCGCAGATAGCACCACAATACTGTTGCCATACCCAGCTCATGGGCATACTCAAAGGCACGAGCAACGCTGACAATCTGTTCGCGACTCTGCTCCGAGCCGAAATAAATAGTAGCACCCACGGCAGCGGCTCCAAGGTTCCAGGCCTCCTTGACAGTGCCAAACATCACCTGATTATAGCTGTTTGGGTATGTCAGCAATTCATTATGATTGAGCTTCACAAGAAACGGAATCTTGTGGGCATAACGGCGCGCCAGCGCCCCGAGATTACCAAACGATGAGGCTACAGCATTGCAACCACCCTCGATTGCCAACTCGATGATATTTTTCGGGTCGAAATAAATAGGATTCGGAGCGAAGGAAGCTCCGGCAGAGTGCTCAATATCTTGATCCACCGGCAAAATTGAAAGATAGCCGGTATTGGCCAGACGCCCATGACCCAGCAAACGCTGGAGATTATTAAGCGTAGGGATATTGCGGTCAGAGTCAATCCATATTCTATCAACGGTCTGCGAAGAAGGAACGTGAATAAGCGACTTATCGATGGTAGTACACTTATGATTTAGCAGACACTCAGCATCCTTGCCAAGAATTTTAATAATTTCAGAGTGATTCATTGGGATTTCGTAAAATAGATTTTGAAATTCAAGATTTATTGGTTTATAAGTTTATGGATTGGGGAGTTTTGATTACGTAGAGTTCTCGGCTCTATACTCTATCCTAACCCAATAGCATGCAGTTTTTCAAGACACGAGCATTGTTGTGTTCGCGGTCGCGAGAAGAGTATAGGAGGGTAACCTTTGACTTGTCGGCTATCGTCTTCTTCAACTCCGCAAAAGCAGGGTTGGCATGAATCTCGGCGGCGTAGCGACGTTCGAATTCATTCCAATCCTTTTTGGGGTTTTCATGAAACCACTTGCGGAGTTTCGCAGAGGGAGCAATCGTCTTGTCCCACCAATCGTATCGGAACGACTCCTTAGAAAGGCCACGTGGCCAAAGACGATCAACATATATACGGAAGCCGTCATCCGGCAACTCCGGATCGTAAGCTCTTTTGAGTTCAATTATCGGTGTCATATATAGCCAACAAAGGAAATGGAAGGTTAGTTTTGACAAAATAAGAATTTTTTATGTATATTTGCGTATGATTTGTCCCACATGTAATAATAATTGTCCTGATGGCGACCGCTTTTGCCGAAAATGCGGCTCACAATTGCCGGCCGCACCTGCACCGTCATCAGCACCGACCCCTCCGGTAATACCTGTCATTCCCCAACCGGATGAAGCTTCCGTCTACTCCGAAGCTAACCCCACAGCCGAACTCTTTGTTGAAAATCCACCCCGCAAACGTAAAATTACCCCGTGGATTATCATAGTGATCATAGCTGCGGTCATACTAGCTATCGGCTTGGCTCTCTTCTTCAATATGGAAAATTCGATTCCCGATCCCAAGGCCATCAACGTAGACCGCGAAGTTTCCTCCATACTCGGAAATTGACTTAACCCAACTTCGACATGCGTACTTCAACCTTCAAAAGATAACGTCGCAATGCGGCGTTATTTTTTGAATTGAATGACCCTCAAAAATTTTGAATAGACCTCTAAAGGACATGAACTATTGGCCAATGAGATTTGTTGAAATTCTAACCTACAAACTCCGGCGCGTAGCTTTATCTCAATTCCTTTAACTCTCGGATGTCCTTACGATGTCCATCAACTAATACCTATGAAAGTCGGTCTTTTCATCCCTTGTTACGTTGACGCTGTCTATCCCAATGTCGGAATGGCATGCTACAAACTTCTGCGCCACCTCGGCATAGACGTAGAATATCCCAAAGGTCAAACATGCTGCGGACAGCCTATGGCCAACGCCGGCTATGAGGGGGATGCCTCCCCCTTAGCGAGCCGCCTCGACGACCTCTTTGCCGGATATGACTATGTCGTGGCCCCCTCTGTCTCTTGCGTAGCCTTCGTCCGCCTCCACTATCCGGACATCATGCCTAAAGGCCACAAATGCCATATCGCTGGAAAAACCCTCGATATCGTTGAGTTTCTCCATGACATTGTAAAGCCCACAAAACCCCTTGGGAGCTTCCCCCACAAGGTGAGTATCCACAATTCATGCCACGGAGTGCGCGACCTTGGACTTTCATCACCCACAGAAATCGTAGAACCACGCTTCAACAAAATCCATGATCTTCTAAATCTCATGGAAGATATCGAGATAGTAGAGCCGGAACGTCCCGACGAGTGTTGCGGCTTCGGAGGTATGTTCTCCGTAGAGGAATTGGCCGTCAGCAAGCAAATGGGATGGAAGAAATTCCAACGCCATAAAGACACCGGTGCGCAGTACATCACCGGTGCAGACTGCTCCTGCCTTATGCATATGGCCGGAGTGGCCGCCAAGATGGGAATTGGCGATGGCATAGAGTTTAGACACGTAATAGAAATTTTAGCATCGGGACTATGAGCACATCACACAGCAGAGCAGCAAAGAAGTTTCTGAAGAATCAGAACTACGCCGATTGGCACGATAATACATTCTGGGGCGTACGCAAGAAACGCGACGCTATGGCCTTCCAGCTCCCCGAATGGGAAGAGCTACGCCAAAAGGCTTCGGATATCAAACGCCACACCCTCACCAACATTGACCACTATCTTGAGCAATTTGCCGATGCCGCCGCTACCAACGGCACTATCGTACACTGGGCCGGTGATGCTCAGGAGTTCAATGAGGTAGTCTTGAATATCCTTCGCTCTCACGGCGCTAAGAAACTTGTGAAGTCTAAGTCTATGCTCACTGAGGAGACAGAAATGAATCCCTACTTGGAGGCCAACGGCATAGAAGTCGTGGAGACCGACTTAGGGGAGCGCATCCTTCAGCTCGATGATGAAAAGCCTAGTCATATCGTCATGCCTGCTACCCATCTGAGTCATGATGATGTAGGTAGGATTTTCGAAAAGCATCTCCACACCGACCCCGGCGATCATGACCCGACATATCTGACCTACATGGCACGTCTGGACCTGCGAAAGGAATTTCTCACAGCCGATGCCGGACTTACCGGCGCCAACTTCGGAGTAGCTGAGACGGGCGATATCGTAGTCTGCACCAACGAAGGAAATGCCGATATGTCCACCTCCATTCCCAAATTGCAGATTGCAGCTATCGGACTGGAAAAGCTCGTGCCCGATTATGAATCATTGGCCGTATTCATCCGACTTCTCGCACGCTCAGCCACCGGACAGCCCTCCACAACCTTCACTTCCCATTTCCGCAAGGCACGCCCCGGAGCCTCGGCAATGCATATCGTCATCGTCGACAATGGACGTAGTCAGTGGCTCGGCGACCCTCTGCATTGGGAATCTCTGAAGTGTATCCGTTGCGGTGAATGTATGGACACATGCCCCGTATATCGTTGGAGCGGCGGCTATTCTTACAACTACTTCATACCCGGTCCTATCGGTATAAACCTCGGAATGCTCCGCGACCCCCACAAACATGCGGGAAATGTCAGTGCTTGCACCCTCTGTCAGAGTTGCCAATGCGCCTGTCCGGTGAAAGTAGACCTCGCCGACCAGATCTACCGCTGGCGCCAAGCACTCCCCGGATTGGGCGTTGCTAACAAGGAGAAAAAACTGATGGTCAAGGGGATGGACAAAATCTTCTACTCCGAAAAACTCTACAACACCCTCACCGCCAACGCCCACTGGATCAACAATATCCCTGAATGGATCAAAGGGTGCTGTCTGAATCCATGGGCCTATGGCCACAAGACCATGACCTTCCCGCCAAAACCCTTCCATAAGCTCTTTGAAGAGGAAGAGACGAAAGAGAACTCATAAGTCTCCATCTAAAAAAAACGACTGATTATGACTACACGAGAAGATATTATCAACCGCTGTCGGAACAGTATCACCCACAGATATGACAAGCCCGATCTCTCCGACCTCGACGTAAAGACACCCGACGACGTGTTAGCGACGTTCCAGACACAGGCAGAGCTGGCAGGTTGCAAGGTAGTGGAGGCTGCATCTCTCGAAGAAATCGATGAGATAATCAGCACTATCTACCCTGATGCCAAAGTCATTGCCAGTGCACTGCCGGAGGTAAAGAGTGCCACTCTCAATCCTGACACCATCCCCGACGCCCGCGATCTGAACGGCACCGACGTTGGCGTCATCCGCGCACGCTTTGGGGTGGGTGAGAATGGTGGCATATGGGTGCCCCAACAGGTGCGCGAACGCGATATATGCTTCATCTCCGAAAACCTTGTAGCCGTACTTGACCGTAAAGCAATCGTGCCCAACTTCCATGAAGCCTACAAGCTCATAGGCCGCAACGAATATGGTGCTGACGACTTCAACTCCTATGGTTATGGCGTCTTCATAGCCGGTCCCTCCAAGACAGCCGATATAGCCCAAGTCCTCGTCATGGGCGCACAAGCAGCCCGATCAATGACCATTATTCTCGTTTAACCTTATAAACTAATAAACCACCAAGTTTTGATTTCTCAAAACTTGTTTCCCCGCCTATGAATGCTCTGATATCCTTGATTCCCGTTGCGCTACTGTTTATCCTTATGCTCGGCTTTAAAGTGTCGGGGTGGAAAAGCGCTCTTATCACTTTGATTGTCACAGGTGCACTTGCTATCTGGGGCGCACCTGCTATGGGTATTATTCCGCAGAAATTTGCCGGAGAAGCTATCGGAGCCGTAGTATGCTGGAGCGTTGTGGAGGGTGGACTGAAAGCTATCTTTCCCATTCTGCTGATTATCATTATGGCTATCTATAGCTACAATGTCATCGTTGAATCCAAAGCCATCGAGACTATCAAGGCACAAATTACTTCGCTGACGGGCGACCGCGGAGTACTCGTCCTGCTGATGGTATGGGGATTCGGGGGACTGCTGGAGGGTATGGCCGGCTTCGGCACCGCCGTGGCTATCCCCGCAGCGATTCTCATCGGGTTGGGATTCAAGCCAATGTTTTCCGCACTCGTAGCCCTTTTGGGTAATACGGTAGCTACCGGTTTCGGGGCTGTCGGCGTTCCTGTCATGACCCTATGCAACGAAGTATCCCCCGGAGGCGCAACTCCGCAGACCGTCCATGAGATCTCCACATTCACAATCGTGCAACTTGCCCCCCTCTTCTTCCTCATTCCCTTTATCATTCTACTTCTGACCGACCATAAAGCATGGGTGAAGAACATAACGCTGGCTCTCTGGACTGGTGGTATTTCGCTGACCGTGCAACTTTTGTGCGCTATCCATATCGGTGCTGAGACCCCTGCTGTATTGGGTTCGGTAGCTGCAATTATCGCTATCGTGGCCTACGACAAAATCTTCCTGCGCACACCGAAGATTTCGATGTCCCTGACCAATGGAGAAGCTACCCGCGTAGATACCGAAAAGCCAAAGCATCCACGATTTACAGTCTCTCAGACACTACGAGCCTGGAGTGTATATATCTTTATCCTACTCTTCATCCTCTTTACCGGTGCGCTATGTCCACCGATAAGTAAATTCCTCAGCGGCAACTTGGTGACGAAATTTCAGATACCCGTCATCGCCTCCACGTTCAAATTTGGATGGATTTCCAATGCCGGGTTATGGCTATTCTTGGGAAGTGTAGTCGGAGGCCTATGTCAAGGCCTGTCACCCAAACAATTGACTGCCATACTGGCCAAGACAGTAGTAGGACTGCGGTTCACTACCATCACCATTATCTCGCTGATTGCGTTGGCTTCAGTCATGAACTATAGCGGCATGATAGCCGCCATCGGAGCCGGACTCGTAGCCGTCACAGGAAGTTTCTATCCCCTCTTCGCGCCACTCATAGGAGCCGTAGGAACGTTTGTGACAGGCTCCGACACCTCCTCCAACATCCTCTTTGGCAAGCTCCAAGCCAACGTAGCCCACCAGCTCGGGATGAGTGGTCAAGCCTTTGGCTACGGCTTTAGCGGCACACAAGTCGACTGGCTCGCCGCCTCCAACACCGCCGGCGCTACCGGCGGCAAGATGATATCGCCGCAGAGCATAGCGATAGCCACCGCCGCCTGCGAGATGGAAGGTAGCGACGATGCCATCATGCAGCGAGCCATCCCCTACGCCCTCCTCTACCTGCTAATTTGCGGCCTAACCGTCTACTTCGGCTGCTAAGAGTCCATCTCATAAAATTTTATAGCCAAAATGTATTAAAAATACGCTTTTGGGGGACACTCGCAAATGTCCGTGGTTTACGGATGCAAGCGGCGGGACTCGCGGCTGACGGTAGATCGTCGCCAGTCGGATAGGCTTTTATACCATTTATGCCAGCTCGCCAAGCGTTGCTTCTCGCTCCTTTCGAGCACTCTTCCTCGTCGCAACGTCGCTGTATCCCCCTCGGCAGAGGCGGCATGAATCATAATCTCCGACAATTTCAATCCTTCTTGCCATATCTCTCCATCCTTGGCTACTATTGCCTGATAGGGCCATACCTTTTGAGGAAACATCCGCTCCGTCATCTTCGCCACCTTGAGCGCATTCTTCGTATCGCGATTCCTCAACAGGGCATCCCCAAGACGCAACAATGCCATCCGCTGTTGCGATATCTGCATACCTACGTATGGGTCGGCATACATCCTCGGATGATCCGCTCCACCGGTACGTATCTTTGGCAGAAACCTCAATCCCTCATCTATCAGATAACTTGCAGTATCCGACGGTGGCTTGGAGTAATCCAGTTTGCGAGCATAAAGAGTGCGGGAGGTATACGGAGCAAGTCCAACGAGCTGACGGTCGGTCAGTGCATTCTGGAAATATACAGGACGCGGCTTCAGCTGTGAAGCATTCGTAGCCACAATATCCAAGAGGGCCAACTCGCGAAGGCTAATCATCGAGCTGCCGTTAAGAGCCTTATGAAGATTGACATATATCGAATCGTTGTCGCCGGAAGCAATTCTGAGCCATGAGGATGACAAGCGGGGGAAAGGGTCTCTCGACCAATAGGGACTCTGCCGAAAATAATTGCTCGAATATAATTTCCTCAACTCTGATACAGCATCCCCACTATAGATAGAATCCGTAGGCACTGAGGGGAGCCTCGTCATCGTGAAGGCCTCATAAGCAATGTCTCCCTCTGTTGCCTGCATCTTTAGTGGTTGAGATTCCTCACCCGAGACAAGTTGCCGGACTACGTACCAGGGGGTAGTAAGGTACGCCATATTGACAACCCTGACATCGCGGCGAACTCCCAACACCTCCTGGGCATACCACACCGGGAAGGTATAATTATCGCCATCCAAGAAGAGGATAGCATCGCGGTCGAGGCTCTCGAGAAGATTTGTAGCATAATCGTCCGGTCCGGAGCGATATGAGCGGTCATGGTCAGCATAATTGACAGCCAGCATCCATGCCGGAATCGCAAAGGTAATCGCCACTCCACAACCCAAGGCATAACGGAGAGCCATCGCACCACGTTCTGCAAAACGTTGGCGCAGACGTAATCCTATATTACGACATGTTGCCAGAAGCCACGAAGCTCCGCAAGCTATCCATATGCTGAAAGCGAAAAACGATCCTATAAATGAATAGTCACGCTCCCTAGGCTCGCCGGGGTCTTGATTCAGATAGACTACAATAGCCACACCCGTCATCAGGAAAAGAACCGTTATTACAGCATTTGCACGCTTACGTCTGCGTCCTGAACAGAGCACAACGATGCCGGCGATACCCAATGCCAATGGAAGCATAAAGTATGGGTTTTTGCCGATATTATCTCGTCCTATTTCCTCCGGAAGCTCATCCTGAGGGCCGAGCATTAAGTTGTCAATTAAGGGGATGCCGGTGATAAAATTTCCATGTTCTATCTCCCCGGCGGCCGGATAATCATTCTGTCGTCCGGCGAAATTCCAGAGCAGGTAACGAAAATACATGTAGCCTATCTGATACCCGAAGAGCTCCTGAAGGTGTTGCAGATAAGTTGGGCGAAGCAGCTTCTCCCGGGTACGCTTACCATCAGAGAAAAGCCTGCCTACAGGATTGCCTAGGGAATCAAGAGCAAAGCTCCCCTCCACAGTAGTCATCCTCTCCGGAGTCATGCTCGCCCAAGAAGCATAGTTGGAGATATCCACATCATTGTGGGACGTCAGGCGAGGGAAGAACATATTCAGCTCTGGTGTATAGACCAAATCGTAGCGATAATCGACAAGAACGTAGGCAGACTCTCCTCTTCTTATACGGTTTATTGCATATTCATTATCTAAAGAGTCAGTCTTAGTCAACAGCCCGGAACGACGAGAAAGATGAGCACCGCTCATCGCCCTCTTATATACCGGACGACGCGGTATGCGCACTACGTGTTCGTAGACAGCGTTTCCCGAGGAGTCTATGGTCTCTTGATAGAGAGGTTTGGCATAGGGTGTAGGTCCATAAAACAGCGGCTTCTTGCCATACTGGTCTCTCTTCAAGTAAGAATAAAAAGAGAAAACATCATCCGGAGCATTCTCATTGACAGGAGGGTTTGCTACTCCACGTATTGGAATCAGCAGATACGAAGAAAATCCAACCAAGCATAACGAAGCCATCCAGAGAATCGTAGATACCCGGAAAGGGAACTTCCGACCGATAACCGCCAAAGCCATTGCCGCCGCCGAAGAGAGAAAAATCGATAGAACAAAATGGCGTTCAAAAAGGAAAAAACCGCCGAAGAAAATCAGAAGGAAGACAAGAATAAATCTTAAAAATAATCGCCAAAGAGAACGAGGATTGCCCCGGGAGATACTATAAGGAGCCAAGAATGCCACGGCAAGCATTATTTGGAAATACACGAATACTCCATCCATAAATTGTCCCCCAAGACCATTGACGAAGAAAACCTCCAATTCACCGGCCATCATCGAAGTGCCGGGATACATTCCAAGGAGAATTATGGCGATAATACCCACCGACAGAGCCAAAGCCCCCCATCCCCGCAGGCAAGCGTGAGTCTTATAGCGGCGGAAAGCGAAAATCAAAGCCAACGCAGGGATTACGAGCAGATTTAGCTCGTGAACTCCAATTGAAAGGCCGAGGACGTAGGCCGAAAGAATCAGCAACCTCGCACCCCTCATAGGATCATTCGACCGTGCCCAAGCAATCATCAGCCGCATCGACATCGCAGTGAAGAATAGCGACATCGCATATACCTCAGCCTCAACAGCCGAAAACCATGGAGAATCGCTCCAGGCGAAAATCAACGCGCCGCACAGCGAGGCTATGGCAGCCGGGAGATTTCCGGCTTGCCACATGCCCCGAAATGCATATCTGATAGTAAAAAAAGATATTTGAAAAAGAATAGCTACGCCCAAGGCCATGAAAAGACCCGAGCATAAATTAATCGACAGAGCTACATATTCCACTCCAAACAAAGCTCCGGCAATCCGGGATACAATGTTGTGGAACAGCATCCACGTAGGATTGCCCGGAGAATGTCCAATCTCCAGACGGTAAGCTGTCAGAATATACTCCGGGCAATCCCAGAAAGATGCTGAAGGGTCTACCGTCAGAAAATAGACAACAATCGCCAACAGAAACGCAGCAATCGTTCCCACATGATAAGCAACTCCGGTGCGATGCAAACTCTGACTAATCTTTGACAAATATCCTCTCATCAATCGTTATTCAACGCCTTCATTAAATCCGGTCCAGAACTCACTCTGCATCGTCGTCACGAAGTCGCCCAGCTTGGTACCAACAAGCTCATCTACAGCGTCGGATTTCTCTTCCTCAGAAATCTTATTGCTCGGATCGTTTTTCGTGGCCATATTATTTAAGGCCTCTACTAAAACCTTGGCATCGGATTCGGAAAGTACAACCTTCGAATTGTTATACTGACCCAATTTGCCTACCTCATTTAGGATTCTTGTTGCACCCTCTTCAGTCTCAGCGTTTGCAAAATCCTTGGTAATGTTGTTGAGAATAGTAGCAACCTCATTGACCTCAGGAGCTACAGACTCAGAACTGCAGGCTACCATAAAGAAGGTAGCCAGAATGGTCAGCAAAAATGCTGACATCTTAAGAGTTTTCTTCATTTTCGAATAAGTGATTAATTTAAAATTTCTATTTTCTAACCTCCAAACTCCAAACTTCAGTATAGCAAAGCGCGGAGCGCATTGCTATACTGAGTTAATGGGCATCAAGCCAATTGGCAGCTATTCCTGCTGAGGCTGTCAGCGTTACCCTTCCGGTGTAGGCCTTCTGCATCAGCGTCTCTACTATCTCTTGCAACTCAGCGCTCTCCTCAGGAACCACATCGAAATTGAGTTCATCGTGTACCTGCATTATCAACATAGACTTCATCGCTCTGCGCTCCAGCTGGGCGTCAATGTCGATCATTGCTCTTTTGATAATATCCGCGGCAGAACCCTGCACCGGTGCATTGACAGCATTCCTCTCCGCGAATCCCCTCACAGTAGGGTTTGCCGAACGAATATCCGGCAGATAACGGCGACGTCCACTGCGAGTTATGGCATACCCCGTCTCGCGAGCCCGCTCTATCGAGTCGGTCATATACTGCCGAATAGAGGGGAAGGTGGCAAAATAATTATCAATAAGCATCTTTGCCTCACTGCGAGGGATACCCAGCCGCGAAGCAAGACCGAAGGCTGTAATTCCATACAGAATACCGAAATTGGCAGTCTTGGCATGGCGGCGCTCGTCGGCTGTCACCTCCTCAGGATTCTTATGATATATCTTAGCGGCGGTGATTGCATGTACATCGTCGCCTTGTCTAAATGCATCAATGAGTGTCTCATCCCCTGCAAAGTCGGCCACCAATCGCAACTCAATCTGCGAATAGTCTGCCGAAAGAAACAGGTTACCCTCCGAGGGGATGAAAGCTCGGCGGATTTCTCGTCCCATCTCCTCGCGCACCGGAATGTTCTGCAGATTGGGATTCGATGATGAGAGCCTTCCGGTGGCCGTCACCGTCTGATTATAATTGGTATGGATCCTCCCCGTAGCAGGATTGATACACTCCGGCAATGCCGTCAGATAAGTATTCAACAGCTTGCGTAGTCGGCGATAATCCAGAATCTTACCAACAATAGGACTCTTGTGGGCCACTTTCTCCAAGACTGCCTCCGACGTAGAATATTGGCCGGACTTGGTGCGCTTGGCCTTAGCATCAAGCTGCATGCGGTCAAAGAGCACCTCGCCAACCTGCGAGGGACTGCCAACATTGAACTCAATTCCGGCAATCTCAAAAATCTCTTTCTCAACTTCAACCAAACGCTGTTGCATATCGTCGGCAGCCAGCTTCAGAGCTTCCGGGGCGATACGTACACCGGCAATTTCCATCTTTGTCAACACTCCGACAAGGGGAAACTCCAACTCCTTGAGCAATTCCCACTCGCCGACATCCCTCAGAGACTTCTCCAACACCGGACGCAGTCGCAGCGTAATCAACGCTCGCTCACAAAGGGAATTGATACTCTCTGAAGAAGTCAGAGATACCGGATTCTTCTTATCCTCCTTAATTGCAGGCAGCATCTCATAATTTAGAAGACTATGGGCAAGAGCCAACATGTCGAAACGAGCGTCAGGCTGGAGCAGATAATGCGCTAATGAGATATCAAAGAAGGGTTCAAACACACGTACCGGAGAATTCTCAACTCCCGGAGCGTAGATGGTAGCCTTTGGATTCCGCTCTTTCCAAGAGCATATGATATCTGTTTTCGCAGAGACGGTCACCTTCTCAATATCTTTCCTTGCAAACAAGTCGAGAAGCGCAGCCTGTCCCTCCGCAAATGATGCCGGTACGAACCATCCATGACCCTCAGAAAGAGCCACAGCCGTTGCCTCCCATGTCAGTGCCATATCATTGTCGCCACGTGTCAGCAATGCTACTCCGCAACTATCTGCCTGCATAAGCGTCTCCGACATCTGCATGAGAGCCTCAGCAGAGTCGACGAGAATAAACTCATGGGGTGTGGTAGCCAAAGAGGATAGCACTCCGGACTCGACGTTTGACTTCGTTGCAGTGTCCTCCGACTCTTCGAAGTCAAATAGTGACCTCATCAGCCCCGAAGATGGCAACTGTACCTGCTGCGACAGGCGCTTTCTCACCCTTTCTGTCAGCGACTTAAATTCCAATTCGGAGAAAATGGCGAATAGCTTGGACGTGTCGGGTTGCTTACACACCAGGTCGGTGGTTTTCACCTCCAATGGTACATCCGTACGAATAGTAGCTAAATATTTTGAAAACACAATCTGCTCAGCATTCTCCTCTACCTTCTTCTTCAGCGCACCCTTGAGCTTATCGGTAGAAGCTATAAGATTCTCCACGCTACCGAAATCCGCTATGAGCTTTATAGCTGTCTTCTCGCCCACACCTGGACAACCGGGGATGTTGTCTACCTTATCCCCCATCAGCGCCAACAGGTCGATAACCTGCGATGTCGACTTCAGTGAATAACGCTCAAGGATCTGCTGTTCACCACGCAATTCGAACTCACCGCCGCGATATGCGGGTTTATATTGTATGACGTTGGAACCCACGAGTTGGCCGAAATCCTTGTCGGGAGTCATCATATATACCGTAAATCCCTCGGCAGAGGCACGCTTAGCCATCGTGCCGATGACATCGTCGGCCTCAAAACCCTCTTTTTCAAGAATCGGAATATTATAAGCACGGATTATTTCCTTGATAATTGGTATGGAGAGCTTGATATCCTCCGGAGTTGAGGGACGCTCACCCTTATAGTCAGCAAAGGCCTCAGAGCGGAAAGTAGGTCCGGCCGGATCGAAGCAGACAGCAAGATGAGAGGGGCGCTCCTTCTTCAAGAGTTCCTCCAAGGTATTGACAAAACCGAATATAGCCGAAGTATTAAACCCCTCGCGAGTAATCCTCGGCATCTTTATAAGCGCATAATAAGCTCTGAAAATCAAAGCATACGCATCAAGCAGAAATAATTTCTTCTCTTCCATAACAATTCAGAGGAGACTAATCCCTTCGCCGGCAAGTGTGGCGGGGATTGTCAAATATTCCGCTAAAATAATAAAATGTATCGAATATAACAATCATTTTACCTTTCCAAGATATTTGATATTGCAAATTATTATTAATTTTGTGGTGAATTTTTGAGGACTTATCAGATGAACCAACTTGACAACATCCAGCACAGACTGGAAGGCGACCTCCGGGAGATGAATGATATCATTCATCGCTCTCTTGCCACATCCAATCAACTGATGAATGACATTGTTGGCAACTACCTCAAAACCAAAGGAAAGCAAATCCGGCCGATTCTGGTGATGCTCTCGGCAAAATTCTTCGGCGATGTCAACGAGGACGTCCTTCATGCCGGAGCTGCCTTAGAAATGCTCCACAATGCCTCCCTGATCCACGATGACATCGTAGACGAAACTACCTTGCGTCGTGGTAATCCCACGGTCAATGCCATCTGGGGAAATCATATAGCCGTTCTAGTTGGCGACTTCTTTGTCTCCAACGCTCTCTCTGCCGGCATACGCACCGGTCATCTCTCGATTATCGCGGCTCTTTCCGACCTTGGCAAAGAGTTGTCATTGGGAGAAATCGACCAGATTTGTAATGCTCGCGACCATCATTTCGATGAGGAAAGCTACTTCTCAATGATTCAGAAAAAGACGGCTTCCCTGTTTATGAACTGTGTACGCATGGGAGCTGAAGCCGTCAACGCTGAGGAGGTGAAAATTGTGCCGATGGTGGAATATGCTCGCTTGTTGGGAATATGCTTCCAAATCAAGGATGATATCTTCGACTATTTCGACAATCCTCGTATCGGCAAACCCACCGGCAATGACCTGCGCGAAGGGAAGATGACGCTACCCCTACTTTACGCTCTGCGCTCTGCTCCGGACGACACTGCCGAACACTATCGCAACATCCTACGCCGAGGAAATCTCACCGATGCTGAAATTTCCGATATAATTGAATTTGCCAAAGCCAACGGTGGCATTGAATATTCCTACGACACTATGCGCCAAATGCAACATCGTGCCGATGAAATTATCTCCTCCTATCCCGACTCGGAGTGGAAGACCTCCTTCCGTGACCTCTTCGACTTCATAATTTCTCGCGAAGTCTGATGCTCCTCCCATACATGTATCCCGAACTGATAGAAGCCGGCTGCGATGAGGCCGGGCGCGGCTGTCTGTGTGGTCCGGTCAGCTGTGCCGCCGTTATCCTCCCCCCTGATTTTCAATGTGAAGAACTCAACGACTCTAAAAAGCTATCAGAAGCTGCCCGCGAGCGTCTGCGTCCTGTCATTGAGGAGAAAGCCCTTGCCTGGGCTGTAGTCATGGTTGGTCCTGAGGAAATAGATGCCATCAATATCCTCAATGCCTCTATCATGGGGATGCACCGTGCCCTTGATGCCCTGAGCATTCGTCCTGAGCATATCCTCGTGGATGGCAATAGATTTAAGCCCTATTATCACCCTACTGACTTCATGCGGGCTGCAGACGAAAAGCCCGTGAGGTCCACCACTGTCGTGAAGGGCGACGGGATATATATGTCGATCGCAGCCGCCTCAATTCTGGCCAAGACTCATCGCGACGAACTCATGCGCAAGTTGGCGGGAGAATTCCCCGACTATGGCTGGGAGAAGAATATGGGATATCCTACATCGGCCCACAAAGATGCTCTGCGACGCCTCGGACCGACACCCCACCATCGCCGCACGTTTAAATACTGAATCCTCCGCTCGCAACACCACCATGACCCCTTCCCACTCAATATTCTCATCAAAAACTCTTCATTGGATAATTATTGCTATAGCCCTCATCACTGCTATACCCTTTATCCTTGTCGCAGACTTTGTCTTCCCCGTATATGATGATTTCCATTTCGCACTGGATCATGAAAATACCTCTGCCCTTCAATCCGTAGTGGAATCTTACAGACACTGGAGTGGCCGATATTTGGGTACTTTCCTCTCTTCGGCAAATCCTTTCGCAGTATCCGACAATCCTCTCCCCCTTTTTAAGACTTTCTCTGCCATCTCAGTCATTTTGACT
The DNA here is from genome assembly GCA_023667015.1 of Muribaculaceae bacterium. Lineage (GTDB taxonomy): Bacteria > Bacteroidota > Bacteroidia > Bacteroidales > Muribaculaceae > Lepagella. The sequence continues at coordinate 15,528 of JAMPAX010000014.1, read as the reverse complement.
TTAGTTACGTTTCTGTTCTCTCCTCTAATTCTCTGTCGGCGCCAATTGGGCTACCTTAAATCCTTTTCCCTGGGAGCCTTCCTCTTTATCGTCTTTATTACCCTCCTCCCCTCTCCGGCACAGGCTTTCTATTGGTTTTCTACGATCACCTCTTTTACCATTCCCTCGCTGATGGGCCTTCTCTTTCTTTGCCTGTTGCGAGTTCACAATATCATCGGATGTTGCATCTGCGCTATTTTAGCCTTTCTGATTCCCGGCGGCAATGAAGTGACGGCGGTCTTGCTCGTCATGACACTGACCTATCTGTCTCTGACTCTTCAAAAAAGAAGATTCTTTGTCTATGCCCTGCTCTCTATCATAGGAATAGTTATTGTGATTCTATCACCGGGAAATGCTGTGCGCATGGCGGCCTCCCCGCTTTCTTCGCATCCATGTCTATGGACCCTCTGCGTCAGCGTCGGCCAAACGATCTCCTGGGCATATCTGTGGCTTCCCCCTATGCTTCTTGCCTCAATCATTTATATCCCGCTGTGGGGGCTTGACCTTTGCGATTCCGGACCTTTCAAGAATTCTGTATATATCGGAAGATTCAAGGTTACTTCCCTAAGAAGCAGATTTATTCTCTTTGCAATCTATGCCGTAGTAGCAGTATTCCTTGCCCATATACCTCCTACTTTAGGGCTGAATTCTATAATGACCGACCGCACTGCTAATTGTCTGCTACTTTTCTTCGCGATTTTCTTCTTCTGGGGCATAACCCTCCTACTGGGGGGATATAAAAGACCGGTTGTCACATTCTGCAATAAATTAAAGCCAACATTATTATATGTCGTGGCTTTTACGATTATACTGACTACTGTTTGGTCACCATTCGGCAATTTCGCCACGGCTATAGCCGACATCATCAGCGGAGAAGCCTATCGATATGAGCAGTCCAACCTTCGACGTGTGGAATATGCACGCGCTGTAGCCGTACCCGATTCTGTCACCACTCTTCCCCCTCTCGAAGCGTTTCCCGCTACAATCTATGTACGAGACTTTCCGGATGACCCCAATGACGCGGTCATTGAGGCTTATGCCTCTCTGTTTGAAATCCACGGAAAGGTAACCGTTAAGGAGGAAGAGCCACGCTTCATGACGAACTACCAAGCTCTGAAACAGCGAGGTAAATCAGAGAGAAATTAAGCCCCCACTACACAGTACTTTTATAAAACATCTCACAATGGAAGACACCTTACAATTTATATTAGCAGACCTCAACTCTACTGAGGTTACGATAGGAAATTCTGTATTTCGCCTTATTCTCAGCATGATACTTGGAGTATTGGTGGGCGCCGAACGCAAGCGTAAGGGTCAGATAGCCGGAGTCAGAACATTCGCTCTGATATCCATGGGGGCATGCATGGCGATGTTGCTGTCAATCTATGTTCCACAGGTATATCTTGGCCTCAAGAATGGCGACCCGGGGCGTATTGCAGCCCAAGTAATCACCGGTGTCGGTTTCCTCGGTGGCGGTGCGATGATTCATATGAAGGGTTCCGTAAAGGGTCTGACTACGGCTGCCGGTATCTGGATGACGGCAATCATCGGCATGACTACCGGCGTTGGGATGTATGCCTGCTCACTGATAGCCACAGCCCTGATACTGGTGACCCTCGTATGGTTTGAGACCGTAGAACATCGACGGAATATCGGCCAGGAAAACCGCGCCTTGAAACTGCACGTCAGGGGAATCATCACCGACATCACCCCCTATAAGGAAGTGTTTGACCGCCACGAAGTTCACCTCAACACCTACTTTTTAGAATACGACTACCAAGAGAACATCACCCACTTCAGCTTCATGATTCTCGCGCCCTCCCACCGCAACTACCTGCCGATGTTCACCGACCTAAGCCAACTCGGCGACACCCTTACCCTACGACTGACCGCCCCCTCCTAAGCATCAGACAAAATCATGTTCATCACAATTGGAGATAAGTATATTTAAAGAAATATACTATGCGACATTGATTTCCGGTTAGACTGTTGGATGTTTGGAGGTGAGGTAGGCGGGGAGGAGGCGGTGGACGAAGTGGGGCCAGGAGAAGCGGATGTTGTATTTTCCGGCCGCTGCATTGCCCATTTCTTTCCGCAGGTCGGCATCGGTGGCCAGACGCCTCATGGCCTCGGCAAGCGAGGAGGCATCGGTGGGCCGTACTTCGAGGGCGTCTACGCCGGCTTCGAGAAACTCCTTCTCACCTCCGGTCAGGGTTGATATCTGCGGTCTGCCGCAGGCCATCATCTCCAGCCCGGCCATGCCGAAGGCCTCAGGCTCAACCGAGGGAAAAACTCCGAAATGAGAGTCGCGAATATATTGTAGGGAATCACCATTGCTCTTTACCCAGTCTATTTTCTCCATCACTCCTCTATTGACAGCTCTGCGGCGCAAGGCATCGCAATAGTCGGGGTCGCCGGTTCCTGCAATCTTAACTCTCATCCGCGTATTCTTTAGCAATGCCAGGGCATCTATCAGCGTCTCAAGGCCCTTCCCCGCCTTCAGCCGACCATGGTAGAGAGCAGTTATGGGTCCGCGTGTCGGCTCCTCCAGAGGGGAATGCTCCTCAAAGAAAGAGTTATAACCCACGAAGGTGTGGGCAATATCGAAGGGATAATTACCATCGGGCCATGCAGCAAGAAACCGACGTCGGGAGAATTCGGAGACAAACAAGAAGGCATCTATCTGCCGATAGATAAAACTGCGAAGCCACGAGTCCTTACCTCTGACACCCTTGTGGCGAGTAAAGACAATACGGATATCGGAGCGTCGGGAGAGCTTGCGAGCTATAATGGCCGTCAGTGCGTCATGATGGTTATGGACATGGACAATACCCTCTCCGCGAGGAATCTTCAAGAATGTAGATCGCAGAATCAGCGCTGAGAAAACATCGGGATAATTGCGCAGGGGGGCATGGCGCAGAGAAATTCCGGCTTGAGAAAATCGGGAATCAAGAAGGGCTACATCGCGGGTGACGACTCTCACCCGCCATCCCCTACTACGGAAATGGCGACATATATCATAGGCGTATCTTTCCGGACCGCCCCATGTGTTGCTTCCTAAAATATGGATTAGAGTACGAGAATGCATTAATTGGATGTTCTCCCGGCGAGCATGACTTCAATGTCAACACTCGGCATGGAGAGGTAGGAGCCCACAAGCTTGTCAACGAGCTTACCGCCGAAGGTGACCACACCACTCTGCACTCCGGAAGTCATTGCCACCATCGAATCGAAACCATCCTTGATAGCAATTTCCTCAATGAAGTTGACAAGAACATTGCTCAGAGCCATAGCTACCGTACGCGGAACGCTCACTGAAGGATGACATTCATGGAAGTCGAGAACGTAGGCAGATTCTTTCATCGCTACGACGAGCTTCTTGGGGAACTCAAAGGGGCGCGTAGTAGTGCCAAGAATGATGACATCGGCAGTTTTCACCTTGTTATACAATACTCTGGGGTGGATAGCCAACGTAGTCAGATGGCGGCCACAATACTGGCTGGCAGTCTGCAAAGCTGAGATATCATTATTGAGAAGGGTGACCGACGCTCCGGCATCGATAGCCGCGATAGCCGCTGAGCAGACATCGTTGCCCTCTCCGATAATCAGCACCTCACAGGGATTGATACCGGCCACTCCTGCCAAGAGCACACCCTTGCCGCCACCAAGGAATGAAAGATGTTCCTGGGCATACATGATAGCAGCCCGGCCATCAATTTCATCGATGATATTAGCAAAGACAGGCTCATCATTATGACTGTACATATTGTCCAGGCAAGCCAGAGTTATCTTCTTATCTAAAAGAGTTTTGATTACATCCTTACCAAAAAGGATATCATTCATCATGCAGAGAATAGTACTGCCATCGTTCATCTTGCGAAGATCTTCGGCCTTGAGGGGAGTATAGGAAAAGACAGTAGAGCATTTCAGAGCTTCATCGCGAGATACGATTTTAGCACCATATTCAACATAAGCCTCATCAGAGAAGGATATATCGATACCGGCGCCCTCCTCTACGAGTACCTTAATTCCACCGGATGTTAGCAGACCCACAGCCTCGGGAGTGAGGAGGAGGCGAGTCTCTTCTGTTTCGGGATAATTACCCAGCAGACTAATATACAGGTTTCTACCACCGACTTCCTTTTCTACAGGCATCAGTTTGGACTCAAGTTCTATTGTGTTCTTCGTATCTTCCATAGATGATATAATGCATTGTTTACGGAGAGGACAATGCAAAAATAAAGAATTTATGTAATTCCAACAATAGTAAGCTCACTTTTTTGAAAAATAAAGCAATTTCCCTATCAACCATCAACCATAGACTACAGCTCATCGGGGAGAGTACGAAACCAGCCTGATGGATCCTTCTCATTGATACGGCGGGCTTTCATGTTGATAGTAGCGGGAGCGTCGGCAATATCCGTGTCGGAGGCTTCGCGCAGACGACGGCGGGCATCATCGAGTTGCATCTGCATAGTAGAAATCCTCAATTCATATCCCTGTCTTACACTCTCGAAGTCTCCAAGTTTCTTCTCAAACTCAGCAATCTCATGTCGGATGTTGCCATAATCCTCAAGGCGACTTCTCAATTCGTGCAATTCCTGATCGCGCTGTTGAGCCTCAGCCTCAAGCTGACGCAACTTAGCAGCTAACTCAGCACGTTTATCAGCATTCTCCTCCATTGCCGCCTCATTATCTCGAGCCTGTCGCAGGGCAATTTCGAGCGACTCCTCGCGTGCAGCCGTTGCTGCCACCAACTTCTCTCGCAGTTCCAATATTTCGGAGATGGCCCTACGGGGATGAAGCCTTACACTCCAAGGAGTAGGCACCTGAGAGTCAGTCTTCATTTTCGAAAACTCTTGGTCCTACGCCCGGTTTCTCAACAATACCGCGAGATTTGCGTCCGTTGATAGCTATCGTCAATGGATTTTCAAACTCCACTACCCTGATGGAATCAGACTCATAGCGGGCAGGCAGAGAGTCAAGATATTCTGTAGCAATGAATCCCTTACCGGCTGAGGCATCAATGGTGAAATATCCCACGCCGAAGCTCGTTAGATTCTGGAAAAAGTGGGTGCCTTGTGAGGGCTCTATACGATAGCCCGGTAGAGACGATTCTACAATGAGTCTTGCACCCGCAATCTGTGGCCACTTCACCGGAATACCCAGAGCAGGGTCAGAAGATCCCCAGCGTCCCGGACCGATAAGAATATATGGCACGCCATTGTCTACAAATTTCTTGTTCAGCTCCTCGATTTCGCGAGCGAGCTCAGGATTGCGTGAGGAATCGAAAGTAGAAGTCTTGACGTAGGTAATAAACCGTACGTTGTCCATCAATCCATGGCCAAGAGCCGTTTCGCTACGAAGGATAAGGTCAGAATCAGGGACGTCGAGCAGAGAATCATCGAGCATCTCCTTCTTGTCGACAATCGGGCGCATCTGCAACCAATAGATAGTACCCTTCTCCTTGTCGGACATAGCATTAGGATTGATATTTCCGGCAAATTCTATTTCTACAGGGCGTCCCATTTCATACTGGCCGGTAGTCAGCATAAAATCAATAGCCGGAGCCAGAGGGAAGACGCCATGGTTGAGGACATTGGCGAAGGTGACCACCTTACGTCCCGGGCCGAATTCCGTGTCGCGGAGCATACGGTCATTTGCATCATAGGTAGATACAAGGAATTTCAAAGCGCCGGTTTTAAAAGCCTCAGCAATTGGCACATTGCGGATATTGAAACTATCATCGGTAGAGAACCCTCGGGAGCCGTCTGCATCCAAGGGTAGAGCACACAAATACGTCTGTGTGTCGCGCAGAGCTAGCTGGAGTGTAGAAGTTTGTAACACCTTGTCGGGATGCTTTGGCGAAAACCTCAGGGCCATACTTCCGTCAACAATGTATTTTCCCAAGCCGGCAGCCACTTCAGCCACACCATCCTCGGTAGTCTCCTCGCCCACAGGATAATAGTTCAACGAACGCCCCACGCCGGAGAAAGAGGGATAATAAAGCCCCTCATGGTTCTCGCCCACAACCTCTTGCAAGATGACGGCCATCTTCTCCTGGTCGATAACATTGCTGGTAGCATCCATATACGCCTTAGAATCAGCATAGAACACCGAGGCATACACACCCTTCACGGCATCGCAGAGCAACTTCATGCGCTCTGTGCGATCCTCAAGGGAGGGTACCATATATGTAGCATAAATTCCGGCAAACGGCTGATAATGCGAGTCCTCAAGTAGCGAAGAACTTCTGACAGCTAAAGGACGCTCTACGACTTCGAACAGAGCAAGAAAATCCTCAAGAATAGACTCCGGAAGGTCGGCCTTCAAGAAAGCATCAAGAATTTCATTGTCAGGAATCTTGGACAGAGCAATTGGATAGAGATTGTTGGTCTCCATAAACTCGTCGAAAATATCCGTACAGAGAACGACGGTACGTGGGATAGTAATCTGTGCACCCCGGAAATTATCACATACCGGATTCCGCTTGATAATCTGGTCGATAAAAGCCAAACCACGACCCTTACCGCCGAGAGAGCCCTCGCCGATACGGGCGAAGTTGCTATACTTATCGAAGCGTCCTTTTTTAAATACGGCTACCACGCCGCGATTCTTCATCCGTCGGTATTTGACGATACATTCGAATATCAGGCGCCTTACAGCCTCAGCCTCAGAGAGATCTGTAAAGCGAAAGCTCTTGATAGCATCAGCGATAGGGAAAAGAGCGCGAGAATATAGCCATCGTGACACCTGGTTGCGGCTACACATCCTGTAGAGAGCCTCATCGGGGATATCGAATATCTTCTTCTGCAAATCTTTAAGATTCTGTAGACAGATAATTTCGCGGCCCGTAGCGGGATCCACCACCGGGAAATCCCCAAAGCGGAAATCAGAGCGCAGAGCTCTGCGTAAATCTTGTGGGAGAGTCTTGGAATTCTTATCGATGAAGACATATCCTGCCTTCTCAGCCGGATCACGGTTTACACTTTCCTGGCTCTCAATAATAAAAGGCATATAAGGGTCGCGCGAGCGCACCCAAGCGGCAAATTTCATGCCGGCACCGGGGTCTTTCTTTCCCTCGCGAGGAAAGCGAACGTCGGAGATAATACCCAAGACGTTCGACCCATATTTTTCGTAAAGAGCTACAGCCTCCTCATAATCTCTTGCGAGGAGTACCTTTGGACGCCCTCTCATTCGGAGCATCTGTTCATGCTCGTTGAGAGCCTCAGCAGAGAAGATTAAGCTCTGCTTGAGAAGGAACTTATATAGGTGGGGAAGAATAGAAGAATAGAATCGGATAGAGTCTTCCACCAGGATTATAGCCTGAACACCCACCACGCCGATATCATTGTCGGCATTGCGTCGATCTTCTATAAGCTTAATGATAGCTAAAATCAGGTCTACATTTCCTAGCCAGGAGAAGACATAGTCAACGCCGCGAAGATCCTCGCCCTCAATGCGACGGCGTACCTCCTTTGAGAAAGGGGTGAGCACTACGAAGGGGATGTCGTGCCAACGCTCATCTATACGGCGAGCCTGGGTGAAAGTCTCGGAGATATCCACGCCGGGCATGGCGATAATAAGGTCGAACTCCTTACTTTCCAGCTGATGATAAGCCTCTTCGTAGTTGGCTACTTTGGTGAATCGTGGTGGCGAAGAGAGATTGAGCGAGACGTATTCGAAGTATACCTGTTCCTCCACACGACCATCCTCTTCCATCATGAAAGCATCGTAGGGGGTAGCAATGAGAAGCACATTGAAGATGCGCTTCTGCATAAGATTGCGGAAGGCGGTCTCCTTGAGGTAGAGACGATTGAGGAGATTGTCGTCTACAGTTTTCATTCCTCGTCGGGTTCTCTGCGGAGATAAGACTCAAGGGCAGAAGTCATCGAGGGATTCTCCTTGTTGGGAGCGGCGATATCTACATGGAATCCGGCGGCAACTACTGCATCGGCAGTTTCCTTACCGAAGGCACCAATGACTACCTTCTTCCTCTCCTGGTCAAACTCGGGGAAATTCTTCTTCAGGGAGTCGATACCGGCAGGGCTGAAGAAAATAAGCACATCGTAGTCGAAGGGTTCATCGGGGGTGAAGTCATTGCTGACCGTACGATACATTACAGCCTTAGTGAAGTCAATACCATGCTCTTCGAGGATACTCATATTGTCCTTATTGACACTCGATACGGGGAAGAGGAATTTCTCCTTGCCATTCTTCTCCAAGGCAGAGAGAAGTTGCGGATCATCGATTTTACCGGTAGTGCCAAAAAAAATCTTGCGCTTACGATAGACGATATATTTTTGCAGATAGAGGGCAATCGACTCCGTAAGGCAGAAATATTTCATAGTATCGGGAATCTTCACACGCGACTCTTCACAGAGGCGGAAGAAATGATCCACAGCAGTGCGAGCGGAGAAAATTACAGCAGTGAAATCATTAATATTAATTTTACTCTGACGGAACTCCTTGGCGCTTAGACCCTCCACTTTAATCATAGGCCGAAATACTATATCTACGTCATATTTCTTTGCAATGTCGAAATAAGGCGATTTTTCAGACGTAGGCCGTGGCTGTGAGACTAAGATTTTCTTTTTTTCCATTTTTTATGAAGACCTCAGGGGGTTAGTTTTCATAGAATAGAACATAATTGCAACGCACTTGCGAAGGCAATTATCAATGGAACAATTTCCAGACTGCAAAGATAATACAAAAAAAGCACCCACGACGAAATTTGAGTAAAAAAAATCCTGAATCCTTTGCAAATAAATATAATTTTTCCGGCCACGAATACTCCTGCCGCCGTCATCAGCAGTATTGATGACCAGTCAGGGTAGAACATAAACATCAGAGCCAGGGGAAAAAGTAATATCGAAGTGAGACCTTGCTGGGCTAAGAATCCTTTGAGCCACGAAGAGGTGTGTACTCTGTCGGAGAATACGTTGCCTATGATACTGAGGGCTGCTGTCATGAAAAGTGTATATATGGCACATACACCGGCACACACGCAGATACATTCCGTAGGCGCTTTTTGCAAAGCTGTCAGTCCGAAGCTATAAGCTTCGTTGTCTGTGGTGGCTATAAGTAGCAGTACTCCATACAAAAGAACACCCATACTGCCACTCCAAAGTATATTGAGCATTACCAGCATTGAGGTCTCTCGAACGGTCTCGTCGAAGAGGTTTGAACGGTCGCGCACTTCCGTCATATCGCGTACGAGTGCCATCAGATAGCGGGCATTGCTCTTGGCGCGGAGACATACCATGACGAATATGGCCAACAATGTGAGTACCACCCACGACTCTCCGACAATATTGTCGGGACGTTCTACGGCCTGAGGCTGCGGTGGCATCTGCAACACATAGCCGCTACGTGCGCCGATGACACCCAGGGAATCTACCTGCCAGATACTGTCAGCGTAAGCCTTCGCCAAGCTGTCGGCCTGCATCCCGGCCATACTGTAGGCAGGCATCGAAGTCGGTGTGGCCATAGCCGTCATTTAAGCCAACCCTCCTTTCTGTACCATTCTACACTGCGGCGTATTCCCTCGCGAAGATCTACTTGAGTCTTGAAGCCAAAGTCGCGCTGTGCTTTGGAGGTGTCCACAGCCCAATTACGCTGCGCGAGTATCTTGTATTTGTCAGTATTCAGAGTAGCCGGCTTGCCACGAGCCACTCCGACCTTCTCTGCTATCAGGCAGACAATCTTCACCAAAAACAAGGGCATTCTCATTGGCAACACAAACTTCTTGTGGAGCGCTTTGGCAGCCATTTTGCGAAATTCCTTCTGCATGTACGTCCTTTCTTCCGCCACATTGTATGTCTCTGAGGTCCTCCCCCTTTCCAAGGCATCAAATACAGCTCGCGAAAGATCGGTGATATACAAGAATGAGAGTTCCTGCCGACGAAAACCTACCGAGAAGTCAAAACCCTTAGCAATAGAGTCAAACATCAGGAAATAGTCGCGGTCGCGGGGACCGTAAAGTCCGGTACATCTGAAGATAATCGTTGGCACCGGACAAGTAGCGAGCCACATCTCTGCTTTTAGTTTCGAGGCTCCATAGCGAGTGTCGGGCATAGGTATCATCTCCTCTGTAAAGGGAGAATACCGCTGCTCATCACCCTTTCCCATGGCAGACAGGGAGCTCATATAGAGCATTCGTTCCGGTATGGTTCCGCTCTCCTCGAGAGCTCGGGTGAAGTTCTGCAGGTATATGTAATTTATACGGTTGAAGTCTAAGAAGCTCAGACATTTCGTAGCACCAAGGTTGTAGACAATCCAGTCCCAGGGTCCTATTCCCTCTTCTACAGCCCGGCGCAGTGTCGCGGAGATAGACTCCGGCGTCTCGAAATCGAATTCGAGGAATTTCAGCGATGGGTCTGTCAGATACTTCCGCGAGGTTGAAGAACGTACACCAGCCGTGACCTCCAATCCTCGTGCCAGAGCTTCATCCACGATATGTCCTCCGGCAAAACCTCCGGCACCCACTATCAGCACACGCTTCGGGGAGGAAGCATCTCCGTTATGAGTTTGATTATGCAGTTCGTTAGGATTTTCCATTTTCGTTAGGATTTATTTAGGAGGGATAGGGCCATCGTCCAGGACACCAAATGAGTAGCCCTGACTGATTAGCCAGTCGAGGCTCTCGGGAAGGGCAGTTTGCAGTCTTGGCCAGCTCTTCAGCGAATCGTGGAAAACAATGATAGAGCCCGGGCGAGCATATTTTCGGACATTACGTACTACCTGATTGGAGTTGAGCCAACGACTATAGTCGCGAGTGACTAAGTCATACATGACTATTCTCGAACAGCGTCCCAGAGCCCACGCCTGTCGCGGACGTAGCCAGCCGTGGGGTGGCCGAAAGAGACTTGTGCCAATAAGCTCAGCGGCACGCTCCGTATCGTGCAGGTATGTCCTCGTAGTCACATGGCTCCCTTGCAGATGACGCATCGTATGGTTGCCTACGGAATGTCCCCGCCGTTTCACCTCCTCGAGGAGCTCCGGATGACGCTCCACGTTCTGCCCCACCATGAAGAAGGTGGCACGTATGCTACGCTTCTCAAGCTCGTTGAGTACCCACGGAGTGACTTCCGGAATCGGCCCGTCATCAAAAGTCAGAAACACCATCTTTTCCTCACACTCTACCCTAAAGAGCACCTCGTGCAAAAGGAGCCGAGTGAGGAATCTGAAAATTAATGGCGGTCGCTCTATCAGCATCTTCACTTAGTTACTTAGAGCTCTTCGGTGAGCTCAGGATGTTTCCTGAGATATTCCTGATAGAGGCGTTTGCTACGCTCCTTATCAAGGCTACGCCATTCGGGATATTTCTCCAGATCTTCCATCCTGCCTCCACTCTCTTGATATGCATTTACAACATACCAGAGTAGAGAGTCGTATTGATGTTCCTCAGAACTAACCGATGCCAAGTCGGCGGGAGCCATTCCGGCAATCTCATTGGAAAGCTTACATATTGTAGCGATATCCTGAGCCATTCCGGCGGGATCCATTTCGACATCCACATCAGCGCCGGCCTCAGATCCATATACAGCATCGTAGTACTGCTTGAGTTGAGCCACAGTAGTACCCGTAGGACGCAGTATAGCTTCCACATCCTTCATACTCCCGCCATACTGCGTATATGTCTGAATGATTCGATAATATTGATATGGAATCATCTGAGTCTCGTAGGTCAAGGCCGGATTGACAAACTCCGTGCGGACCATCGTAGAATAGCGCAGATAGCCGGCTTCTCGCTTCAGCAAATCCTTCAAGATCGCCAAGCCTCGAGCCACAATCTTCTTGTCGCCAAGAGCCTTCCCGCTCTCACAAAGAATCTGGCCGGAGGTGAGAGCCGTAGTGAGCTCGAAATTACCGACTCTCGGAGGAAGCTTCTTGAGCATTAGGTCTACTACGCTGACAGCATCGCGATATTTGGCATCAGCCTCCTTCTTCTTGCCGTCGGCAGCCAGTCCTTCGGCTTCGAATTCGAGTTGAGAGGCTACATCGAGCATAGTAGTGCGAGTGGTATAGAGCATACGGCGAGCAGTCTCGTCGAAATAGGGCACCTTTGCAGCATCAGCCCCACCCCAGCGATATTTACGCACTACGGGAAGTCCGCGGTCTGTACGAGCCGCCTTATCGGGCTGCATTGTCGGCACGAGCTGATGGTTCATACCCACACTGCGCATATAGTCAGAAAGACCCAAATGATACTCATCGCCGACGGTAGAGGCCCAATAAATCGGCCGGGGCCATCCATCTGCTGCATTGGTAGCAATGATATCGAGCATCAAAATCTCGCCTAAGCTCAGATACCCCTTATTGCGGAAGGCCGGGCAATTGGCAAGGTTGATTTCTATTTTGTCTACAATCTTGGCAGTATCCTGCGGAGCCACAAGCCCGCGAGCTACTACCGCCTTCTTGTCGACAGGAATAGTGACCACACTCGAGGGCATCATACGATAGCCGAGACTCGGATCGCGTGTGCGGTCGCTGTAGAGGAGTGTCAAGCTCTGCATGAGGTCGGCCGGAGCAGTATTCGATGGGTCAACGATAGTCACATCCTGCCGTCCATAGGCGTAGTCGGAAGGCTTGGCTGTGAAATGTACCGGCGCGGCCTTGTAAGCTTGCAGGCGATGCTGGTTGGCATACCAGTCAGAGTTGAGATAGCTAAGGTTGATAATTCTGACATCGGGACGCACACCCTCCACTTCTTGAGCATACCACAGGGGGAAAGTATCGTTGTCACCGTTGCAGAATACGATAGCATTCGGCTCGAGGCTCTCCAGATAATTTATGGCAAAGTCGCGAGCAGCATATCTGCCGGAACGATCATGGTCGTCCCATGTCTGCGAAACCATCTGCAGAGGCACGAAAATGCCGAGAACAAAAGCTACGATAGCACCGATTCTTGAAACATTGCCCAGCCATGAAGGTTCGTTGACCATGACGGCCAATTGTTCCGGCTCTTCCCCGGATTTGATGACGGTTTTTTCCGAGCCTTCCTCAGCCTCCTTCTTAGCAACGGCACCACCGCGGCTACGCTCGTAGGCCCAAGTGAAGACTCTCCACAATCCGGCTACACCCATACCTATCCACATTGCAAAAGCATAGAACGAACCGGCAAACGCATAGTCGCGTTCACGAGGCTGAAGCGGTGTCTGGTTCAGGTAGATGACAATTGCTATACCCGTCATGAAGAAAAGGAAGAACACTACCCAGAACTGCTCGATACCCTTCTTTCCGGCAAACGACTGCCAGATAAGGCCAATAAGACCCAAAAGCAGAGGCAGCATATAGTACTTATTGTTGCCCGGGTTTTCAGACCCAAGGTCGGGAGGAAGCAAGCTTTGGTCGCCCAAGCGGGAATTGTCTATAGCCGGTATGCCGGAAATCCAATTGCCGGCATCAAGCTCTCCATGCTGATTCAGCAAGTCGTTCTGGCGACCTGCAAAGTTCCACATGAAGTAGCGCAGATACATGTGATTGAGTTGATAATTGAAGAAGTAAGAGAGATTCTGACCGAATGTAGGCTTATATACTTTCTTCTCAGGATAGTATACCGAGCCCACATTGTCGTCAATGACGGGTTCTCCCTGAATGTCGAGCTCTGCAATCTTGTTGCCATTGGCATCTATGGCCGCTACGCTCTTAAGCTGTCCGGGTACCGTATCGAGGTTTACCCACTCACCGTAGGCCGACACATGCTGGCGGCTATACAGACGCGGGAAGAACATATTAAGCTCGGGGTTCATCTTAACCTCAGGCTTATAGTCGCGTTTTACGTAGTAATCACCCCCGCGACGTGCCTTGGCAGCATTATTATTTTTCTCAGACTCCGACAAGAAGTTATATTCCGACAGAGGCTCAGCCCCGGCCACACCCTTAGCATAGATAGATGCTCCCGGCTCTACTACACTTCCTCCATAAATCGGAGTAGCCAATACTATTGCGCTCCCATCATCGTATACATGGATTGTATCATTGCGAACAGAGGTCAAATGTTTCTGAGGAGCCGAATACATCGTCTCGCCATAAATCAGAGGATTCTCACCATACTGCTCACGGTTGAGATACGAAGCCAGGTCAAAGACATTGTCCGGTGCGTTCTGATTCATCGGCGTATTAGCCGACGAACGTATAAGAATCAAAGCGTAGCTTGAATAGCCAACAAAGATTACAGATATGCTCCACATGATGATATTGAGCACACGCACCGGCAATCCTCTTTTTTGAGTCACAAAGAAAAGCCACAATGCCAGACCAAGTGTCAACACCATGCCGACAATCCACCCCATGCAGAAAAACATACCGGAAAGCAGCACACCCGCAAAGAACGAAACCTTAATCATGAGAGCCGACTTCCGGCGTTGAAGTTCATAAAGAGCCCAAACGAAGACAGCCGCAGTAATAATCGCATATGCTATAGCACCGGAATTAAAACTCATATGGAAGCCATTGACAAACATAAGCTCAAACCATTGAGCCACCTTAATAAAGCCCGGTACCAGACCATAAAGCACCAATACGATAATGCCGAAAGAAATCAGCAGAGCCAGCAGACTCTTCTTCAGATTCATATCGCTCCATCTGCGATATGCAAAGACAAGTACAATCGCCGGGATACAGAGCAGGTTGAGCAGATGGACAGCAACGCTAACACCTATAATATAAGCAATTAGAATCAAATATCGGTCTGAATGAGGCAAGTCAGCACGGTTCTCCCACTTCAGAATAAGCCAGAACACCAACGCCGTACAAAAGCTTGAGAAAGCATAAACCTCACCTTCAACGGCAGAAAACCAGAACGTATCGCTCCAGCAATAAGCCAGCGAGCCGACAATAGCCGACCCCATAATAATAATATACTGCTGAATAGAAATTTCAGACGACTGACCATCGCGAACAATGAGCTTGCGCACCAGATGCGAAATTGTCCAGAAAAGCAACAGAATAGTCAGCGCAGAAAGTAAACCACTCATAGCATTCACCATCAGCGAAACCTTAGAAAAATCCGTTGCAAAATTAGCGAAGAACCTCGCAGTCAGCATAAAGATAGGGTTGCCGGGTGGATGGCCGACTTCAAGCTTATCAGCTTGGATAATAAACTCGCCGCAATCCCAATAGGAAGCGGTAGGCTCCAGAGTGAGCCAATAAGTAATCAGAGCGATGATAAAGACGAACCATCCGCCAAGATTATTGACAAGTTGATATTTATTAGTAGGCATTATGCAAAAAATTTCTTAAAGCAACATGCAAAAATACAAAAAACTTAAGCAAGGGACATCAAAAGAGTCCACCAAGCGAAAGCAACTGCAAAGGTAAGAAAAAAACAAAGAATAACGAAACCTAAAAAATAATACAAGACATATAAATACCATAATTAAGTAGATGGTCGATTTTAATTTAAACTTTATGAGCGGTTATTTTTGTGGCAAAAAAAAGAGGTCAGCGATTATGCTGACCTCTTGTTAAGGTGGCGATTACCTA
>JAMPAX010000013.1 GCA_023667015.1 Muribaculaceae bacterium | reverse complement strand
TTCTTCTCGTTCCATAATTTTGGATTCACACCACGTTTCAGTGATGTTTCAAGGAAACGGCCGTCGATGGTGATGCGCATATATACCGGCGCATCCCCGTTTTTCAGTAGCTTCTTTCTCTTGATGAAGAAAAGAACGCTGAAAGTCGATTTTCTTTGCTGCATGTCAAATAAACATTTTAGGTTTAACTTCGGTTTACTGACAAGAGAAGAAAAATCAGTGTGCAACTTTGCGAATGTCAGACATTTGCAGGAAAATCGTTGGACATGGATTCATCAAAATCAAGTCCAACGGATAGTCCAATGCGAAGTGCCTCGTTTTGCCGGATTTTGCGCCGTTGACTAAAAATCAAAAGTCCCGAAAATCGTTGATTTTCAGGACTTTTCCGCATTTTGCGTTTCGTTTTCGTGATCCGCGTGGGGCTCGAACCCACGACCCCAACATTAAAAGTGTTGTGCTCTACCAGCTGAGCTAGCGAATCTACACATTTATTGAGTTTCGAGAGTTAACATCGAGAACTCAATTGCGGCCTCACTAGGACTTGAACCTAGGACCCCCTGATTAACAGTCAGATGCTCTAACCAACTGAGCTATGAGGCCAATATCACTAATATTATTTTTTGCGCTTCAGGATGGGCTTGAACCAACGACCCCCTGATTAACAGTCAGGTGCTCTAACCAACTGAGCTACTGAAGCTTTATTCCTTCGCTCTTCAAGGCTCTCCCCTGAATTGCGATGCAAAGTTAGCACTGTTTTGTGAATCTACCAAATTTTTCAACAAAAAAATTCGTTATATTTTTAATATTTAGTCGTATTATATTGATTCTCTTTTTATTGTGCTTGTAGATTTTTCTGATCACGTTTGCATTAGGTTGCAAGCCTACAGCACCGGGGATTGGGACGCCTGGGTTACCGGGAGTTATTTCGTTGGTTTTAGGATTTTGTTTATTTCGTTGCGGAGGAGGTGGATTGCCGGTATGGCCATATCTCCGTGATTGTAGCCATCGAGCTTGTAGAGCTTGACGTATGGGTGGCCTGTGAGTTTGAGCATTCGCCACATGTATAGATTTTCTTCGTATCGTCCGTAGAGCTCTTGCTCAGCATCGCCGGTAATGATTATGTAGGGGGGGGAATCATCACGGATGTGAAAGAGTGGTGCGTTGCGGTCTACCCATGGTGTCAGCTCACCGATTCCCATAGATTTTCTATCGGAGAAGTGGGTGATTACCTGCCCACTTAAGGGTATAATCCCGGCTATTTTGTCGGCATCAATACCATACTTTTCTAGTCGGCTTTTGTCCAGGCCTATCATACTGGAGAGGAAACCGCCGGCAGAGTGTCCGGCTACGAATATTTTCTTTGGGTCGCCTCCATATTTTTCAATATTGTCGAAAACCCATGCCGTGGCCTCGGCAGCATCATCGATACATTCGTTAACGCTGACATTCGGGATTAGTCTATAGTTTGGGCTCACCACTATCATTCCGGCATCTTTGAGTCCATCGGGAAGGTGCTTCTCTCCACCGGTCAGTCCGCCGCTATGAAACCATATGACAACGGGCAGATCTCGGCCTGATGACGGATAGTAGATATCCAACTTCAGGCGCTGTTTAGAATAGGGATCTGTCTTTTGAGTGTATTGTATGTCAGAGATATATGAATAATCTTTGCGGGTGTCATTTTCCGCAAATATATTGACAGAGACGAGGAGCGTAGTTAATATAGATAGGATTAAATGCTTCATAATATTATGTCTTGGATTTGGCGGTGGGTTTGCAAACCCACCGCCACTTAGTGCGAGCTGAAAGCTCGCTTTCATTGAGACACACGAGGCATGCCTGTGCTACTTTGATTAGTCTGTAATTTTGAATTTTGCTTTGGAGCGGATGTCGGTGGCTGAGGAGCCTACGAGGACTTGAAACTCGCCGGGTTCCACTATCCACTGATGCTTATTGGCATCGAAGAATCCGATTTGGCTAGCATCAATCTCCACAGTTACATTCGCAGTCTCACCGGGGTTTAGCTCAATTTTCTTGAACCCTTTCAGCTCTTTTATCGGTCGGTCTACAGAGGATTCCACGTCGGAGATGTATACTTGTACTACCTCTTTTCCTTTACGATTGCCTGTATTTGTCACGGGAACAGTCACAATAAACTTATCGGAAGCTGTTCCGGAGTTTTTATCGAGGGTGGCCTTACCATACTTAAAGGTAGTATAGCTGAGACCATGGCCAAAGGGGAAAGACGGCTTTAGTCGGTTTTTGTCGG
Source organism: Muribaculaceae bacterium (assembly GCA_023667015.1). Taxonomy (GTDB): domain Bacteria; phylum Bacteroidota; class Bacteroidia; order Bacteroidales; family Muribaculaceae; genus Lepagella. The sequence continues at coordinate 33,580 of JAMPAX010000013.1, read as the reverse complement.
TGAAGCGATATCCTACGTATATACCCTCGTTGTATGGCATATCCCATATCTCTTGACCATTTTCGTCGATACGTTTAGTGCCGGGGTAGGCTCCGAGCTTGTGGGCACCGACTTGGTCGAGATTTGCGTAGTAAGTATAAGGCAGTTTGCCACTGGGATTGACATCGCCTGTCAGGATAGCAGCGAGAGAATTGCCGGTTTCATTGCCGAGATACCATCCTTGGATGATAGCGCCCACCTTATCAGCCCATGGCATAGCGACACCGGTACCGCTGATATTAATAATTGCGATATTAGGGTTGACTTTAGCTAAAGCCTCAATAAGTTCATTCTGTCCATAGGGAAGGTCTAAGGTTTCTCGGTCAGTATCTTCACAATCCTGATGATTACTCTTGTTGAGACCGCCGAAGAAGAGAACAACATCGGCATCCTTAGCAACCTGAAGAGCTTCAGTCTTCAGTTCCTCAGGACTACGGGGATCATTGAGATCCTGGCCTGTCACAACGCCATTATATTCGCCGGTAGGATCACCGACATATCCTCGGGCATATACTATCTCCGCCTTATCTCCAACGCGCTTCTTAAGACCGTTGAGAGGAGTGACCTCATAGCGAGCTTTAAGAGAAGAAGATCCGCCACCAACGGTCATCATCTTTATAGCATTCTCTCCGATAACAGCAATCTTGATTTTCTTATCGAGGTTGAGGGGAAGGATATTACGCTTATTCTGTAGCAAGACGATACCCTCTTGGCCGATATTACGGCAGGCATCGACATGTTCATCAGAATTAAGGGAACCCAGAGGGCGGTTGCGATTCATAGCCGTACGCATCGTAAGACGCAAGACACGGCGCACCTTATCGTCGAGATCCTTTTCAGAATAAGTACCGTTCTTGATACCTTCAAGATAAGGTGCTGCGAAGAAATAATTATCATAAGCATTTGAGGCGCCATTAGTCAGGCCATTGGTCCAAGATCCGAATTCCATATCAAGGCCACCCTTCACGGCCGAAGGAGTATCATGGACAGCACCCCAGTCAGATATGACAGCTCCGTCCCAGTTCCATTCTCCTTTCAGGATATCGTTCATGAGAATGGGGTTGTATGAAGCATGTTCACCGCGGAAAAGGTTATATCCGCCCATGAAAGACCAAGCTCCACCATCGACAGCTGCGGCCTTGAAGCCCGGCAGGTAAATCTCATAGAGGGTACGGTCGTCAACGATCGGGTTTGAGGTGTGGCGGTTGATTTCATTGTTGTTTAGCGCGAAATGCTTTACGCAGACGGAGACACCATTATCCTGAACGCCCTTAACATAAGGCACCACCATTTGAGAGACAAGAAACGGATCCTCACCCATATATTCAAAGTTGCGCCCGTTGAGAGGAGTGCGATAGATATTGATACCCGGGCCGAGCAGTACGCTCTTGTTGCGATAGCGGGCCTCCTCGCCAATACTTTTTCCATAAAGGAGAGCCATATTAGGATCCCAGGTAGCGGCAAGAGCAGTCAGAGAGGGGAAAGCGGTGCAAGAATCGTTTGTCCACTTAGCCTGCTCCCATTCATCCCAAAGCACCTCAGGGCGAACGCCCATCGGACCATCGGTACACCATAATTCAGGGATACCCAAGCGAGGGACCCCCGGGGCACTAAACTTAGACTGAGCATGAATGATATTGATTTTCTCGCGCAGAGACATCCTGCTAAGAGCATCCTCCACTCGCTCATCAATAGGCTTCGATTCATCGAGGTAAAGAGGGGTAGCTGCGCTCAGCGGCATTACTGAAGCACCAAGAAAAGTGAAGGTGATTAATAGATTTTTCATCTTAAGAAAATATGAAAAAAAGGAGCTCCGGAAAATCCGGAGCTCCCCGGTTTGTAGATAAATAACAGTTCATTCATTCATCCCAATAGGGAGGACAACGAACGGATTAGCGACGGAGTGCACGGTGGCGAGTAGACTTGCGAACCTTCTCGAGCTCCTTGCCTGATAGTTCCGACATATTGATAGTACCATTTGTGATACCCTTGGAGAGGTCGATAGTCACACGATAGGTAGCACCATTCTTAAGTTGCGTACCATCGGCGAGTTCAAAGTTACCGGAATTCTTAAGGAGTTTGGAAGTATTACCAATCATTTTGAGGGCACCTTCACCGAACTCACCGCCCCAACCGTTCTGATAGAAGAACTTAAAGGAAAGGTAGTCGAAACGGAAGCGGTCGCCATCGCGAGAGCCTACCTCAGGACCGGCCTGGCCGGTGAACTGGAAGATACCGGGCTTAATTTCAGCGAGGCAATAAGCCTTACCGGGATCCCAGCCAAACTGATGGTCCATAGAGGGAGAGCCGACGCCCCATCCCATCAACCAAAGGCCACCGGTGCCATTATCCTGAAGCGTCATATCAGAGCCATCAGCATTGACGCGCTTAGCACTAAGGGTACCATTTCCGCGGTTGAGAATAATATTATAGTAGCCCTTTACCGGGAGGAAAGAAACCTCAAAAGCATCCTCATCAAAATAGAAATAATCCGGGTCGTAGTATAAACCATCCAGAGCAGTGAAGCCCTTGAAAGAGAGCTTAGAGTTCTGATTCATTTCGATTACGGTAGAATACAGAACATTGTCGGAAGTAGACATCTTCTGGCCATTGAGAGAAATAGGACGTTCCTCAAACTGTTGCTCGCCATTATAGTCAACGGTCATGACAGCATCATGAATACCCTGAGTCAGGTCTACAGTAAGGACATATACGCCGTTAGCTTGAAGCACAACACCATCCTTGAGGAAGAGGTTGCCATTATCGTGGTCATTATCGCCGGTACCTACGCCGATAAGGTCAGACTTAGATACGAGGTCAGATCCGGTCAGTTCCACACCCCAACCCATCTGTCCGAAGAACTTGAAGTTGATTTTGTCGACAGCAACAGTCTTACCGCCCACGAGAGTAACTTGATAAGTCTTCTCACCCACGGGGGCCATACAAATAGCATTCTCTGTAGTCCAGCCTACCTGGTTAGCGAGAGTTGGATGTCCGATGCCATCACCGATAATCCATAGAGCACCGGTACCATCATTATTAAGGGTAGCAGGATCGTTACCATTAAGCTTGTAGACACGGAAATACTGCGCCTTAGTGTCAGCAATAATGCGGTAGTTACCATTGTATGCATTGAAAGTCAGAGAGCCATCCTCATTCTTCAAGAAGTAATCGGGGTTGATCCACCATTCAGTGAAGTTGGGGAAACCCTCCGGAGTAAGCACATCTCCCTTAGAGAGATTCATATCAATCTGAGCAGTAGACTCACCTGTAGACTGAAGTACCTCGCCATTCAGAGACATCACCACGAAAGGAGAGCCTTCAAAGGAGAAAGTATTGAAAGAAATAGTATAGCGACCGGGAGCGGAATTAGAGAATGGAATAAGCCCCTCAGCACCGGGCTTAATTTCGCTATTTTCATATCCGAAAACAATCTCATTACCATTATCTCCCATCTTGGGAGCAATAATCTGACCCTTAAGAGTAGCCGGGAAACGCTTAGTCATGGAATAGACATTCTGCTCAGACTTATCCATCGTATATTCAGTACCATCCTCAGCACGGAACGTCAGGGAAGGGTAGTCAGCATGAGAAACCATCACCTCGTAGACTTCCTCGGTAGTAGTAAAGTGGATATTCTGAAGGGTAAGTTTCAGAGTAGCGCGACCATCTGGAATATTAGCATAATAAGGCACGTAGATCTTAGACTCATAGTCAGCACCGCTGACCTTAGTACGGATAACGCGCTCGCTAACCTTCTCATCGCCGAAGAAAAGTTCGGCATGGATTGTCGAAAGGGGCACCTCGTTATCAGTAGCCTTAACCGTAAAGGCAAGGCTATCGCCAAAGCAAGCCTTATCGAGGTTGCCGGAGACATTCATTATAGGATTTCCCGGGGCGAGATCATCGTCACTACAGGCAGTAAGAAGGGCACCTGCACCGAGAAGGAGGGCAAAAATACCTGAATATTTCATTTTATTAAGTTCAGTTTAAATAGTTTTGTGGATTTCCGCTACCGGACGAAACCGGCAGCGGATAAGTAGCTGATTTACCTTCTACTTTAGAGAAATTAATTCCAAAGGACAGTAACCAGGCCGTTGGCCGGGATAGTCACGGGGAAATGGCGAGAGCCATCATCGACTGTCACACGAATTTCAGAAGAATTTCTATTGCTAAAAGCCATACCATAAGAGCCATCGGGGTTTTGGAAAGCAGAGTATGTAAGACCTTTGGCAGTATATCCGGAAGTACCGATACGGTGTCCACCCGGCTTAGCTGCAACCGACATGTGGGCCATGATATAGTAGAAAGAATTCTTCTTGATAGACTTGAAATCGCCGGCAATATCAACAGCACCGAAACCTGTAGAACAACCACCCGGACGGAAAGGACCACGGTTAGAATCGAGCATAAGGTTCCACACCACAGACCCGCGACACCAACGATTTACGGTGCCGAGAGTAATCTGCTCCATATCGTCAACCAGACGAGACTGAAGGTTAGACCCATTGTTCCAATCACCGGCAGTAGACTCAGTGAAGACGAGTTCCTTCTGCGGATTAGCCTTGTAGATATTTAGCAACTCATCGGGGTTACCACCATAATTATGATATGCAGCACCGGCTATATACTTCGAAGCCTCCGCGTCAGCATAAATCTTTGTGGGATAGCTCTGTTGATCAGCGATATTGTCGTAGTTATAGTTATGGTCGAAGACATAAATTTTGGTAGAGATACCCTCCTTAACAAACTTAGGGCCGAGAGCGTTTTTGATAAAATCGCGCTGTTCCTGCCAGGTCATGTACATAGAAGCAGAGTTACCTCTATTGAGGGGTTCATTCTGAGGAGTCATGCCATAAATTTTGATACCCTCCTTTTCGAAAGCCTGAATCCACTTCACGAAGTAGGTAGCATAATCCTGATAATACTTTGGGTTGAGCTGTCCGCCTGTCCATTGATTCCAGGGTTTAAGGTCGGTAAGATTATTGACCTTCATCCATCTTGGGGCCGTCCAGGGGGCAGAGATAACCTTGACATCGGGATTGATAGCGAGTATTTCCTTCATGATAGGAATCACGTACTTAGTTTCCTCAGAGGTCAGAGCGAAATTTTCGATACCCTCCTTATCGCAGAGAGTATAGTCGCTGAGAGAGAAATCGGAGGCTCCGATAGGAATACGCACATAGCTCATACCGTAGCCCTCCGAAGGCGAGAACGTCTCCTTGAGGAAAGCGGTGCGGTCTGCCGGAGTCATCTTCATCAGGTTGTAGGCCGTAGAGCCGGTAATAGCAGCACCGAAGCCGTCAATTTCCTGGAACTTATCGCCGGGATTAAGACGAATAGTAGTCGGCGACATATTGTCAGAGGTACTAAACTTGATGGTAGACTCAGCGAGATCATGTGCACGGTTGGCCGTAGTTATGATAACCCTGACATCACCGGCTACGACAGCAGGGGTGTCAGGAGTGACGGGATTCTCGGGCTTAGGGGATGGCTCGTCGTCGCCACCGCAAGAGGCGAGTAAAGCGGCGGCCATGATGGTCAGTATATTCACTTTAAAATTTTTCATATTAAATATAACGTTTGCAAATTAGTAGCCGGGGTTCTGCACCACATTGGGGTTCGTGTCGAGCACATTCTGAGGAATGGGCAGCAGATACGAATTGATGGTGTAGGGGACTGCAATTGGCAGACGATAAGAGTCTGAGCGCTGGGCGGCTAACATAGCCTCTTCAACGAGATTGAGGCGGACGAGGTCGAACCAGCGTTCACCCTCGCAGGCGAGTTCCAAGCGACGTTCGTTGACATAAGCCTTAAAGAGACTTTCCTTGCTTGCCTTTTCAGCGGCAGACAATTTAGCAACGCCGGCGCGAGAACGAATCTGGTCGATGATAGCGGCGGCAGCGGCAAGGTCTACGTTTTCACCATTGATGAGAGCCTCAGCTTTCAGAAGAAGCACATCGTCATAGCGAAGGAAGAAAATGTTGCTGTAGCCGGAACGAACCTTATACATGAAAGCATAGTTATCTGAAGGATAGTAGTTACTCCAATTGCATTCATAGTATACAACGGTTTGTTCCTTGCGTTTAGTATCTCCAACTTTGTCAAAAGCTGTTAAAAGATCGCGAGAGGGAGTAATCCACTTAGCCCAAGAGAAAGAGTTGTCCCAGTTTTCGAGGCAACGGCCATACATCCAAGAAGCAAAGTTGCCGGAACCTACTGGGTAGTGTACCTCGAGGATAGATTCAACAGTGTTGGTATGCAGAGGGGTAGCAGTGAAACCATCCTTTACGGGGCCATCAATATTGAACAAGTCGCCATATTCAGGACAGAGGGCAAAACCACGGGCAGTCAGCTCATCGACATATTGGATAACCTTGGCATAGTCGCGTACAGGCTTTTCGGCATAAACCTTAGCGAGCAGAGCACGAGCCACGTCCTTGGAGAAGCGAGTTTTGTCGCCGGTACCTTCAGGAGCATACTTAAGAGCATCGTTGAGGTCCTCCAGGATATAATGATAAGCTTCAGCTTCAGTATTCTGGGGCGGGAAATAGCTTTCATAGGATTCTGCAATATTATCAGAAGTGATATCCTTGGGGACGGTAGTAATGATGGGGATATTGCCCCACATACGAACCATACGGAACCAGATGAAAGCCCGCAGAATCTTAGCCTGAGCGGACATAGTTTGAATTTCATCTTCAGTCAGGCTATTATCGCCAACAGCCTTGACGCCCTCGATGAACTTAGTACACTTAGCAGCCTGGAGCATATAATAGTCCCAGTCGCGGTTTACACACAGAGTAGTACCATTAAGGTCGTTGGTGGCCGGGTCAACAACTTCAGAACCGGTAGTTCCGGCGTAGGCATTGTCACTATGGACATCACCGATAAGGAGCCAGTCGAGCTGGAGAGAATTCTGATTGCCACGGAAGTCCTCGTAGAGGGCAGTCAGAGCGCTTTCAGCGTCTGCGCGATTCTGATATATGATTTCGTTGACTTCATTGTCGATGGCACCCTCTGTAACGTCAGAATAATCACTGACCGGCTCATAGTCGAGACCGCAGGAGGCAATCATAGCCGATACGGCAAAAACGCCGCCGATATATTTAAGTTTCATAGTTTAATCTGGTATTTAGAAGTCGATATTGACACCGAAAACATAACTCTTGCAATGCGGGTAAGTACCCCAGTCGATACCCTGGACAGCGCCGCTATTGCCCCACTGGTTAACCTCGGGGTCCATACCTGAGTAAGAAGTGAAAGTCACAAGGTTGGAGACAGTGAAGTAAGGCTGTATCTTAGAGATACCGAGCTTACGCATCCATTTTCCGGAGAAGTCGTAAGCCAGGGAGATATCCTTAATACGGAGGTAGGAGCCATTTTCTACGAAATAAGTAGAGTTGCGCATATTCCATCCAGCCTTGGGGACGTCAGTAATCTGACCGGGAATCTGCCAGCGCTCAAGCACCTTGGCAGACTGGTTCTTGCCATCGTACATACCCTCAGTTTCCATTCTGGAAGCATTGAAGATATCGTTGCCGACAGAACCTTGGAGGAAGATACTAAGAGTAAAGCCCTTATAAGAGAAAGTATTGGTCATACCGAAAGTGAAGTCCGGATTTGGGTCGCCGATAAAGGTACGGTCGGAAGAAGAGATACGACCATCACCATTCAGGTCTTGATAGATCATCAAGCCTGTTTCGGGGTCAACACCCTGGGCTACATAGCCATAGAAGCCACCCAGAGAACGGCCCGGCTCGTTGCGGACCACAGCCTCGTTGACAGTCTCGGAAGTGACAGCATCGAGATATACCTTCTGGAGTTCGAGGTTTGTCAGCTTATTCTTATTGAAAGACATGTTGAGGTTCGTAGTCCAATTGAACTCGCCGGTGAAGTTGCGAGAAGTGATGCCAAACTCGAAACCGCGGTTTGTCATTTCACCCTCGTTACGCTGAATTGAGCTTGCAGCGGCAGAACCGGAGGGTAGAGATACCCACATAAGCATGTCTTTAGTTTTCTTATAGTACCAGTCAGCACTTAATTCGATACGATTGTTGAGAACAGCGAAGTCAATACCAACTCCGGTTTGATAGGTAGTTTCCCAGGTCAGGTCCCGAGTACGGAGGTTTGCCTGAGTGATAGTAGGCACAGCAGTAGCGTTGCCTTCTTCAAACCAGGGTATACGGTTGATGTTGTAGCGCTGTAGATAAGCATAGTCGCCGACGCCATCCTGGTTGCCGGTCATACCCCAGCCACCACGAATCTTAAGATCATACAGCCAATCGACATCCTTGAGCCAATTTTCCTGAGAGATACGCCAGGCAGCGGAGACAGAGGGGAAAGCCTTCCAACGATGGTCGGGATTAAGCTTAGAAGAGCCGTCATAACGGATATTACCGGTCACCAGATACTTAGAATCATAGTTGTAAGCGATACGACCGAAGTAAGAAAGGATACCCCAAGTAGAGCCGGCAGTACCGGTTCCATCCCAGGAGATCTTGTTGGCAGCATTCAGAGTCTGGATATCGCCATTACGATAGTACTGACCATTAATCCAGCTGTTGGAATACTTCGAATCAGTCCAAGACATACCGGCCATGATATCAAAAGAGTTCTTGCCGAATGAGAACTTATAGTTAGCAACATTGTCCCAAGTAAGAACAGTGTTGAAAGTGCGGCCATCGTAGGCGGTGCCACCCTGCTCACGACCCCATGTAGTCAATTCCGGGTCAAGGAAAGAAGTGTTCCAGCCGTGGCGACGGTCCATAGTAAACTTAGTAGAGAAAGTCAGACCCTTATATAAATCGAAGAAAAGTTCACCGGAAGCAATCAGACGGTTTTCACGGTCGCGATTAGCCTTCTGGCGAGCCTCGTTCTCAATAGGGCTCTGCATGTTCAGACCATAGAAATTATTGTAGTACTGCTTGGGGTTTTCAGGATCCCAGACGGGAGCGTAGGTAGGAGTGTTGATAACCGAGAGGATAACACCACCGCGGTTGCCGACAGTACCCATAGCGCCACCGCCATTAGAAGAATAGTCAGAGTAAAGGGCACTTGCTTTGGCAGTCAGCCAGGGACGAATCTTACCCTCGATGTTAGCGCGGAAATTGAAGCGCTGGTAGAAAGAGCTCTTCAAAATACCACCATCGCGCTGATAACCACCGGAAAGATAGTAAGAAATCTTATCATTGCTCTGAGAGATAGCCAACTGATAGGTCTGAGTATTACCGGTGCGGTAGGTTTCGTCAAACCAGTCAGTCTGGTCGGTCAAACCATCGGGAAGGTGAACCAGGCCGATTTCATCCATCAGGGTCTTATACTGAGCAGCGTTGAGGACATCCATCTTCTTGGCAACATGGGTGAAACCACCTTGAATATTCAGAGAGATTTTCACTTGGTCGTTCTTACCCTGCTTAGTAGAGATAATTACAACACCATTGGCACCGCGAGAACCATAGATAGCGGCAGAAGATGCATCCTTAAGGATTTGCATCGACTCAATATCGCTCGGCGAGAGGAAATTGATATTATCCACGGGGACACCATCAACGACATATAGGGGCTCGTTGGAACCATTGAAAGAGGTAGTACCACGTACGCGCACAGTCATGCCACTACCCGGAGCACCGGTAGGCATCTGCACTGCGACACCCGGAGCCTTGCCCTGAAGGGCCTGAGCTGCAGAGATGATAGGACGATTCTCGAGAGCATCGTCGCCCACAGTAGAGACAGCAGTCGTCAGGTCTTTACGTTTCACGGAACCATAGCCAATGACTACAACTTCATTAAGGTCGGTCATCGCGCTTTGCATGAGGACTTGCATCTTAGGTGCAGCCTTCATTTCCTTTTTGTCATATCCCACATAGGAGAACACTAAAGTAGTACCCTCAGGGACAGAAATGCTGAAGTTACCGTCAATGTCGGTGACGGTGCCCAGACTGGGGTGTCCCTTTGCGAGGACACTAACACCAATCAGCGGCTCATTACCATCGGTGACATTACCTGAGGCAAGGATATTGGCAGCCAAAGACTGCAACCCGCCCGCGAGAATCATCACTATGGCAAGAGTCAGTTTCACAAAATTGCTCTTTGCATTCATTGGGTTATTGTTGTTTAAAATTTGATTCAACAGAAAAATTAAGACACTCAAAAATGGAGTATTTCAAGCACGCAACAAAATTATTAAAAATTGTTAATGAGCAAATAAGTCGGTAAGTAGTAAAAAAAGACTTGTAAAAATATTAAATACCTAACAATCAGTTAATATGGATATGTCATTATATGTAAAAAAGTAAACTTTTCGGACTCTATAAAAAGTCTGAAAAGAACAAATTTTAACATATCAAGAGTAAAGTCAGGAGGAAATCCGGTCTCAAAAGTATGTTTGATTAGTCACGGATATACTTGCCGAGCATGCGTACAGCCTCGGCAAATTTCTCACGAGGAATGCGAGCTTTATTGCGCACCTTGAAGCGATTGTTGTAGACAGTTTGAGCAGAGCAATGCAAGAAATCGGCTATCTTAACCGAGTCGGTGATACCGAGACGAACCAGAGCGTAGATTCTAAGTTCAGTATTTAGCAACTCACCCTCCCGGGGCACAATCTGCTTGTCATCTTGAAGTAGAGTATTGAAATCGTTGACGAAATCGGGGTAAATATGCAAGAAGATGGTATCAAAAGAGCGGTAGAACTCCTTAAGCTCACGCTTCATGTCGACGTCAGCAGTTTCGATCTCAATCTCACTGAGTTTCTTCTGAACCGCTTTAATATGTATATTACGCTTAAGGTCACCCAGGCGACTGATGTAGTTGGAGCATATATTGAAGACATATCCTATATACTCCTCCTTGACGAAGTTAGCTTCGTTAAGCTCCTCATTCTTTTGTGTTAAGTTTGCATTAAGCTCTCTGAGGCGTTCATTAGCTTCATTGAGTTGGGTATGGGCTAAAGAAAGTTCTGAAACCTTATTGTTTAGATCATTATTTATTTCATCCAGATTTTTACGTCGACTACTGAGTTTGCGGTTCTGAAGTACGACGGTCACTGTAAGAATAATCATTATGATCGCAAAAATGCAAACAAGGATAAGGTACGTATTGGTGGCCTTCTGCTGGCGGGCATTATTCTTCTGATAGACATCGTAGACCTTATCGAGAGTTTGTGTGATCCCGAAGGCCTTCACCCGGTTAGGGAAAGATATAGCCTTGTTAAGACTATAATTAATGTATGAATAAGCATGGTCAATATCCCCCTCATTGAACATGATTTTAGCAAGGTCCTCAAGCGATGCTATTTCAGCGTTGACAGTTTTTACGTCTACAATTGCAGAGAGAGCCATATACTTTTTATAGTTGGCCTTATCTCCCTTTTCCTCATAAAGCTTAGCGAGGATGTATGCATCCTTGGCATCCTGACGAGAGTTGAGCTTGGAATTACTTAACTTCTCTACCAAGGCAGCAATCAACTTATCGCTGGATTGATCCGTGCCGAGGACATCCCAACCCTTGTACCAAAGGTAGTCGGGATGTTTATCGTCTATGATAGCAATAATTGAATCCTTATATGCCCTTTCCTTAACATAATAATCGTTTTGTCCACCGGTATAGTTGCCGATATGGCTATAGAGGAAGATCATCTGGCCGTAATAGTCGGTAAGGAGATCTTGAGGAATCGTAGAACGGTTGATAGATGCCATAATTTCACCTGACTGGGATAGTAGACCGGTGCCGGCGAGGAGCTCAGACTTATCTATCTTACTTTTAATTTCCCACTCAAGATTGCCCGTAGAATTAGCGAGTTGAAGATTCTCATCCACATACTTCATAGCAGAATCCGCCTGATACGTAGAGAATTCATCAAAGAGGAGTTTATTGGCAGAAAAGATATCAGAAGGAGAAGAGGCTTGAAGTCTCTTGGATTTTAGCTCATTAAGTTTAGACATTTTAATACGTTCGAGACTCTGTCGCTCATTGAGCAAAGAATCGAGAGTAGCGATATTGTCATTGGGTTGAGAATGATTACGGTCACATGAATGAAGACCGATGCAAAGTACAACAACAAATATAGCCGAAATAATCAGAGGTATTATCCGACTGAAAAGGCAGTGGCGTAATGAGATGAATTTATGATTTTTCATGGCAACCGAATCGGTTTCAAAAAAGTGATGTAAAATTAATAAATAGATTTAATTTTTTTGTATCTTTGCGTCAAAATTTAGAGTCCATTTCATAAAAGCACTTAGAGAATATGAAAAAAATCGGAATCATTGTCAGCTTTGCATTATTGATGTGCATGATTGTATCTTGCGCTGACAAGAAAGAGAAAATGGTACGCGAATTCTCTGAAAATTTCGCTCAGCAAGTAGGAAACAACGAGTTAGACTCACTAAAGATGATATATCCCGCCATTGAAATGGCCGACTCCCTGGCCCTGGAATTTAATGCTGATAGTCTGGGAGTAGAGAAGACAGAAAAAGAGGATATCTATCTTGTCAGCTTCAACAAAGACGCGAAGATGAAAGTCAAAGTATCGGAGGATGGCAGGATGACGGTAGTTGAGACCATAGGGCTCTTCCAATACCCCCAAAGTAAGAAGAAATTTGCAGAGAAGGTAGGGGCATTTAAGAAGAATTCCAATCCGACAGATGTGCAGATGGCAGAAATTATGGATAATATTGACGGCCTGAGGATGAAACTATTCGACGAATTCGTCACCCGGCGTAAGAGCGCGATAAAAAATCTCGGGTTCACCACGACCAAAGAGCCAATGTTCGGTATGGATGAAGGAAAGGGATACTATACTCTAAAGAATACTACCGACCAACCTATCAAAGGAGACGAATACACGATAACATGGGAATACTATTATATTGGCTTTGGGGTTGAAGAATCAAACCACAAAATAGAAAAGGGAGTGGATATACCCGCCAACGGAACAACTCGCGTTCCCTCATCCTTCTCAATGCACGGGGGCGGGAATATAGCTAATATCACCATGAATACGCCGACAGAGGAAGACTTCTTTGAGAAATTCATCCCGAAAGGGAATGAATATGCTGAATACGTCAAGACTCTTGATCCGACAACCGGCGACCGTGGCAGGCTCAGCGATGGACCCTACAAAATTAAAGGCAAGCTTGGCGGGAAATATCCTATCCATATGACCATCAACAAAGGGATGCGCGACGGCTCCTATTATTATGATAAGAGTGGGCCTAACAACTCACTAACCTTGACGGTCAACGTATTCAACAAACGGACAGGAGAGATAAAACTCGATGAGCGCAACGCCAAAGGAGAGATAACCGGCACCTTCAGCGGCACGCTAACTCCCTCAACCTTCGTAGGCGAGATGAAAGCCTACACCGGCAAGATATACAACTTCAACCTTGAAGTAGAATAAATCGTCTTTTGAGAAGAACGTAGGAGCACTGAGCCAAGCGATAAGTCATAGAAATCTCAAGTTCAGAGTGAGGGAAGGGCGTAGAGGGTGATTTTGGTCGGGGTGATGATGACATCGTAGGGCATTGTTGCTCGCTGTCGGGATGCAGCGCTTTTATGGTAATGAAATGAACGCTGCGTGTCCCATGCCTGCAGATCAATCTTTGTCGTTTCTCCTTGCGGTATTGTCTTCTTGATTTCGCGAACTACTCTGTCCAGTCGTCGGCCGTCCATTGTCTGATAGATTATCTCAATCTCTATGGAGGCTATCTTTCGGCCGCTATTGTTGGTTAGAAAGAAACTCTCTTTCGAACTCGTAGCAGGCTTGTCGTAGCCGGTGATGACTATTTTGTTGAATATCGTATCCCTTAGCAGGGTGTCGCTCTCTGATGCGGTCAGCTCGATAAGATTATGATTTTTCCTTGCAGATGCCTTCCTATCTGTTTTTAGTTTTAAAGCTATTTTCTTTGCGGATACGTGATTATTCTCCCAAAATGAGTATGCTATAGATATTAAAGCTATGGCTGTAAAGCAGAGAATCAATGATTTAAAATTGTGTTTCATAGTTCTACAGATATCGGGGTTTGCGTTGCGATGAGCCGTTTCCGTCATAGCTGGGGTAGATTCGGATTAGTCCGCGGTCTGTATCCTTGAGAGGATCGTTGCGCCGTATGCGGATACTTCGCCAAAAGTAGGGGAGAAATCCTAAGGGGTTAAAGCTGACTTTGAGCTTTTTGCGCTGTATTTTTAAGACTTCTTTCTTTGAATCTAAGGTGGCAACGCAGGTCTGTGGGTGTTTCAATATGCTTTTGTCTACAGCACTGCAAAGATGCATGATATATTTTGAGGAGTTGGCTGTCTGCTTGATATGACCTATTATGTCGCCGCTGCGTACTCTGCAGTCATTGCTCTCTACTACTTCTATTTTGAATTCTTGAGGATTAGATTCGTCGGAGAGAATCAACACTGTCATATTATCTTCAGGGAATTGCCATATCCCCTCAATGTCGCTCAGGGGAAGGGAGTCGCATCTGTTTTGTGCCATTACCACTCTGTCGGGAGGAAGTGATAGAGGATTTCTTCCATAGACTCTCGATGAGTATCCCGCTATAATGATGATAATGACTAAAAGGATATTTGTTTGAGGAAGTCTTATTGTTGGTATGTTCATAGGATTATCCCTTTGTAGAGAATGTATAAGAGAGACCAAGGCTTAGTATTTCCTTAAGCATCCAGTAGTGCCATCCGGAGGTTGAGAAGTCAGACGATGAGTCATAGCGAGGATGTACATATAGCTGAGTTGAGAAAAATTTATTAAAGCTGAAGTTCAAGGTATTTTCCCAGTCAGTAAGGAAATATTTATAGTCGGTGAAGAGGAATATCCGAGATGTCCAGGTGATGTTGTCGGCAATCTTCCAGGTGAAATTGGTCTCGAGGTTTGAACCTACCTCGCTGGCCGTCCTGGCATCAGCAGGGATGTTAAATTGTGCATGGTCTACGTCGCGAGCTATGCACGTCTTAAGGTTGTATGAGATAGGTGCAACCGAGGCACTAATCTTCCAAGTCTTCTTGGCATTCTGCCGGTTGTAGGTCATACCGAGACCGAGGTTGAAAGTTCCGGGAGAGAAAAATGCTGCAGACCTGCCGGGACTATCTGCAGGATAGGTATTGAAGAGGGGAGTGGTCAGTTGCAGGGTGAATGAATAAAACCAGTGTTTCAATGCCTTAAGACCACCTTTGAGATTATACTGGAAATTATCTTGAGTGACCGACAATCGATGCAGAGACTCCTTGGGATTGGAGTTGATAGCCAGCTTGTAGCTCAGTGCGCTTTGGAAAAGCAGATTAGGATGATATACAGTATTTAGGTCTACATTCCAATTGAAATTAAAAAGCAAAGCTAAGTGGTTGTTGCCTCCCTGGTACCAATTAGAGCTGACGTATGCTTGCGAGAACTGCAATCCTACATTGAAATAATGTAGCCATATTCGTTTCCCAAGAGAGCCGCTTTCTATTTTGTCGAAATTTGTAGGGAGGATTGAGGGATTGAGCCCTCCGATAAGTTTCGTGAATTTCTTGTCGAAGTCGGGGATTTTTGGCGGTTTGGGGAAGTTCCATGCAAGAAATTCGATTTTATTTGGATTCTCAATCATGTAGAAGTAGATGAGAGCTTCCCCGATATGCTGTTTGCGAAATAGAGCCTTAAGGTTGGGAGATAATGGATTCCCGGTTACTAAAATAGCTTCCGGCTCGAAATTTTGAGCTATAAGACCGTCAACATCAGGGACATGAAAAATCTCCGGCCCCAACCTTCTGAATCCTTTGAATGTCAGCGGGAGTTCTGCTGTCAAGGCTCCTGAGTCATAAGCCCAGTCTATAGCCGGGTCAGTTATTATAGAATCCTTTGGCAATGAGAGATTTTCTTCAAAGGCCGCTTCTAATTCTTCAGAGACACTGAGCTCACTCTTATGCTCCGGTGCACGCAGTTGAGTCTTGGACGTACGACTCATAGCGCTGAGGAAGAACGTCAACGCTATGAGAAATATGCAGTGTCTCATCATCATCGGATCCAATGGGCTTGATGTTATTTCTTTGGTTTGCCGCCGGGACTTAGCAATGTAGTATAGTCTTGCGAATTGATAAGTCGGAGTGCTTCCCGGAATATTGGGTCGTGAAGATTATAGACCTTAAAATAGGTAGCATTCTCATAAATGTCGCGTCCTATTAATGCCTTGAGAATCATCTTGAAGAGGGGTGCACTCTGCTCAAACTGCTCTTTGTCAAACTCAATCTTCTCTGAGTCAGCCATTTCCTTGAGCTTGTCAAGCATTTGAGGTGTCACTTCGAAGTTGTCAACAAATTGAGTATCTGTGTGATATTGCTTCTTTATCTCTTTGCGATGAGCATCAACATAGGAGATAGCATATCGATTAAGCAATCCCTTGGCCATGACATTGCGATAGTATTTAGTATACTCAGTAGTGTCGAGGGGCACGAAAGAGTCGGGATATATGCCACCACCTCCATAGATATCACGGTTCATACGCAGTGTCTTGAATTTCAGTGAATCCACATATTTAATAGAGTCGGCATGGAATAGCTCGCCGGAGGATAAGCGGTCTGCCATATCATGATTGTAGGCTTTCTGGTCTCCTTTGACGTATGGCTTCTGGATGTCGCGGCCTGAGGGGGTGTAGTAGTGGGCGATGGTCAGACGTATCATTGATCCATCGGGGAAGGGTATAGGGCGTTGTACAAGCCCCTTGCCGAAGGAGCGACGTCCTACGATCAGGCCGCGGTCATGATCCTGGATAGCGCCGGCTGTAATCTCAGAAGCTGAGGCTGAATATTGATTGGTCATGATGACAAGTCTGCCATCGGCAAACAATGGTTTCATGGAGCGAGGCTGGGCATACATATCATGTCGGTCGGAGGCGCGCCCTTCAGTGTAGACAGCCATACTGCCATCGGGGAGGAGTTCCCCTAGAAGGTCTACGGCTGAATTCAAATATCCGCCACCATTATCGGTAAGGTCGAGAATCAGCTGAGTCATACCCTGCTTCTTCAGGTCGCGAATGGCTGTAGCCATCTCCTTGGGAGTCTCTGCCGCAAATTTATTCAATCGGATATATCCCGTCTTGGGATCGACCATGTAGGCCGCATCCACACTATAGATGGGGATGTCATCGCGTGTAATCAGGAATGCGATTGTATCAGTCCGCACTCCACTGTATCTCAACACTTTCACAGCCACATCAGTGCCCTTCTTGCCGCGAAGACGCTTCATGATATCGGAATTTTTCATCTTCACTCCGGCTATCGTAGTATCGTTGACACTGATAATCCTATCGCCGGCAAGCATGCCAACTCTCTCCGATGGACCTCCGGAGATTGTCTGTATGACGTAGAGTGTGTCGCGATTCATGTTGAAGGATATGCCGATACCACTGAAGTTCCCTTCCAATGGCTCATTAAGCTCACGAGTCTCCTCCGGCGTGGAATATGAACTGTGGGGATCGAGCTGCTCAAGCATCCCGCGGATAGCATTTTCCACGAGTTTGTCTTCGTTGACTGTATCTACATACAACTGAGCAATAGCAGACTCTGCCATCCGCAACTTATTGTCGGGTGTCATATATTGGGCTATCAGTGCCGGTATCCCTATAGCGAGTATTGCTACCGGCATTAGTATCTTTCGTATGTTCATAGTCGTATTATTTAATTTTTGTAGCTATATATTTACCGGCATCGTAGCCGTTATGTTCAAGTTCGCGAACCATCGAGCTGCTTACGAAGCTCAGTTGCGGACTGCAACAGAGAAATACTGTAGGCATTCCTGCTATCTCTTCATTGACTTCTGAGAGCGTCTTCTCATATTCGAAGTCTTGGGAATTGCGAATTCCGCGAATTATTGCAACGGCAGACTTCCTGCACGCAAATTCTACCGTCAGCCCGCTGTAGCTTTCACTCTCTACTCGTGGCTCATCAGCGTAGAAGTCGGCAATAGCTTCAGCCCGCTTTTCAGCGGCAACTGCTCCTCCGGGTTTGTGTTCATTGAATCCCACTCCGACTATAATCTTGTCGAAAATCTTTAGCGCACGCTCTACGATGTCGGCATGCCCCGTAGTGAAAGGATTAAAGCTGCCTGGAAATATCCCAATCTTTTCCAATTTATAATTTTCAATTTATAACTAGCTGTTCAATTTAAATTCAAATCGACCATCTACTTAATTATTACCTAATTCCTAAATTTCTGAATCATCTTCGATTATCAGATTGTCGATTATGAAATTCTGGCGTTCCATGGTATTCTTACCCATGTAGAATTCCAGTAGCTTCTCGGGGGTGTCGCCGGGACGGAGTACTACGGGATCGAGTCTCATCTCTTCTCCTATGAAGTCTGCAAATTCTACATCGTTGATTTCTCCAAGACCTTTGAATCGAGTGATCTCTGCCTTGTCGCCCAATTTTTCGATGGCTGCTAATCGCTCTTCTTCTGTGTAGCAATAGTAGGTGTCGCGCTCTTGAGGCGTGTCTGCGTCTGTCTTGACTGTTTTGGTCTTCGATTTGCGCTGGAACTTGCGGCGTGTAGAGTTCTTATTTCTCACTCGGAAAAGTGGGGTCTGAAGTATATGGACGTGCCCCTTCTTTATCAGATCCGGGAAGAACATAAGGAAGAAGGTGATGATGAGCAGACGAATATGCATCCCGTCTACATCAGCATCAGTGGCGATAATAACCTTATTATAGCGCAATCCTTCAATCCCCTCTTCAATGTTGAGAGCTGCTTGAAGAAGGTTGAATTCATCGTTTTTGTAGACTACCTCCTGTGTCATGCCGTATGAGTTGAGTGGCTTTCCTCGCAGTGAGAATACGGCCTGTGTTTCGGCGTTGCGCACTTTGGTGATAGTTCCTGTGGCGGAAAGACCCTCCGTAATGAAGATCGAAGACTCATCCTGGCGATTCACTGCATTTTTACCCTCTTTGTAGGGATCGTTGTAATGAATGCGGCAATCTCGGAGCTTGCGATTATGGAGACTCACCTTCTTGGCTTTCTCGCGTGCCAACTTTGCTACGCCTGCCATTGCTTTACGTTCTTTCTCGCTTGAGGCTATCTTCGCCAGCATGCTTGTGGCTGTATCCTGATTCTTGTGCAAGAAGTCGTCAAGGTCTTTCTTGATGAAATCTCCTACGAATTTATTGACGGTGACCGGACTGTCCGGAGCTATCTCTTTGCTACCGAGCTTAGTCTTCGTCTGAGACTCAAATACCGGCTCCTGAATGCGAACACTGATGGCCGCTACCATACCATTGCGGATATCACCGAATTCATATCCTTTGCCGGAAAATTCCTTAATAGTGCGCGAAACGTGTTCACGAAAGGCTGATAGATGGGTGCCTCCCTGAGTCGTGTGCTGCCCATTGACAAAGGAATAGTATTCCTCTCCATATTGGTCGGTATGAGTGATGACTGCCTCGATATCCTCACCCTTCAGATGGATAATAGGATAGAGAGGCTCGGAGGTGAGGTGTTCTTTCAGCAGGTCTAACAGACCGTGGCGAGAGACGTATTTCTTGTCGTTGAAGAATATCTGAAGACCCGTGTTGAGAT
This sequence comes from Muribaculaceae bacterium, assembly GCA_023667015.1. GTDB lineage: Bacteria > Bacteroidota > Bacteroidia > Bacteroidales > Muribaculaceae > Lepagella. The sequence continues at coordinate 13,986 of JAMPAX010000013.1, read as the reverse complement.
ACGTATAATTATTGACCATAGTCTCTACAAATTCCATGTTGAAACGATAGTCGCGGAAGAGCGTGGGGTCAGGAATAAATCTTACCAGTGTGCCATTAGCCTCATTTGTAGGAGTTGGCTCCGTCAGGGAAATAAGATTCCCCTTGCGAAATTCGGCTCGTACTGTCTGGCCATCGCGGAAGCTCTGTACATCGCATTCCGTAGAAAGAGCATTGACAGCTTTAAGACCCACACCATTCAAACCTACTGATTTCTGGAAATTTTTTGAGTCGAATTTACCTCCTGTATTGATGTCGGAGGCCACCTCCTTCACCTTTCCCAAGGGTATGCCACGTCCGTAGTCGCGGATGGTCACCTCCCCCTGGGGGGTAATGCTGATATTAATACGGGTACCCGCACCCATATTGAACTCATCTATAGAATTGTCCATGACCTCCTTGATGAGGACGTAGATACCATCCTCAGCATGTGTGCCATCGCCGAGCTTGCCAATATACATACCGGGACGTCTGCGGATATGTTCATTCCAAGCAAGCGTCTGGATAGCATCCTCATTATACTCAGATGATGAGGTCGTAGAAATGTCTACACCGGAGACTACCGAATTCTCAGAAGGATTCTCAAACGTCTCTGATAATGCAGCGTTGAACAAATCATTTTCCATATCACAAAATTACAAAAATCCCCCGAATTTCCAAAACCAAAAATTCCTCCGAAAAGAATCCTCCCGTACTCAAAGAATATTGCCATCGACCCCCAAATAATTCCTAATTCCTAATCTCAAGCACTCTCCCTACAAGATTCCGAACATTCTCCCCAAAGCGTACTCGATAGCTCTTAGCGATGGCATCGTAGCTCTCTACAATCCCCTCTCCGAATACCTTATGCACGACTACCGTTCCCGCGGCGTATTCAGCTTCGCTTCCCCCGAATAGCTCATCGTTGAGATTCTTTACCATTGTCTTTGTGCCCTCTAATAGCGATGGGTCGGGATTCCCCTCAACTTGAAGGAGGCTCGTGTCTATCTCTCCCAGGAATCTTGATGGATATTTCAACGCTCCGGTGTCATTGCTATATCCTTCAGACTCGGACAGGTACAGGATATCTTCAGCGCGTGTGACTGCTACATACATCAGTCGTCGCTCTTCCTCTTCGCCATCTTTGCGTCGCTCGCGGATACTACGATGGTTGGGAAAAACTCCTTCGGTAAGCCCCAGAATAAATACGCATGGGAATTCCAGTCCCTTCGACTGATGGATGGTCATCAGCCGGACGTTGCTCCCATCGCGCTCAAAATCCGGATTCATGTAAAGGGAAATCTCCTGCAGATAATGCTCTGCATCTGTTTCGGACTCATCTATACGGCTAAGCTCAAATTCTTTCATTGCACTGACGAGTTCAGTGATGTTTTCCAATCGTTCCTCAGTCTCATCCGTGCGATACATATCCTGAAGACCACTTGTGTTCATCAGCCATTCGCTGAGCTCAGAGACTGGGGTGCCGGAAGCCATGCTCTTGCCGTGGTCGATAATATCTATGAAGGCTTTTATCTCTTTGCGATTAAAGGGCTTTTCATCGATATGCCGTTTCAATGTAGGGAAGAGATAGTCTCCCTCGCTCTCTGCAAGCTGTCGTAGCTTACTCAAGGTGACACTCCCCATCTTTCTAGCCGGTACATTAGCGATGCGACTGAACGCAAGGTCATCGTTGACATTCACTGCGAGGCGCAAATAGCTGACTACGTCTTTGATTTCTTTGCGCTCAAAGAAGCGAACACCACCCCATACCGTGTATGGTATCTTCTCGCGTAGTAATGACTGCTCTACTAGGCGTGAAAGAAACGATGAACGATAGACCACAGCGAAGTCTTTGTAGTCCATCCCATCTTCTTTTACGTGTTTGCGGATTGTCTCTGCTATTTGTGTCGCCTCTTCTTTCTCACTTTTGCAATGCCGGTAGATGACCCGTTGCTCGTTGAGTCGGAGTGTAAAGAGCTCTTTGGGAACCCTGTTTTTATTGTTGGCAATGATAGTGTTGGCTACATCCAATATGTCCGGTGTGGAACGATAATTCTGGTTGAGTACGATGTCGGTATGCGCTTTGAAATCCACAAATATTCGTGGATTTCCTCCGCGCCATTCATAAATAGCCTGGTCGGGATCTCCAACTACAAACAAATTGCCGTGTTTGCTACAGAGGATTCCTAATAATTTCCAATCATCACCGCTTAGATCCTGTACTTCATCAACCATAATGTAGTTGAGTTTGTCGGTCCAGTATTCTTTTGCGTCCGGAAAATGCAATAAGATATAGATAGCGAAATAAATCAGGTCGTCATAATCCAGGGCATACTGTTTGCGCTGAAGCTTAATGTAGCGTTCTTTAACATCGGCTGTGTCGGGACCGGCTCCGGGAAGCAGATATTTGTGAATATAAGCGTTTGGGTCGTAGCTTTTCAACGCAGATACGTCCTTAAGAAATCGCTCTGTAGTAGTTTTCTTGCGATCGATGCCATAATCATGCATGGCTTGTTTGGCCAAATTTTTGGCATCCTCTTCATCGATTATCAGGAAGTTTTTTGGATAGCCGAGTCTGTATATTTCTTTGCGCAGAAGCTTTACGCAAAAGCTGTGGATGGTGCATATAAAGTCGTTTACGCTTCCCGAATCCACCATTCGGGCTATGCGATGTTTCATCTCCTGTGCGGCTTTGTTGGTGAAAGTCAGGCAGAGAATATTGGAGGGGGAAACACCTATGTCATTGACAAGATAAGCGAATCTATGTGCCAGCACACGAGTCTTACCGGAGCCGGCGCCGGCTACTACCCGCACCCGCCCCTCAGTAGCTTCTACTGCCTGACGTTGTCTGTCATTAAGATGCATTGTCTTGTACTCGGTAGATAAGTGCTGTAGCGTAGGCGGAAATTCCCTCCTTTCGCCCCGTAAAGCCTAAGTGTTCGGTAGTTGTCGCTTTTACGGATACGTTGTCGGTCGTTATCTCCATAATCTCGGCGAGAGTAGTGCGCATTAGTGGGATATGGGGAGCCATCTTCGGAGCTTGAGCGCAAATAGTGATGTCTACATTCCCTATGCCATAGTTTTCTTCTCGGAGCAGTCCTACAACGTGTTTGAGGAGAATTTTGGAATCTATTCCTTTATATTTTGGATTAGAGTCGGGGAAGTGGAGACCGATATCGCCAAGAGCCGCCGCTCCAAGCAGGGCATCGCAAAGGGCATGAATAGCCACATCCGCATCACTATGCCCCAACAGTCCCATGTCGTGTTCAAGACGCACACCGCAAATCCAAAGCTCACGGTCGGCCGTAAGCTGATGGACGTCATATCCAAATCCAATTCTAAAAGGAATTCCAGCCATATAAATTCTAATTTAATTTCAAGGACGGTGTGCTCCCGAGGAAGGCGAGCTTTCAGCTCAGATCAACCATCAACCGACACTAACTTTGACAGGCAATGTTAGCGTTTCCGCTTCCCCATAAGGTCGCGCAGACCATCCATGTCGAAGGTGAGAGTGAAGCGCAATGTCTGGTCGAGTGGGGAACTCTGGGCTGTTGCTAACATATAAGAAGCATCAAGTTGCACTACGTTCAGAGAGAAGCCTGCTCCAAAGGCGAAATATGATCGTCCACCCTTATTGGCATTCTCATAATTATAACCGGCGCGTACGAAGAATTGCTGATTGTAGGAGTACTCGCCACCAAATGATACATTTATTTCCTGAAGCTCTTCCTTGAAGCCTCCGGGAGCATCGCTAAAGGATTTGAAAATACCGGTGAATGGAGACATGTCGTTCCATTTTTGAAGGGCATCTTGATATTCCTGGGCTCCTTCGGCTGTATCCATATCGTAGTCGGATGTGCGAGGTTTTGTCGGGACAAGCAGCTTATTAAGGTCAAGTCCGAAGGCCAGTGTATGATAGTCGGCCAGCGGGAACATAAATTGAGCACCGAGTCGCAGGTTTGTGGGAAGGAAAGCGTGGGTTGCTCCATGATCGTAGCTGACACGTGTACCGATATTGGAGATATTGAAACCCCATGAGAACTGACATTCATTGCGCCCTACCATCGGATAGCTTACGTAGTAGCCGGAGATATCGGCTGAGAAGGCCGATGCTGCGGTGTTGGTTTCTCCTGAAGAGGTGTCTTCGTAGGAGAGGTCTGAAAGAATGTAGCGCAATACGACGCCCATTGAGAATTTCTCCGACAGTTTGCGGGAGTAGCCCAAGTCGAGAGCAAATTCGTAGGGATTGATAGTCTGTGTTGTTGATGAGCCATTCTCTGTCATGGATACCTCACCCAAAGAGAAGTATCTGAACGATGCCGACAGGGCTTGGTTATCACTGCCTCCGAGCTTCCAATATCCTGCAAGGTTTGCCAAAAAGATGTCGTTGACAATCTTGCGTAGCCAAGGAGTATAGCTTAGTGAAAGGCCTCCCTGGCTATACCCAAAGGCATATTTCGATGGATTCCAAAATTGTGAGTTCATATCCGGGTCGGTGGCAGCTCCTAAGTTACCCATGGCACTACCTCGGGCATCCGGGGCGATACTCAGTGTCGTCACACCGGTGTTGACCGGGTTGAACTCATTGTCCTTGATGTCGTTTTCGGCATTTGCAGACAGTGCGCAACTTGCAAGCAAGCCGATTATCGCGATTAGTCGTATGGTCTTGTTAAGTTTCATGTATGTGTGGGTTGCCCCGATTTTATTTTTCTTCCTGTAATTTGTTGTGAAGAGTTCTTATATTATAACTGATTTCTTCCCTTTTTATTGCATTCCCCTCTTATGAAATGGACTATAAAAAAGCCGAAGATATCTGAACATATCTTCGGCCTTATTTTTGGAGAGGTATATTGTTTTCAAATCAGGGGGATGTCAATAGTTTGAGTGTGGCTGTTGCCCAGAGTATTGCCATGTTCTATGACGTAGGCTTTGTAGTGTCCGGCACCAAGTCTCTCTCCATTGCTTAGAATTCTGTCCCAATGAATCTTATTGCCTGTAAATCCAGTGCTATGGAGTGTCTTACCCTCTGCATCTGTAATGTAGAGAGTGCCCTTGACGGGATATTCTCCCAAGAAGCCGAAGGTGAGACCCTTTTCGATGTCGTTCTCTTCAAGTTGAAGCGTATAGGTTCCAACATTGGGAGCATAGGTAAAGGTTATCTCCTGCTCTGCTATGTTGCCGGCTGCATCACTGACTCTGACACGCATGCAGTGTTCTCCATAGTTGATGTTGCCAACGCTGATTTTGCGACTCATGCTTCGGTTGTCATCTCCCAAGAATACAGTGAATTCGCTGCCGGAGGTAAACTCTTTGCCATCAAGCCATACTTTCATGGCTTTATTCAGAGGGTTGCAGCTCAGCGATAGCGCATAGTTGTCGCTGGCTGTTACTTTTACCATATTATCTGCACCGTCATAGCTCATACTTTCGATTACCGGAGCTACGTTGTCACCCTCTTCGAGAGTGGTTTCGCCTTCTGCTACAACGTCGTAGTCCAGATACTCAAGACTCCCTCCTCCGATACGCTGTGTGGGATCGTATGTCGCAAGGTGAAGACGTCCTACCTTCGAAGCAAACTTCGAGGCATCGCCCGGCACGTGGAGTTTGATTGTGAATCGGCCATCTTTAACTTCTGCTACTCCCATCGATAATTGTGTCTGAGCATAGTCAATATATAGCGGTTCTTTATCAAGCTCATCGGGCATCGAGGAAGTCACTACATTGTGCGATTCCAGAGTGACGATGGGTTCCATCAGTCGTCCTACGCATTCGCCATTGTAGCTCTCATCAACCTCACCATTGGCGTCAGCTACGTATCCGCTGATCTCAAAGTCGTTGCCTGCAATAGCTTTCGGAAGTGTGGATGCGTCGACTACCACTTGCCGATTGACTACCGGAATAACCAAGGCCGGGTCTCCGATAAGGTTGTAGGAAAGTTCGTTGTTGTAGATCGATGAAGTCTTTACGGCAGCCATTAGTCCTCCCAATGTAAGAGGGGTTGAGCGGCGCTTGGCTGAGTCTTTGTCTTCTTCGAGGAATATAAGTCTGAAAAGGGAATGGAAGAAGTCGAGGTTTTGACCTGACCATGTTTCGCGAAGCGCCAGGATGGAAGCAAGGGAACCATGAGGAGTGGCAGTCACCATTGTCTCGCCCAGTCCGCGACGCCCACGGTCGGTGTTCGATAGTAAGCAACCCGCAAAAAAAGTGACAGGCAGTGTCGTATTGGTCATTCTATTAGCCTCAGTATTAGTAAAGAACTGATAGTCCTTGCCAAGATACCCCTCCGCACCATGTCCGAAGTACATCATGAAGGTAGTGCCTCCGTTGATCTCTTCCATCATTTTCTCTCGAGCGGCTTTGTTGCCGTATGCGTCGATAATTAGGGGAGTGCTGATGGTGGCGTGACTATCATATTTGGATATCCAAATACCTATATCTTTTGCCTGGCGCGCATGCTGATTCTTGTCGAGAGTTCCTCCGACATTCAGACTTTTGTTGAGGAAGTATGCAAAATGGGTTTCATCAAGATGGTGTTCTATCTTTTTGATTGCTATTTCAGCTTCTGATGGGAATCTTACGGGTAGCAGACCAATACCTAAATTAACTTCCTCTTTCTCCAGATAGTCTGTAGTCAGGAAATCTGCCATCATTCCTATGAAGTCGTTGATATTTGCTGCTCCCCTCTCTATGGAGACAGCTGTATTCTGGAATCCGATTATTCCTTCGAGAGGGTCTTTTTCTACACTTACACCACGGAAGTCAGAGTAGATAGGACCGAAAAGCAACACGTTCTTTAATGGGGTCTTTCCCATATACAACATCTTTGCCAAGGAGCGATACGCCATAGGGTCGGGTACGCCTCCCGAGAATTCGTTGTAGCATTCTTCGGTAGTCGCTACTACTACTTTCAGTCCCTCTTTCCGGCGGTGGAGCTCAGCGATGCGCTCTGCGTATTCGCGGAATTTAGGAATGGTTATTATCAGCAAATCCGCACCCTCTTCTCCATATGCATGCAGATTCTGATTGGCAATGGGGGAGTAGGAATCGCCCCAGCCGCTGATTTGCATCTGAGGGCGTGAGGTGTCGAAGACTATTAGATCTGTATATGAGGTGGAAGCAGTAAGTGCGAAGCTCGTAGTCCCCTGTGCGCTCTCTCCGGTGATGACTTTGGGGTTTTCGCGCTCGGTGATGTTGAAGACAGCGTAGTTGCCACCTTCAGGTATGTTGAAAAAGATTTTTTCGTTGCGACTAATTCCCGGAGTGGCGAATCGAGCTTGTGAAACTCCCTGAGCTTTATTCAATGTGGGAATACGAGTCTTGTAGGAGAGCAACCAGTAGTCAAGATTGCTGACGGTCGGAGCCTTATCTCCAGCTACTTGTACATATAATTTCTGTATGCCGTTCTTTACACCTACTTCTCCGGACGAGGGAGACTGCGGGCGGAAGTTGGACGAGGCGTAGCTCGTAGACATAAAGTCAATTGTCTTTCCACAGTTTTCCAGACCATAGCTTAGCGACAAATCTTCTGTCTTGTCGGTGTAAATATCTGCTACCATCCAGCCTGTACTATTATCTATGGCTTCGCTGAGATCCACATCCCAGCTCAGACGATTGCCCCCTCCGGCGTTGATATACTCTCCCCAGAATAGCTGGCCGCTGGAGGAGTTGTTGTGGAAGAGGTCTTTCTCGTGATATACGAAGCTTACTGCCTCTGCAATCTCTTTATGGGAGGAGGTAGGCTTGTTGGTCTCTGCAGTTATTAGTTTTGGTTTCTGAGAGTCTGACAGAAAGTAGTATCCCTTGTTGGAGTAGATGTTGAGACTGTTGCGGTTATAATAGCCCAACAATGGGTTGGACTTCTGAACCTTAAAGGAAATATCTTCAACTCCTTGAGCGTAAAAATACATTTTATCACCATAGTGCCATACTCCTACGGGTACCATGTCGTCATGCAGAGTCAGAGTACCTATGGCATTGACGAAGTTCAGTCCTTGCTGTTGCCCGCCATTGCCGAAAAGACCTACATTCTCCGGATTTTCAAATCCCATCTGGCGCAATGCTTCGTGGGATATCTCATATATGCCTGACTGTTCAACCCCGATTTTTACCCATCTTCCCTCAGAGAGCAATGAGCGTTTTGCAAACGCTCCGGGATGCAGGGCCAAGGAGGGGAGTGCTGTCAGCGTAGCGGCCACCGCCGCCAGATAGAATCGTTTCATTTGTTTCACTTCACGTTGAATTTGAGTTGCGGCACACCGTTGAGATAGGCTTCCGCAGATGTATCTATATGGGCTTGTATCCCACGGATGTTGATTCCGGTAAGAATCATATCGCCCGATTTTATCGTATTGTAGTAGCTGATGGTAGTAAGAATGTCGGGCATCTCAAGGCGCATTTGTGTACCTTTCCACTCTGCTCTCTCATCGTTGTGGGTTAAGACTATCTTTGCCTCTTCTAATCTTTTTTCAATCTCCTCTTTTTCTGCCGGAAGATCAGTAAAGTCTCCAATCATGACAGCTCCATCGAATATCCACTCTGCTCCGGAGGGCACAATCCCTCTTTGGATTACGGGAATGATCTCATCAGGTAATATCGCTACGGCCGGTGCCAGGGCGTTAACATACCGATAGGCAAAACGACCTGCTACTCTCTTTCCCAGTCTCCCTATCCTCAAGCACATACATGGACAGAGGGTGTAGCGTTTCTCTTCTTGAGGCAGAAATATAGGTTTGCCGGATCTCAACATTGCTGAATCGGGCAGTATTGTCCAGAACGGCTCGTTGTTGGAGTCGTGCTCGTCTGAGATTGTGCGGTAGTTGTTGAGGATGGAAAATATTTTCATCAGTTGGCAATGACGTCTTCTGCGTCGGTGGTAGTTTCTTTTGCTTTGAGTCTATTATATATTAGTGCCAGATTGGCATAGATTGATGTGCTCGACATCACCACACCTTCAGGGACGTTAATCCGATAGGGGGTGAAGTTCCATATCGCCTTGATGCCGGCATCTATGGCAGCATCGGCTACATCTTGTGCATTTTGAGCCGGCACTGTCAGAATTGCTACAGAGGCCGGGTCTTCTGCCATTATTCGCGGAAGCTCATCAAGATGATATACCGGCACTTCGCTGATTTTTCGTCCGATTTTGTAGCTCTGTACGTCGAAGGCTGCAAGTATCTTCAGGCCGTAGTTGGCAAGGCCTGTGTCGCGAATTAGTGCTTGTCCGAGGCTGCCGGCTCCTATGACATAGGCTCCGTGGGAGGTGCCGAAGTCAAGAAATGATGACAATGCTTGTCTCAGCGCTTTCACATTATATCCGATACGCGTCTTCCCCTTTAGATTCAGAAACGAGAGGTCTTTAGCTATCTGAGAGGAGTCAACGTTTAGAGCCTTGGAAATCGTGGTAGACGACACGTTTTCAACTCGTCTATGCTCAAGAGTATCGAGATAGGCGAGATACCATGGCAGCCTGCGTAGCGTAGGCTCCGGAAGAATAACATGGATGTCTGAGCTCATTTCGACTGCAAATATAGACCTTATATTTAATTTTTGCAAATTAGACTGCCTTATATCGTCCTTATATCGACCTTGATATCGACCTTCCGGTCAGGGTGCTGTGACTGCCAATTTTTTGGTTTCAGTAGTCTCGGCTCCATCGGGACTGATGATTGTGGCTCTATATAAATAGATACCTCGCTCTACGCGGTGACCGTTGAAGTCGGTGAGGTTCCATGTCATTGATATGTTACTTCCAAGATCTGTCTCTGAGTCGGTCTGTCGGCTCCATACTTTACGCCCTGACAGGTCGAATACATCGATTATACATCCTACTTTGCTCATCGGTCTGTCTGTACCTACGCTGAACGTAACACTCGTACTTGCCGGGTTGCAGTCGGTAGTGAGTTCGTAGATAGACGGATTTTTGGTTGCCGATACGTTGAAGCTGATTTCGCGTGTGGAGCAGTTGTTGGCATTGTCCCATACGGTCAGCTTGAGTGTATGAGCACCCGGAGTCAGTTCGGGCATAGGATAGACTACACTGCCTCCCAAATAGTCGAAAGGATCAGGGGTGTAGTGCTGGTTGAGGTCATCAAATGTTGTTTTACCATCAAGGGTAAGCCGCAGTTTGTGGCCTATACCGGCGTTGGAGGTGTTGATGCCGGACTCGTCGGAGAAACTGGCGAGTACTACGGGGGTAGTGTGGACTACGCAGCCCTCTCTATTGTCTTCTCTGTTGAGTACAAACATTTTTATTTCCGGACCTTTGGTGTCTTCCGGTGCTGTCATGTCGCTACCATAGATGTAGAATTTCTCGCAACTGCCATTGGCCTCTTTCCCCTCTTCGGAGTAGGCATAGAAGGATATACGTGCCGGAGAATAGTTGTTCTCAATCTCGGAGGGCATCATTATTGTCGTAGACCACCTCCCGGCTTTTACTGTTGTCGAACCGGTGTAGAGAAGTGTCTTGCGATCGTTGTAGGTCTTAATCTTTGCCGTTTCTTGATTGCCGTTACCCAATGTTGTGATAGGCTTCTCGGCATCAAGAAGCTGAATATGAAGAGTGCCGTTGAATCCCTCAAGTATGTTTCCTTCGCTGTCGGTGACTCTGCCGGAAATCTCTACTTTCTGGCGAGCTTGAATCACGGGGTAGTCGCCTGATTCTATTGCTGATACTTCTGTGCCGGCAATGCTCTCAAGCTCTACGTTTTCGGTTGCCGTAGCAAGTCGAAGTGCCGGGTCTCCGATGAATCCGTAGCGCAAGGTATTGGTGGAGACGTAGGAATTTTTCCCTTCTACGTATATCTGGCCGAGACGTTTGGGCTTTCCTTCGTTGTCTCTTTCAAATAGTCGGCGCGAGGTGTTGGTGTTGAGTACTCCGTTGCTGGTGATGAGTACCGTCCTGCTCGGTATGATGCCGGCGATAATGCCACCCTTTTCCTTGAGCCACATCATCTCGCCGCCACTACGGTCATCTGCGTCCCAACGCATGTATTCGCAAGTAGCGGCGTAGAGCACCGGGAGATGCTTGTTGGACATCTCCATCATGTCGTTCCATAGAAATAGGTTTTCATGTCCCCAGAAGTAGGGATTGGCATGGCCGATGTAGTCCATATATAGGATTCCTTCGTCTATTTTGCTGAGCATTCTCTCTTTGGGCTGAGTATATACCGGCCCGCGACCCGTATAGTCCAAAGGATAGGCATCCAGGTAGAGGCGTTCGTAGTCTATGTGCTCACCATTGCCTCCGGCTCGCATCTGCTTGTAGACGTCTTCACCCTGCTCAAGGTGTACGGCGTTGTCGTTGTCGTCGGCTACAATCATGACTCTGTTGCGCCATGACCCATAGTCGGGCTCATTGACGTATTTCTCAAGCTTGGCGACTGCCTGATCGGCTTCGGCTGCCGACATGACAGGGAATCGCCCTATAGCTACGCGAATTTTCTGCCCCTCGATACCTGCCGTCTTCGGGTCGTCGATCATACCGATGACGTCGTCGGTGGAATATGAGGAGGATTCGCTATAGCCCGAGGGACACTGCCAGATGGGTACGCGGGGATAGCCTGCGGATTTCACTTTCTCTGTGACCATCTTATTGTCGTAGGTAGGACGGGAGAAGATTACGCAGTAGGAGATTCGTTCGGGATTTCCTCCGCGGTCTTGCCACATTTTGAATGCCTTGCGGAAGGCGCTGACATCGGGGGTGCCCGAAGAGAATTCGTTGTAGAGCGACTCGGGTGTAAGTACGTGGACTGTCATTCCCTCTTTTTCGTGGATTGTCGCCAACCGACGCGCTGCAGAGGTGTATTCGCTCGGACTGATGATGACCATGTCGGGTACGGGAAGTCCATGGATATCCTGGTTGCTCACTTTTCCGGCTAAGGCTACGTTGTAGCCTCCCTCAGGGTCGAAGACGATAAATTCGCGGGTGCCGACTGCGGGTATCTGTAGCTTGTCGCCGTTGAGCGTGGTGGCTACACTTCGTGGACGAGTCGGGTCGGTCACATCCCACACTTGGGTAGTCTCGCTACATCCGGCTACAGTGTATACTCTTGCTCCTGTCAGGTCATCGTAGATGTGAAGCTGATGGTCGCGCAGTTTTAGCTCTCTTGTCCATTCTACTTCTATCCAGTCGAGGCGTCCGAGTCTTACCGTTCCACGTGGGGTGTACGCTACGTCTATTGAGAGTTTCTCTCCGTCGAGGTCGAAATCACCCTCAAGGTTGAGCACCTGCATGAAGGCCGAGCCCAATGAAGAGTTCTGCGACTTGCGGTAGCCTTTGCTCCCTCCTGTCGGGTACATGGCGATGTCCCAACCGCTGGTGGTGCCTCCGGCAAATTGCATATATACTGTGGCTTTGCCATCGGCAGGGTCTTCCAGGGAGAAGGAGAATGTGCGACGCGTAGGGGAGCGGAAGTCTTCTCCGAGAAGTGTGCGCCCGCTGTTGGAGGGGGCGTAGATATCTTGCTCATGAACAGTACGACAGGTATATGTGCTCAATACTTCCCCACCGCTTACGGCGCGATTAGGCTCGCCAAGTTCTATGCTTGGCGCTTCTTTGTCGCTCAGAAAGTAGTAGCTCGTTTCCGAATATGGCTGCTGGATATGTTTCCAGGTCATCCCACTCTCTGCGGAGTTGAGAACCCAGTCAATGTGGTCAACACCGAAGAAGAGTATGCCACGGGAGGTGCGCACACAAGGAAGCTGCGGAAGATCATCGGGCATTTCCGCACTCAGCGTCTCGCTAATCATTCGCCCTCCAAAGCCGTATACGTTTACCTTATTGATATCCTTAAACCCTAAGGATGTAAGTTGCGAACGACTGATAAACTGCATACCGGTACGGCTCACTTTCACTTTTGCCCAATTGCCGCTGGAGAGCACTGAGTTTGTTGCATATTTTTCAGGGTTGAAGGAATATGCCTCAGAGACACTCCCTGCAATAAGCAGAAGTGTCAGTGTCGCCACAATGCCTACTCTCTTGAGCAGGCGTCCGAAAGTGGTTGCGATAGTGCTGAAAGTCTGTAAATTGTATCTTCTTGTCACGATGTTTGCGATTCTAAAACTGCCTAATTGTTAGTCCGTAGGCATACTTAATAGTTAAATATTAAACGTGGGGATAGTCAATTTATTGTGCACTGCTGTAGGGAGGTTGGGTGTAGGGCCAGGTGGCGCCGTTCAGGTAGTTTTCCCAGTCTTGACGACTGCCGCAGAAGACGTTGAGGTCTACCTCCCTCAGCATTCCGGCTACTTTCCCATGATGGTCAAATTGCCAGAATGTCCATTCTAAGTTTCCGGGATTGGGTGAGAAGCTACATATCCAGAGGATTGAACCGGGTACTGTGTGCTGTAGATAGTCCAGATAGCCGTCCCGATTGGAGTAGAAGGTCACTCGGTATCCTTCTAAGTTGAGGTATTCGGCCATGTCTATGAGCCTGTTGGATATCAATGTGGAGTCTACTCCCTGTACGTTGCCGTGGGTCTCTACATCGATTGCTACTCCTAAGTCGAGTTTTCGCCGGCCAATCACCTTCAGTAGGTTGCGCGCTTGCTCAACGCCGTCACGATCAAATCGAAAGAAATGATAGGCTCCGATTTTCATCCCGGCATGTACCGCTTTCTGATAGTTGATGCGGAAGTTTTCGTCTTTGAAGTCTACTCCTTCTGAGGCTTTGATAAACACGAATTCAATACCGGCATCGGCGGCCGCATCCAAGTTCATCATGCCGTTGTGGGAGGAGATATCAATTCCCATCACGGGATATTTCTCAGGATCAATGTAGGGGGGTGAAGTCTTGAAATGTAGCCATGTCAGCCATCCTACCCACACGAGCAATGCCGCCACCCCTAGAAAGGCCAGGGTAGCATAAATGTCGTGACGGCTCGGATGGATTGGCAGTTTCATACGCAACAAAATTAACAAAAAGTTGCGTTCTCTGTATTATTTATAGCCGTAAAAAGTCCCAAAAATAGA
>JAMPAX010000012.1 GCA_023667015.1 Muribaculaceae bacterium | reverse complement strand
GTCCCAAAAATAGATAATATTGCTTAATTTTGCACTCCTATTTAGTGTTTCGATTTTATGAGCGATGCTATCTACCATCTGACTGTCATTGTTCTGGCTGCTCTCGGAGTGGTCAGAGGGTTTCGCAGTGGTTTCCCCTCGCAGTTTGCATCAACTCTCGGAATATGTTTCGGAATAGTATGTGCCCATGTCTTCTATGAGCCGATATTCGGAGTGGTGTCCCCTTTCTTCCCTCAATTATATGGGCGCCTGGGCGGCGATTTCTTCGTGGCTCTTCTCTCTGCCTCGCTGATTTTTCTTGTGGTGTTCGGAATCGTGCAAGCCCTGTCGGCGGTGCTTAGAAGCGCAATGTCTATTTTCTCTTTCGGAATGATGGGATCTATTTGCGCAGCCCTTCTATGCATGGGTAAGTATCTGTTTTTACTCTCGATTTTCTTTAATCTGATTGTGGATTACAACCCATATTCCTCTCTGCTTAAGTTTGCTACAGACAATGATGGCAATGTTGTGGCCGGTGTGATGGCCATAGCTCCCGCTGCTCTCGGAGTCCCCGGTTGTCGCGAACTCGCCCATGTTCGACGTCTGCATGAAGCTTCGCTCATATCCGGTATGTTTGAAAACTTTACCCCTCCCCAGGATGTTTCTATATTGATTAATAATCCCAAAATCTTGCGGCTGATGCCGTATGAATATGCTAAAAGTTAAAGACCTTCATGCCGAAATCAACGGCAAGGAAATCCTTCGTGGTATCAACCTCGAGGTGCGCCCCGGCGAAGTCCACGCCATTATGGGCCCCAATGGATCCGGTAAGTCTACTCTCTCTATGGTGCTCGCCGGTAATCCTGCTTATAATGTAACTTCAGGCTCTGCCGAATTTTATGGCAAAAATCTCCTCGAGATGCCCCCCGAAATCAGAAGCCATGAGGGTATCTTCCTCGGCTTCCAATATCCGGTGGAAATCCCCGGTGTGTCAATGGTTAATTTTATGAGAGCTGCCGTCAATGCTAAGCGTAAGTATTTCGGTCAGCCTCCTATGCCGGCTTCGGAGTTCCTGAAGCTCATGCGCGAAAAACGAGCTATCGTGGAGCTCGACAATAAGCTTGCTTCCCGCTCTGTCAACGAGGGTTTCTCCGGCGGAGAGAAGAAGAGAAACGAAATCTTCCAGATGGCTGTTCTCGAACCTAAACTAAGTATCCTCGATGAAACTGACTCCGGCCTTGATATCGATGCTTTGCGTATCGTTGCCGAAGGTGTCAATAAGCTCAAAAGCCAGGATAATGCTACTATCGTCATTACTCATTATCAACGCCTTCTCGACTATATCAAGCCTGATATAATCCATATCCTATATAAGGGACGCATAGTACGCACCGGCACCCCGGAGCTCGCCCTCGAATTGGAAAAACGTGGCTACGACTGGATTAAGGAAGAGGTAGATGCTTCCGATGCCGCTAAGGATAATATCTAAATGGACCCTAATATTATAAAATAATATTATAAACTCCGTATCAATGGCTTCTGCTCTTAATCAATATATTGACCTCTACGTTGGAAACACGTCGCTGATTAATGACGGGTCTGCTCCCCTCATCAACGATGTCAGACCGGGGGCTCTTTCGAGTCTCGAAACCGGACTGCTTCCGAAGAAGGGTTCTGAAAATTATGAGGTGGCCGACCTTGAGTCATGGCTATCCCCTAATTTCGGTATCAACATCGCCAGGGTCCCCCTCGATGTGAATCCCGCGGCTTCTTTCAGCTGTGGAGTGCCTACGCTCTCTACTTCTCTGTTTATGCTCATAAATGATGCATGGGCGGAGTCTGCCGATGCCCGCAAGGAGCTTCCTGAGGGAGTTGAAATTGGTAGTCTTCGCGATTTCGCTCTTCGATGTCCGGAGATTGTGGGGATGTATTATGCTTCCTTGGCTGATATAAGCAACCCTCTGGTGGCGCTTAATTCTCTCTTGGTCCAGGATGGAATGTTCCTCCGCGTTAAGAAGGGTGTAAGACTCGAACGACCTCTGCAACTTGTCAATATCCTTGCCTTTGCCTCCCCGTTGATGGCTGTTCGCCGTCTGCTTATAATTGTTGAGGATGATGCTGAGGCGAAGCTCCTTATCTGCGATCATACCCAGAATCCTGACGTCTCTCTCTTATCTCTCTCTACTACGGAAATTTTTGTGGGGAGAAATGCCCGTTTTGATCTCTGTGACCTCGAAGAGAGCACTGAGTCGACTACTCGTCTGTCGTCTCTATACCTTTCGCAGAAGGAAAATTCAGACGTTTCCCTCAATGGAATGACCCTCTATAATGGTACTACCCGCAATGAGTATTTCTGCGCTTTCGCTGAGCCTCATGCTTCTCTTAAACTATATGGCATGGGTATTGAGGATAAGTCCAGAATTCTGGATACGTTCTCTCATGTTTCACATACCATAGGTCATTGTAAGACCGATGAACTCTTTAAGTATGTAGTAGATGATAGTGCCGTTGGAGATTTCACCGGACGTATCCTCGTAGATGAGGGTGCCGTCAAGACTGAAGCTTACCAGTCAAACAGAAATCTCGTTGGTAGCCCCGAGGCGAGGATGTTTTCAAAGCCCCAGCTGGAGATCTACAACGATGACGTAAAGTGTTCCCATGGCACTGCTATCGGCCAGCTCGATGCAATGCAACTCTTCTACATGCGCACTCGAGGGCTTAGTGAGGAAGAGGCAAGACTCCTTCTAAAACAGGCTTTCATGGCCGATGTTATCGATGGAGTTAGAATCCCCGCACTCCGCGATCGGCTGAGAATGATTGTGGAACGCCGTTTTGCCGGCTTCCAAACTTCTTGTGCCGACTGCGCAGTTTGCATACCCTCCGACCCGGACGCTTAATATCTCCTCCTTCCCCCTAACCCCCAACCCAACCTTCAATTATTCAAGTCGCTTTGCGACTTGAATAATTGAATTTAAATATATGACTATGAATCTCGATATCGAAAATATCAGACGCTCTTTCCCGTCACTCTCCAGAACGGTGCAGGATTTCCCTCTTATTTATCTTGACAATACGGCGACGTCTCAAACTCCAATTTCTGTCGTGGAGGATATCGTCGATTCTTATGAAAATAGGAAGGCTAACGTGCATCGCGGTGTGCATACTCTTTCTCAAGAGGCTACTGCCCGGCAAGAGGACTCTCGGCGCCGTATCGCTAAGTATATCAATGCTTCTTCTGAACGTGAGGTTGTCTTCACTCGGGGTACTACGGAGGCGATCAATCTTGTAGCTGCTTCCTACGGCCAGCTGATTCCCGAAGGATCGGAAATCATTCTTACCATCATGGAACATCATTCAAATATTGTTCCCTGGCAATTGTTGGCTCAGAGACGTAATCTCTCTCTGAAGGTTGTGGATATCAACGATGATGGCTCTCTTAAACTCAATCGGTATCGAGAGTTTTTCAACTCTGGAACGGCTCTTGCTGCTTTTTGCCACGTCAGCAATGTTCTCGGTACGGTCAACCCTATAAAGGAGATGATCAGCTTCGCTCATGAACATGGTGTGCCGGTTTTGATTGACGGTGCCCAGGCCTCTCCACATATGCATATTGATGTGCAAGACCTGGACTGCGATTTCTATGCTTTCTCTGCCCACAAAATGTATGGTCCCACGGGTGTGGGCATTCTTTATGGAAAGGAATCTTTCCTCCGGAAGATGCCCCCATATCAGGGTGGCGGGGAGATGATTGAACATGTTAGCTTCTCAGGTACTACTTTTGCAGAGCTACCTTTTAAGTTCGAGGCCGGTACTCCCGATTTTGTGGGTATAGCCGCTTTCTCTAAGGCTATTGATTTTATCGAATCTATTGGTATCGAAAATATTCGAGCCCATGAGGATGAGTTGCTGTGCTATGCTACAGACAGGCTTCTAAGTGAATTCCCTACCGTTAGAATTTTCGGGACAGTCCCGGGCAAGGAGGCTGTTCTCTCTTTCCTTCTCGGCGATATCCATCCCTACGACGTGGGAATGCTGTTGGATGGTCTCGGGGTAGCTGTTCGTACGGGTCATCATTGTGCCCAACCGCTTATGGAACGTCTCGGCATTCCCGGCACTGTTCGTGCCTCTTTCGCTGTCTACAACACTCGCGAGGAGGTAGACACATTCATAAGCGCTCTGCGCCGCGTTGCCAAAATTCTCCATCTCCCCCTGAAGTCATAGATAGTATAATCTCCGGATAGTCAATATCTGGATGCACCACGGAGCGTCCGTTTCCCATCGATTTCATAGCTTCGAATGTCGGTTGCACCGGAGGGCAGATGCAGTAGGGTGCACCCCTACACTTCAACGAATTAGTATAGCTGAAGCGAGAAAGGAGCAAACATGTTTATGTTAATTAATGTTAAAATTGAAATTTTGTAAAAACATTTAGGCCCTTTCTCGGGTTCTATATACGAAAAGAAAGAAGATAGATTTTTGTTCATTAAGTTTAAGAGAACGGATGAAAGTCCGTTTCAAAAAAGCGGCCACTCGTGAGAGCAGTCGCTTTTTTGTGCATTAACGCTTATTAAAAAGTCTATTAAAGAGTCTCTTCTATTCGCTCAGTGATACGGATTATTTCTCTGATATCGTTACGCAGTTGCTTGAACGCCCTGCATGCTATCAGATAGACCGGAAAGCCCACGGGGAGGAAAATACATAGGGCGCGTGCGAGCCAGCGTTTCGACACGGGATTGTAGATTCTCCTTCCGTGAATGTCGGGATACATACTCAGCATATCGATGAGCTTCAGATTTCTGCTGTCGGACATGTAGTCAATGTCTGAGTTTAGTGTCTTGGCAAGTTTATCAACGTTTTTCCGTGTTATGTATGATGCCGGATTCTCTGCATATGACTTAGCGAATGAAGCTCCCTTAAGCTCCGGACGCAACCAGTAGTCTGTATAGGAGACTCGGCTCTGAAGTGCTACGGCAAATCGTCGCGATTTGAGGATAAGCAGAAGCAATTTCTTGCGTGCTGTTGCCGGGTCAATATCATTGATGATAACTTCTTTGTAAGCTACCGACCTGGGCTGACGTATGCCAAATATCCTGCGGAAGATTGCTACATAGCGATCTTTGTCGAACACGGCTGAGTCATTCATTGCTTTATATGTCACATAGATACTCAATGGAGCTAATATGAATGTCGACAGCCACATCCCTACCCATACTATAGCATGCCCGTCGCGTGCCATCTTATAGCCGGTGTTGTCAATGATATAATATACCAAGAAGAGTAATACGGAGATTACCAATGGCGTGCCAAGTCCTCCTTTGCGTATGATTGCTCCCAAGGGTGCCCCGATGAAGAAGAATATCAGACATGCTATGGAGAGTGTAAATTTCTTGATGAGTTCTATCTGATGGCGACGGATTAGTTTCTGCTCAGCTGCCATCTCTTCAGCTCGAAATTCCAGCTCGCCGCGATGGCGTTGCACAATGGCATGGGCGGAGGCGAATATCTCTTCCCTGCCGGAGGATGTAGCTCTTAGTAGCAATGTGTCGAGATTCACGGGTGATGCTGTGACTTTCATCCCTTGAGGCTTCTTTCCTTCTTTTTTCTTAGCTTGCGGATTTCCATCTACGGCACTCACTGTAGGGGTAGTACTCTCGTCTACAAAGTAGGCTCCCATACTTCCTCGCTCAGGACCATTTGCCAGCTGTTGCATGTTTAACAGCGGAAAGGCTTCGTAATGTAGGTCTGTCCCGTATAGCAGACCCATAGAGTCTACTCTCAGACCGATAGAGTCGATTGTATTGTTGAGCTGAGTGATATTTTTTCCTACGTATTGATTGCGCATCCCTCCTTCGTCGAGTCTGTTGAAGTTGGCATCGAAGGATATGAGCACCTCTTTATCATGAAAAGATTCTCTGCGAAATGGGACATTGGCATCGGATGTAGTCTGTTCTCGCAGGTTTTCAAACTGCTCACCTTTGAACATGTGGAGGTAGAGATAGCGAAAATCCGGAGTTGTAGCCATCTGTGCGGAATCTGCGAGTAGAATCGTCGTGTTGGAACTGCCATTCGGGTTGGCGTAGATCATGACGTCTCGAAGCATACCCGTATCTTTGTTCTTCTCACGCACAAAGAGGTTGTAGCCCGGTATCTGGTCGTAAAATACTCCCTCAGGAATCTCAAGCTCCGGACTTTTCTGCCGCATTGAGAACAGAAGTGTCCACATCTTCACTTGCGCCTTCGGCAACACGTTGTTTTGAAAGAAGAATGCCCCTATAGCTACAAACGTTATAAGAACTATCAGCGGTTTCATTACCCTCACAAGAGATATGCCGGAGGCTTTCATAGCTGTCAGCTCGAATTTCTCACCGAAATTGCCGAAGGTCATCAGGCTCGCTAATAAGATCGCTAACGGCAAGGCCATCGGCACCATCGAGACAGCTGCATAGAAGAACAGCTCACCGAGAACGTCCATCGACAGACCTTTCCCTACCAGGTCATCGATGTATTTCCATAGAAACTGCATCAGTACGATGAAGAGTACGATGAAGAAGGTCATCGCAAACAATGGAAGAAAACTCTTCAGCACAAATAGATGCAGACGTTTTATGATTCTCATATCCAGTAATCTAAGGTGTTTTGTGAGTCCGTTGACTCTTTATGCCTTCGAATTAGACTGTAAAATTAATCATAATTTCGAAAAAAGTATTAATTTTGCGTATAAGTAGATAGTTCTATTTTCTGCTTCGTTAATAGAGAAACCCAATCTAAAAAGTATAAAACCATGAATCTATTTGAGCGTCTGACCAAAAAGGCCAAAGAACATCCCCAGCGACTGATACTCCCGGAATCTACAGAACCCCGTACTCTTCAAGCTGCTGACCATATCTTGGCCAACAGTCTGGCTGAAGTCAACTTTATCGGCAAGAAGGAAGAAATCTATGCAGAAGCCGATAAGTTGGGTCTGAAGAATATTGCAAAGGCCAACATCTTCGATCCCGAAGACATTACGTTCACTGAGAAATACGCCGAACTTTTTGCTGAGTTGCGCAAGAAAAAGGGCATCACCGTTGAGCAGGCTCGTGAAATCGTCAAGAATCCTCTTTATCTCGGGTGCCTTATGATTAAGGCTGCTGATGCCGACTGCATGGTAGCCGGTGCGCTGAGTCCCACAAGCCATGTGCTTCGTGCCGCTTTCCAGGTGCTGAAGACCAAACCCGGTATCAGCTGTGTCAGCGGTGCATTTATCATGCTCCTTCCTGAGGGCTCTAAGTATGGCGACCGGGATATGCTCGTCTTTGCAGATTGCGCTGTTGTTCCTGATCCTACTATGGAGGAACTTGCACAAATCGCTGTGGAAACAGCCAAGACTACCAAGAACATCGCGGGTCTTGACCCCGTTGTTGCTATGTTGAGCTTCTCTACCTACGGCTCTGCAAGCCATGAAAAGGTTGACAAGGTGCGCGGCGCTGTTGAACTCGTCCACAAGATGGATCCTGAGCTGAAAGTTGACGGCGAGATGCAGAGCGATGCCGCTATTGTGCCCGAAATCGGTGCTAAGAAGGCTCCCGGAAGCTCTGTAGCCGGACATGCCAACACTTTGATATTCCCCTCTCTCGAGACCGGTAATATCGCCTATAAGCTCGTGCAGAGACTTGCCGGCGCCGGCGCTGTCGGTCCTATCCTTCAGGGTCTTGCTGCTCCTGTCAATGACCTCTCCCGCGGTGCTACCGTTGAGGATATTATCAATACTATCATCGTTACCTGCAATCAGGCTATCGGCGAAAAGAATCTTTAATCCCATTAAGACGATTAAAAATATAATCATGAAAATTCTTGTTCTTAACTGCGGTTCAAGCAGTGTGAAATATAAACTCATCGACAGCGATTCCAAGGCTGTCCTCGCTGAAGGTGGCGTTGAGAAAATCGGCCTCCCTGACTCTTTCTTGAAATACAAACGCCCCGATGGCTCCAAGGAGACTATATCTGTCAATATGCCTGACGCTAAGGAGGCTGTAAAGAATGTTCTCAAGGTGTTGACCGATGAGAAGGATGGCGTCATCAAGAGCTTTGACGAAATCCAGGCTGTTGGCCACCGTGTGGTTCACGGTATGGACAAATTCAACAAGTCCGTACTTATCACTCCCGAGGTTATTGAGAAGGTTAAGGAATGTTATTCAGTAGCTCCCCTCCACAACCCGGCCAATATCACCGGTATTGAGGCTGTGACTGAGATTCTTCCCAATGTGCCGCAGGTAGCTGTCTTCGATACGGCTTTCCATCAGACTATGCCCGCTGAGGCCTACATGTATGCTTTGCCCTATGAGGCTTATGAAAAGTATGGTGTAAGACGCTATGGCTTCCACGGCACAAGCCATCGCTATGTCTCCCGTCGCGCCTGCGAGTTCCTCGGTCTTGACTATGAGAAGCAGCGTATCATTACTTGCCACATTGGCAATGGTGGTAGTATTACTGCCGTTCGCGATGGAAAGAGCATTGACACCTCTATGGGGCTGACTCCGACCGAGGGTCTCATGATGGGTACCCGTGTTGGCGATGTTGACCCCGGTGCACTCGTATATCTCATGCAGCAGATGAATCTTGATGCCGATGGCCTCAGCAAGCTCATCAACAAGCAGAGCGGCGTCCTCGGTGTCACAGAGGTTAGCTCTGACATGCGCGATGTTGAAGACGCTATCGCTAGGGGCGACAAGCGTGCTCGCCTCGCAATGGATATGTATGAGTATCGTATCCTTAAATATATCGGTGCTTACACCGCTGTCCTCGGTGGGGTAGACGTAATCGTTTTCACCGGTGGTGTGGGTGAGAATCAGATTGGTACTCGTGAAGTCATCTGCAAGAAGCTCGAATATCTCGGTGTGACTTTCAATGCTGAGGCCAACAAGAGCCGTGGCAAGGAGGTTGAAATCTCAGGTGCTGACTCGAAGGTTCATGTCGTTGTGATTCCTACCGATGAGGAACTGATGATTGCTCAAGACACTGCCGCAATCGTTGGATAATGATAGGTTTTATTACCTGGAATGCTGATCCCATACTGTTTACGCTTGGCCCTCTATCTGTAAGATGGTATGGCCTGGCGTTTGCAGTGGGGTTCATACTTGGCTATAATATCGTGGCCAAGATGTTTAAGCATGAAGGCGCTCCTGAAAAGTGGCTCGGCATTCTGCTGACTTATATCGTAGTCTGTACTATTGTAGGCGCTCGGCTCGGCCATGTCTTTTTCTACGATTGGGATTATTATTCCCGGCATCTTGCCGAAATCTTTTCAATTTGGAATGGCGGGTTAGCCAGCCATGGCGGTACAATTGCCAATATTATCGGTCTTTTGATTTTCTCCCGGTTTGTTGCCCATAAGCCGGCTTCATGGACGTTCGACAAGATCGTAGTTGCTACGGCTCTCGTAGCTGGTCTCATCCGTATGGGAAATCTTATGAATTCGGAGATCTATGGACATGCTACCAACATGCCGTGGGGGGTTATCTTTGTAAGAAATGGAGAAGTTCTCCCCGCTCATCCTACTCAGCTATATGAGGCTCTATGTTATTTCGCCCTCTTTGGACTGCTGATATGGTTGTATTGGAAGAGGAATGCTGAAGAGCGACCTTGGCTACTTACAGGTATCTTCTTTATCGGTATTTTCCTTCCCCGTTTTCTTATAGAATATGTGAAGAATGTGCAGGAACCATGGGAGATTAATATGATTGCCAGGTGGGGGATGAATATGGGGCAACTCCTGAGTATCCCATTTGTACTTCTAGGCATTGGCCTGGTAATATACGCTATGTCAAGACCGCGTCAACATTGGACATTCCCCAATAAGTTTGCCGACGAGCCAACTCCCAAAAAGAAGTAATATTCGATGTGAGGATACTATAAGAGCTTATCTTCAAATACAATTATTCAAAATACAAATAAAGCCTGCAAAAAAAAAAGCGGGCTTTATTTATTTGTCTATCAATCTTAAACTATCATCCAACGAATATTCGATTTGCCGAATATTCGCTGCTAATCGACGTTCTCAAGGTCGGAGATCATGCGCTCAAGCTGACGCTGTTGCTGGCGAAGCTCTTTCAGCTGGTTCTCGCGACGTATACGACCGAAGTCGTCTACCAGCTCTCTTAAATTGTCAATCTCTCGTGAGATCTTGCCCAGCTCTTTGTCGCTCACCTTTGTAAGATTCTTAATATGCTGAATGGCACATTTTAAGTTGGTTACGATATCCTCAGGTGCCAGCTCTTCACGTGAAGCTTTTACGATTGAACGACGCTTCCATGCCTGGATATTGCCATACTGACGCTTAATATCTTTGGCAAAGAAGGCTTCTCTTTCTTCTTGAGTCTTTCCTTTCAGATAGTCTTCCTGGAATTTTCTTACTACTTCTTCAATTTTCATGTCTTATGTATAAATTGTGTATAAATCTTGTAGTTGTATATTAATTTCCCCTCAAATTTAATTATTATTTTTATATTTTCAAAATAATATATCTATTCAGTAATGCTTCAGTAATGCTAATCATACTTCAATAGCTATACTTAAATATTCGCAACGCCCCTATTCGCGCAAGTTTCAGAAATACTATTCCCAAGAACGTACTTCCTAAAATTGTCAGGATTAGATACTTCCATTTATCTTCTCCGGGAAGATAAATATATAGTTGCCTTAATATTGGTATATGACTGCAATAATAGACTGTACTGAACTTTCTCAGAATTACGGGTATCTTGGATATTTTGAATATTTGTGGCATCCTGTTTGTCCATATTACTGCCGATGGTGCTAATACTATTAGACTTAGATAGCAGTCATCGGCTCGCTGACACCCCAATTCACTTATAATATAGTTCTCTAAGTATAAAAGTCCCAGTGATGATACAAGTCCTATCGTGGCAAGCCCTGCAGTTGGTGTCTTTTTGCTTTCGCTTATCCTTCTGCCGATATATATGTAAATTAACCCGGCAGGAAAGCTCGTATAGAAATTGTAATATTTGTTGTGGAATAAGAGTTTCCCCCAGTCGTATTCTTCTATGAGTCCCATATAGTTGCTGTTAAGACAACTAAGTAGAAATCCAATTATCGCTATCGATATAAATATTCTTTCGTTGCGGTATAGTAATATTTGCAGTGAAACTCCTATTATCAGTGCTGAAATATACCATGAGGCGGGGAATGTGCTCGATAACAGGACTTCTCGTATTATTGTAATTATCAGCAGTCCGGGGCTTAGACTTCCCCAATGTCTGATTTCATATGTGGTCGGAAGTAGAAGTATGAACCAGAATAGATATAGCTTGAGACTTCTCAGAGTGAAATGCCGGTATCTTTCCCATATATCTCTCCGGCTTTTTGTTTCTTTAACTTTACTAAAGAAGAAGTGGGATGAGAGTACAAAGAAAATAGGTACTGCCATTCTAAGAAATATAAGGTCGAACGAGTATCCTACATGTATCATGACAATGAAGATACTCATTATATATTTCAACACGTCATAATTCCCATTGATTTTGATGAGGTGTGGTCTTCTACTTTCTACCATGGTAATTGAAAAATCCGGGGTGATTTTACGCCCCGGATTTTTTTCTTTATCGGATTATTACTTTCTCTATCTTATTGCCTTGTCGGCGTAGATATATGCCGGGGAGCGGTTCTCTGACGCGTACTCCCTGAAGGTTAAAGTATTCATATTCTATTTCTTCTTTCGGCGTTAATTCTATGCCGGATCCAAGATTATAGACTCCCATATCTTTGACGGAGGCCGGATTACCCGGAATTCCTAAGTAGAGATGACCATCGATTAGATCTATTATGTCTTGGCTCTGTAGTGTTCCGCTGCTTCCTCCGTTGAAGACTACTCCTTTGGTGCCTTCGGGAAGTATGATGCTGTAGATGTCTCCGGACTCGAGTCGCATGTCGACTCCGGGCCAGGTAGTCTCTTCGGTGCCCCAATAGTGCACTTTCATTGGCGACCATTTTGTCCGGCTATTGTCATAATATACTGTCAGCATTGCTGTGGGATCTTTCTTTGTATAGACGGCTGATCCGATATATTCTTTATTGTCGGCGCCGTATACTTTCCAGCTTACGGTGATGCTCTGATTAAAGCTCATATCGCTACCGATTGTGAACGTATAAGGTGTCCCGGATGTAAGTGTAATTTCCGGCTTGTCGCCAACTTTCAATGTGCCTCGTAGGGCACTTTCGTTGAGGGTGGCGGTGATAGTCAGTGTCTCGGTTTTGAAGCTGCTGCTGCCGGGGGTTATCGTCAACCCCGGACGCGATACGGCATCCTCAGCTGTGTAGTATTCGCTGACACCGGGGTCGGTAAATACCGGTCTTGTCCCACGGCTTACGGCTGTCGTGGTATAGATGAATTTCCCATCTTCTCCAATCTTGCCTCCTTTCCAGTCTTTGACGATTACTCGAAGCTGTCCTTTGTTGGTGGGTGCTTCTACGCTCAGTGTCCCGGTTGCGCCTACGGTATAGCTCTTGCCTGTGACTACGTCAGTATATTCTCCCTGGGGTACTCCGCTGAAGGTGGCGCCTCCATTGATGGCCACCAGGGCGTAGCTCTCTTTATAGGCGCGCTTGAAGGCGTAGCCTCCTTTTGCACTGCACCCGTCCCAGGTATACTGTCCTTTGCGAAGTGCCGGTACGGCCATACGAATCTTGTTCAGTCGAATCAGATGTTGCGACAGGTCGGAGTTTAGTGTCTGAGAAACGTTGCCACTGGCTGTAAACTGACCGAAGTCTTGTGCTGTGACTTCTCCTTCAAGGTATTCTCCAAAGTATGCACGCCCACTCTCTGATACAGGGGTGTCGGTGCCTCCGGCATCTACTCGTTTCCCCTTTTGGAATTCTACCTCAGTGCCGTAGTAGATACACGGTATTCCGCGGAAGGTGAACATCAGCGATAGGTTCTCTGCCCATTGCTCAGTGCCTCCATTGAAGCGAGTGCCATCGTTGGGTCCCGGACAGTAGTCGTGGGAGTCTACGTAGACTACGTTGTAGCTTGCATCGTTATAGTATTTGTCTCCTTTCTTGGCTATGCTGACGGCGGCTCCGGCGTTGTTGAAGTTGTAATGCATAGGAAAGTCAATGATGCTGAAACCGGAATAGCGTGAATAGTCCGGTTCATGCCATTTGCCGTTCTTCATGAATGCGTTTTCCGAGGTGGGAGCATCGGAGGGCTCATCCAGACAGAGTTGCATATTGCCGTAGGGTTTATCGTCTCCTTCGTATATGACTTGCTTGTCCCACCAGCTTGCATCATCGTTCCATTTATCGAGCATACTTTGCGGTGACTTCCAGGTGTAATAGTAGCTCGAAAGATTGTGCTGGTCTCGATATGTTGGTTCGCTGTAGCGGGCACAGCATTCTCCAAACATGAAGAATGGACTATTGCCTACACGCTTGTCTTTGTACTTCTCACCTAATGCCATAAACTGCGGAATGAAGTGCTTGTTGAAGGTCAGTCGTGAGATATGTCCGGTAGTGTCTATGCGGAATCCGTCAACTCCCATCTCGATAAATTTCCCGTAGCAGTCTACGAGATATTGAGCTACTGCCGGATTCTCGGTGTTGAGGTCTACACAATCGCCGGCTATCTGACCCCACCAGCGAGTAGGGTAGTCCCAGTTCCATCCCGTCCCTACATGATGCCAGTAGTTGTGGGTGTCGTAGTTCTGACCATTGGTGTTTTTAAGGTATTTAAAGCGGCGCTTGTACTGCTCATCTCCGGAGACGTCATCGTAGTCCGCCCCCAAAAGGGTGGCATTGGGGATGAGTGATGCTGAGACACTCGCCTGATTGCGGATATCCTGGCTTCGCTGGAAGAGCTGTGCGAAGTGTGCCTCTCCGAAGTTGCCGGTATGGTTGAGTACTATGTCAAGTACTACCTTTATTCCTTTGGCATGGGCCGCATCTATGAGATCTTGGAATTTTACGTCTTCAGAAGATCCCCATTCTTTGCGACTTTCGTATCGTAGGTCTACGCTCGAAAAGTCCATGGCATGATAGCCATGAAAGTCTGTGCCGGAGCAGTTCTGAACCACGGGTGTTATCCAGATGGCGGTAAAACCTAAGGCCTTGATGTAGTCGAGCTTGTCGATAAGTCCTTTGAAGTCGCCACGCCAGTCCGGATCGTTGTGTGCTTTCTGCACACTCTGATGGTCCCAGCCACATACGTTGTTCTTGTGGTCTCCATCGTAGAATCGTGTGGTAATCGCAAAGTAGATAGTTTCATCGCGAAAATCACTGCGCTCTCCAATCCATGTCTGTGCCGAGCCGCAGAGAGCTCCGGCCATGACAAGTCCGGAAGCTAATAGATTTTTGAGTCTAATCATGTAATAAACTGTTGATTAAATATTTAGTTAAGCTTAATTTGTAAATCTTTTAAATTTTATAAATCTTATAAGTATCGTACTCAATCAACCTTCAACTTCGAATTTCTGCTTTGCAGAAATTAAATCAAGGTATATTCAGAAAGCGATGAAGCTGTACGCTTAGTGTCCAGCGCGGATCGGCAAGTACTCGCCCTACGGTGCGAAGCCTGTTGGCCTCTCTCTCTTCTGAATCCTCTATATAACATGGCTGCAGATACATTAATGTCTCTTTTTTCAGACAGGGCATCTGGAAGTATGGCTCTAAGTCCTGTCCCATGTCTATGACCTTCAATTCATCGGCCTTCACTGCTTTTACGGGTGCTTCTTCCCCGCAAATCCCTCCCTTGGGTGAGATTGTAACCCAATCTATACCCTCCGGTAGAGGTATTGTGCCATTGGTCTCGATAGCTATTTTTTTGCCCGTGGCGCGTTTCAGAAGATTGATGAATTCGGTGTCTATGTGCAATGCGGGCTCCCCTCCGGTCAGCACTACCCAACTTGATGTGTAGAGGTTTACGGCATGAACGATGTCATCATCGCTCATCATTATCCCTTCGCTATGGTCTGTGTCGCAGAAGGGACACTGTAAGTTGCACCCGCTGAATCGTATGAAGACACTCGGATAGCCCGTATGGTGTCCTTCTCCTTGAAGTGAGTAGAATATCTCGTTTACCTTCCTCATCATATTTCCCAATATTTTTTGAGTTTCAATGGAACTCTCGCTCCGGCATATGTCAGAATATACTTTGTAAAATATGGCGGATGGACTATTATTTGATAATCAGTCAAGCTCGTAGGCTGCCATGTTCCCTTCGCTCTCCTGAACTTCACAGCGGTAGCATGTCGGCACGTTGTCTACAATCCAGCGTGCTATGTTCTCAGCCGTAGGATTGAATTCTACAACGTCGTTGAGCACTACATGATCGAGTTTATCTTTTATCAACTGCTTGATATGGGTGAAATCTACTACCATCCCATGATCGTTGACCTCTTTCGCGCGACATTCTACCGTAATTATCCAGTTGTGGCCGTGGACTGTCTGGCATTTGCTCTCGTAGGGGAGCTCAAGCCTGTGGGCCGCACTTATTTCCATCCGTTTCCGTACGTAATACATCTCGAAAAGTGTTCTTCGTAGTGTAATTCCTAATTCCTAATTCCTCAGTCCTAATTCCTAATTCCTCAGTCCTCATACTCTGTAGGATCGTCAATGTCGGCCTCAGCAAAGGCTTCTTTGCGCTCCATGCAGGTGCCGCATTTGCCGCAATGGTGTTCTTCTCCTTTGTAGCAACTATAGGTCTTGGAATAGTCTACCCCAAGACGATGACCTATGCGAGCGATGTCGGTTTTTGTAATTTCGGTGTATGGTGCCAGAATGTCTATATTCTCAAATGTGCCGTAGCTCATTGCTTTGCTCATCGACTCAATGAATTCTTTTCTACAGTCCGGATAGATAGTATGGTCGCCTCCATGATTGGCGATCATGACGTGGCGCAAGCCGTGGCTCGCGGCGAGTCCACATGCTATAGAAAGCATAATGCCATTGCGGAAGGGGACTACGGTGCTCTTCATGTTCTCATCAGCATAGTTCCCTTCAGGAATTGCGTCTCCTCCCTCAAGTAGGGAACTCTTAAAATATAGATTCATAAAGCCTAATGGGATGAGTATAAATTCTATGCCAAGTTCGCGGCAGTGCATCTCCGCAAATTGGGCCTCTCTGCTATTATGGTTTGACCCATAGCTGAAAGTGACCGCCATTGCTATGCGGTCTTTATAGTCGTGGAGCATTGTTACGCTGTCCATTCCTCCCGACAATACTAATATGCTATCTTTCTTCATATTTCTAAAAATCAAGGACTTATAAAGTAATATGGGCTTCCGGTCTGAGTTCCCGTTACCGTGCGCCCCCATCACCCGTTACTTCCGGAGTCCGTATTGTTGACTTTCGGTGATGGCCTGTGCCATCCGTTGTCGCTCAAGCTCTTTGTGCTCTTCATCTCCACGACATGCAAAGGGGTAGATGCTTATGCCTCCTCGTGGCATGAACAGCCCTTTTACTTCCAAGTATCTCGGATTCATTAGCTTCCATAGATCTTTCAAGATGATGTTGACACAATCTTCATGAAAGTCCCCATGATTGCGGAATGAAAATAAATAGAGTTTCAAACTTTTACTCTCTACCATCCGCTCTCGTGGTATATAGCTGATCAGTAGATGTCCAAAGTCCGGCTGACCGGTTTTTGGACACAATGTTGTGAATTCCGGACAGTCAAACGTTACGACATATTCCCGCTCAGGATGCTTGTTGATGAAGGTCTCCAGCAGGTCTGAACTGTAGTCTGTTGGGTAGCAAGTCCCCTGGTTGCCCAGAAGACTCACTCCCTCAAGTTCTTTTTCTGTACGCATCAGATTATTTTGATGTCTTTGACCCTCTCTTAGGCTTTCCCGGAGTCTCCGGCTTCTCTTCTTCGACGCCGGCAAGTGCTCCGTCTATCATGATGCGTCCGCAGTATTCGCACACTATCACTTTCTTATGCATCTTAATCTCGAGCTGACGCTGGGGCGGTATGCGATTGAAGCATCCTCCACACGCGTTGCGTGATACGGTCACGATGCCAAGCCCATTGCGGGCATTCTTGCGGATGCGCTTGAAGGCTGCAAGGGTGTAGTCATCAATCATCGGCTCAAGTGCCTTTGCTTCTTTGCGGATATTTTCTTCTTCTACCCGAGTCTCTGAGACGATCTCTTCAAGCTCACGCTTTTTCTCTACCAAGATATGCTCGTGGTCGGCAAGAATTTCTTGCGCCTTCTCTATCTCAGTGCTCTTCACTTCCTGTTTTGCTATGGCATCACGGATGTTTTTTTCGTCGAGCTCGATTTCCAGATTTTCGTATTCTTTCTCTTTCTCCAAGAAGGCATATTCGCGATTGTTGCGCACGTGGTTAATCTGGTCTTCGTACTTGGCAATCTTTGCCTTGCGGTCGGCAATGTCTCCGGTTTTGACATTGACAAGCGCTTTCAGATCTGTAATCTCGTCTTTGTATTTCTGAATACGTGTCTGATAACGCACTATTTCGTCCTCGAGGTCTTTGACTTCGTTGGGAAGCTCACCTCTCTGGAATTTGATGTCATCGATCTTTGAAAGTAACGTCTGAAGTTTGTAAAGGGCTTTAAGACGCTCTTCTACCGTGCGCTCTTTCTCTGATTTCTTTTCAGTAGCCATATGTTTGGTCCTATATGTGGTGTTATTTATTTTTCTTTTGAGTTTCCTTTTAATTAGTTGACCCTTACATATATTTTACCGGATTCATCTCTGTCTCTGAAATATATGTAACGCATCCGGGATGTGCCTCGCGGATTACTCTGGAGAATATCCTCCGACTGCAAAGCTCGCTCTCATAGTGGCCTATATCGGCCAATATCAGTCTTTCCCCATAGGTGGTGAAGTCGTGATATTTGACATCGCCGGTGATGTAGCAGTCTGCGCCGGCTCCTACAGCGTCTTTTATCAACGATGCGCCGCTACCTCCGCACAATGCTACTTTCCTCACTACAATCTGTGGAGACTGTCCGGAGTATTTCAAGTCTTTAACCTTGAATGTCTCTTTTACTCTGCGTAGGAATTCCAGCTTCGGTGTGGGCTCCGTCTCTCCGACTATCCCCAGTCCGGCTCCTTCCATCCCTTCGTGGGGTTCCAGCGGCCGCAGTTCTCGCAGGCTGAGCATCCTGGCCATTTCATAACTCACCCCTTCTCTGGCTATGTCGAGATTTGTGTGGGCCGAGTATATGGCAATTCCGGATTTCAACGCTTCTATGGCAATGCGCTGGATGGCATCGGCTCCAGTCAGTTGCTTTAGCCCATGGAATATCAGCGGATGATGGCTGACTATCATGTTGCATTCGCGTTTGCGGGCCTCTCGAAGGGTCTCTTCGGTCACGTCCAGACAGAGTAACACTGCGCTGACTGTCATTTCCGGATCTCCTACTTGAAGCCCCGCATTGTCATAGCTTTCCTGAAGTCCTAAAGGCGCGTAGCTTTCTATGGCCGACGCTATTTCCCGTACTTTGGTCATCTCTTTTGTTTCGTTCCGAATTATCTTAGGATCTCTTTTGTTCGTTCCGAATTTCTTGTTGATTCGGAATTATTTCTTTTCCTTCAGGTCAAGTCGCAACTCTAATTCATCGAGCTGTGCCGGATCCAACGGTGACGGACATTCGTTCATTACGTCGCGTCCGGAGTTGTTCTTCGGGAAGGCGATGGTGTCGCGAATGGTGTCGAGTCCTGCAAGTATCGACACAAACCTGTCGAAGCCTAACGCTAATCCTCCATGAGGGGGGGCACCATACTGGAAGGCGTTCATCAGGAAGCCGAATTGCTCGTGGGCTTTCTCTGGTGTAAAGCCTAAGAGTTCAAACATTGTGTCTTGCAATTCTGCATCGTGGATTCGGATTGATCCGCCGCCAAGTTCAGTGCCGTTGACTACGATGTCGTAGGCTGTAGCTCGTACTTTGCCGGTGTCGCTCTTGAGAAGAGGTATGTCTTCCGGGTTTGGTGAAGTAAAGGGATGGTGCATCGCGTAATAGCGCTGTGTCTCTTCGTCCCATTCAAACAGAGGGAAGTCAATGACCCATAGCGGTGCAAAGACGTCTTTGTTGCGCAGTCCCAGGCGGTTGCCCATCTCCAGTCGCAGCTCGCAGAGTTGCTTGCGTGTCTTCATGGCCTCGCCGGTCATTACCAATAGCAAGTCTCCCTCTTTAGCTCCTGCTTTCTCGCCCCATGCTTTGAGGTCTTCTTCGCTATAGAATTTGCCTATAGAGCTCTTGATGCTGCCGCCTTCTTCGAATTTGACGTTTATCAGTCCTTTGGCTCCAATCTGTGGACGCTTTACAAATTCGGTCAACTGGTCAATCTGCTTGCGGGTATATCCGGCACATCCGGGCACACATATTCCAACTGTTAATTCTGCATCGTCGGTGACGCTGAAGCCGTGTCCCTTGGCCAGTGCAGTCAGATCCACGAATTTCATGTCGAAGCGAATGTCCGGTTTGTCGGAACCATACTGTTCCATTGCGTCTGCCCAGGTCATGCGTGGGAAGGGCTCGGTGAAGTCTATATCTTTTACGTATTTGAAGATGTGTTTTACGAGACCCTCAAACATCTCGATGACGTCTTCCTGCTCTACAAAGCTCATCTCGCAATCTACCTGTGTGAACTCCGGCTGGCGGTCTGCTCGCAGGTCTTCATCGCGGAAACATTTAGCTATCTGGAAGTATCTGTCGTAGCCGCTGACCATTAGCAACTGCTTGAACAGCTGGGGACTCTGGGGCAACGCATAGAACTCTCCGGGGTTCATTCGTGAGGGTACAACAAAGTCGCGTGCTCCCTCAGGCGTAGATTTTACAAGAATCGGTGTCTCAATCTCCAAGAAGTTGTTGGCATCGAGATAACGGCGTATCTCGAAGGCCATCCTGTGGCGAAGCTCTAAGTTTTTCTTCACACAGTTCCTGCGAAGATCAAGATATCTGTATTTCATGCGGAGGTCGTCGCCTCCATCGGTGTTGTCCTCGATTGTAAACGGTGGTGTCTTCGATGTGTTGAGAATTACTATCTCTTCTCCCAGTATCTCGATGTCGCCTGTAGGAAGATTCGGATTCTTGCTGGTGCGCTCTGCTACCTCTCCACTAATCTGTACTACATATTCACGCCCTAAAGCATTGGCGGCTTCAAATAGTGCCGGGTTATTCTCTGAATCAAATACTACTTGGGTCAGACCATAACGATCGCGGATATCCACGAAGGTCATACCTCCCATTTTCCTAATGCGCTGAACCCATCCGGCAATCTTCACTCGCTTGCCGGCATCGCTCAGTCGCAGTTCTCCACATGTAGTGTCTCTAAACATTTCTTAGACGATGATATTAGTCATGACTTAATCGCCTGAAAACCAAATAGCCCCAAGCGAAGCCTATCGAAACCCACCATCATGACGGGCATCCCAAGGCCAATTAATGTGCAAAGTTACAAATCTTTCGGCTAAAATCAAAAAAAAATCTCCCATCCCCAATCCTTTTTAGAAAAAATCTCCGATACCGCTTATTGTGACGAGTTCCTCTATAGTGCTTTTCTCATCAATCAGCTAACAGAGATCAACTACTCATAAAAAAGGGTTTCGGCATTGCCGAAACCTTTTTTATGAGTAGGCCAGTATGGTTGGCGAGGAGATCTTTACTCCGTATTTCTGAGCAAAGCGCAATATGTTTCGCGCAAGTTCTTCTCGATATTCCGGTGGACAATATCTGAAATATGCCTCGGCGGCTCGTACATGCGTTGCATCCGGCATAGGATATTCCCGTCTTTCCGGTATCCCAAATTCACTCGTCGGCAGATCCCGACGTTCTTCTGTGTCTAATCTATCTGTCATAATTTTGTTATTTTTATGAAATGGTCTCTTAAATTGAACAGCTACTCCATTTATTATAACAACTGAAGTCTCATTCTTCCTACATTACTCCAATTTTGATCCTCTCCTTCGATCCCTTTGAGTAAATTTTGTATGAGATTGACTCTAAGTTTGCCTATCTTATTTTTTATAATTAATTTTGCCTTCCATTTCTGAGCTATTTCTGATGTGGAAGTTTGACTCTATTCTGAAACCTACTATCTGGGGCGGTCGTAAGATTACAGACCTCAAGATGTTAACCTCCGTGGATACCCCTATTGGCGAAAGCTGGGAAATCTCCGGTGTGCCGGGGTCGTTGTCTGTAGTCTGCGAGGGTTCGGATAAGGGTTTGTCTCTTTTTCAACTCGTTGATAAATATGGAGCTAATCTTCTTGGTAATGAAAATTTCAAACGTTTCGGCAATAACTTTCCTCTCCTTGTGAAGCTCATTGATGCTTCCGATAATCTGTCTGTGCAAGTTCATCCCTCTGATGATATCGCCCGTTCGCATGGACATCCTATCGGTAAGTCGGAAATGTGGTACATCCTCCAGACTGAACCGGATGCTGTCCTAGCCAATGGTTTCAAGAGACCTATTCTCCCCGCTGATTTCTCCCGCCTTATCGATTCGGGCGATATCGAAGATTGTCTCAGAATCTCTAGGGTGGCTCCCGGTGAGGCTTATTTTATTCCTGCCGGTAGGGTACATTCTATAGGTCGTGGCACTCTCCTCATTGAAATTCAGCAAACTTCCGACATAACCTATCGTATCTACGACTACCACCGTAAGGACAAGGATGGAAAAGAACGCCAACTCCACGTAGACCTCGCTTCCCAGGCTGTGAATTTCAATGACACTGAGGGTTCTTGCATAGAATATATCTCACCGAAAAATGGCTCTGCCAACATCCTTCATTCGCCATTTTTCTCCACCGACGTCATCAATCTCGATTCGGAAATTTCTCTGGACTATACATCTTACGATTCGTTCCTGATTCTCGTGGCCACCAAGGGTGAGGTAAACATCTCTGCCGGCAACGAATCCTGCTCTCTAAGTGCCGGTTTCTCAGTCTTGATCCCTGCCTGCACCCCAAAGTTAAAAATAACCCCCAAGGATTCCCCGGCCTCTCTCTTAGCCGCCTACATCACCCACTAATTTTTATGAAACAGCCCCATAGCGCGTCTGGCTCCCTCCTCTGTGGGGAGGACGGGGGAGAGGCTTTTTCGTGCCTTCTCTATTGCAAAATCCAGTATGCCATCCTTTCCCGATGCCAGCTCTTCTGCACTCGTATGGCATTCATATCCTTCGCTCGGTTCTATTCCTCCCTCTACACTCTCATCCCAAATATTATTGATCGGACAGGCCGAAAATCTTATGCTCCACCCATTTGGTAGCTCTGAGCTGAAGGGCATACCTCCTCCTCCGCCGGTCTTTGCTCCGGCTATCTTCACCTGTGGCAATGTTTTCAAGACAGCTACAAAGTCGTTGGCTGCACTATAACAACTCCTGTTGGTCAGCACTATGACCGGCTTGTGCCACATTATTCTTCCCTCTTCTGCCGGCTTGTAGCTGATAGCATATGGCTCGGAGAAGTCATTATGCCCCGGCCCTGTCTTGTGGCGGATAAAGCCTCCGGGTATTTCTTTATCTATAAATCGTTCTACGAGTACATCTACGTTAGTAAGCAGGCCTCCTCCATTGTTGCGAATATCAAGGATCAATACTTCGCATTTTGCTATCTCAAGATAGGCAAGTACATAGTCAAGCGATGTCTTGGATACCGCCGAGGCGAAACTCGGAAGGTAGATATAGCCGATACCATCTTCCAACACTTTATAGTTCATCCCCGAGACTGTTCGATAGTCAAATTTAAGATAATATTCTTGAAGTGTACGTAGGTTGAAGTCCTGGGGATAGTCGCTCCACCATTTCCGATAGTAGCTGACGTCAAATCTACTCGAGAGGTTGACGTGTCCATCTTGTAGCTCGTCGAGCATACGTGAGCATACATCGAAAAGCTCCAGTTGTGACATATCGTCGCGAAGCTCACTCCGATATTTCTCTGCCGTTGCCTGCCAGTCGATCCCTTTTTCGTCCAGAAAACAATAGCGGGTGTCGATTATCTCCACCAGTGCATCAAAATTTCCCCGCACATCATCCCCGTAATCCGGAGTGTCAGTACATCCCCCAATGATTGTAAGCACAACCATCAAGATAAGACACCGCAAGAATGAAATATAAATCTTCATAAAAATACTCATCCACTCATCCACTCATCCACTCATTCACTCATTCACTCATCCACTCATAACCCTCCCGGTACAACTCCCAGTACGAGCATGTGTTTGAACTCGCGGGTCACAAGATGGCACGCTTCTTGATTTTCCATCCGAAAGCGATATCCTACTTGCATCGCTGTGCGTCCGAAGTTGAAGGTAATCCCCAATAGGTTGTCTATTCCTTGGAAGTTGCCGGGGTAGCCGAAGTGCGCGAGTCCTTTATGGTTTCCTAAGTAAATCTCGTAATAACTCTCTCCATATTGCTGCTGGAAGAATATTCCCGCAAGGGGAATGGCTATTCTATCGCTGACCACGATGGGTACTCTTCCGAGCCTTGTCGCCCAGCTAAGGGTAAGTCGTCCTCCAATTCCGGTCCAGGCACGTGCCTCTACAGGGTTGTTGCTGTTGCGGAAGAGCCATAGGGCTCCTCCTTGCAGGCCGTAGTACCCTCCGGCTGTCAGTTGCAACCGGTGGGGTAGGGCTTTTCGCCATGCAAGGCCGAATCGAAAGTACATCATTACGTTCATCATCGAGGCTGTACCTGCCGGATTGAGCATCCTGGAGAAGTCTGCTCCCCCCTCAAATTCCATCGTCATCTTTCGCGGTTGCCAGGAGCTGGCCTTGGTCCATAGCCCTGAGAGTCCTAAGCCTACACCATGATAATGTAGCGGTGAAAGATAAGTTGCCTGGCTACGGAATGCTCCTATTTCGATGTTGTAATAGCCGGTGACGGGGCGATGATTCATTACCTCATATTCTTCCGGAATGCTATCGGGTATCTCCGCGGCTGTGGCTGATGCATACAGCATTACGAGCAGGGCAATTAGCATCGTAACTCTCATCGTTTTTTGTAATGAGATGTGCCATCCCGTCGAACATATACCCTTATGCTTGCTCATCGGTATCTTTTTATTCGTCGAAGTCGAACAATGTGCCGACTTCGGCTCTTACCGGGGGCTTCTCTTCTGTCGAGGGCTCTTCAGTTGACATTTCCGACATTTCCGATACCCCTCCTTCTGCCGGAGCTTCGGGTTCTTCGGATGCTTCTTCCGGCTGACGTATCGGCTCGAGCTCAGTAATGGAGGCAATATCGTAGGTGCTTATGCGCTTCCCCTTGGCTTTAATTCCTTTGACTCCGATAAATTCGTCGGCTTCTATCTCTAATGCGGGACGTACGGCATCGTGGCCTCCGAATTCTACCAGAAGCCTTGCATACGGAGTATCCGTAAGTAATAGTAGCTTACCTCCTTCATCGCCTCCTACGAATCTTACCGGTTTGGCGGCAGGTACAAACTGCAGTCTCTTCAAATAGGGGAAGCCCAGTCCGTTGTCGAACAATGCTACTGTCCATACTTTCCCGGCATCAAATTTCTCGATGCGCAGAATGTTGTCGTCGTAGTGGTTGGTCTCAGAGTAGCTTGTAGTATAGTACTCCCCGGTTTTTGTGATGATAAGTACGATATCGTCTCCTTGAAAAAGTCCAAGGCTCTCGCCGCGGCCATCATAATTTAGTCGCAATACGTCGGCGTCAAACCATACTTCCCGTCCCTGAAGCGTTGAGGCGCCTTTCTTGTCGAGGGTGATATTCTTAATTTCGTATTTGGTCACAAGATTGCCCAGCGATTCTTTCCCCTTGCGGGCGAGGTCGGCAAAGTCTACTATCATGGTGCGATAGCGCGGATAGCGTCCGTTGATGTCAGGCTTGCCGGTGAGCGTTACGGTGACGGTCTCTGCCTCACCGTTGGAATTGACGGTTAGCCATTCTATGCGTGAGCCGGGCTCTCCTTTGGTCATGTCATATTCTTTCTCGCGTGTCAGTCCGGTGATGGCAAAGCGTTTCTTGTAGTAGAACCCTTCTTTGCCGTTGCGGTAGATCAGATTGTAGGTGGTGCGTGTGTCTCCTTTTTTGAAAAGGCCTACGTGGACTATCTTCTTACCTACGTATAGCTTGTCTTGAACTTTTACGAGCTTGTATTTGCCATCGCGATAGATAATCAGTATGTCGTCGAGGTCGGAACAGGTGAAGAGGAATTCTCCATCTTTCAGTCCTGTGCCCACAAAGCCCCCACTCTTGTCGAAGTAGAGTCGCTTGTTTGCCTCGGCTACTTTTGTGGCTTCTATTGAGTCGAAGCCGCGGATTACTGTCCGACGCGGGAATTTGTCGCCATATTTCTCTTTCAGATGCTTGTACCATGCGATTGTAAACTCACGAATATGGGTCATGTCGTGGGTGAGCTTTTCTATCTCTGCATCTAATCTCGCTATCTTTTCGTCGGCTTTGAAGCTGTTGAATTTCAAGATTCTTCCCATCTTGATTTCCCACAGTCGCATGAGGTCGTCGGTGGTAATCTCGCGATAGAAGTGTTGCTTGTATTCTTCCAGGAGTGCATCGAGTCGAGCAAGGGCGGCCTCCATGTCTTCTGAGTTTTCTATCTGGCGGTCTTTATACATTCGCTTTTCGATGAATATCTTCTCCAAGGAGGCGAAGAGTTGGCTCTCGCGGGTTTCGCCGAGTTTGATTTCGAGCTCTTTGTGTAGTAGCTGCTGAGTGTGGTCTACGCTGTGGCGAAGTACGTCGCTGACGCTCAGGAAGTGGGGCTTGTTGTCGGAGATTACGCAACAGTTGGGGGAGATGCTGACTTCGCAGTCGGTGAAGGCATACAACGCATCAATAGCTTTGTCGGATGAGGTTCCGGCCTGCAGATGTACCAATATCTGTGCCGTTGCTGATGTATTGTCGTCGACTTTGCGTATCTTAATCTTCCCTTTTTCTTGGGCACCGAGTATGGAGCTGATTAGTGTGGTTGTAGTCTTGGAGAAGGGGAGTTCGGTTATGGCAAGGGTCTTGTTGTCTACCTTTTCTATCTTGGCGCGTACTTTTACGCTGCCGCCGCGTGCCCCGTCGTTGTAGCGCGTGGCATCGAGAAGTCCTCCGGTCTGGAAGTCGGGAAGGAGTTTGAACTCTCTTCCTTCAAGATAGGCTACGGCCGCTTCGAGTATTTCGTTGAAGTTGTGGGGTAAGATCTTAGATGACAGGCCAACTGCAATACCCTCCACGCCCTGTGCCAGGAGCAGAGGAAATTTTACGGGGAGCGTCACCGGCTCCGGTTTCCTTCCGTCGTAGCTCACTGTCCATTCGGTGACCTTTGGTGAGAAGACGGTCTCCAGAGCGAACTCCGACAGTCGCGCTTCGATATATCGCGGTGCTGCCGCTGAGTCGCCGGTCAGTATATTGCCCCAGTTTCCCTGAGTGTCTATAAGCAGTTCTTTCTGTCCGAGTTGCACCAGTGCATCGCCAATTGAAGCATCGCCATGAGGGTGGTACTGCATCGTGTTGCCCACGATGTTTGCTACCTTGTTAAACCTCCCATCGTCCAGGGTCTGCATCGAGTGAAGAATACGTCGTTGCACAGGCTTCAGGCCATCTTCAATGTGAGGCACAGCACGTTCCAGCACCACATAAGATGCATATTCCAGATACCAGTCGCGAAACATTCCGGCAAGGATGCTACGGCGGTCACCGCCAATTGTCCGCTCTTCAGCCTTCTCTAAATCTATTTCCATAATTCGTTTGTCAGCCATCCCGGATAAATAAAGGGACAGCACTTAAGACTTCAAAATTACAGAAAATCCCGCAAATAAGCAAACCCCAAGCAAAGTCTTCACTGCGAGCTTTAGCTCGGCCCCAAAAAAATTGGATTCAGCCAAGCTGAATCCAATTTTTTACGATTCCCGTACGTTATAGACTTCTCGAAGCATCTCCCTGATGTCGTCTTTATTTCGAAGCGCTACGTCTCCGTGGGTCATCAACAGCATTTTCACACTCTCCTTGTCGGGAGCGTAGGGTGGCTGTTCGTAATCTATCTCCTTGCGTACGCGGAAGCCATTCTGCTCGTAGAAGTGTATGCGGCGCTCGGCGTCCGGTGTCTCCGGTCGCTCCACTTCCAGAAGTACATCCGGGCTCACTTCCTTAAACAGATGTTGCAACATCAGCCTGCCAAGATTCTTACCACGATGGGCAGGATCTACTGCGAAATGTTCGATATAGACATATCCCTTAAATGTCCAATAGGAAAGGAATCCCAGGTATAAATCGCCATCTTTGGCGCTAAAAGCGTGGAATTTCCCTTTATGTTCTCTGATAAATGTGTCTAACTCTTTCTCATCGCGATACTCTCTGCGCTCTGAAGGTGGAAAGGCTTCATTGTAAAGCGCTAAGAATCGCGGATAATCTTCAAGTGCTAATTTTGTGAATTCCATAGTCTCTATTCTTTTGAAACTTCTTTACACATCTAACACCATCCCCCCTCCTTTTGTTCTAATCGCGTCTCTGTTCCCCCTATGGGGAGGATTGGGGAGGGGCTTTAGTCCTTTAGTGGCTTTCATGCCTTCATCATCTCCAAAATCCGCTTCCCCTGGGCAATATTATTCTTATTGATCAGTACGAATTCTTGGGCCTTAATCCCTTTCTCTCGCAGCGCTTCTCGTGGCAATGACAGCACTTCCGACAGTACATCGGCATACCCCTCCACATCTTCCGTGTCAAACAAATATACATACTCATGATACTCCAACGGCATCCCCGGAAGGCGAGTAGTCAGTACCGGCGTCCCCGACACCATATACTCCATATTCTTCGACGGAAAGGAGTAGCGCGTGAATTCTTCATCCGTAGGCCGCGGATTTATCAGTAACAGTGCTCTACGCTCGGCGGAGACTATCTCTTCGTTGGGCACAATACCATGATATTTCACCCGCGGATCTTCGTTAGCTATCCTCTTGATTTCTTCTACCATCTCTCCATGCCCGTATAAGTCGAGTGTAATATCGGTATCTTTCTGACGCAGGAAGGCGGAAATCAGCGTTCCTACTCCATATTTCTCATACAACCCTCCGGCATAGATTATAGAATGTCGACCATCCGCGGTCTCTCTCTCTTCTG
This sequence comes from Muribaculaceae bacterium, assembly GCA_023667015.1. Taxonomy (GTDB): domain Bacteria; phylum Bacteroidota; class Bacteroidia; order Bacteroidales; family Muribaculaceae; genus Lepagella. Next base: position 8,173 of record JAMPAX010000012.1, on the reverse strand, counting down.
CCACCACTGCTTCGCTATCTACGAGTCCCTCCATTATAATATAGGGTTGATGTCTCTCATTGATAAGCTTATTCATCGCCTCTGTCAGAAATATATAATAGCTGAACGATCCCAAGTAGCTATGATTGATTTTCTCGATTATCAGGTCTTTCAGGCTCGGCCTCTTTCCTACCATTTGCTCCCAGATATCGGTGACTATTCCGCATGCTTTCAGTCCTATAAGCTTCGATGCACATACTGCACCAATGCAGATACTGACGTTCAGTACGTCGCAGACCACACGTTTCTCTCCGCGTCTGCTCAACCCCCAGAAAAGGGTTGAAAAGAATGTGGCAATGATAAGCCAGAGGTGCCTGAGAATCGGGAGATTGATGGTGGTCAAGTATTTGAACTTTACTCCCCGGTAGGAATCCTCGGCATACCGGCAGATAAGTTTGGTGGTGTCGGGGGGGGCTGATAGTGCCGTAACCTCCGCTCCGTTGGAACTAAGACCGGTGGCTACAAGCCTGTTAAACTTCTGCATGGCATATCCGGGATTTGTCCCCGTCTGCCGATGGATTCTGTCAATAACTCTCGGTGAGCTCATCGACGACACATACAATATCTTCATGCTTTACAATATCAAGGATATAATAATTAGAACTCCGTAGATAGTATATCGTGTCTGTCTCCCTCCCCTATGGGGAGGGTCGGGGAGAGGCTTTTATATATTTCCGTCAATAGCCGGGTGTTACGCTCCGGTGAGTATCTCTCAGCGGGACATGGCGGCATCTCTACATTGGCTCCCTTCGAGAATATCCTGCAGAGCTTCTCTGCCAACATCTCTGTCTCTTCATAGCGGTAGAGTACCTCCCGGCTATAGCCTGTTATATCCGGTATCCCTCCTACAAAACTACCAATATAGGGTATCCCCAGCATCTGTGCCTCACCGATGGAGTTCGGGCTGTTCTCTATCGAGGAGGGACAGACAGACACGTTGTTGCATAGATATTGCTCCAACATCTCTTCTTCATTCAGTATCCCTAAGAATCGTACTTTCTCTCGGAGTCCTAATTTGGCGATGAGCCTTTTGAGATATACTCCATAACCCGTAAGATGTTTCCAGTTTTCTGCCGTGGGGTCGGATCCGGCTACGTTAACCCGGACATCGGAATATTTTCGTATTACCAGCGGTAAGGCTTCCAACAGCTTATGAAGTCCCTTCAGCGGATAATAACCCTGCGATACAAATATTGAGTGTGGACGGCATTCGTTGTATTTCCATTTATGAGTATAGAACGACGGTCGTAGCGACTCCCCGCAGTAGTGGTAGCAAATATCGGGATTGATGGCCTTGACATGCGCTTTGTCCCAGTCTGTTCGCCCGATGACGTTGCCTACACTTCGTAGCAGCTCTTTCTCGTATTCTCCGCGACGGTGCATCATCCGTTGCTCGCCGAAGAGTCCGAAGTTGCGTGCTATGTCTCTCGGTGTAAGCGTTGTAATTAAATCCTTTAGGGGTATTCCGGCCATGTAATGATCGGCGATAACACTTGTGATCCCCTGGATGGATACTACTACCCCTTTGCTACCCATGCTCCTGACATACGATAGTGCAAACGGAAACTCTGTGCCATGGATATGTACTACCTCCGGCTGGTATGCTGAGCTTATCTCCTCCCAATATTTGGCGTTTTCTTCCTGATATTTCAATATAGACTTACCGGCATAGGGGAGAAGATAGTAAGTGACTCCGTCTGCCTCCTCCATTCGGAACTCATTCCCGGGATATGGACTGGCCACTGCAAATTTCATCTCCGGATGTTTCTGTAGCTCCCGGAGCGATGAGTATATCCATCCCCCCGACTCAGACACGTTCATTCCGAGCCGTTTGCCAATGGGTGGCAGCAATATATTACAAATCCAAAGTACTCTCATCAATCAATATTATTTCTTCCATAAGTAATCTCCAACATATAAATCGTCAATCACCGTGTCTGTCTCCCTCCCCCGTAGGGAGAGCCGGGGAGGGGCTTGTCTTTTGACTCTTACTTGCACGATATATCTGCCATGAATTAAGCAAGTTCTGTGCAATGCTATAGAATGCCATCGAAACTGACGACAGGGGATTCAGGTAGGTATTAGCCATCCAGATTCCCATTGCGGAGTTCTTCTGACCCAATAGCTGTTGCCCGCCGACAACGTCCCTATAGCTCCTTCCGATAATCCGCCCTGTCCCAAATTGCAATGCACATACTATGAAGGAGCCTACTCCTAAGATTATTATCTCGTGCCATTTGCCCCTGCCATCGATGAATATATAGTCGATGGTCTGCCCGAGTGTCATCAACAGCGCTACTGCCCAGAGGTAGAAGGATAGTCCCGAATATTCTTTAATTTTGCGTGCTACGGGCTTTAGCCACAGCTGGATAAATAGCATCATAAAGAATGGGAGCCCGATGATTGTTGCTACCTTCCCGAAGATGGTGAAGAAGGAGTCGGTCAGTGTCTCCCCGACTACTCTGCTGTCCATAAAGACGAAAAACACCGGTGCTACGAACGATATCAATAGATTACCAACTATCGTATAGGCTATCGTGTTGGTCCTGTTGGCTCCGAGCATGACGGCTATGACCGTGACAGATGAGGCTACCGGACACAGTGCACACATCATCAGTCCCTGCGCTATGGTCTCCCCCTCAGCAAGGCGCCCTATGAAGTATAGTGCGGCGGCAAGTCCTACCTGCACTGCTCCCAGCCAGACATCCATGACTGAAAATCGCAATTTCCGGAGCTCTATAGATGAGAAGGTCAGCAGAAGGATGCTGAAGATGACATAGGGTACTATGAAGGATATCATTCCACATACATCGTGGAGAAGAAGCCCCAAGACGATGGCTGCCGGTAGTATGAATGGCTTGATTTTCTGTTTCATTTCTCCTGTGCTATTTCTTTTTTCTTTCCAAATTTACTATCAATTGCGAGAAGTATGAGGTTGATAACTACGAAAAACAGGAACGATACTACTGTCATCCATGCTCCGCCGTAGAAGCCCCAGCGTCCTACGGCCACCGGCATCGCTCCAATGATGAATATACTTCCGATAATCGTTGTATGCAGGTAGATTTTGGGTCTGTCGGTAGCAATGGCGTATCCTCCTACTATGTAGACCAGCGTGCTCGACACGGTGCTCAGCGATATTATCTGGGCGTAGGGGGTGGAGACGATATAGCGTCCGGCTGTCAGTATATCTATTATATATGGAGCGAGGATAATGAAGAGTATTGCTATTGCCAACACAGCTCCGGTCATCGCAGCTACAATTCCGGCATATTTTTTCCATCGCTTTTGCGCTATGTTTTCGTATAGGTCGGGCTGGAAGGTGTTGAATACGGCTCCGGAGAAGGTGGTGAGATACATGGCTATTGAGCTGCCTACAATGTAGATGCCATAGGTAGTGGTGTCGCTGAGGGTTTCTAAGTAGGTGCGGTCGTAGCCGTTGGTGAAGTAGCCTAAGGCGGAACTTAACGTCAGTGGCAGGCAGAAGATGAGTATCTCTTTAAATCGTTTGAAGTCAAATTTATATCTGAAAATATCGAGTCTCCGTATAAGGCAATAGATAAACATTGCTATGTTGCATACCATTGGGGCGAGTAGTTTGCCGAAGGCTCCCCATTTGAGGCCTACTACCATTACTACCATCAGCAGTATGCCTAACAGTCCGTTGGCTGTGGACAGCCAAAAGAATTTACCTGACCGACGTTCCATTCGCAGGCGGGCAAGTTCCAGGCTCAACAGTCCTGTGAAGGGGAGGGCGAAGATGGCAAGTGCTATATAGGGGAACACCGGCAGTTCTCCATCTCGGTTGAATATGGCAATATATCCTAACAGCCCTCCGAAGCAGAGTAGTGATATTATTCCGGAGAGTGTGATAAGCCCTTTGGCGATAATGGAATAGAGTTCCGCTCGTTGCTCTTCGTTTATCTTGTAGAATTCTTTGATATAGTAGTTCAGGAGGTAAAAGAGGATGATGGGCTGAAAGAGGGTGGTGAAAGAGGTGTAGTAGCCTACTATTGCGTAGTCGCGTGGCGACATGTTGCTCGCTACCCACGGGTTGCACACCAGCCCCAATATCATAGGTATCAGCGATGCTCCGAAGTAGACTGTCAGATGTTTTAGATATTTTAAGATCTTATCTTTCATCCCATTTGATATATATTCTATTGCAATCCTTCTTTCAGAAACTCTATCGATTTCCGGCGTAGTCTCTCTACGTGTTTGTCTGCTGTTTCGTAGTCTATCGCGGCTTCCGGATTGCTGAGTTTCTCTTCGATTCCAAGCAGTGTGAACAGCGAGGCCAAGCGCCCCATTCCTCCACTCTTGTTCTTTCCAATGGTGAAGCTCTTATGGTAGATCAACGAGAAGACTACCCCATGGAAGGAGTCGGTCACTATATGCTCTGCATTCTTGATGAGGTTTAGCCATCTCCCGATTGTTACAAAATCTGAGGGATTGCGTAGCGATAGTTCGATGATCTCTGCCCCGGAGTCTTCATGCTTCTTTAGAATAGGGGTGAGATCCGTTCTGTCTCCGAGCCAATATACGAAGATATAGGGGCGTGATGGCTTCTCTCCGCTCTCAATCTTGTCGTAGAATGAGCTGTCGTGGAGCAGCGTTGGGTCTGCTACTATCTCCGGTCTGATATCCAGGTTTTCTTCACATTGCTTCTGTGCCGAAAGCTCTCTGACGGAGTACCCTCTAAGGAGTCTCACCTCCTTGCGAAGTCGTTTAGTCTCGCTTCCTGTATAGCTCCAGTCATCATCTGCTATCGATGCCCCATAGGAGATACCCTTGATCTTCGGCAGTCCTTTTAGGAACCCTCCCCAGAAGTCGTAACTATACTCGCGGTTGTAGTCCGCACGCCACACTTGGTCGCTACCGATTACTACCCCCTCTATATCTTCGCTCCGAAGAAGTTTCCGCAGTTCTCCGCGTGTCCGAGTCTCAGTGGTCTGTCGCAATTCGCGCTCTACAAACTCCTGCTGTGGTAACGCATGAAGATTAGATGTCGGCAATTTCTTTATACCCGTGGCAACCAATATATTGCGCAGTAGTCGCTTTATCTTGGGATCGGTGGCTCTGCGGCGTATTAATACTACCTCATGCCCAAGACTCTCCAAGATCTTGCTCAGTGCATAAGCTTGCAATATGCCGCCATAATTACTGACCGGCCGATGTGTCAATATCCCTATCTTCATCTCTCGGATTTTATTATTATCCCGCTTCTCCCATTAACGAATAAATGAATAAATGAATAAACTCATAAACCGTCTATCTTAAGAATTTGCGAAGCAATTTCTTAAGATAAACTGAGATGTCATCTTTCAATTTAGTAAGATATGGTGGTCGCGATTCTGCAGCCATCTCCGAAAGTGTCTCAATCCCTTTCTCGGAATATCTTCGCCAAAACTCTTCATATCCCGGATGAGGACATGTCGCACTCTCCTCTAAATATCGGTTATGAGCTTTCCCTTTAGCATATTCTGAGTCAATACTTTCGATATCAAGCGATTCTACGGCTCCTTCCCCTCTCCGGGTATGTATCAATATCAAAGATACACCACTGTCATCGTAAAAATCAGGATGCTCATCGCCTATTCCCCAATAGTCAGCAAGGGTCACGTCTGCCTCATAGCGCCCTCCCTTCGCCGGACATTCGAAACATGATGGACGCAAAAACCAATCGCGCTGATATCCGTAGAGGTAGTCGCTGTCATATGCTTTCTCGTAATGTTCTTTCTCTTTTCCCCCATTGTCCACGTAGCGGATGGATAGTCCGGTGGTGGTCCATCCTTTTCTTTTGTCGCGAAAGTTGATTCTCTGTATCTTTGGTTTGTTCTCTTCCCCTATTCTCTTCCCAAGATATTCTTGCCAAACCTTTGGACTCGGCACGCCATGACATGCTACACCTACCGTAGTCAGCTGTCCTCCATAATCTCGCATAAGATACCTCTTCAGTCCTGCTATCTGGCATGGTGTCCCGCTGTAGAGTACCTCCCGCCCTTCTTTCAAAAGACGCTCTGCCTCTCGATAACTCTCTGCTGTATCGCTCTTTACGTATTTAGAGCCCGTAAGAAGATGGAGATTGGCGGGGGAAGTTATATGGTGGTGGCATACGTTCCGGTCTTCATCGAAGGCCGCTCCGAAGACCACGCCCCCGCGGTGCAGTGTCTGCATGGCCAATGCGCTGAAGATACCTCCCGAACTCGAGGTTTCCCGGATTGCGCTATCACGGTTCTTGGCAGCTTTGACTGCCAATGGCTCCGAAGGTGTAGCCCGGTGAATCACAGGGCAAACCCTCTCGCAAAGACCACACTCCACACACAGCAATCTGTCAACCACAGGATACCGAAATCCCTGCTCATCCAAAGACAAAGATATACACTGCTGAGGACACCGTTGCTCGCAAGCCCCGCATCCAACGCATTCTTCCTTCCTCTTAATCTCTATCATCAGTCAGAAATCTCAAGCCGGTAAATACTCCTATATATGATAAGATGTAAATATAAGAAGTAAAAATAAGCTATCCGGAAAATCAACCACGAAATTAACTACAATCCGTCAAACCACCAAACCCAAATCCCAAGGAAGTCAAGGACGGCGAGCTTCCAGCTCGCAACCAGCTCCCACTAAGCCATACTGCACGGCCCATCCTTTTCCCCAAGAACCTTCCCGGTCAAGGCACCCGATGCCAACCGTAGCAACCGCTCTGCCGCTACCTCCGCCGACCACTCATCCCGCATAGTAGCATAGGCCGTTCGTGTCATACGCTCCCGTTCCTCCCGATGCTCTATAGCAAAGAGTGTCTTACGTAGCAAATCTGAGTCACTCCGATCCTTGAAAATCAAACCATTCTCACCATCCTTAAGCAAAAATGGCACACTCCCAATCTTGCTCCCTGCAATTACCATGCATCCATTAGCCATAGCCTCCCCAACTACGGCTCCCCACCCCTCATTCCTATCACTCGTAAACAAAAATATATGGTGTCTACGCATCTCTTCCAAAATCCTCTCATTAGGCAGATTCCCCTTAAGATGCACACAATCCGATAATCCCTCAGTCTCAATCCTACACCTTATATTATCTAACTCTTCGCCAGAACCATACATATCAATCTCAAAATCTATCCCACGACTCTTAAGTTGAGCGGCCAACTCTACCACCATCTCCGGATGCTTCAATTTCAAAAACCGAGCCACATAAAGCAACCGTACACGACCCTCCCCACGCTTTTCCTTCAAGATATCATCAATGTTAAGACTTGGAACAGGTGTGAAATACCCGAACTTAAAACACTTCCCCGGATAAGCTCCCACAATCCGGGCATCCCCCGCGCCATAAGCACTCGCACAAAGAAGATAACATCGCTTGGAGCGCAACGGCAGATACCTCTTAAGCACTGTCAAAATATTTCTAGGCTTCAGCAAACGCCATCGACCTCTCTTGAACCATCGCTCAGAATACTGGAAAGTAACTCGATTAAGCAACTGACGCTCGCGCACCAGCTCCTCCGGAGCATCCCCATAAACCACTACATCAGCCTCCGAGATAAGCCGCCGTCCTCGCCATTGCTCCTCCTCACCGGCAAACAGACGCACAACATAAGGGCGGGAATAGAAATCGCCATACCCACCAGCCGCCAACCACTCCGGTAGAGGTGAAGTAACCACAAAAGCATACCGCCCACCCAAAGCCGCAAATAAAGCATCAGCCAGCCCAACCTGGTGATGATGAATAAAATTGGAAACAAAAACAAAAGTCATAGACAAAAACAAAAGTCACAACCACTCCCACCATAAAACCCCAACTCCAAAAACTCTTCCCCATAAAAAATAACCCCCAAAACCAAAAAATATTGCCCCACCCAAGTAATATATGATACAAGTCTGTTTTCGAGATTGGAGATTGTGTCTCTACCTTGATACCCTTGACTATTTCCTCTTTACTTTCAGATGCTTTATCTGACTTTACGGCCAAAATTTCAGTCAGCAACATCCCTGCAAAGCGGCAATTTTATACATTTTTTAGACGTATCAATCCTTAAACGGTATTCGGAACTTGTTGAGAATCACTTTAAAATTATCCTGTGCTGTCAGGCAGGTATCCATAAGATAACCTTTTATAGCAGGCC
>JAMPAX010000011.1 GCA_023667015.1 Muribaculaceae bacterium | reverse complement strand
TGGGGCTCGAACCCACGACCCAATGATTAAGAGTCATTTGCTCTACCAACTGAGCTACGGAGTCTTTGGTCGGGATATCTTTCCCGTTTGCGAGTGCAAAGTTAAGTCTTTTTTCTTTACTGACCAAATATTTTTTCAAAAATTTTAATTTTTGTCTTATTTTTGTGAAAAATTTTTGAATTAATGAAAACTACTTTTTCTATCGCCGGTATGACTTGCCCTCATTGCCAGGCTTTTGCCACCAAAGCTATCCTTGCCGTCAAGGGTGTTGCCTGCGCAAAGGTAGATCTTAACCCGGGACGCGCTGTCGTCGATGGCGATTTCAATCCTCAAGAGGTCGTTGAGGCTATCAATCGAGCCGGGTATACTGCTTCTATTCTTGAGTAAGGATTTTCTTATCTTTTATCATCGGGAAGCCATTGGCGTTGAGAGTGAATTGCGACTGCCGGCATTTAAGGAGTGGAGGCGGAATGAAGTTGGAAAAATTTGAGGATTGAGAGGAATTTGCTAATTTTGCAGTATGGAAGCAGATGATTTTGACATTCGTAATCCGCGTAGCTCTTCGGGATCCGACAAGGATATCGAAAAGGCCCTGCGCCCGCTGGAATTCAACGATTTTAGCGGTCAGGAGAAGATTATTGCTAATCTGCGCATCTTCGTGAAAGCCGCAAAACTCCGCGGTGAGTCTCTGGACCATACTCTTCTTCATGGACCTCCGGGACTGGGTAAGACTACCCTCTCCAATATCGTGGCTAATGAGCTCGGCGTTGGTTTTAAAGTTACCTCCGGTCCGGTTCTCGACAAGCCCGGAGACCTGGCCGGAATCCTGATGTCGCTTGAGCCCCACGATGTGCTGTTTATCGATGAGATTCATCGTCTGCATCCTGTAGTGGAAGAGTATCTTTATTCCGCCATGGAAGATTATCGCATAGATATCCTCCTCGACAAAGGTCCGGGAGCGAAAAGCGTGCAACTTACCCTCTCCCCCTTCACCCTCATTGGCGCCACCACCCGCAGCGGTCTGCTGACAGCCCCTCTTCGTGCTCGCTTCGGCATCAACTGCCACCTCGAATACTATGACCACAACACCCTCCAAGGAATCGTAGAACGATCCGCAAGACTGCTAAAGGTAGGAATAGCTAAGGAAGCATCATTAGAAATAGCACTGCGCAGTCGCGGCACCCCTCGTATTGCCAACTCCCTGCTACGCCGTGTACGCGACTTTGCCATGGTGGAGGGTGATGGATTTATCGATCATAAAATAGCCCGTCGAGCCCTCGAAGCCCTCAACATAGACCGCTACGGCCTCGACGAAATCGACAATAAAATCCTCACTACTATCATCGACAAATTCAAGGGGGGACCCGTTGGACTCTCTACCATCGCCACAGCCCTTGGCGAAGACGCCGGAACAATCGAAGAAGTCTATGAACCCTACCTTATCAAAGAAGGCTTCATCAAGCGAACTCCCCGCGGTAGGGAAGTGACCGACTTGGCATGGTCGCACCTCGGACGTACCCGCTTCTCCGAACCCGATTCACTCTTTGGCAACGATTTGCAATAGCCCCCCTCAACCTTCAAGTCATATTTTCACATACCATTCAATATGGCAGGTATTAAATCATTGGTAAAAGATACGGCAGTCTACGGACTCAGCTCTATCATTGGCAGATTCCTTAACTGGTGTCTCGTACCCCTCTACGTCTACATCTTCAAAGACCCGGCCTCCTATGGCGTTGTCAGCTATCTATATAGCTTCACCGCTGTAGCCCTCGTCATCCTCAACTATGGCATGGAGACCGGCTTCTTCCGATTTGCCAACAAAGACCCCGAGCCGGAAAAAGTCTACACTACCTCCCTGCTCTCCGTAGGCTTCACCTCCCTGCTCTTCATCCTGCTGCTATCAGCATTCATCAACCCCGTAAGCCGCTGGATCCTTTTGCCCAACGACTCCCTATATATCTGGCTTCTCGGTATCACCGTAGCCGTAGATGCATTTTGCAACATCCCCTTTGCCTATCTGAGATATAAGAACAAAGCCTTCCTATTCGCGGGCATCAGACTCTTCAACGTCTTCCTGAATATTGCACTAAATCTCTTCTTCTTGGTGGCCTGTCCCGCCATTGAGCAGTCATATCCTGCACTAATCTCCTGGTTCTATGCACCTGTTGGTGGGGCAGATTTCGGTATCGGATGGATATTCGTAGCCAATATCATTTCCACACTCGGTGTCTTCATAGCCCTGTTGCCCCAACTACCCCGCGCTCGCTGGCGCTTTGATGGGAGATTACTGCGCAAAATGCTATCCTACAGCTGGCCATTGCTAATATTGGGCGTAGCCGGCATACTCAGCCAAAACATGGGACAGCTCATAATCCCCCGGCTATTTGAAGGGAACGAAGAGGCAGCCCGCACAATGGTGGGTATCTACGGCGCCAACATCAAAATAGCCATCGTTATGGTGATGTTTACCCAAGCCTTCCGCTATGCCTACGAACCCTTCATCTTCTCCAACGCCCGCAAAGAGGGAGAAAACAACCGTCAGGCATATGCCGATGCCATGAAATTTTTCCTGATTTTCGCACTCTGGATATTCCTCGGCGTCATGTTCTACCTGCCGATACTTAAATTCTTCATCTCCCCCGGGTATTGGGAAGGACTGCGCGTAGTGCCCATCATGATGATAGCCGACATATGCTTCGGCATCTTCTTCAATCTCAGCCTATGGTATAAGCTGACCGACCGCACACAGTGGGGCATGTACTTCTCCCTCATATGCTTCGCACTGATGTTGGGGCTGAACGTATGGTTCGTACCTCTTATCGGCATTCCCGACGGCTATATGGGGTCAGCCTGGGCAGCATTAATCAGCTACTTCCTCGTCATGGTACTCTCCTACTTCGTAGGGCGTCACTACTATCCTATAGACTACCCGTTAAAACGCATGGGAACCTATACGCTACTCGCCGGAGTGCTCTATGCCATTGGAGTGTGGGCAGAATGGCCCCAAGCAATCTGGGCCACTTATACACTTCGCACACTTATGCTCATCCTCTACATAGCTATGGTATGCAGTTTTGAGCAAGTGCCGCTAATCACACCTCTGTTTAAACGTCTTGGCCGAGGTATTTATCCACCACGAGGTAAGAGATAATACCCTCCCGCCGAGAGTCAAAAAATTGACTTGCCCACTTCTTAGAAGCCCCGGCTATACGCTCAGCCTCCTGAGGGTGCTCGTTGTAATAAAGAATCTTCTGCTCAACATCGGAAAAATCCGGAGCAATCTCAATATAATGCACACCGGGAATCAACCTTGAATGCATCAGCCAGCCCTCCACAGTAGGGCGGATCATCACCGGCACACAATTGCTGGCCATAATCCACTGCAAGGCAGAGGCCACATCGTTACCCTCCAAAGAAAGTATGTAACGATATTTGAAATGGTCTACAATCGGAACCGGAGGCTTGTGTCCCGGTGCGTCATACGGACGGTTGGTATCGCCTATATCCATCATCACAGAATCCTTCCAAAGCTGTAAAAAGCGCTGACGGTGGGGCTTTCCCTCCATCTCTCCGCGGAAGAAAAGCAGCGGCATCTTATCACCGAAAGGGATTGGATCTACAGGACGCAAGAAATGTCTGCGAGAATCAAGATTCAGCAAAACGCCATTGTCGCAGTCATCATCAAGACGACGCGAGCGAATAATGGTAGGCAACTTAGGATTAGTACCCACGGGGGTGTCGCCAGGACGGAAATTGATACAAGTAGAAGAAGGATAAGAACGCAAAGTTCTTTGTGCATCGACCAGATAAGCACTCTGACACTTCAAGTGCTCAAGACTTCCAAGCGGAATAGCGGCCTCATTATCCTTAAAAACACGACGGCAATAGAAATCTACCCGAGAACGGATATAATCCGCGTCAGAGCGCTTCTCCCACCCTCTCAGGAGCAGTCTACGCTGCAAAGCACGGACAGGACGAGGGATAAGCCTGCGCAATACAGACCCGGTATAATAAAGAAAGGGGAGCTTCTTACCCCGACTGGCCTTCCTGCCCATCAGAACTTCATCATCGAAAGAATCTCCTCCAGCTCCTTACCCGTAAGATGGCGACGTCGCGAAATCACATTGGCAAGCTCCTTGACAACAGGGTGCAGACGAGGATTCAGAAAGATTCTATTAGCACGCGTCAGCGTCCTCTGAAGAAGACGTTCAGCCTCATCCTCCTCGAGGGAGCAAGACTCGCGAGCCTCATCGACCACAACCCTTCGAATCTCATCGAGTGCATCCTTTGGCACATAGTCGCCACCAAGACGAACGATACTGCGGGCCATAACATTACCGACAACCATCGACGTAGTCAGATGGAAATTCTGCAGGAGATTATCCCACGTAGCCTTAGGAGAAATTGAGGGAGAGCCGCTGAAATAATACTCATGGCTGAAGGCCACCATCGGGCCATCATTATCAATGCTAACCTCGGCCACTCTGTCGGTAGCATCGAGTGCCGCCAAGGTTATAGCCATACCGGCGAGGCCGAAAGCGCGGTCATCCTCGCTACTATAGTATATTGAGAAATTAGATTCGCTCATAATTCAGAAATTAGACCATAAAGATAACATTGGGAGAGCTCTGAAAGTTTATAAATCTTATAAACCTTATAATATTTATTATTTTATTTCTTTATTATTAGTTTTAAAATTTTATTGTCAGACGCCCTTGGAAGTCAATGCCGGGGGTGGGCAAGTCCGGGAGTAATTCAAGCTTTCTATTCAGAAGATTGAAACCCTGAATACCTACGGCGATACGTTCGCTGAGCTTCCATTCCGCTTCAAGTCCCAGACGTGGAAGATTACTCAACCTGACACTTGCATATTCCTGCTTCTCGCCGTTGATAATAACCGATTGACCCCTGAGCTGTCTTCCTCCATCCATATACGTTCTCTTAATCGGCACATCAAGAGATCGTACACCCTGATACTGGAAAGACACTGCAATAGACAGCGGTTTTATAGGACGCACCTTCAACTTTGTTGACAAATCCCATCTCGAGCGTCCAAGGCCATCTGTCCACCCGAAGGTGCGATTCTGGGGCATATAAGCACCCCTGAAGTCAATGTCAAAATATCGGCTGTTATACCCTAAAGAAAGTGCCAATCGCCAGCCGTGGATATCTCTGCCGACGACGGCTGTCTCAAGGATAGCAGCATATCTATTGGGCGCATATTTATATATATTCAATGGTTCGCTCAAATAGGCGGGATACCAGCCGACATAGGGAACATACTTCGAGGCTCGAAAACCGAGCTCTAAACCCGCTCTAAAGCCTGAAAACGAGCCGAAATTAATTCCTAATCGTCCGTCTAAGGGCGTGTAGACCGGCCGGGCGGTTCCCAAGACAGGCATGGTATAATAATTCTTCGAATAAAGGGAAGCGAGAGTTGTTGGTTTGCAACCACCGAGCAGATGGAGATAAAGGCCGGTTCTGCCCGATTGCCAGTCTATACGCACATCCGGAGATATATGGATAGCCGAGAAATGACTGTCGGTATCCTCACCCGGAGCGTTGAATGCAAAATCAAGTGCAACGCCGGCTTGAATTATGAAGTTTTCGCGAGTGAAACGATAGTAGGGCTTTAGTCCGAGCATACCATAACCTGAAGGGGCTTCCGGGAGTCCAAAGATATCACGTTTATCCTTATCGGATGCATACATTATAATATCGAGATTAGCATCTGCTCCGATTCGCGATCCGTTGTCCCATTGCATAGACCAGCCTCCATCGGCACCGACTACAGTCTCACGCCCTCCCTTGAAGGATTCTAAGCCAATGTCGTCGTTGACATACATACGTCGCATGCCAAAATAGCGTGCATGAAGAGCTGCATGCCAGGCTGAGGAGGAAGACCTGTCTGAGAGGAATCCTACTCTGGCTGCGATATCGTTAAGAGTCTGAGAAGGAGCAACGGGAAGATAAGAATAGTAGTTGAAAAGGCCGAGATGATATTGCAATTGAGCATCGAGATAACCCATACCGCTAAAAGAATGGTGATAGCGGACAGCCAAGCTTTCATCATATCGGTATCGGCGGTCTGCATCAGTATATTCCTCACTCTTGGGGCGCCACAACGATGTCGAGTTGTGTTGCAACGAAACATCCAGTTGAGAAGAGCGAGTCTTGAGAGGAGTGAAACCGGCACTCAGTGAAGAGTTGAGCCAGGAGCCAAGGCTCACATCGACGTAACCACGAGGTTGATTCGGACTATCCACGTGCCAGCCACGAATATCAAGAGCCCGCGCTTCAGAGGCGAAAGCGGCTACTACGCCACGGCTGTCTGCAGGGAGAGCCTTAGGGTCGAGATTGAACTTTACATGCTCCGGGAAGGTATTGAAGCGCTCCCCCTTGATGATATCGGGGCGATAAGTACCCTCCACGCTCACATGCTCATGGAGATCCTGAGCCGAGGAAATTGTCGGGTAGAGGGATAAAATAGCCGCAGAAACGGTGATTATATGATTCTTCATAGAATAATCAGAGTTTAGAGAGACGTGAGGAGATCATACGCTTGATATCAGATTCCGCACCGGGATAATTATCGCGGAGACTTTCAAGATACTGCTTAGCAAGATATTTCTTACCGGTGGCTGAATATACGTCGGCAAGGACCACATATGCGCGAGCCAACCAGTATGAATGTGGAGTACCGGAATCGATGATTGATGACAACACTCTTTCGGCCTTATTATAATCTCTCTTCTTCAGCAAATACTCACCCAAAGAGACAGCCGACTTAGCACCATTCAAGCTGGCAGGATTAGCGGAGAGTTTTTCCCAGATTTTGGCTGCCTCACTCTCCTTACCCGATTCGGCAAGAGCTTCAGCCTGAATAAACAGTGCTTCCCGGCGCTGGTCGGCTCCGACACCGGAAGACTCAGCCACCTGCCGTGCATATCGCAGGCGAGTCTCAGCATCGGGAGCAGTACGCATAATTCCGGCATATGCCTCAGAGAGGAATTCCTTATCTCCAGTTTTCTCCAGTTGTGTCCAGGCTATGTAAGCACCGGGGATATTACCCGTATGTTCACGTCCGCGAGCCACCATAGACCAAGCCTCAGCCACATTAGAGCCGGAGGGATAACGCTCCACATAGGTTTCAGCCATGGAAAAGTCTGAAGCATCAGCATTAAACGCATCGGCAACTGCTTGGAAAGTCAGCTCCTCCATCTCAGCCTCGCCAAGGGTAAAATTGCCTGGAATCGTCCGCAAGAACTGTGCATATTCCGGCAAGCAGCCCTCAGCGGCGAATATTCGACGCAGCTCAGAGTCGGCCTCGCGAGCCTGCGGGGAGGTGGGCCAACGTCGTAGAAGCTCCATGTATTGGTCGCGAGCATGAGAGTCATCTCCGGCACGCACGTATACTTCCGCCAGCGATAGAGCTGCGCGGGGAGCAGTGGCAGATTCGGGATAATCGCTGAGTAGCTGTCCGTAGACCTTGAGAGACTTCCTCTCCTGGCCGTCGGCGGTGTAGGCCTCTGCAAGAGAGGACAGAATATCAGGCATCCAGCGCGGAGTAGCCGAAGAGAGCAACTTCTCCAGGGCAGCGATTTTACCGCGAGTGTCGCCCGTAGCTCCCAGAATTTCGGCATTACGCCAAGCAGCGTAGTCGGAGTCCGCGACACCCTGCCGGCTAAGATCCGAATAGAGCCTGGCAGCCTCGGAGCGATTGCCGGTGTAGAAGAGACAGTCCGCCAAGCGCAGGCAAGCATCTGTACGCATACGCTGTGGGATACTTTCATCATCTGCGGCAAGCCGGAAAAGCGGGGCCGCCTGTTGAAACTTATCCTGCTGTTGTAGCGAATATGCTTGACCATAAATAGCCAGACCCTTATTGGGCACTTTCAGTCCACTCTGAGCCTTGGCATACTCATCAGCTGCTCTGCCATACTGATGCTCAGCATATAAAGCATCACCCAGCCAAAGACGAGCTTGGGGCAAAAGGCCATCATTAAGATTTCCCAAGGCCACGGCATCCTTCAGATAAATAGCAGCTTCAGCAGAATGGCCATTCTGAAGATTCGTCACGCCCAATTCATACAGAATTTTCTGTTTTACAGCCTTAACCTCCTTAGATGGGTTTGTTATCCCCTCTATACTTGTAAGGGCTCGCCGATAGTCCTTCTCGTGGAAATATGCGGAAGCAAGGTATTGTCTGACAGTCGGGGCCTTCTCTGAATTGGGGTATAGAGAGAGGAAGCGCTCCAGAACCTGAATCTGCGGAGCGAAAGGAACACGTCCACCCCTTGAGAGGGCAGCGATATAGTTGTAAAGGGCTTTGTGGGTAACATCGCGGTCGAAGTCCATCTTCGAGCTCTTATCGAAGAAAATGGCAGCGGCATTGTCGTCACCCTTATCGGCCGCTATTTGTCCGAGATAGAGCTGGGCACCCTGGCCAATGGCGTCTGTATTGTCGGCAACGGCGGCAAAAAGTGGAGCAGCTTTGTCATACTCTCCACGGTCATATAGGATAGTTGCTAACGCATACATTGCGTCCGGCGCGGCACCATCTCCCATCTCGGCAACGTACTTATTCAGAATTGGGAAAGCCTCATCGGCATTATCGAGTTTGAACAGAGACAGGCCCTCAACGCGCATTGTCTCGGAGCGTAATGATGGGAGCACCATATTATCTTCAATCCTACGAATTTGGGAGAGAGCATCCTCGTAGTCGCCTCGACCATAGAGAATCTGGGCTATATAGAATCCCGGTTCGAGTTCAGGGATATATTTTCTTGACTGGAGTTTTTCCACTTCGCGAAACCTCTCGAGGGCTCGGGCATAGTCACCATTCATATAGTCAGCATAGGCGATTCCGAAGAGTGCCCCGGCAGCATATTCCCGGTCATTTTTGAGGGTAGCGAAGAGTGGTTTGGCCTCATTGAAGAAGCCACATTTTAGCATGGCGAAAGCCCGATGGTAGGTAGCCTCGGGACGCAAGACGGAGTCGAGGCGGTTGAAGTCAATACTATTGTAGACCTCAAGAGCGTTGGCATATCTCCGGCTAAAAAAATAGAAATCACCCTCAGCGAGCTTTGCCTCCACAGCCTCTGCAGAGGAGGGATAAAGGGCTATGAATTCCCGTAGAAGGACAAGACACCGGGGGTTTGCCGTGCGACTATAAGCATTGCCGAGCAGGAAGAGGAACTCCCGACGTGAGGATGGGTCAAGGGAGATACCCTCAGTAGAAATTCGCTGGAGTTGGTCGGCAGCGGCCTCGTACAGGTCGAGTTCGTTGAAGTCAGCGGCACGACACATGTAGCCGGGTGTCAAGGGTGAAAGATACTCCGGAGAGGCAATATATTGAGCTTGACTCAGAGTTCCGGAGAGCCCACCCGCCGCTAAGATTAAAGAGAATAGTGTCCTTTTCATAGGGATTTTTCAACACGGTTGATAATCATCTTCGGAGTTATACCTCGAAGACATTGGTAGTCATGGCGCAAGCAGGGCTTGTTGCCAAACACGGAGCAGGGGCGACATGGCATGTCGAGTTGCACGGCATCCTCCGGACTCTGTTGCCAACCCATAAAACCGCAATAGTGATGGGTAGCGCCCCAGATGCTGACCACGCGACATCCGGCAAGTGAAGCAAGGTGCATATTGGCAGAGTCCATCGATATCATCACATCACAATGGCTGAGCAGGGCTATCTCGCGAGCCATTCCGGCACCCTTAGCGGCCATATTGACAACGCCATATTTATCTGCCCATCTGCTGATTGTCTCATTCTCCTTCTTGCCAAAGCCGAAGACAAAAACTGTAGTCTGAGGTTTTGCCGCAAAGTGAGCTACCACCTCTTCCATCAGCTCAAGGGGGTATATCTTTCCGGCATGAGCTGCGAAGGGAGCAATGGCAATCCAGGCCTCTCCCTCCTTTTTTGGGGGATGGACCTCCGCGAAGGTCTCCACCGGTGCGCCCTCAGGCGGGTAAAGACCGCGGAAGAGTCCCGGGAGTTCAATTCCGGCACGTCGGAAAGTATCTCGATAGCGTTCTATGGTGGGTTGCAGAGGGGTCAGCTGCTTGTGGCGGGCGCGCGTCAGTGCTTTTTTCCGGCGTCGTCCCTTATGAATTTTTGCCACACGCATACCGCTCAGGCGAGCCAACAGACGCCACACCTTCGTGCGGAGGACATCGTGAAGGTCCACCATAGTACTGAATCCATACTTCCTTTTGAGCTCGCGGAAGAGGCGCCATAGTCCGTAGAGGCCGCGATAGCAATCCAAGTCGGGGGTGACGATAGTGAGGTTTTGTGGATGAGAGGTAAAAATCGAAGCCATCCGCGGCTTGGTAAGCAAGATGAAATGCCGTTGGCGGCTGGCAGTGCAGGCGTCATAGAGAGCCGGTAGCGACATAGCCACATCTCCAATTGCAGAGAGACGCACTGCCAAGACAGCATCCTCTTTCATTGCCTCAAAAGAACGGGACTTTTTACCCCTGTTTTTTACCATTTTTACCCCTGCTTTTTGCCATAGAGAGCCGGATTGGTAGCCGGGTCGTTGTAGAGTTTCATCTGGCGATATACCTTCATATACTTACGGCCGGCGGCGATATCGGAAAGGAGGGTGTCGATGGCAGCTGTGAGGTCGCGGCGCTGTTCGAGGAGCACCTCCAGGCGCCCACGGTTGAACTCCTGATGGGCAGTGTCAACGTCTGTACGGGTGGCCTGTTCTCGCATATGCCAGATTTTCAGAGCCAAAATCGACAGACGGTCGATAGCCCAAGCAGGACTTTCTGTATTGATAGTAGCATCCTCAAGGGGAGTTACCGTGCTAAACATATCGCGAAAGCGAGTGTCGATTTCCTCCACCATATCCGTACGATCCTGATTCGAACGGTCAATACGGCGTTTGAGAGCCACCACTTCCGAATCCGATATTTCCGGGTCGCGGATAAGGTCTTCCATATGCCATTGGGCCGCATCTATCCAGCACTTATCATAGAGTACAGCCTCCTGCGAGCCCTCCTCAAACGGTTGTGGCTTGGGAGCATCAATATTGTCGGTAAGATGATAGTCTGCGACAGCCCTATCGAAGATTTCATTAGCTTCCGGGGCAAAAGTAGACTTATTGGGAACAATCTGATTCATAATCTTTTTTTAAAACTCAAGTTTACTAAGCGCCAAGACGCTTAGTAAACTTGAAACGCTTAAACTCTTCAACTCATAAACCATCATAATTCGGCAAAGCCGAATTATGATTAAAGGTAGCTGAGGTTGAAGTTAGCGAATTCGAGGTCTTTCTTCGCTCTATTCAGAAGGTTTCTGTCGAGCTTGACAGCCTGACGAAGGTTGCTCATGACCATTGTCTCATTGTTGGTGCGTGCACCGAGGATGGCTGTAAGATAGTAGGTAGTAGCATCCGGATTGGGGATAGCTGCGAGAGTAGCCTTGGCAGCTGCATAATCCTTAGCGAGGAGCTGACCCAGAGCGGCATTGTTGGTTTTGGAATCACCGAAAGCAGTGTTAGCGCGAGCCAGCTCACCGGTAGCCAGGTAGTAGACGCCCAGAGCATCCTTATTTTCCGGAACACCGGCAGCGGCACCGAAGAGTTCGTTAGCCTTAGCCACATCGCCATCTACCATAGCGAGCAGACCCTGGTTCATTGCCACCTCCTTAGCAGAAGGATTCAGAGACGCAGCGCGAGCGAGAGTGTGGCGAGCCTGTGTCAGTTCACCGGCAGCATACTGGGCTGCACCGAGGTTGTTGGCAGCTCTCCAAGAGTTGGGGAAGAGCTCAGTAGCCTTGGAGTAGATCTCCATCTTCTTGGTATTGTCGTCGGTCAGAGTAGCAACGTAAAGGATTTCATCCTCTGTGAGCTTGGAAGGATCGGTGTTGAACAGACGAATCAGTTCCTCATCGCTCTTGCCGATAACGTTGATGGAAGCCATCACGCGGGAATAGCGGAGCTGGGGCAGAATCTGGTCAGCGAGTTCATTGAAGACGGTGGAGAGGTTGCGGATTTCACGCTCACGCTCTTCGGGGTCTTTATACATTTGGAGAACACTGAGGATAAGCTCCTTATCCTGAATGTTGCTCTTCTCTACGAGTTGCTGGAAACCCTCCCAGTCTTCGGGAGTGAAGGAGGAGGTCAGCTCACCGAATTCGGTGATGCGATCCTTTTTCAGCTGGCCCTCAAGGAAAGCCGTAGTGTTCTGTTCGCGGCGCTCAGCGAGCTGAGTGTTGAACTCCAGAGTACCCTCGGGAGAAGCGAAAGAGCTGACAGAGAGACCGGCGATCTCCATATTGGGAGCCGCGTTGGCCTCCATAAGGCGCTTATTGAGGTCGATGTATGCTGAGGAATTAGCCTCAGAAGGACGGATGTTAGCCTGGTTGATAAGGAAATGGATATCTGCAGAATACTTCTCAGTGATAACCTTCTGGAAAGCGTCCGGAGCGATCGCCGGAGCGACAGTGCGGGCGTTGGCCAGAGTAGAAGTAGAGATAACGCCACGGCCCACCTTAACGGGCTCGAGGGTATACAGTTTGCCATTCTGGTCCACGTTGAAAGTCAAATAGAGGTCAGAATTAGCCATTTCCGGCTTGTAAACCACATTGAAGGGGATGTAGACATTACCGCCATTATTATAGCTGACGATTTGGCCATTAGCGCGGACGTTTTCACCCTGGAATTCCACGGGTTGAGCATCTACGAATCCGCCGTCCCATTGCAGACGGGGGATAGCAGTAACCTTGCAATTCTTGACCATAAACTTGGCAGGTATACGGCCATTGACAGTAGCGGGTACATTCTGCCCCACAGTAGCTAAAGGAGTGGGGTCTGTAGAGAAAAAGTCGCTGGAGAATTGACCCAGCTTCTTGGAGCATCCGGAGAAGCCGACAAGAGCGGCGCCCAGAGCAAGATAAGCAATTGTTCTTTTCATTAATAGGGCTCTTAAGTTTATTTGGGTTCAAAGTTAACGAAATTCCTTCATACTGCCAAAATTAAAAATCTTATTCAGAATTTTTCGTGGTTACCTCTTGTGGGGAGGACGAGGAGGGGGTTGGGAGTTTTAGGATGAACTATTCGGAGGGGGGCGTTGTTGGAACTATAAAAACTCTACTATTATGACTGAAAATAATAAGAAAGCTGTCGTTGATTTGCTCGATAAGGCTAAGAGCGATCTCGCTCTGAATATGGATGAACGTGGTATCGGCGCGATTCTTTGGGACAACGCTACGGCCGGGTTCCATTATCTCCCGGAATTGGCACTTCCTGTTGAGGATGGACAGGAGCCAAAGACTGTGCGCGTAATGGGTATCTACAACTATCAGGACACTCTGTATCTTATCGAAGAAGATACCTCCGGAGTCAATATCAATGACTTTTACGACCATGACACCGAAGTCAAGCCAACAGTGGTCACACTTACCTCAGACATTGCAGCCAAAGACTTTGGCGACCCGACCTCCCACAAAGGATTTACAACCAACGGAGACCTCGAAGAATGGCTCGCTATCGCCGACTGCTACTTCGAAGCCCTCGCGGAAGAGTAGAAAACAATATCGCTGAATTTTTCAATTCAGCGATATTGTTGGTTTATTTGTTTATTAGTTTATTGATTTATTAGTTTCCACCTGAGTTTCCGCTTCATTGCCTCCCTCTTCTTGTAGTGAGGGTCGGGGAAGGGCTTCCCCGAAGTGATTGCGGAGGATTTTGGCCTTGGCAGGGCCTACTAAGGCCACAAGTTCCTCTTCTGTCGCTTCTTTGACTTTCTTCAGACTCCGGAAGGTCTTCATCAGTAGCTCGGTCGTGGCCGGGCCGATTCCTTTAATCGTATCCAACTCGCTGACAACCTGCGATTTACTTCGACGGTCGCGATGATGAGAGATACCAAACCTATGTGCCTCATCGCGAAGTGCTTGCACTACCCGCAGACTCCTACTCTTCTTGTCGATGTACAGCGGAAACCGGTCGCCCGGAAAATAGATCTCTTCCAAGCGCTTCGCAATACCAACCAATGCTACCTCTCCGCGAATACCCATCTCATCGAAAGCTTCTACGGCAGCACTCAGCTGACCTTTGCCGCCATCGACGACTACCAAGTCCGGGAGTTTCTCGCCCTCAGCCATCATTCGCGTATAGCGTCGATGGAGCACCTCCTTCATCGAGGCGAAATCATCAGCTCCTACCACGGTCTTGATGTTGAAATGTCGATAATCCTTCTTGGCCGGCTTACCATTGCGAAACACCACACAGCTTGCCACAGGATTTGTACCCTGAATATTCGAATTGTCGAAACATTCTATATGCCTCGGCTGAACACTCAGTCGGAAATCCTTCTTCATCTGCTCCATCAACGCCTCGGTGCCTTTCTCCGGATCGAGTTTCTCCAGCATCTTCTCCTTATCTGCCATATACTGTCGAGCATTCTTCAAACCGACATCCAAGGCCTTCCTCCGCTCCCCCCTTTTGGGGATAATAAACTCCACACCGGCAAACTCAGTGTCCGGAACAAACGGAACAAGTACCTCCTTGAGGGGCTCGTCAAAGCGGCGTTGGATCTCACTGACCGCCATAGAAAGTATCTCCTCGGGTGTCTCAGCCAGTCTTCTACGGAACTCCATGTTCAAACTGCGGGTGACAGCCCCGTGATGAAGATGCATATAATTGATATAGGCGCTGACTGCATTCTCCTCATAGGCGAAAATATCCGCATCCAAAGAGTCTGTGCGTGCAATTACATTCTTTGAATTATAGCGTTTCACGTTCTCATAATTCACCTTCACCTCCTGTGCTTCCTCGAATTTCAGATTCTCGGCGAGCTCAGTCATCTTCTCCTTAAGATGATTCTCGAGAACCACTGTCTCTCCATTTAGGATTTGGCGAACTTTGCGGATATATTCCCCATACTCATCAACGCTGACAAGGCCACGACAAGGAGCCCCACATTTGCCAATATGATAGTCTAAGCATAAAGAATGCTTACCTCGCGCCACACTTGCCGCATCAATAAAATGTCGGCAACTCCTCAAAGGATAAATATCACGAATAAGCTGCAAGACCAACTTCGCGGTCTGCCGGTTTGCATAGGGGCCATAATATCGACCTTTGAGTCCACGTTCTCGGGTCATGAAAACTCGCGGGAAAGGTTCATTGGTCACAACAATCCAGGGATAGGACTTATCATCCTTCAGCAAGACATTGTAGCGAGGCTGGTATTCCTTAATCATTGCATTCTCCAAATGCAAAGCATCCTCTTCAGTATGGACCAGGATAAAGCGCATGTCGACAATATTACGTACCAACAGATTCGTACGTACAGAGTCATGCCGACGATTGAAATACGATGACACACGCCTTTTGAGCCGCTTGGCCTTACCGACATAGATTACCTTCCCCTGGCGGTTGAGATACATGTAGACGCCCGGCGATTCCGGGAGATTCAGAATTTTCTCGCGCAGGGCATTTCCCGGACGGTTTTCGCGAATATCCTCTGCAGACCGATCCGGGGTAATCTCGAGACCGAAACCACCCTTTTCATCGATCTGACGACCAAAGTCTGCAATAATTCTATCGTACTTCTCCTGCATAATAATAGAACGACCGGGAAATACAGAATGTTGTAGAGGCGGACATCGAGCCTTGAAAATTTTTGGGAGGTTATGGAAGCTCAGGAGCTTAGGGAATTTTGGGAAGAATGGGAGGTTTGGGAGGTTTGGACATTAACAAGAGAGTCGGGAGAATGATTGGGGTCATTCTCCCGACTCATTATTTCCGAAGGTTGTTTGAACCGGATTCTTAGTATACTCTCTTAGTATTTTTAGTATTTCAGGAGGCTGGTGATTTCGCAATCCTTAGGGAGATTGTCGCGGCCGTTGAGTGCGGTCAATTCTACGATGAAATTGATGTAAATCTTCTTTGGATTCATGCTCTTTACGAGATTATAGCAGGCATTCATTGTGCCTCCCGTTGCGAGCAGGTCATCATGAATTACTACGACATCATCTTCAGAAATGGCATCTGAATGGAGCTCGATGGTATCTACACCATACTCCTTAGCATACGCCATCTTAACAGTCACTGATGGGAGCTTACCCGGCTTGCGAGCCGGCACAAAGCCGGCGCCAAGCTTATATGCGAGGATACTTCCGCCGATGAAACCGCGGGATTCGATACCTACAACCTTCGTCACTCCCTTGCCTTCGTAGAGCTTGGTAATCTCATCGCTCATCAGATGGAGCGCCTCACCATTCTTGATCATGGTAGTGAGATCGCGGAAGATGATACCCTTCGAAGGGAAATCGGGCACATCGCGAATCGTGTTCTTTAATTCTTCTACTTTCATAATATCTATTTTTCAAAATAAAATTTTCAACAAATATGAAATAATACGTACTCTCTAAACTGAACTTTTAACGGATATATTTCTCGATAAAATCGAAACTTTTCAGAAATTTTCAAAATGTTCCACGTGGAACATTTATCCGTTAATCATTTTCTTATCAGCAGGGTTAGAATATTAATATCTGATGGGGAGACTCCGGGAATTCGACTGGCAGCGCCAAGAGTCACAGGTTGACGGTCGGTGAGTTTTTGGCGTGCTTCCGTGCTAAGCTGTGTTAGTCTGTCATATTCTATCCATCGGGGTATTTTCACATCTTCGAGACGTTTGTTTCTATTGGCGACTTGTCTTTCTCTTTCGATATAGCCTTCATATTTTATGCAGATCTCAGCGGCCTCGATAGTCTCTGCTCGCGTATCTTCGGGGATACCTTCCACCACTCTTTTGAACGAAGGTGAAATTTCTGTGATTTCAAGGAGGGTCAATTGTGGTCGTTTGATTAGCTCGGCAGCTTTTAGCCCTGCTTTGATCGGGGTCGTACAGTGTCTCTGCAACCATTCGTTGACTTCTTCGGTTGGGCTCACTTTTATCTTAGCGGCGGCTTCAATAAGTTTGTTGCGATTCTGCTTCTTTGTTTGCATCCTCTGATACCTCTTTTCATCAGCAAGACCAAGGCTGTATCCTAGCGGAGTCAGCCTCATGTCGGCATCATCTTGACGCAATAGTATTCGATATTCTGCTCTGGAGGTGAACATACGGTAGGGTTCGTCTACACCTTTATTTATTAGATCGTCGATCAAGACTCCTATATAGGCTTCATCGCGGTGGAGTATGAAGGGTTCTTTCCCTTGAATGCTCAAGCTGGCGTTAATACCGGCCATCAACCCTTGAGCTGCGGCTTCTTCGTAGCCCGTGGTACCGTTGACCTGTCCGGCGAGATATAGACCACCGACTATCTTTGATTCAAGGGTGGGCCGTAGTTGTGTCGGATCGAAGAAATCGTATTCAATGGCATATCCGGGGCGATAAAAGTGGACATTACGAAGTGCCGGGATTGTCCTCAATGCATCGAGCTGTACTTTCCATGGGAGAGAGCTGGAGAATCCGTTGATGTAAATTTCTCGTGTAGTTTCTCCCTCGGGCTCGAGGAATAGTTGATGGCTCTCTTTGTCTGCAAAGGTTACTATTTTGGTCTCGATACTTGGACAATATCGAGGACCAATACTTTTGATCTGTCCATTGTAAAGAGGAGAGTCGGCGAGATTATCGCGCAGGATGCTGTGGCATTCCGGGTTGGTGTGTACGATGTAGCACTCTCGGCGATGGAGATTGCTGAGAGCCTCCGGATCATAGGAGAATTTATGATGTGGGGGTAGATCCTCGAGGGGTTGGACTTCGCAGAGAGAGAAGTCGATGCTATCGGCGTCAATGCGTGCCGGCGTGCCGGTTTTCATCCTTGCTACCCGCAGGCCCTCATCTGCGAGTTGGGTGCTTAGGCCTCGTGAGGTAGTCTCTGAAATACGGCCTCCTTCGATTTGGGTGCGTCCGAAGTGCATCATCCCGTTGAGGAAGGTTCCGGCGGTAAGCACTACCCTCTTGGCATGAAATTCGAATCCAAGGGATGTATGTACACCGATAATTACCCTCCCTGTGCCGTCAGCAGACTCCGGGGCGTCTTCGATAAGAAGATTGTCTACGAGGTCTTGGAAGAGCCTCAGATTGGGCACAGAGTCGAGGATACGTCGCCACTCGTCAGAGAACTTCCGGCGGTCTGACTGTACTCGTGGCGACCAGACAGCGGGACCCTTGGAGAGGTTGAGCATGCGGAATTGTAGAGCTGTACGGTCAGCTACCCTACCGGTTTCGCCACCGAGGGCGTCGATTTCGCGGACTATCTGGCCCTTTGCGATACCACCGATTGCGGGGTTGCAAGACATCTGGGCAATACGATTCATGTCCGCAGTAATCAGAAGGGTAGAGGCACCCATCCGTGCCGCCGAAAGAGCAGCCTCGCACCCGGCATGTCCGGCGCCAATTACAATTACATCGTAATCAAACCGCATAGAATTAGTATATTTTAGAGGGATAAAAGGGCAAGAGCAGCATCCTCTTCTTGCTCCATAATCTCACGCTCACCGGGGCCTTTGTCGTTGATACCACAGAGATGGAGCACACCATGTACGATTACACGGTGGAGCTCTCGGAGATATGGCTGGTTAAACTCCTCAGCATTGGAAGCTACCGTATCGAGGGAAATTACGATATCACCATTGAGCACATGTCCACGACAATCATCAAAGGTGATAATATCCGTGTAATAGTCATGACCAAGGAACCGGTTGTTATATCGAAGGATATCCTCATCGGAGCAGAAGCGATAAGTCACTTCACCAATGATATGTCCATGACGACGGGCGACATTCTCAAGCCAGGCTATTACGGCAGGAATGTCAATAGAAGGCATTTGTACGTTTTCAGTCTGGAATTCTATCATAATATCAGGCAGTTAAAGAAATCGAAGAAAAAGAATCTTCCAAAAGCTTACAAATATAATTGAAATTCCACAAACCACAAAATTAATGTTGGATGGAAGGGCGGAAGGGCTGGTTGCTTAGAGACTCGCCCTTATTTAATTGTGGGAGATTATCTTCATCTCAAATTGTAGGGATGCACCCCGGTGGATCAGCCGGATAGTGCCGTTGGTGTTATTACAAGGTGTAGCCACTGATGAAGCACTAATGTACTATTATGAATGTACGGATTGGTAGAAGCAACAGGGAGCATCCCTACAATTCTGCGAATTTTCTAATTGATAAGTTCTGAAAGATTCTTAAATTTCATTTTAGTCATTTGGTTTACTACGCATTGCAACAACAAATCGAAAATGATAGAGGAGTGAGGATTGAATATTTTAGAAGATTTGAGTGGTAGGTTGGGAAAAATTAGCAGAGAAGGGGCTATTAGTGTGTAGAGAAGATGGATTTATTATGTCGTTGGTGTGGCTAATTTTTACTGGAATTGAATTCCGAAATTTTCATTATATTTGCGGATGATAAAATGGCGGAGAGATATATAATAATATTTATTGATATATTTTTAATTTATTATATTCCTCTTTTTCGTTATTATATCCCCTTTTTAGTTTATTATATTTTTAATTTATTTGTTTATTCACTTTTTCGATTACTCGTTTTGCTTGTTATGCGTATCGGATTCGACGGCAAACGCGCCGTTTCTAATATGACGGGATTAGGAAACTACTCCCGACTTGTTATCGAAGAGGTCGGTAAGAGATTCCGACATATTCGCAACCTCGCTAATGAGGAGGACTCCCCTGCCGAGTCCGTCAACTCACAGTGCGAGTTCGGTATGTATACCTCCACTCCAAAAATGCCTGTCAAGGATTGGCAAATACTTGTCTACACACCCAAGATGCGTCATAACAATCGTCTCGAACCGCTGCGTCGTCTGGACAATGTTGAATTCAGATTTCCGGGTCCGGCGGGCTTTAAGGGTTCGCTATGGCGCACATTTGGTATCACCAATTGTCTTGCTGCTGATCATTGCGATATATACCATGGTTTGAGCAATGAATTGCCGCTGAATATTTGTGGTAGTGGGGTAAAGTCTGTTGTCACTATCCACGACCTTATATATCGACGTCTCCCCTATTGCTATTCCCTACCTGACCGTCTTATATATGATTACAAATATGGCAGGTCTTGTCAAAATGCTGACAAGATAATCGCGGTCAGCGAACGCACGAAAAGCGATATAATTGAGTTCTACGGTATTGATCCGGGGAAGATCGAAGTGGTATATCAGGGTTGTGACGATATCTTCCGCGATAATTATTCGAACTCCGATATTCGCGATGTTGTAGAGAGATTATCTCTGCCGGACAATTATCTTGTACAGGTTGGAACAATCGAGCGCCGCAAGAACCTGGAGCTTTCTCTGCGGGCTCTTCCGGCAATAGACCCGGAGGTTAAATTGGTGGTGGTGGGGCGCGACCATCACGGTTATAAGAAGGAGATGCTGAGACTGGCTGATGAACTCCGACTGGATGATAGGATAGTCTGGCTGGAGGGAGTTGATTTCCGCGATTTGCCGATAGTATATTCACAGGCTCGTGCAGCGTTGTATCCCTCGAGATATGAAGGTTTCGGCATACCGGTGATAGAAGCCATAGAGAGCGGGACTCCGGTGATAGCTGCTACGGGCTCATGCCTGGAAGAAGCCGGAGGTGAAGGAGCGTTGTATGTAGACCCCGACTCACCCCGTCAGATGATAGAAGCTATCAATACGCTTATGGGTAATGAGCAGCTACGTGCAGAGAGGGTAGAGCTCGGGCGGCGCCATGTTCGCAAATTCGACAACTCCAAGATGGCGGACTCGCTAATAGAGATCTACCGGTCGCTATACTACTCCCAGAAAACTGAACCGTTTGTTTGCGGAAAAAATAATCACTAAATTCGCCACACATGACCTCATCTACTAATATTTAAAGTCGAGAGTTTAGAATCGAGAGTTTAGAGGACGACTGTTACTCTAAATAGAAAGATACACCCTCAAACAAGAAAAAGGATGCGAACCGCTGATTCGCATCCTTATTCTATAAAAAAATTTAAAAAATGAAATTTTGAGATGTAAATTACGGGTATTTTTTCTAACTTTACGTCCCCAATTAGTGTTTTGTTGATTCATTTACGATGACTCAGGACTGTTACCATATACCCGCCCTCCTTGAAGAGAGCATAAGCGCTCTGAATATCAAGCCTAACGGCATCTATGCCGACGCCACCTTCGGCGGCGGCGGCCATTCTCGTGCTATCCTGCAAGCCTTAGGCGAAGAGGGTAGGCTCCTCAGTTTCGACCAAGATATGGACACCTTCAACAATCGTCCCGACGACCGTAGATTTACATTTGTACATTCCAATTTTCGACATATCGCCAACTTCATGCGCTATCATGGTATAGATCATTTCGATGGTATACTCGCCGACCTGGGAGTATCGTTCCATCATTTCGATGCTTCCTCCCGCGGGTTCTCCTTCCGCAATGATGCTCCTCTGGATATGCGTATGAATCAGAATGCTCCTCTATCGGCTGCCGACCTGCTGGAGACCTCAGATGCCGACCGGCTGACGGATATCTTCCGCACCTACTCCGACCTAAAGCATCCACGCAATACGGCAATGGCAATCGTCAACGCCCGCAAGTCCTCACCCATCGACACCACCGGACGCCTCGCGCAGGTAGTAGCTCCGACACTCAACCCCAAGGCTGAGAAGAAAGACCTCGCACAGGTATTTCAGTCGATTCGTATCGCCGTGAATCATGAGACCGATGCTCTGCGCGCTTTTCTACTCTCCACACCCCGGCTTTTACGCCGCGGAGGACGACTTGCCATCCTGACATACCACTCCATTGAAGACCGGATGGTCAAGAACTTCATGCGATCGGGGAATCTTGAGGGAATTGTGGAG
Source organism: Muribaculaceae bacterium (assembly GCA_023667015.1). Lineage (GTDB taxonomy): Bacteria > Bacteroidota > Bacteroidia > Bacteroidales > Muribaculaceae > Lepagella. The sequence continues at coordinate 36,058 of JAMPAX010000011.1, read as the reverse complement.
AAAGACTTCTTCGGCAAGTCGCTCTCTCCATGGCGCCTTGTTGGCAAGAATCCAATCATACCCACAGCTGAGGAAATAGAACGCAACCCGCGTGCCCGCAGCGCCAAGCTCCGCGTAGCCGAATATCTTGGCGAGGAAACCACCAACCCATAATCTCTCCGCAACAATGAACCTGCTCAAAAAGAAACCAACCAAGACGGCTAAGACAGAGGCTCCCGCTGAAGAGGCCGTAATAAGCAAGAACGTGAAACGAACTTCGACATATACCTCCTGGATAACCGACCTTCGCTATGGCAAGTCAATATCCGTAGTGTTCTTTCGTCGGAACGCCTGGCTACTCGTGCTCATACTCGTAGTAGTACTCTCCCTGATGGGTGTGCGCTACAAGACCAAGACACGCATGCTCGAGATCACCCGCCTTCAGCGAGAACTCGGACAAGTGCAGAGCGAAAAACTCCGCGAGAAAGCAGAATATATGTCGCTGATACGCGAGACAGAGATGCAACGACTCGTAGAGGCCAACGGCCTCGGACTTGAATTCCAAGAACAACCTCCATACACAGTAGAAACCGCCGACAAATGACAGCAAAAAGCAAGACATCAAAAAGCAACAAGTATAAGACTCTGAGCCGATACGCCATGGTCACCGGTGTCTTTATGCTTTTAGGGTTGGCAATTGTAGTCAAACTCTTTGACACTACCTACATCGAAGCCGACGCTTGGAACGCACGTGCCGCCAAGGATCTTGAGAAAATCGACACCGTCATTCCTGAGCGTGGCAACATCCTATCGGACAATGGCAATATCCTTGCGTGCAACATCCAGGTCTACGATATCAAGGTAGACCTCTCCCACTCCGCCATCACCCATTTCAAGGGTGGGATACCCTGGAAACAGATAGATTCACTGTGCGACTCGTTAGACCATCACTACCCGCGAGTCAAAGACTTCCTCTCCCTCTCCGCGAATGAACAACGCGAACACTCCTGGCATACCCTGCTGGAAAAAGAACTCGCCAAAGCACCCAAAGATCGGTCTGCCCGCATAGTCATCAAGAAAAAAGGATCGCTCGACGATTTCGAGAGAATAAAGAGTCTCCCCTTCTTTGCGAACTTTAAGTATAAAAAAGGCTTTCGTTGCCCGGTCTACACCCAGAGCCACAATCTGCGCTTCAACCCCTATGGCAACATGGCTCGGCGCTCTATCGGACGTGTCAACGAGCGCCCCAACGGACAGCTCCACGGCTTCTCCGGCGTAGAATGCGACTTGGACTCACTGCTCTTCGGCACCGTAGGCTTCTCGAAGAAAGTCACCCTCACCAACGGAGTGGCCAACTGGATAAGCACCCCAGCACTTCGCGGCTATGATATCTACACTACCTTCGACATCGACCTGCAGGATATGCTCGAAGAGGAGCTCACCCGCGTATGTCGCGATGCCAAGGCACAGTGGGGCACAGCAATCCTCATGGAAGTAGCCACCGGCGAAATCAAAGCCATGGCCAACGTGCAGGATATGCAAGACGGCACCTACGGCGAGGCTCTCAACCGGGCTGTACGCGGTTTTGAGCCCGGGTCTGTAATGAAACCCATCTCCCTGATGATAGCCTTCGAGGATGGACTGGTAAAGAACGTCACCGACTTGGTAGACTGCTCCCCTTTCCAGCGCACTTCAGACCATGCCGGAGGTGGGATGAAGAACATGAAACAGGTCATCGAGACCTCCTCCAATACCGGCATTGCACGCGTAATCTTCCGCGGCTATCAGGACCATCCTGAGAAGTACTACGACAGGCTGGCTCAAATAGGCTTCTTCGAACCAATGAAGACCGGCATCGACTACAAGGAAGTGCCCTACATGCGACGACTGACCGAATATGACAAACATGGCGTACGCCACACGATGACTGAGCGTCATCTCGACCTGGCACGTCAAGCATACGGCTATACGACCACCATACCGCCGATCTACACACTGGCCATCTACAACGCCATAGCCAACGAGGGCAAATTCGTACGCCCGCACGTGATGCGCAGACTGGTCAACGAGAGAGTGGACTCCACCGTAGAGATAACCCTGGTACGCGACCACCTCTGCTCCAAAGAGACAGCACGCAAAGTGCGCGAATGCCTGCGTGAGCCCGTATGGGGCAGTCGAGGCACGGCGCGCCGCCTGCGCGACGACCGCGTAGAGATTGCCGGAAAGACCGGCACAGCCTACCCGATGGTCTCCGACAAAGGTGGAGGCTACGACCTCTCTCGTCGTCGCCTCGCCTTCTGCGGCTTCTTCCCTTACGAAAAGCCTAAATACTCCTGTATGGTACTGATTTGCGCCCCGGCGGGCAACTCCGCCGCCGGAACCTCCGGCGAGGTCCTCAAGAGCGTAGCCCTGAAGATGTATGCTCGCGGCATGCTCGACAACAAGTCTACCTTCGAGCACACACTCGCAGGAGGAATGCCACTAATGGTCAACTCCACGGGCGGCTTCTCCCTCCTCTCCCGCACCTTAAAGCTCCCCGGGATACGCACCTTCAAGTCGGCCGAAGCTCAGGGAAGGGGAGTAGTGCCCGACGTAAAAGGCTACGACGCCGCCTCTGCCGTCAGAATGCTCGAGAAATCAGGCTACAACGTATCCATCAAAGGTTATGGCCACGTTATAGAACAGTCTATTGCCCCCGGCTCACAGGCAGCCAAGGGCTCTAAAATCGTATTAACTCTTAATGTGTAATTTCATCCATCTGTATATAACCCCATCCGGAATATGACCACAAAATTATCAAAACTCCTCGAGGCCATAAAGCCCCTCGAAATCATCGGAGATACCGATAAGAATATAACATCGCTCGAGTCTGACTCTCGAAGGGTTGGACGCGACTCCCTGTTTGTAGCAGTCAAGGGTGTCACCACCGATGGCCATCGCTACATCCCCGTAGTAGCCTCTGCCCACGTAGCTGCTATCGTATGCCAGGAGATGCCGGCATCCTACGAACGCGGCATTACCTATATCCGAGTGAAAGACTCCGCCGAAGCCCTCGGCTGCCTGGCCTCAGCCTGGCACGACAACCCCTCCTCAAAGCTCAAACTCGTAGGCGTCACAGGCACCAACGGTAAGACTACCACCGCTACCCTACTCTACGAGATGGCAAAGCTCCGGGGACATCGTGCGGGGTTGCTCTCCACAGTCTGCAACTACATCATGGATGAGGCTATACCCACCACCCACACTACTCCCGATCCGCTGACGCTCAACGCACTGCTCTCGCGCATGGTAGAAGCAGGCTGCGACTACGCCTTCATGGAAGTCAGCTCACATGCAGCAGCCCAGCACCGCATCTCCGGACTGCAATTTGCCGGAGGCGTATTCTCCAACCTCACCCGCGACCATCTGGACTATCACCTGACAGTCGAGAACTACATGAACGCCAAAAAAGCCTTCTTCGACATGCTCCCGGCTGAGGCCTTCGCCCTGGTCAACATCGACGACAAAGCCGGACGATATATGGTACAGAACACCCGTGCCCACGTCTACACCTACTCCCTGCGCAACGATGCCGACTTCCGTTGCCGCATCCTCGAGACACGCCTTGACGGCACCCTGCTTGCCCTCAATGGCCGCGAAGTAGAGGTAGGATTCACCGGACGCTTCAACGCCTACAACCTCACAGCCGTCTACGGCGCATCGGTGCTGACAGGCTTCGACCCCGCATCGGTAATCGTAGACATGAGTCGTCTGGTGCCCGTAGCCGGACGTTTCCAGACATTCCGCTCCCCCTCCGGAATCACCGCCATCGTAGACTATGCTCATACCCCCGACGCACTGGTAAACGTACTGGACACCATCCGCGACATCGTAGGCCACGATGGATTTATCACCACCGTAGTCGGTGCCGGCGGCAACCGCGACCATGGCAAACGACCCATAATGGCCGCTGAGGCCGCACGCCGATCCGACCGACTGATACTCACCTCCGACAACCCCCGCGATGAAGTGCCCGAAGATATCATCGCCGACATGAAAGAGGGACTGAATGCCGACGAGATGAAGAAAACACTAAGCATCACCGACCGCCGCGAAGCTATCCGCACAGCTATCGCCACGGCCACTCCCGGCTCTGTAGTACTCATCGCCGGCAAAGGACACGAGACCTACCAGGAAGTCAAAGGGGTGCGCCATCATTTCGACGACAAGGAGGAAGTAGCCGCAGCCTTCGGCAATTAATCCCGAGAATCTAAGAGTCCACACCATTAAAACAACTGTTAAACAACTGCAAAATGTTATACTGGCTGTTTCAGAAATTAGAATTCCTCGAATTCCCGGGACACAACCTGATGGATTTCGTCACCTTCCGTGCCGGAATCGCCTTCACACTGAGTCTGGTCATGGCCTTAGTGTTTGGTGCGAAAATCATCCGCCGCCTGCAGTTACAGCAGGTGGGGGAGGTGGTCCGCGACCTGGGACTCGAAGGGCAAATGAAGAAAACCGGCACCCCCACCATGGGAGGTATCATCATTATACTCTCCATTCTCGTGCCTTGTCTGCTCATCGGCAACCTCGCAAACGTCTACATGCTACTGATGCTCGTGGCCACCATCTGGATGGGAGCTATCGGCTTTCTCGATGACTACCGCAAGCTGAAATTCCACAATAAAGATGGTCTGAAAGGTAAATACAAAGTTATCGGACAAATAGGCCTCGGCCTGATAGTGGGCATCACAATGTGGCTTTCGCCGGACATCGTCATGTCGGAAAACACGGAGATTATGAACATGCAGAGCAACACGATGGAGATAATCCACTCTGCAGACTTCCAGAAGACACCGCAGACCACCATCCCCTTCGTCAAGAACAATAACTTCAACTACGAATGGCTGACCTCCTGGATATCCGACCCTCATGCCGCCGAGACCCTCGGCTGGATAGTCTTCGTACTGGTAGTAGTCATAGTCGTCACAGCCGTCAGCAACGGGGCCAACCTCACCGACGGACTGGACGGCCTGTGTGCCGGCACGTCGGCCATCATCGGTGTAGCCCTCGCAATTATGGCCTATCTGGGGAGCAACATCGTCTACTCGAGCTATCTGAACATTATGTATATTCCGGGTAGCGAAGAACTCGTGGTGTATGCCGCGACGTTCATGGGTGCGCTGGTGGGCTTCTTATGGTATAACGCCTTCCCGGCACAGGTATTCATGGGTGACACCGGCTCGCTGACACTTGGTGGCATCATCGCCGTCTTCGCCATCCTCATCCGCAAAGAGCTCCTCATCCCCCTGCTCTGCCTGACCTTCTTCCTCGAAGATTTATCGGTAGTGCTCCAGGTAGGATATTTCAAATACACCAAGAAAAAAAATGGCCAGGGACATCGCATATTCAAGATGACACCCCTGCATCATCACTTCCAGAAAGCCGGAGATAAGAGCATCCGAGCGCTGTGTAATTTCCCGAAACGCCCGGTGCCGGAGTCAAAGATTGTCACCCGCTTTTGGATTGTCGCAATCCTTCTGGCCACCATAACCTTTGTTACCCTGAAAATACGTTGATCATACATGAATACAGAATATAGAAAACTGGCAGTCCTCGGCGGCGGAGAAAGCGGCGTCGGCGCTGCCGTGCTCGGCAAAGTCAAAGACTTGGAAGTATTTCTCTCAGATATGGGCAGCATTGCCGACAAGTATAAGAGCCTGCTTCGGGAGCATCATATACAATATGAAGAGGGGAGTCATACCGCATCGAAAATCCTCGATGCCGACATCATCGTAAAATCCCCCGGCATCCCCGACACCGCTCCTATTGTAGCGGAGGCTATCCGGCGAGGAATACCGGTAGTTTCGGAAATCGAATTTGCCGGGAAGTATACCGACTCAAAGATGGTCTGCATCACAGGGTCCAACGGCAAGACCACCACTACTCTGCTGACCTATCATATACTGCGTCGCGGAGGCCTCGACGTAGGTCTGGCCGGAAATGTAGGGAAAAGCCTCGCGCTGCAGGTGGCTCTCGACCCTCATGAGGTCTACGTCATAGAGCTCTCGAGCTTCCAGCTCGACAATATGTACGACTTCAAGGCCAACGTAGCCGTAATTCTCAACATCACCCCCGACCACCTCGACCGCTACGACCATAAGATGGAAAACTACGTAGCTGCCAAGTTCCGCATACTTCAGAACCAGACTCCCGACGACTACTTCATCTACTGGCTCGACGACCCCATCGTCTCGGAACAGATCCGCCACGTCCAGTCGGAGGCTATACAACTCCCCTTCTCAGAGGCATATCAGCCCGGCGACGCCGCCTGGGTAGAAGATGGGATTGTCAAGTTTGATATCGAAGGAGACATCTGGGACATACCCCGCGACCAACTTGCCCTGCCGGGTCTTCATAATCTCTACAACTCTATGGCCGCAGGCCTCTCCGCCAGGCTGATGAAAGTGCGCCGTGAGGATATTCGTGAGGCACTATCAGACTTCGAAGCCGTAGAACATCGCCTTGAATTCGTCTGCGAAAAAGATGGAGTGCGCTGGATCAACGACTCCAAGGCCACAAACGTCAACTCCACCTTCTACGCACTTGAGAGCATGAATCAGCCCACGGTGCTCATCCTCGGTGGTAAAGACAAGGGTAACGACTATTCGGAAATCGCAGAGCTTGTAGAGAAGAAAGTGAAGGCAATCGTAGCGATGGGCATTGACAACACAAAGATTATCGACTTCTTTGGCGGCAAAGTACCCGTCAGAGACACTCACTCACTGCAAGACGCCGTAGCTGCCTGCGCCGAGATTGCCGAGGCCGGAGATACGGTACTGCTGTCGCCATGTTGCGCCAGCTTCGACCTCTTCAAGAGCTATGAAGACCGTGGACGACAGTTTAAACAGGAGGTTTTGAGTTGATGAGTGGATGAGTGGATGAGTTTATTCGTTTATTAGTTTATTAGTTTATACGTTTAATGCAGAAAAATCCTGAAGAAATAATTATCAATGAGACTATCGACGGCCAGCCGATTGGGGACTCCCCTATCCTCAACGCCCGCCGGCGGCGCACTCCTGCAGCTGCCAGAGTGTTGACAGACGAGGAACGCGCCGCCAAGGCAGAGAAAACCGTCAGAAGCCGCGCCAAGCACGACCCCTATATCTGGGGCATATACATAATGTTGCTGTTGGTGTCGGTGGTAGAGCTGTTTTCAGCATCGAGCACAGAGGTACGCGACTCCAACATCTACGGGCCGCTACTACGCCATGTCATGTACCTGGGTGCCGGTTTCCTGATAGTTATCTGGCTGCAGAATCTCCACTATGGCTACTTCAGCCGATTTTCCTCCTTCTTCGCCTTACTGTCAATAGGATTGCTCGCATTCTCCACCTTCTTCGGCACCGACATCAACGGTGCGCAAAGAGCCATATCCATCCCCCTCGTGGGCACACTCCAACCGGCAGAAATCCTAAAGATAGCCATGGTCATCTTCCTGGCTACTATCCTTGGACGCAACCAGATGCCGGGAGGAGTTTCCACCAAGGGAATCCTGACAGTAGCTATCGTGGTGCTATTTTGTGCCGGACTGCTATGGATCAACGGTCTTACGAATGCTGTAATTCTTATGGTAGTAAGCGTCTCGATGTTTCTCGTAGGTGGAATCCAGTGGAAGAAACTCTGCGCAGTCGGGTTAAGCTATCTGCTGATAGTCGGGGTAGTATACATCTTCAAGGATAATGCAGAAAAAGCGAGTGAATTCGATCGCATAGCCGCCGAGCAGACAGGGTCCTCCCCTACCGGCGAAGTCACAGCGGAAAAGACAATCGGACGAAGCAAGACCCACGAGAGTCGTCTGGACAGCTACAAGAAGGGCGTATCTCCGAACGATACCATTACCGACAAAAACCGCCAGGTATTCTACGCCAAGCTTGCCCAAGCTAACGGCGGGCTGATAGGTCGAGGACCGGGCAACTCACGCGAGAGTGCTCGCCTACCCCTCGCCTTCTCCGACTATATCTATTCTATCATAGTCGAGGATACGGGATTCGTCGGGGGCGTACTGCTACTGGTGCTCTACCTGCTGCTATTGGGGCGTGCCGGAGCGGTAGCCTATAAGTGTAGCCGTGCACTGCCGGCATTCCTCATTATCGGCTGTGCCGTGCTCATCGTCTCGCAAGCGCTGGTACATATGGCAATCGTCACCGGCGTAGCACCCGTGTCGGGACAGCCACTACCCCTGATATCGAAAGGAGGCACATCCATCCTGGTGATGTCGGCGGCCATTGGCGTCATGCTCTCCGTAAGTCGCTTCGCCGTCAAGAGTAAAGATAAAAAAGAGATGGCCGCAGAGCTTGACATACTACCTGCCGACATGCAGGCGGCCAATGTATCTTTGGAAGAAAGAAAATGAAAAAATATAGAATTCTCATAAGTGGAGGAGGCACGGGAGGACATATCTTTCCGGCACTCTCCATTGCAAATGCCCTGAAACGTCGACTTGACGCTGAGATATTGTTTGTGGGAGCAGACAATCGTATGGAAATGGAGCGTGTCCCTGCCGCCGGATATAAAATTGTAGGACTACCCGTAGCCGGCTTCGACCGTCGCCATCTGTTGAAGAATTTCAGCGTGCTGCTGAAATTGCGCAAGAGTCTGGGAATGGCTCGCAAAATCGTCAAAGACTTCAAACCCGATATCGCCATCGGCGTTGGAGGCTACTGCTCCGGGCCGACCCTCAAAGCAGCCCAACGAGCCGGAGTGCCAACCCTTATTCAAGAGCAAAACTCATATGCCGGGGTCACCAACAAACTGTTGGCCAAGAAAGCCCTTTCGATATGTACAGCCTATCCAGGAATGGAGCGATTCTTCCCGGGCGATAAGATCACACTGACGGGCAATCCTGTGCGCAAAGATCTCTTGGAACACACCAAGAGCGCTGACGATGCACGCAAGGGCTTCGGCTTAGACCCGACGAAACCTACGATATTAGTCGTAGGAGGCTCCTTAGGAGCGCTAACTGTGAACGAAAGTCTGGAACGGGGACTCACACGCCTTACGGATGCCGGGCTACAGGTCATATGGCAGACGGGAAAAAGCTTCCTGCCCAGGGCACAGAGTATAGCCAAAGGGCTGAAAGGGGTAGTGGTAGCTCCCTTCATCTCCGACATGTCAGCAGCTTATAGTGCCGCGACGCTCGTTGTGTCGCGTGCCGGAGCGGGGTCTATCTCCGAGCTCGAGTTGCTCGGCAAGCCGGTGATACTCGTGCCGTCGCCCAACGTTGCCGAAGACCATCAGACCAAGAACGCCCGCGCCCTCTCCGACAAAGGAGCGGCAGTGCTGATCACCGACGCAGAGAGTCGCGACAAGCTCGTAGACACCATCTTAGAGCTGGCACCAGAGAGCAAACGGCTAAAAGAGATGAGTGAAAACATCACCAAATTAGCCCTTCCCGACTCCGACGAAAAAATAGTAGACGAAGTAGTGAAAATTCTTAGTTGATAGTTAATGCGAGCCGGAGGCTCGACGACCATGATATGAAAAAAATATATTTTGTGGGTGCCGGTGGGATTGGAATGGCAAATCTGGTCAGATACTACCTCAGCAAGGGGATCAAGGTAGCAGGCTATGACCGCACGGCAACACAGCTGACCGACAAATTGCAGACTGAAGGCGCCATATTAGCCTTCACCGACTCCATAGAAGAGGCTATCCCTCAGGATTTCCGCAATCCTGAGGAGACACTGGTAGTATACACACCGGCGGTACCCACCGATACCTCCATCATGACATACTTTCGCCAGGGAGGATTTCGGATGATGAAACGCGCAGCTCTACTCGGCGACATGACACGCCGCGAAAAAGCCATCTGCATAGCCGGATCGCATGGCAAGACCACCACTTGCTGCATGACATCCTGGATACTAGCTCAGACACCCGAAGGCTGCAACGCCTTCCTGGGAGGAATCCTGCGCAATACAGGTTCCAACCTGATGCTCTGTGAAGGCTCTGACATCGCCGTAGTCGAAGCCGATGAATACGACAGGTCGTTCCATCATCTCAGTCCTTGGATAGCCGTGGTCACCTCCACCGACCCGGACCATCTCGACATCTACGGCGATGAGCAAGGATACCTGGAAGGGTTCCGGAAATATACCTCACTGATAGTACCGGGAGGATATCTGTTGCTCCACACCGGCACCAAGCTGGTTCCCGATGTAGGACCGGAGGTAACGTCCCTGACATATAGCGGACACTTAGCGGCCATGGGTGGCAACGAAACGCGCGGCGACTGGAGCGCAGAGTGCATACGATTCGAGCCGGGAAGACTATTCTTCACCCTCGCGGGGCCCGATGGAGTACGCCTCGAAGATATCGAGCTTGGAGTGCCCGTCATGATCAACGTTGACAACGCCGTGGCAGCGGCGGCAGCGGCCTATATCTCCGGAGCCTCCGAAGAAGCTATCCGCAAAGGGCTCGCCACCTTCCGCGGAGCACGCCGACGCTTCGAGATTATCATGCGTGGCGACGCCCCGGAAGACCACGGGCATATATTGATCGACGACTACGCCCACTCCCCCAATGAAGTATCGGCATCCATCGAATCCGTGCGCCGTCTTTATCCCGGCAAGAAGCTGAGTGTCATCTTTCAGCCCCACCTCTACTCACGCACACGCGACTTCGCTCCGGAATTTGCTAAAGCCCTGTCAGCAGCCGACGAAGTGATACTCCCGGAGATATATCCGGCTCGCGAACTCCCCATTCCGGGGGTAGACTCCGGCATAATTCTGAAAGATATCACATGCGAGAAAAAATATTGTGAACGTAAAGATTTGCTGAATCTGATAAAAAATAGTAATTTTGAGATTCTAATGACACTTGGGGCCGCCGACATCGACGTCCTCCTCCCTGACATTGAGAAAATTCTTAAGGATTCCGAATGAAGCAGACTGTTCTGAAATGGCTACTCCTGACTGTGCTCATCGCCTACGCGGTGGGTATGGCCGTCTGGGCTAATGCCCGTGCTGCTGAGGATATCTGCTCCGGAATATCAGTAAAAATTGAGGGGGCAACGATGGCCGACTCGCTGACAATCCAGGGAGTAATGGCCGAGCTTAGCAGATGCCCGGTCAAAATAGAAGGGGAAAGGCTTGGCAAAATCAATACCCTCGCTATCGAGAACTATCTGAAATCACTGAGCAATTTCGAAGACGTAGAATGCGTACTCAACTCCAAGGGGAAGCTCACAGTGAAGATTGTGCCGATGATTCCCGAGATACGTATTTTTGACGGTTCACAGAGCTATTACGTCAACAAAGACGGCAAACGAATCAACTCCAAAGCAGAATTCTACTCCGATGTGCCCATAGTCAGCGGTCACTTCTCGAAACAACTGCCGCCGGTCTACATCCTACCGGTCAGCCGCTTTGTAGCCTCCGACTCGCTGATGAAGAACCTTGTAGGACAGATTGTGGTTCACGACCGCAACAACATACTGCTCATACCGCGCATGGCGGGCCACGTCATCAACATCGGCGACACCTCTCGCCTGGCTGAGAAACGCAGCGCCATACTCACCGCCTATCGCAATATCCTCCCATATCGCGGCTGGGAGACGTACGACACCATCTCAGTGAAGTTCCGCGGCCAAATTGTGGCCACACGCCGCGACAAAACGCCACTCCATCCCGCTGTGGCTATCGAAGAGTCTGAAAATCCTGAAGAGGCCTCCCTGTCGCAGGAGACCCCCGCTCCCGAAAAACCACAACGCGACATCTAACCGACAGGATATGGATCAAGAAAGATATGTAGCCGCAATCGAAATAAGTAGCTCCAAAATCATTGGAGTCGTGGGTCGCTACAACCCCGACGGGCAACTCTCCGTCATCGCTACAGAAAAGGAAGGTATCAAGGAATGTGTGCGCTACGGCATGATACAGAACCTTGAAGAGACCGCCATGCGCATCACCAGGATTGTCGAGAAGCTCCAACGACGTCCCGGAATCGCCCCCAAGAAAATCAGCGGTCTCTTCGTAGGCCTCTCCGGACGCTCCCTGCGCTCGATTGCTACCGACGTACACCTGTCGCTCCCGGAAGAAACAGAGATTACTACCGACATCGTAGACCGTCTGCGCTCCGATGCTCTGCAGACGGCTATCGACAATACACTGACAGTAGTCGATGCCGTACCTCGTATATATAAGATTGACAAAACGAAAGCCGAAACCACATCTCCGGTAGGTGTGCCCGCCTCTGAGATATCCGTCACCTACGATATCATCGTATGTCGCCCGGAACTCAAACGCCATATCCAACGCGTCATCGAAGACAAATGTGGCTTGAAGGTGGAAGGATTCGTGGTCACCTCCTTAGCTGCCGGCCATCTCATCCTCTCGGGAGAAGAGAAACGCTTAGGCTGTATGCTCGTAGACATGGGCGCGGAAACCACCTCCGTGTCTATCTATCATCGCGGTAGCCTTCGCTATTTCTCTACAATCCCCCTTGGAGGACGCAATATCACCCGCGACCTCACTTCCCTGTCGCTTCTCGAAGAGAGAGCCGAAGAGATTAAGATATCTTCAGGCAATGCAGTGGCTCGCGATATCTCTCCCTCTCTCAACCTCCACGGAATCCGCTTGAGCGATGTCAATGACTATATCGTAGCCCGTAGCGAAGAGATTGTAGCCAACATCGTAGAGCAAATATCCTACGCCGAACTCAAAGAAAAAGACCTCCCCGCGGGAATCATCTGCATCGGCGGCGGCTCTCGCCTAAATGGCATGATAGAGCTGCTCAACCGCCAGAGCAATCTTCAGACACGCCCCGGACATCTTCCCGAGTTCATACACGTAGAGACCAACGAACACAACAGCGATGATATAATCAACGTCTGTTGTATCCTCTACGAAGGAGCCTCCCTGAGCAATGTCACCTGCCTGGAGACCCCCGTAAAAGAAGACCTCCCCGCAACGGGTGAACTACCCCCGGCTGAATCCACCAAAGACTATGAAGATGAGCCGGAACGGAAACAGGAAAATGGCTGGATGTCCAAACTCTCCATCAAATGGCAGTCCAAGCTCGCCCAAATCTTCGCCCCGCCCAAGGAGGACGATTCTGACCTCTATGACGAATAAACCTCACTACTATCCTCAACTCTAAAGAAACTCCCTATTATGGACTTCGAAAATAATAACCCCATACATAGCAACGACATAGCCGACGGCTCAAGCTTCAGCGCCGACTCCAACGACGCCATCATCAAAGTTATCGGTGTAGGTGGCGGTGGCGGCAATGCCATCAACTATATGTACAAGCAGAACATCAAGAATATAAACTACGTGGTCTGCAACACCGACAAGCAAGCCCTGGAGATGAGTCCGGTGCCCGTGAAACTTATCCTCGGCAAGGAGATAACTCATGGCCGCGGTGCCGGCAACAATCCCGAACTCGGCCGTCAATGTGCTGAGGCCAGCGAAGAGGAAATCCGCGAACTCTTCAACGACCAGACGGAGATGGTATTCATCACCGCCGGAATGGGTGGTGGCACCGGTACCGGAGCAGCTCCCGTCGTAGCCCGCATAGCTAAAGATATGGGTATACTCACTATCGGTATCGTCACCGTACCTTTCCTCTTCGAGGGCGACAAGAAGATTCTGAAGGCTATCGATGGTGCCAATGAGATGAAACAACATGTAGATGCTCTGCTGGTTATCAATAATGAAAACCTTATCGATATCTACCAGGATCTTAACTTCTTCAACGCCTTCGACAAAGCTGACGACACTCTGGCCAATGCCGCACGCTCCATTTCGGAAATCATCTCCGAAAAATGCTACATCAACGTCGACTTTCAAGACGTCAAGACCACTCTTAAAGATTCCGGGACTGCTATCATCTCTACAGCCTACGGAGAAGGGGAGAACAGAATCTCCGATGCGTTCCACAACGCCTTCCATTCGCCGCTACTGAAGACCCACGATATAAAAACCTCCAAGCGACTGCTCTTCAAGTTCTCATGCTCCAAAGACTGCGAACATCCAATTGCAGCTCGCGAGATTAATGAAATACGCCAGTTTACGGCCAAACTACCCTCAAACCTCGACGTAAAATGGGGTATCGCCGACGATCCCGAACTTGGCGACAAGGTAAAGATAACAGTATTAGCCTCCGGATTCGACGTCACCCTCAAAGACGACATCAAGTCCGGGACTCACGAGGAGAATGTCTTCGTATTTCGCGCTGACTCCGATGACGGCCATGACTCCCGCAAGCAGAAAACCGTCTCCGATGAAGACACCCAGCGCCGCATCGCCGATGTATATGGTCAGGAAAAGATGGCTCGCCAGCTACGCGACACAGCCAAAATAAAATATGCCGTGCTTGAACCCTCACAGTTTGACGACCATGAAATTATCGCACTGCTCGAACGCAACCCGACCTTCAACCGTGAGCCACGCTTCAACGACCTGCTGAAGAATATCTCGCGCCATGAGCTCCCCTCCGCTCCGACATCGCATGGCTCCGGCAAAGAAATAACCTTCTAAGTCTAGTTTCCAAATCGCAAAGCGACTTGGAAACTTGCAAAATCGAAAATAACTTATAAACGCTCCGAATAAAGAATGGAATCAACGTTTCCGATGGTGGCCAAGACATTCCAGGGCCTTGAGGATGTACTCCGCGATGAGCTTATCGCTTTGGGTGCCCAGAATGTAGAAATAGGCCGCAGAATGGTATCTTTTGAGGGTGACCTCGAAATCCTGTATAAAGCTAATCTCTGCTGCCGCTCCGCTCTCAGAATCCTGCGACCCATATTCAAATTCTCCGCAGCAGACCCGGATGAACTCTACGACTGCGTACGCGACATTGAATGGGAAAAATATCTCACCCCGGAGTCGACCTTCAGCATCGACTCAACGGTCAATTCCGGTGAGTTCACCCATTCCAAGTACGTCACCTATAGAGTAAAAGATGGCATCGTAGACCACTTCACCGACCGCTACGGCCGTCGCCCATCGATACGCCTGAAAGGCGCTGACTTGATGTTTAATATCCATATCTTTGAGAATCAAGTCACAATCTCGCTGGACTCCTCCGGCGAACCCCTCTCGAAGCGTGGCTATCGCCGCGAGCAGACCGAAGCTCCCATCAATGAAGTACTCGCTGCCGGCATAATACTGAAGACCGGATGGCGCGGGGATACCGACTTCGCCGACCCCATGTGTGGCTCCGGCACCTTCCTCATTGAGGCTGCCCTGATTGCCGCTAATATCAACCCCGGCATCTACCGCGAAAGCTTCGCCTTTGAGAAATGGCCGGACTTCAACCGCGACCTCTTTGAATCAATCTACAACGACGACTCCGAAGAGCGCGAGTTTATCCATAAAATTTATGGCGGAGACATCGACCCCGAGGCTGTAGCTATAGCTCGCGCCAATATACGTAATGCTCGCGTGGAGAACATGATTTCCCTCTCCTGCCGCTCTATGGGAGACTGGAAAGAGCTCGATCCCGATGGTACTCTGATTATGAATCCCCCCTACGGCGAGAGACTGCGCCCCGACGATATGGAGTCGCTATATCGCAATATCGGCAAATGGCTCAAGGAGGAATTCGGGGGATGGCATGCATGGATTCTCGGCTATCGCGACGAGCATTTCGATGCCATCCATCTCAAGCCGAGCGTTAAGTTCCCAATACTCAACGGATCTTTGGAATGCTCACTGCGGGAATATCTACTCTTCGACGGCAAATACAACGATTTCAAGGCCGCCGGAGGGAGCGTAGCCAACACCGAGTTTGAACGGGAAGCCAAGCGACCGGTACGCCATATGTCACGCCGCGAATGGGACGAAGAGTCACGCAAATTTGGCGACTCCCCGCGACGTCGCGACGACCGCAAGAGAGACCGTCGCGATGACCGACGAAAAGACCGTTTTGAAGGAAAGAAGGGGGGACATCACGATGATTTCCGGGGCAATCGACGCCCTGAGGTCCGCAAGGTCTCCGACAAAGGTCCATCCATCGACAAAGAAAAGGCTATCTCCATCTCTACAGTACATATGAGATCCCGACGGGGATGGAAGAAATCGTCTGAAGAATGAAAGACATCATAGACATACTCCTTATCGGAAAGGGGGGAAGAGAGTCGGCCTTAGCTTCCAAAATCCTCCGCAGCCCCCGATGCCGTAAGCTCTATTCCACACCGTCGCTTATTGACGGTGCAATACATGCCGACATCTCAGCTCTGGACCTTGAAGCTCTGCGAAAATTTGTAGAGGGAAACAGTATCGACTTAGTAGTAGTAGGTCCGGAGGCTCCGATAGTTTCCGGCATCTACGAAGCTCTGGAGACTACCGGTGCGAAAATAATCGCACCCGACACTGAATGTGCACGTCTCGAAGGGAGCAAGGAATTCGCCAAGGAATTTATGATTCGACATGCCATACCCTCTCCGCGCTTCATGTCGGTCACTGCCGATACCATCGACGAAGGGTACAGCTTTCTCGAAGCTCTTCGCCCACCCTACGTAGTAAAAGCCGATGGACTTGCCGCCGGCAGAGGGGTATTCATATCAGAGTCACTCGTAGAGGCCAAGGAGATGCTCTCTGAGATGATTTCAGGCCTCTTCGGCAAGTCTTCCGATACTGTAATCGTGGAGGAATACATCGCGGGCAGAGAATGCTCTATGTTCTATGCCGTAGATGGCGACGACTGGATGAGACTCCCCGATGCTCATGACTACAAACGCTACGGCGACGGAGACACGGGGTTGAACACTGCCGGTCTTGGCGCTGTCTCTCCCGCACCCCATATCGATGAGGAGTTTCGCGCCAAGGTGGAGCAGAGAATCCTTATCCCCACCCTCAAAGGTCTAAAGGAAGAGGGTATGGACTTCCGCGGATTCCTGTATTTAGGAATAGTAAATCATGACGGAGAGCCGGTGATCCTCGAATATAATGTGCGCCTTGGCGACCCTGAGACGCAAGTGATAATCCCTCGCATAGAGAGCGATATCGTAGACTTGCTCGAGGGGATAGCCGACCGCACCTTAGCGCTGAAGAAAATCTCCGTACGCGAGCAGACGGCCGTAGGAATAGTATTGGTAGCCAAGGGATACCCCGGCATTCCGGTGAAGGGAGACGCTATTCGTGGTATCGAGAGCGCCGAGAGCGCCGGTTGTATGGTATTTAACGGTGCTGTCAAGAAGGGAGAGGGAGACCTCCTGCTGACGGACGGCGGACGTATAGCTACAGTAGTGGCCCTGGCAGACAATCTCTCAGAGGCAGCCGCCAAGGCTCGCCGAGGTGCTGATATGATAGACTTCAATGGCGTCTATTCTCGCCATGACATCGGACTCTGATGAAGTCCTCCTTCGGATCCATCTCATAAAATTTCACCCAACAAACTTCTATGATTAGAGTCCTAACTTATGAATAGGTCTGCGGTAGGTGCTTCAGCTTTCATCACGACTCTTGTCGTTGCGGCAATTCTTATTATCGTCAACATGACTTGGGGGCCCACTCCTCCTAGGGGGGAGCAGATGGGGCTTTGTCTCAATTCCCCCGACCTCTGGTTTCCTTCTTCCGCTCTGAGTGGCATTGTCAACACTCTGCTCATTCTCGTAGCTGCCCCGGCTATGTTGCTACTCAACAAGCGTTTTAACTTTGTGAGGGGTGAGTCAATGCTTTTCCCGTCGATATTTCTTATGCTCACGGCTACCAACGTCTTCATAACGCCGGGAGTATGCTCATCGACGATACTTCTGGTAGTCAATCTCATATGCTTGGCACTACTTTTCGACACGGCGAGCAAACGTAATGCCACTCAAGACTTCTTTATTATCGCCACTCTCATCTCTATAGGGTCAATGTGCCAGTATGCCTTTCTGCCTATGATTCCGGCATTTATCATAGGAGGACTGCTTCTAAGGAAACTCAATTTCAAAGAACTCATGGCCTTCGGTATGGGATTGGTGGCCCCTTACTGGGCAGTACTTGGCTTGGGAATCGTCTCCATCTCAGACTTCCATTTGCCGGTATTAAAGAATATCTTCAGTATGGTCAACGACCGCACCGACCTCTTTATGACGCTCGTAGAGACCGGGCTCCTCTTCCTGGTAGCCGTCTTGCTATGTATGAACAATGCCATGCGGCTCTATGCCGGAAATTCAGGCATTAGGCTCATGAATAATACCGTAAACACATTAGGTTTTCTCTGCGCACTGTGTATGATGGTAGATTTCGACAATCTATTTGCCTACGTTGCAACACTCAACTTCTGGATAGCCGTGCAATTCGGCAATCTCTACGCACTCTATCGCCTGCCAAAACCGGGACTGCTACTATTCATCCTTTCGCTCCTGCTAATCGCCATCTACGTCCGGATTCTAATAGTATCCTGATAAATCAGGTTGCAACATGATAAAACAAGATGCATCAGGTTGATTCCCGATGCATCCTGATAAATCCTTATGAATCATGTTGGGCTTATTTGCCCATTATGAGATGTTCAGCCAGGTAGACTCCTACACCGCAGAGATACCCTATCAGCGCCAACCAGCTGAATCTCTTCAGATACCATCCAAAGCTTATTTTCTCCAAGCCCATAGCGATAACTCCGGCGGCAGACCCGATAATCATTATCGAACCACCCACGCCGGCACAGTAGCTGAGAAGCTCCCAGAATGTGCCGTCAACCATGAAATTGGCGTCGTAGCCCGTAGCGCCGATCTCAGCAATAGGATACATACCCATGGCAGCGGCTACCAACGGCACATTGTCAACTATCGATGAGAGCACTCCCAGGATAGTGTCAATGATATATACATTGTGGATAGACTCATCCAGAGCGCGCGCCAGCATCGCCAATACTCCGGCAGATTGCAATACGGCTACAGCCATCAGAATGCCTAAGAAGAAGAGAATAGAAGGCATATCTATACGCTTGATAACCTGCGGCAGACGATATTCCTTGCCAAACCGTGCCAGTCGCTTACGGCGATTGTAGAAGATTTCAGTATATACCCAAAGAAGACCCAATACGAGAAGCATTCCTACGAATGGGGGCAGATGAGTGATAGCCTTGAATATAGGCACAAACAGAAGACCTCCTACACCGATAAAGAACATCGTATTGCTCTCACCTTGTGAGAACTGCGACTCTGTCTTGTCGTTGTCGGCAATTACGGGTGCTAAGCTCCCTTTCAGCTTTGCTGTCACTAAAGCTACAGGTACTACCATTGAGACGATACTGGGAAGGAGTACGTAGCAGATAAGAGCCTCGGCTGTGACATTACCTTTCACCCAGAGCATGATAGTAGTAACATCGCCGATAGGAGACCAGGCACCACCGGAATTAGCGGCAATGACAATCGCACCGGCATATAGCCAGCGCTCATGCTTGTCGGATATGAGCTTCGAGAGCAGCATGATCATGACTATGGTAGTAGTAAGATTGTCGAGGACGGCAGACATCATAAAGGTAGTGAATGCAATAATCCATAACAATTTACGTTTATCACGTGTGGTAATCTTATCGGTGATGATTCGGAAGCCTCCGTGGACGTCCACGAGCTCTACGATTGTCATCGCTCCGATAAGGAAGAAGAGCGTCTGGGTAATGTCACCAAGATGCTCCACGATGTCAACGTCCAGGATATACCGGAGGGCTTGATGCCCTAACGACTCCTTGGCAAGTGAGGGATGGGCGTTAACGAACTCAGCAAACTTCTCGCCGGCACCTAAAGGGACAAACCATTCGGCACCAAGGGCATAAACAATCCAAAGAACCATGCCCAAAATCAGGGCCACAGCCGCCTTATCCACCTTCAGCGGATGTTCGAGGGCTATAGCAAGATAGCCCACCACAAAAATTAAAATCAGTGTGATAGTCATGATGACTAAGTTTCTCTATCGGTATATTAAAAAATTAGGTTGAGTTTCCTC
Source organism: Muribaculaceae bacterium (assembly GCA_023667015.1). Taxonomy (GTDB): domain Bacteria; phylum Bacteroidota; class Bacteroidia; order Bacteroidales; family Muribaculaceae; genus Lepagella. Next base: position 16,151 of record JAMPAX010000011.1, on the reverse strand, counting down.
CGTTTTAGTCTCGTTTTAGTCGCTGTGAGTTTACATCCCATAGCCTTGGTAAGTCCTCCTCCGAGTTGCAAAACCCACGAGAACTATGGGATAAAAGCTCAGTGAGCTTAAGTAGCTGTTCAATTTAAATTCAAATCGACCATCTACTTATCGGGCTCAAAATTACAACATTTTTTGCAAATACGGAATTTTTTCCGTTTTTGTTTGAATTTTATTTACTATCGTTTTTCGCCAATCTCTTCTTTGTTTTCGCATTATTAGGAATATTTTTTGTAATTTTGTTTTTCTAAAGGTAAAAAAGATGACATATTTTGATAAGGATACCCATATTGTGGGTGTTAAGGATAACATACACAATCCCGCTTTCTCCTTCGAAATCCTCCCTCCTCTGAAAGGCAACAGCATTCAGAAGGTGTTTCGAATTATTGACCGACTTAAGGAGTTTAACCCGGCATATATCAACATCACTTCTCATCATAGTGAGTACGTCTATCGTGAACAGCCGGATGGCAGTTTGCGGCGCCAAAGTGTTCGTAAGCGTCCCGGCACCGTCGCTATCGCCGGAGTTATCCAGAACAAGTATGGAATACCGGCTGTCCCCCACATTATATGCAAGGGATTCTCCAAGGAGGAGACGGAATATGCTCTGCTCGACTTGAATTTCCTTGGTGTCACTAATCTACTGCTACTTCGCGGGGATTGCAAGTCGCTCGAAACCCAACAACAAAACCCGGAACTCTATCATACTCATGCAGTGGAGCTCCAAGAGCAAATCAATAACTTCAACAAGGGAATATCGCTCGACGGCACCCTACTGGAGGGTATTGAGACACCCTTCAGATACGGCATGGCATGCTATCCTGAAAAACACGAGGAGGCCCCCAACATGGAGTCAGACCTCTACTGGGCTAAGAAGAAGGTGGAGGGTGGTGCTTCCTATCTTGTGACTCAGATGTTTTTCGACAACACCAAGTATTTTGACTTCGTAAAGAGATGTCGCAAAGTCGGAATCACCGTACCGATTATTCCCGGCATCAAGCCTATCGTCAAGGGTAGCCAACTGACAGTACTCCCGCGAGTATTTCGCACCGACATTCCTGAAGACTTAGCCCGCGAACTGCGCCGCTGCAAGAGTGATGAGGAGGTGGCACAAGTGGGTGTAGAATGGGCTGTCGAGCAATGTCGGGATCTAATAGCCAACGGAGTGGAAGGGCTTCATTTCTACACCCTTATGGCATCGGAGTCTGTTCGCAAAATAGCCTCAGAAATCTATTAAGATTTAAGGAACTTAATAAGTTTAAGAAACTTAGGGAATTTAGAGAACTTTTATGCATAGTAACCATCAACATTCGGCTTTCATCCATCAACTATCCGAAAAGATTATGGTCCTCGATGGGGCCATGGGCACTATGATTCAGCGCCTCAACCTCTCGGAAGAGGACTTCCGCGGATCGCTACCACTCCCCGAAGACGTTAAGTTTAAAGGGTGTAACGACTTGCTGTGCCTGACCCGTCCCGATGCCATTCGTCATATCCACGAGCAATATCTCGAAGCCGGAGCAGACATCATCGAGACCAACTCTTTCAATGCCAATGCAATTTCCATGGTGGAGTATCGATTGCAAGATAGAGTGTGGGATATAAACATAGCGGCATCCCGTCAGGCTCGTCAAGCTGCTGAGGAGTATATGCACAAGACAGGGCGCCAAGTGTACGTAGCCGGCAGTATGGGGCCTTCTAATGTAGCTCTGAGTATCCCCGGAGCCTCTACAGTATCCGTGAATTTCGATAACATGGCATCTGCTTACTTCCAGCAGGCAACTGCCCTCATTGAGGGTGGTGTAGATATTCTTCTTCTCGAAACGGTCTTCGATACTCTCAATGCTAAAGCGGCTCTCAGCGGTATCAGAAGAGCTATCGACGAATGTGGACATGAAGTTTCGCTGATGATTTCGGCCACCCTCACCCCCCGGGGGAGAACAATTTCGGGACAGTCGGTGGAGGCATTCATCGCAGCCATGCGCCATTCCGGGGCAGTGAGTGTCGGACTCAACTGCGGCTTCGGTGCGGAGGGTATGGAACGGTGGTTGAAGAAGCTCCAAAATATTCCGCAATATGTATCCCTGCACCCCAACGCCGGTCTTCCCGACGAATTAGGACGCTACACTGAGACTCCCTCCCGTATGGCCAACGTATTGAGAAAATATCTGGAGGCAGGAATGATAAATATCGTGGGAGGTTGTTGTGGCACTACGCCCTCCCATATCCGGGCAATTGCTCAGATAGCACACAAGGCCGAGCCCAGGAAACCTCAGCCTGCAGATCCAAAATCCCGGACCCTTACACTCGCCGGACTCGACGCCTTGGAGGTAGTGCCGGGACATTTCCTGAAAGTAGGGGAGCGCTGCAACGTAGCCGGTAGCCGCAAGTTTCTGAGACTCATAAGGGAAGGAAACACCTCCGAAGCGCTGCAGATTGCCGCCTCGCAGGTGGGCAGCGGTGCGGAGGTTTTGGACATCAATATGGACGATGGTTTGCTCAACGCTGAACTCCGGATGGAGACATTTGTATCGCTACTCTCCACCGACAGCACCACCTCACCACTACCGCTGATGATAGACTCCTCGAGCATGCAGACTATCCGGGTAGCACTGAAGAAATTCCAAGGAGTAGCGATCGTCAACTCCATATCCCTCAAAGAAGGGGAGGAGAAATTCATTGCTACAGCTCTCGAGATAAAGCAACTCGGAGCTGTACCGGTAGTCATGGCCTTCGATGAGAAAGGGCAGGCCACAACTCTTCCACGTCGCATCGAAATATGTAGCCGCGCCTACAAAATCCTCACCGAGGAATGTGGCTTTCCGGGCTATGAGATAATCTTCGACCCCAATGTGCTGACCATCGCCACCGGTATTGCCGACCATGATCGTTATGCACTCGATTTTCTGGATACTATATCCTGGATTAAGGAAAACCTGCCGGGAGCTAAGGTCTCCGGAGGTGTCAGCAACCTATCCTTCTCCTTCCGAGGAAACGACACCGTCAGAAAAGCCATGCACACCGTCTTTCTGCACCATGCCATAGAGCGGGGTCTCGACATGGCCATCGTCAATCCCGCCACGAGTACCGATATCGCCACTGTAGAGCCTACACTGCGAGAACATATCGAAGACGTCATCTTCATGCGCCGAACGGATGCCGTAGACCGTCTTCTGATCCTCGCCACCGATATTCGCAACCGAGAGCAAGCATCAAAGAAGGGAACTCCGAAGACACCCCCCGCAGACGCTCCCAAGAGATCAACGAGCCTGACGCTGGCTCAGTCGGTGGAACAGGGTGTTGATTCTGAATTAGAAGCATTAGTGGTTCAAGCCTTAGCTGCGGAAGGATCGGCTATGAAAGTCGTAGAGCGACATCTGATGGAAGGGATACGCATCGTAGGCGACAAGTTCGGAGCCGGCGAGATGTTCCTGCCACAAGTGGTGCGTGCCGCCTCAGTAATGAAAAAAGCTGTTGATATCCTCACCCCCGAAATTGAAAAGGAGAACAGTGCTAAAGGAACGAAGTCAGAAACGTCCGCCAACGCTATTCCCACCTTTGTACTCGCCACCGTCAAAGGGGATGTCCACGACATCGGGAAGAACATCGTAGCGATTATACTGAAATGTAGTGGTTTCAACGTCATCGACTTGGGAGTGATGGTAGAGGGAGAAAAGATAGTGGAGGCTGTACGTCGTTATAACGCTAAGTTTGTAGGACTCAGCGGACTGATAGCTCCCTCGTTGGCAGAGATGGCCGACGTAGCGACCCTGCTCGAGAGGGAAGGTCTCTCCGACGTCACCCTCTGTATCGGCGGTGCTACCACCTCCGAACTTCACACTGCCGTAAAGATCGCCCCGCTCTTCAGCGGCCTCACCCTGCATACTCGCGATGCCGCTCAGTTGCCACCGGTAGTAGCATCCTTGACCGATTCTACTCTTCATGCCTTCGAAAGGGAAAGAATCCGGAGTGCTCAGAAGAGATTGAGCGAAGAATTCTATGGAAGAGAGGAAAGAGAAGTTTCCGACACTACCCCACTACCCACTCGCAAGAGTAACCCCTCCGCGGTGCCTAAACAACCCGGCTTATCCAACATCTACATACCCATAGAAGAGCTGATTTATTGTATCAATTGGAAAGAGTTTTTGCACGTCTGGCACCTATCGCCCAAATATGCAACGCTCGCTCAATACAACGAATCCGATCCCATTGCGAGTGCAGAACAGCTTTTCTCTGAGGATACAGCAGCTAAAGAAGCCGGGAGATTGCTGTCAGATGCCCGAGAGATGCTAAGAGAACTGATCAATAGGGGAGTTGCGATCCACACACGGGCCGTGCTGACGCCGGCCTATTCCGCCGGAGATTCAATCTACATACGATGTGGGGAGGAAGAAATAGAGCTGGACACACCACGCCGCACACAGGCACCGCGCACGTCACTGGCCGACCAAGTAGCCGCTGAAGATGATTATATAGGAGTGTTTACAGCCACGGCCTTGAGTGTACTCCGGGAGAGTGAGAAGATATATGGACAACAAGCTACAGACTATCAAAAGCTACTGACGCAGAGTCTTGCCGACAGGCTAGTAGAGGCAGCCTCGGAGAGGATGCACACCGAAGTGCATGAAGAACTGTGGGGACTCAGTGATATTCCGAGGGGAATACGTCCGGCAGTAGGGTATCCCTCGCTACCCGATCAGCGCATAGTTTTCAAGCTCGACAAACTGCTACACTATTCCGAGCTTGGTATCACCCTGACAGAGAACGGCGCATTGCATCCACAGTGCACTACCACCGGGTTGATACTCTCAAAGTAAGGATGCATCCCGATGCATCAGCATTCCCGCGACCCTTATTTCCTCCCACGGGGGAGGGGTCACAACAAAAATATCGGACAGGCCTCACGGACTATCCGATATTAATTGTTGAGTACAGTTAAACTGTGGGCGATTACGGATTCGAACCGCAGACCCTCTGCTTGTAAGGCAGACGCTCTAAACCAGCTGAGCTAATCGCCCGAATGGGTTGATATTTTGAATCGGTGGGCGATTACGGATTCGAACCGCAGACCCTCTGCTTGTAAGGCAGACGCTCTAAACCAGCTGAGCTAATCGCCCGATTGCGAGTGCAAAGTTAAACCATTTTTTTAGTTCTACCAAATTTTTTTGCGTATTTTTGTAAAAAATTTTTCTCCTCTCTTCATCTATTTTGACCCAATCATAGCAATTAGACTATGTATTAACATCTTAAACTCTCAGACTCTATGTCACCTAAAAATATAAAAATCGAAGATTTCGACTACCCTCTCCCCGATGAGCGCATAGCTCGCTTTCCCCTTGTTGATCGCGATGCCTGCAAGCTCCTCTTCTTTAATCCTGCCTCGGGCATCGAACATCATATCTTCTCCGATATCTCTTCCCTGATCGCTCCCGGATCGCTCCTCGTGGCCAACGAAACAAAAGTTATCAATGCCCGAATCGAATTCCATAAGACTACCGGAGCTCGCATCGAGGTCTTTATTCTCGAACCCTTCGAGCCGGCTGACTATGCCGTAGCCTTTGCATCCCATACAAGTTGCCGCTGGACCTGTCTGATAGGCAACAGAAAGAAATGGAAGTCCGGTTTTATTTCTAAACTAATAGATCTACCCGGATACACTGAGCCTGTGGAACTCCGCGCTGAGATTTCTGAAGAAGGGGAGGGGGGTGCCTGCATCGTGGATTTCTCCTGGAACAACCCCGGCGTCTCCTTCGCCGCTATCGTTGAGGCCGCCGGAAATATCCCTATCCCTCCCTACCTTAAGCGCGACAGCCAAGAGTCCGACTCCCGTGACTACCAGACTGTTTTCTCCCGCATTGAAGGCTCCGTGGCTGCCCCCACAGCCGGACTGCACTTCACCCCTCAGCTACTCTCCTCTCTCTCCGACAAGGGGGTAGACTTCCAGAAGCTTATTCTACACGTCGGCGCCGGAACTTTCAAGCCGGTTAAGTCGGAGACTATCGGTGAACATCCAATGCATACAGAGTCATTTATAGTTTCTCGCCAACTCATTGAGAAACTCATATCCGCGCTGAGCGAAAATCGCTCCGTTATTGCCGTCGGAACCACCAGTGTGAGAACCCTCGAGTCTCTTCCATATCTTGCCTCAATTATTGACAAGGGAGAGACTAACTTACACATCTCTCAATGGATGGCCTATGAAAAGCAATACGAAAACCTAAACACCATCGAAGCCCTCCGCCAACTCTTAGACTTCATGGATAAGAACGGCGTCAACTCCATCTCAGCCTCTACTGCTATCATGATAGCCCCCGGTTTCCATTGGCGTATTGTCTCGAGAATGGTCACCAACTTCCATCAGCCACAGTCAACATTGCTTCTGCTGGTGTCCTCCTTCCTCAGCAATGGTACAGACACAACCGAACTTCCACCCTGGCGCCGTATCTACAACGAAGCCCTCGCCTCCGACTATCGCTTCCTTTCCTATGGCGATGCATGCTATTTAATTAGAAATTAAGAATTAGACTTCTACAGATATACGATGAACGTTAAACGCTCCGAAGTTAAACGCTTCGAGATGCCGGTCTCTAAGAGTATTGCTATTCGCGCCTTGGCTCTTGACTATCTGCTCTCCTGCCGGGAATGGATAGAGCATTCCACGCCTCCCGCAGAGCGTCCCTCTCTTCATATTCCTGCGTTTTTAGACAAATCTAATCCGGAGGTATGTAGCGATATCACCCTTTTTGCAGATGCTCTGTCAACCCTCTGTTCCGGCCGGGGAACGATTGAAATCGGGGATGGAGCTACCCCCTTTCGTTTCATCCTCGCCCTGGCGGCTGCCACTCCCAATTCTGAGGTGTCTATAATACCGAGCCCTCAACTTGGCCAACGTCCCCACGCTCCCCTTTTGGAAGCCCTCACCGCTCTTGGTGCGGATATCTATATTCATACCGCTGAAGACAATATAACAATCACGCGCGTAGATATTCGCGGGCGTAGGTTACAAGGAGCAGAGACAACCCTCGACCCCTCCGTCAGTTCCCAATATGCCTCTGCGCTGACCCTCGCCTCAATGCTTTTTGTCTCACCCCTCACCATCAGCTACGAAGTGGGAACGACACCCGTTTCTTCCTCATACTTAGAGATGACTAAGGCAATGCTACAACGCACTCTATCCGGAACCAACCCCTATCAGATGTTGGAGTATGATTGGAGTGCCGCTTCTTACTTTTATGAATGGGCACTGCTAAATCCCGGCAGAAAGATACGTCTCCCATACATCCCTCCCTACGGACAATCATTGCAAGGAGATGCTATTATAGCCGAGATCATGAAGACGTTGGGAGTACAGACAACATATTCCGACAACAAAGAATATATGGAAATATGCAATACGGTAAAAGACGGAGGAGACCATTGGAAAGTAGAGATTGATATGGGCAATTGTCCCGACTTGGTACCAACACTCGTATGCGGACTGTGTGGAGTCGGCAGGAGCTTCATCCTCAAGAATGTAGGACAACTGAAATATAAAGAATCCGACAGAATTGAGAGTCTTCGTAAAGAGCTTGCCAAGTTAGGATACATCGGGCCGGAAGTATGCAAGACCGAAAATCACGGGTTGTGCCTATACTACGAAGCCAAGGAAAATTCCATAGCTGAATGCCGTGGAGAATTGCAGAATACAGACGCGAAAACATCAATTACGAAGAAAGCAGCCACTCCCGAGCTTGACTCACACAACGACCATCGGATAGCTATGTCTTTAGCGATACTGACAGGCAATCTCAGGGCAATCAGAAACCCCGACTGCATCAATAAATCCTTTCCTACCTTCCGATCCATATTCGAGGGAACCGGTACACCATCAGAATTTAACAATACGGAAGTCGCAATAAGTAGATGGTCGATTTAAATTTAAACCTTATGCGCGGTTATTTTTGTGACAAAAGTTTGAATATAAATGGAACAGCTATTTAATCATGCCACAGAAAGAATGAAAAAAATAATTAGCTAATCAACAAACAAATGGTAGGTGCTGTTATTATATTATTAATTACTGTCTGTGTCGGGTTCTTCCTTTGGGTGGGTGACCGTCACTGGCGCTTGAAGCATCCGGCATCCGGTGGGGATTTGCCTGCAACGGGAGCTGCAGAAGCATCAAAAGAGGGTTCTTCTGTGGTGTCTGCTGCCACCAGTCACGGTGAGATTTGCTGTGGCCGACATCTGATATGTGAGAAATCGCTAAGTCCTGAACCGGGAGAGGCAATAGTATATTTTGACGACGAAGAGCTCGACCGTTTTGCCGGCAGAGAAAGCGACTCGTACGTTGCGGAGGAGGCCGACGAATTTCGTGAAGTTATGTTGACAATGGACTCCGCTGAGCTTCCCGCATGGGTACGTTCACTGCAACTGCGGGATATCTCCTTTCCTGAGTCGCTTCGCGATGAACTCTTCATGCTGTTGGAATAACCATTTTTTGTTACCTTTGCAAAAAAACTTTAAAATTCTATGCATAAATCGCTTTTTAAGACTATCAGATACGCTCTTTTGAGCTTTTTAATGCTTGGAGCTACTATACCCGCAGGTGCTCTAAGGGTGGAGAAAATTAAGTATGGCGATTTCTCTCAGTGGATCACCCGTAATATTACTGAATCTAAGATTATCGGGGGCAAGAAGAAAACGCTCTATGAAATTGGTCCGACACAGACTCTCAATGGCAATAATCCATACATTAATCTCGGTGGATCGCCATGGGCTACCTGCAATGTCTATGCGAAGGTATCGGGAGTAGTAAAGGGTTCTTGTGCTGTCACTCCGGCTGTTGTCAATGGCAACAAGATGGCAAAGATGAGCACCATTATGGAACACGTCAAAGCCCTTGGAATTGTCAACATGGACGTCTTAGTCCAAGGCACTATCTTCCTGGGTCAGATCAACGAGCCCATCAACTCCACGAAGTCTCCTTTCGCAAAGATGTCTATGGGTATGCCCTATACGAAGCGCCCGGTAGCGCTCGTCTTCGACTACAAGGTAGATATGCCCACCACCAACACTCGCACTAAGTCTACAGGCTTTGGATCGAAGAAAACCCTCCGGGGACGTGACAATGCTGAGGTCTACGTCTTGCTTCAGAAACGCTGGGAAGACGCCAAGGGCAATATCTACGCCCACCGTGTTGGCACCGGTCGCGAACGCTATGCCAAGTCAATACCCCTGACAAAGGGTCATCAGCTGAAGATAAACTACGGTGATATCACCAAGCAACCCTTCTACAAGTCCTACATGGGGCTACTCGATGGAGATAAGGCTTACTATGCTCGCAATTCCAAGGGGAAGCTTGTTCCGGTCCATGAGGTAGGATGGGCTGATGCTAACGAGACACCGACCCACGTGCTCGTCATGGCCTCTTCCAGCTGTGGTACCCCCTTCGTTGGCACCGAAGGTCTAACCCTCTACATCGACAACGTAGGCTTCGGATTCTAAATTCCTTAAATTCCTTAAGATCCTTAAACTTAGAATATGAAATTAGCAATTATTGGTCATGGGCGCATGGGCACCATGATTGAAGAAATAGCTCGCTCTCGCGGCCATCATATCAATTGTATTATTGACGTAGACTCTATTGAGGCTTTCGAATCGGAGGAGTTTCGCTCCTGCGATGCCGCTATCGAGTTTACTACGCCATCTACGGCTGTTGGCAATATCCTGAAATGTTTTGCCGCCGGGATCCCTGTAGTCTGCGGCACTACCGGCTGGATCGACTCCCTGCCGGAGCTTCATCAGCTCTGCAACGAGGGAAAAGGTACTCTTATGCATTCATCGAATTTCTCCATCGGCGTCAATATCTTCCGCGCTGTCAACAGATACCTCGCGCGCATCATGCAGAGCTTCCCGGAATATCATCCGGAGATGACCGAAACGCATCATATCCATAAGCTCGACCATCCCTCCGGCACTGCCATCACTCTGGCCGAGGAAATCGTAGCCTCCAACTCCCTTATTCAAGGCTGGAAAGAGCCCACCGAGGGAGAGACCCTTAAAGAGGATATCCTCCCAATAGGTCATATCCGCCGGGGGGAAGTGCCGGGGATACATACTATAAAATGGGATTCAAACGTTGACTATATAGAGATGACCCACTCTGCAAAGAGCCGTCAGGGCTTTGCTTTGGGTGCCGTCATGGCCGCCGAATGGATCAAGGGTCGCAAAGGCTTCTTCACCATCGGCGAGATGCTCTCCCAAATTACCGACACTACAGATGTCTTCGAGTAGGTCTCCTTTAGAGCCCATCTCATAAAAATTACAAACTCATGAGCTTTAACAATAACGCTACTAACAATAATGCCACAGCCGACAATAGCAAGCTCACCCTTGCGCAGCGCCTTGCAGCCGTCAAAACTACTCGCTGGATACGCTTCGGCTTAGTTTCCGTAGCTTTCTTCGCCTTCGTAGTATGGCTCGGTAATCCCTGGGTCGGTCTGCTTTGGTTTCTACTCTGCGATATTTATCTTACACAGTATATCCCCTGGAGCTGGTGGAAGAAGACTTCGGGGGGTACCCGCAAGGTTATGGCATGGGTAGACGCTATCGTCTATGCCCTCGTATTGGTTTATGTCATTTTCGCCTTTATCGGTCAGAATTATAAAATCCCTTCGTCGAGTCTTGAGAAGTCTCTACTCGTGGGCGACTATCTCTGGGTAAGTAAGTTTACATACGGTCCTCGTGTGCCGCAGACTCCTCTGCACTTCCCTCTGGCTCAGCATACTCTCCCCATCGTGGGCACCAAGAGCTACATCGAGCATCCTCAGCTTGACTATCATCGTATGCCGGGTCTGCGCAGTGTAGAACGCGGTGATATCGTAGTCTTTAATTTCCCGGAGGGAGACACCATCTTGTCGAAGTACCCCACCGATGACTACTACATGATTGTAGAGCAACTGCGCAGAGAGGGTCTAAACGATCCGCAGACATACATACGCCAGAACCCCGACAAGTTTGGCGAGATCATAGTCCGCCCGGTAGACCGTCGTGAAAACTACGTGAAGCGCTGTATTGGTCTGCCCGGTGAGATAATTGAGTCGCGCAACGATTCTATCTTTATCAACGGCAAGCTTATCCCTGAGGCTGACAATATCCAATACAATTATATCGTCAACGTCTCCGGACCGATTGATGCTCAGAAATGGAAAGACCTCGGCGTTCGCGGCGACGATTTCGGCTCCGGTCCTATGTCCAACAATATCGATGGCTCCAAGTTCTATTCAGTGCCACTGACTGCCGAAATGAAGAAAGTAGTGGAGAAATGGCCGGAAGTAAAAGGTCCTCTCGTCAAGGAGAGCCTCAGCGGGATGTTCGACCTTGGCGGCGTATATCCGCATGGCAATAACTACGGATGGACACGTTCTACAACTTCCAAATTCTGGATTCCCAAGAGTGGGTCGACCTTGCGTCTTACCCTCAACAATCTTCCCATCTATCGTCGTGCTATTGAAACATACGAAGGTAATAAGTTAGAGGTCAAAGATGGCAAGATTTTCATCAACGGCAAGCAGACCGACCATTACACTTTCAAGATGGACTACTATTGGATGCTAGGCGACAACCGCGACCGCTCCCTGGATTCGCGCTACTGGGGCTTTGTGCCTGAAGATCACATTGTCGGCACACCGGTGTTTGTCATCATCTCCCTCAACGAGGAGAAGAGTCTGTTGGAATCGGGATGGTTCCGCACAGATCGCTTCCTGAAGAAAGCTAATCCAGACAAGGAAAAGTTCAAATGATTTTTCCTTATCTGGGAAGTATACTATGGTATCGCGATTATCTGAAATCGCTCATGGCAGCCGAGATGCCGAAGGGATTTGCGGCTCAGCACTCCCTCGTGCAGCTGACACGCACAGAGCTCCGGCCGGAGGGGCGTGAACGCATACAGTTGAAGGTGCCACTTGCAGGAGGTTCACACGCCTGCAAGACTACCCATCCGAAGTCATGGATGGTATCGGATCATGGTCGCTGGCCACTGGTTCATCTCGGTGCCCTCAACGCGGCGTATTCACAGACACCCTTCTATGCCCACTTTATTGACTCATTGACCCCCCTGATAGAGAAAGCTCCGGAAAAAGCATTCGCAGAGTTTTCCGCCCAAGTCAATAAATGGGTAGAGGATTCTATCTCCCTTCGAGAAAACATCGAAGGTCTCCGCAATCTAAACCCGGAGCATCAGGAGATTATTCGCAGACGAGCACATGATATGGAGAAAAGAATAGACCCGCATACCACCATTGCAGAATCCATCTTCCGGTTTGGCCGCGAAACAATATTTCTACTATACAGTCCGTTATTTGAAAAATCACCCAACTGCTTGACAAATACTGAGGATTAATAGGTAATGATAAAGCGACTTCTGACATATCTGACGATGTTTCTGCTACCGGGCATTACCCAGGGATATGCCCAACAGAACAAGCCGGAACTCGAGCCCAAAGTGCCGATAAAGGCATTTGTGGGGTTCACTCGCTTTGTTGATGAATATGGCGACACTTGCCGTATGACCTACTTTCGCGATGTATACGTATATCCTCCTATGCGGTTTAAAAATAAGAAGCAGGAGGAGTTCTATTGGAGAACTGTGCGCGATGTCCGAAAGACACTCCCATATGCCAAATTGGCCTTTAACGCTCTATGCGAGACATACGAATATATCCAGACAATCCCCGACCCGAAATTGCGCGAGCGACACCTTAAGTCGTTGGAGAAAGATATTGTCAACGAGTATAAGCCGGTCATCATGAAATTTACTAAGGGACAGGGTAAAGTTCTGCTGAAGCTGATAAATCGAGAGACTGAGCAAACTTCATTTAATATCGTAAAGGCCTTCTTGGGCAGTTTTCGTGCTGCCTTCTGGCAGACTTTTGGTAAATTCTTTGGTATGAACATGAAAGCCGGATTCAATCCCGCTCGCAACGAGGAAGACGCCATCATCGACCGCATAGCCAACCTTATAGAGCAAGGAGCCTTGTAGATATATCAGAGTCCGTTTTTGGTCTTCACATCAGAAATAATCATGAATATCGCAAAAGCAATTATTATATCAATAGCTTCCATGTCCGTAATATCGAGGGTAGAAGCTAAAAATTCAATTACCCCCGAGGTAGCCTGCTCTGAGGAATATACTCTGAATATAAATGCGAACAAGGGGCGTTTTGAAGCCGGCAACGGTACTTTTCTTCTCAACGGCGAACCTTTCGTAGTCAAGGCTGCCGAACTGCATTATCCACGTATTCCTCGCGAATACTGGGACCACCGCATCAAGATGTGCAAAGCTCTTGGGATGAACACCATATGCCTATACGTCTTTTGGAACGCCCACGAAAGCGAGCCTGACAATTTCAACTTCGAAGGAGAAAACGACCTCTCTGCCTTCATCGATCTATGCAAAGATAATGATATGAAGGTTATCCTTCGTCCCGGACCTTATGTGTGTGCGGAATGGGAAATGGGTGGCCTTCCTTGGTGGTTGCTAAAAAAGAAAGATATTCGACTGCGCGAGAGCGATCCCTACTTCATGGAGCGCGTGGATAAGTTTCAGAATGCAGTTGCTGAGGAAGTAAAAGGGCAGACTGTCGCCGATGGGGGACCTATTATCATGGTGCAGGTAGAGAACGAGTATGGCTCCTACGGCACTGATAAAAAATATGTTGGAGAGATACGCGATATGCTTCGCAAAAATTTCGGTGATGATGTCACTCTTTTCCAATGTGACTGGTCTTCCAATTTTCTCAACAATGGTCTCGATGATCTGATATGGACAATGAACTTCGGCACAGGAGCCAACATCGACCGGCAATTTGCAAAACTTAAGGAAGTACGTCCGGATAGTCCTCTGATGTGCTCTGAGTTCTGGAGTGGATGGTTTGATAAATGGGGAGGTAATCATGAGACACGCAAAGCGGATGATATGATTGCCGGCATCACAGAAATGCTCAACAAGGAGATATCCTTCAGCCTATATATGACTCATGGTGGCACTAACTGGGGACACTGGGCCGGTGCTAATTCTCCCGGCTTTGCTCCCGATGTGACCTCCTATGATTATGATGCTCCGATCAACGAGCAGGGAGCGGCTACGCCCAAATATCATGCCCTGCGCAAAGCCTTGGCAAAATATACTGATGGCCCACAGGCACCCATCCCCGGAGCAATCCCCACCGGAAAAATCTCCTCATTCTCTTTTACAGAAGTGGCTCCCCTCTTCCCTAATCTTCCCGCATCAAAGAAGGATGCCGACATCCATACAATGGAAGAATATGACCAAGGCTTCGGAAGCATACTCTACCGAACTTCTCTGCCGGAAATACCTACGGCATCTCTGCTGACCGTAAACGACCCTCATGACTTCGCCCAAATCTATATTGACGGTAAATATATCGGAAAGCTCGACCGCCGTCTGGGCGAAAAGGAATTGATGATTCCGCCGGTAAAGGCCGGTGCCCGGCTCGATATTCTTGTGGAGGCTATGGGGCGTATCAATTTCGGACGTGCCATAAAGGATTTCAAAGGTATCACTGAGAATGTGACCATTACTGAGGATCGCAATGGACATTCATTTGTCTGCGATCTGAAGAACTGGGAAATTTTCAATCTCGAAGATACCCCTGATTTCTACAACTCTATGGAGTTTATGCCTGTCGGTGCTTTCAGCGCCGGAGAGGATGGTAGATTGCCGAATGGCGTATATCGGGCCAGATTCAATGTCAACAAACCGGCCGATACTTTCCTCAACTTCGAATCCTGGGGCAAAGGCCTCGTATATGTCAATGGCCATCCCCTTGGTCGTTTCTGGGAAATAGGGCCCCAGCAGACTCTATATTTGCCGGGATGCTGGCTGAAGAAAGGGGAGAATGAAATAGTAGTATTCGATATCGTAGGACCCAAAGAGGCAAAAACTGAAGGGCTCAAAACGCCGATACTCGATAAATTGCAAATAAATAAACGCCTGAGCCACCGTGAAGAGGGAGAGAATCTCAATCTCAATGGTGAGAAACCGATTGTAAGCGGCTCATTCGAGGAGGGGAATGGTTGGCAGCAGAGCAACTTCCCGGTGCCGATAAAGGGACGCTACGTATGCCTTGAAATGCTCAATTCTATCAGCGGGGATGAAAATGCTGCAATTGCCGAACTGTATCTTACAGATGAAAAAGGAGAGCGTCTAAGTCGTGAACCATGGCTGATTCGCTACGCTGACTCCGAAGAAGTAGGGACAGGCAATCATTCAGCAGACAAAATCTATGACCTTCAAGAATCAACATATTGGGAAACCGTCAAGGGCACAGACTATCCTCATTATATTGTCATAGACCTTGGCACGGTAAAGACCCTCACAGGTTTGCAATACCTTCCCCGCATGGAGGCCGAAGTTCCCGGTGCAATCAAAGACTTCCGCATATACATCAAACCCACCGACTTCAAATACTAACCATCACCAAGCACCACAGGCCTCCAAGCAACGTAGGCGAGCAATACTTATACGCCTCGTACGAGCGACGTTTAGCAAGCGCAGAATCCATCGTGGAGGCGACTCCGCTCGCCTTTATTGCGTCAAGCACATGAAAAACACCTCTGAAAGAGGTGATGTTCTCGTTTTTTTATTGAAGTTGTCTAAACCCTCGCATCCGCAACTAAATTTTTGAGCGCACCTATTTGGGCGATCGAGATTTGTTGGCCGGACAAGTTAGATTGGATTGGACAAAACGTTAATGACAAGATATAATTTCCCCTTTTGATATGATTACAATGCTCTTGTTTGGCGCAAACACAGGTTTAATAGTGTGAAATCCATGAGTCGAGACAATGCCGATTCCGCTTCTCTACATCGTCAGTGGAAGCAAATGGATAGAGTGGCTTTTGATATCTGTTATGAATTTTTAATTCGATTTGTTTTCGGGTAAATTCTGCATTTTCTTCGGTTAGTACATCGCCTGATCCAAATATATTTCGTAAATTTGCGGTTGCAGACCGCCTTGAAGCCCCGGTCTGGGGTAATGAGGGTCGGGATGCGGCAGACATAATAAGAAAGCGTTTATCCGCGCTGATTCTTGACAGTTAGAAATTCT
>JAMPAX010000010.1 GCA_023667015.1 Muribaculaceae bacterium | reverse complement strand
CCGTCTTGTCAAGTTGGTTTATGAGTTGGTAAAGAAACTACCCAAGGAAGAAACGTATGCGCTTTCTGATCAAATCAGGAGGGCTATTGTTTCGGTATCCTCCAATATTGCTGAAGGGAGTGGACGTATGTCCAAAGCTGAACAACGTCATTTTTATGAGATAGCTTACGGTTCGCTCATGGAGGTTTATAATCAACTGCTTATAGCGGTTGATTTGGAATATATCACTCATGATGATGTAGACCAAATCAAGCAACCGATATGGATGACCGCTAAAGTTATCAGTGCATTGCGAAATAGTGTCAAGGTGTAAACTCATAAACTTATAAACTCATAAACCTGTCAACTAAAGCGATAATCAAAAGGATTTGTAAAAATCCCTTTTGATGCGCGAAAGTTGACAATACATCGGTTGTCAGTATATCGCCATGTGAACTTGACGGTGTTTGGTTTCTCGTCAGAGTCGGAGATTTCACACGTCATATCCGTTATGAGGATTGACTGAATGATGTATGGGTCGGTATCGTCACAGTCGTTAGGCTCGAAACGGAATACATCGTATGAACGGCAGCGAGAGCACCTCGGTTTCCTGTGCGTCAACATCAACCTTTTCCCAGTTGATATGTTCTGCCAGACTGTCCCTCAATGTGCCATACATGTTGGCGCGGATGTAGAATTTATGGCAATGCCGGCTGATGGTCTCGATTATCTCACGGCTGTAAGACCCACAGTTGCAGCGAACTTTTGTTTTCCACAGGCCGTTACTTTCAATGCGTTTGAATGTGCGCTCCAATGTGTCAGCCTGATGAAACTTCACGTTGGCGTTGCCGTCGCGATTCTCCATCTTTGGGTGTCACATACTTTAGTGTGATGTCTTCCACGGGCATTGCCGTGGCGGTAATGGCGCATAGAAGCGTCATTAGAATTGGTTGTAAAAATTTCTTCGTGGATTTTGAAATTAGCGGTATCGGCATTAGTCCGATACCGCTAATCTATAGTTTACCTTTCGGTGGGGTTCTATTTTAGATTAATCGTAGAGGCATTCGATAAACGATAACAATTATCGATAACCGCTCCGATTAGTGCTGAATCTTGACTGCCTTGTCGTTTACACGAACAATGTATATCTGACCTTTCGCGATAGTAATCTGCATAGCCCGGTCGGAAATATTCATTGTTTGCTCTGCAATCTTCATACCGTTTGTAGAGTAAATTGCCACAACGTCTCCGACATTAATGCCGTCAACTACGATATGCTCGCCATCGCTATAAACCTTGACTGAGGTTTCGGGGATTTCTACCACATCAGATGCGATGTCGTTTATAATTACGCCATCGTATTCTATTGTGGCAGCAATCTTGGTGTCTCCGGTCAAAGCAGGAGTGGTGTAAACGCCATCATTCTCTTGCAAGAATGGAAGCACATCATTGCCATCGCGGGTAAGCGAGGTTACTACCCAGTTGCCGTCAGGGATAAGCGAGATATTGAGCTTACGACCTTTCACGGCTTCAAGTGAAGTGGAATGGAAGCCGTTTATATCAACAGATATCGCTACAAACTCAGGCTCCTGTACTTCAGGCTTCGCCTCTGCTCCAATTATATTGATACGATATTCCTTGTTCTTAATTGAGGGATCACCTGCATAATAAATAAGACCTTCCGGCAGCAAAATGGTAACAGCTTCACCCTTTTTGAGTTGAAGAGGCTTGCCATTATATGAATAGAACGCTTGAACGGTAGTTTCTCCGCTTGTATTTGATGTTACGAAAGTCGGCATTTCTATGCCACCTACTTTTGTGACAGCTCTTACAATCTTTTCTGAATCAGCGACGAAATCTCCTTTAAATTTCCATTCTACAGCTGAGATTTCTTGAAGTTCTTCATTTTCAGCAATTGTACAACTGATAAGTTCTACGGAAGTAGGTGCACTTCCTTCGAATTCAATAGCATACTCTTGATTTGAAATGTAAAGACTGGTTAAATTAGGTCCGGCAGAAAGTGAGCCGGCTGGAACTACCAATCTATACCGATGTCCTTCAAAAAAGTTGGAATTTACGTTAACCGGATAAACAACGTAATAATCTGTCGTTGTCTCACGTGTTTGCTTCAGTAGAGAAACCTCCTTAAGTAATACAGGCCCATTATCTGTGATATCAAAAATCTGGACTTTGGGAGATCCCACTAAACCCGCACTATATAATTCTCCATTATAAGAATATTTTAAATTCTTAACGATAAATTCTATCGTGGACAATGAAGCAACCTTATCACCGGAATTAAGAGTCCTGTTCTGACCGTTATACTGGTATGTGCCGATTACAGGATTCTCTAATTCAATCGGTGAAATTCCTGATTCTTCAATTGATGGTGTATTCAGGACAATAAGTACTTCGTCATTATACCATTCACTCGAGAATTTATCTGTAGCTAACTCATAAGCTCTAAACTCACCCTTGGGCTTATACAAAATATATGTTGTGCCTGGTTCGAGGACGGTTTTGTTCGTCCAAACAATACCATTACGATTCGTATTATAGGATCCCTCAAGGTTTGTAACAAGATTATCTTCAGCAATCTCTTCTTTGAACAAGGATGCTGTTAAATTGAGAGCGTATTCTGGTTTTTTGTATACTTGAAAACCGTCTGGCATATCAAATATAACATCAACAGTAGAGAAAATCGATGTGTCTCCCGAGGACGGAGTGCTTGATTTCAGTTTGAAATAATCAACAAAAGTACCTGTTACTGGTATTGTGAAAGCTTGATTACCATTGGAGGTATTATCTTCAGAATAAACTGCCCCATCGGGTAGTGATATTACATATGAATGATTTA
The DNA here is from genome assembly GCA_023667015.1 of Muribaculaceae bacterium. Lineage (GTDB taxonomy): Bacteria > Bacteroidota > Bacteroidia > Bacteroidales > Muribaculaceae > Lepagella. The sequence continues at coordinate 55,353 of JAMPAX010000010.1, read as the reverse complement.
AACGTAATGGAATCTTGTCAAAATAATATGTTACTGCTGTTCTATCATCCGATAACACAAAGTTCGTTGATTTTGCATAGATTTTATCATTCTCCAATACTTCTACAAAAACATCTTGATTAATCGAAACGGGCTGTGTGAAATTAAATGTAATCTCAGTAAGTTCGTCTATCGATTGGCTTGCAGTAATTGAGCATCCTGCGATAGATAGATTCTCAGAAGAAGCGTTTCCCCCAATAAAAGTATAGGTAATGGGTTTTGTAAAAAAATCAACTGTAGATATTTTGGTGCTACTTCCAGTAAGATATGCAGTAAATTCATTACAAATGACCATGGTATAAGTAACACCGGGTTCGGGGATTGCACCAACAATCTCAATATTCACTTCTGGATTTGCTTCAAATCCAGAAGTCTTTCCGTTGTAATTGGAGTCGCAAACTCTTCCTATAACAATGCCATCGGAAGGGTCACCCTTATATATGGTTACAGATTTTTCTTTTTCAGGTCGCTTATCATTGTGATAGCCTGTCCACCCAACACCATATTCACCAAGCTCACTATTCTCTATGACTTTAGAGAGGTCAAAATTCAAAACAAAATTGAAAGATGATATTTCACTACCCGGAATGGGTGTGATACCATCGTATACCAAAATCGGATCCTCCGCTTTGGTTACAAAGATGCATACGATTATCGCAAGCATCAATCCGAGTAGTCGTTTTGCCATCATTTAAAGATGGAGGGGGAGTAAAAATCTAAAATAATTTTTAGAATTTCTCCCCCCCACTTTTTTAAAATTTTACTTCACGACTACCTTTTTGCCATTTACTATGTAAAGGCCTTTGGGAAGCTTATTTACTTCACACGGTGCAATATTCTCCTTAATGAGCATGCCTGCAATGCCCCACGTTTTCTCATTCATTGCGAAAGTAAATGTGGAGTTGTCGCTTTCAAGGTCGTAGACGATGGGGTCAATACCAAAACCCATGCCAGTGGCAATCATAAGTTTTGGAGCGTAGCCTAAAGCCTGAGCTTCTTGCTTGTTGTAGTCGACAAATTCCATGGAAATTGTCACTTCCGGATTGGTGAGTTCGAAGATGTTCTCTTCCTCATCTACTACTTCTTGACCTGGTGCTGAGAATATAACACCACTGAGAATGGGGTTAGCCACAGATTGTGCGAAAGCACAGATTGTGCAGAACACTGCACAAAGAAGAATTGTAAGTTTCTTCATAATTACTTGATTATTTGTTATTAATTGATTATCCGCTTCAGAGTTATTTCACATTCCCTCTGTATGGAATAGTCTTGAGTCGGGTATAGAGCTACCGACATTCTTTGAGACTACAATGTTTGTCTAAACGATGTGTGAGATTGGTGGGAATTATGTGCTGAAATTCTACTTGTAAACGATTTTGAAAGACAGGGTGTCGACTTCTTATGATCTTGATGAGTTAGGTTAGTTCCTAAAGATGAGGCTTCAATCGTTTTTTATTAGCCTCCTTGGATGATGACTCGCACCTTAAGCGCACTCCTTGCAGTGCGCGGATAAAACTCCATCGCCAATGGAGAGGATGAATCTCAATCTGACAGAATTCTTGGATATTACCGGACAAGCATCTGTCAAGAGATATGATATTGAGATTGTCCGAGTATAAGCACGATTTTTTGCTATAGGGAGGATAGTTTAAGTTATGGTGTTGTGCTTAATATAATTGTAGAATGTCTTAGCTGAGAAATTAAGCGAATCTCTAATTTGATAATGCGGACTTAGCTCCGCACCATACTAATGCCGTCACCAATGGAAAGTATAAATCTCATTCCAACTGATTGCTTCTGAGTGGCAGAACAAAAGTAAGAATTAAGTTGAGTGTGGAAATTACGCAACAATACGACAATCTTGTTTTAAAGTAAGATTTAAGATCGCCCATTCGGTCTGAGAGAAGTCGTTGGGGTTGTATCATTTGTTGGTTATTTATGTTTGGTTTGATGTCCGGTGTTGCCATTTACATTATACCCGACCGCAAAGTTAATAAATCAATTTCGATTCTGCCACAAAATTTTGAGAGAAATAACAATTAATGGTTCTGCTCCAAAATCAATGATTCCAGACAATTTCAACGCCTGGTTGTCATATAAATTCAGGTGGCATACACCTTTACGTGTGTTCGCTGTGGTTTTGGGGTCTTTTAGATACCTATCTTTTCTGATTGTTTCATCAGAGTGCCGGTCGGGCAGATGAAGCGGCAGAAGGGGCGGGGAATAATTATGCTTATGATAAGGATGGCTCCTCCTATTATTAACATGGTTTTGGAGGCTGATTTTACTATGAAGGCTGTGAAGAGTTCATGGTCTATCCATTCTGTACCTATGCCTGCCCAGAGCATGATGGTTAATATGACCCATAGGATGTTTCGAATGATATTTAATACTTTTATGAGCTTTTGAGGTAGTGGCAGTTTCTTTTTGTTGATTCTTCCCATCAGGTCTTGTGCCGAGCCAAGTGGACATACGTGTGAGCAGTAGTGGTGATGTTTGCCAAAGAGTGGGAAGATGAATCCTATGATTAGGAGAATGATTGAGAGAATGCCGGCAACGTTGAGTATGATGGAGTTTGCAAAAACGTGGATTATCATGGCGTAGTCTATGAATGTTCCGGTCCAGAAGCCGAGTATTCCAACGTTGAGTAACTGCTGAATTAGTCTGTATGTTTTGTTTCTTATTATCAGGGGAAGGATTGCGGCACTAAGTGCTACTGCGAATGCACATATGATAGGCCAGGATATGTCGGTAGAGTCGGCAGGTTGTCCGGGGGTTGTTTTGTTGTATTCATGTAGTCCGGCTTGGACGTTTTTAATAATTGAGATGGAAGAGAATGTGGCTCCGCTTACTGCGTCAACTTTCAGGGCGATGGCTTCATTGATGGTTTTGCCGTCCCAGGCTTCCAGCAGGCCTTCGTCGGAGAGTCTGTTGAAGAAGTCGGGTGTTTCTGTATTGTGGAGGGGGACGATAGAGTCTATGGTTTGGTCTGCATTGATATAGATGTTTACGGGCGTTGGACCGGCGTAGCCGTTGACTTCCGGGGCTATTTCTGTGGTGTTTATAATTGTTTGTTCGTTATTAGTGTGTTGTTTGGGAGAGGCGTTTGAGACTTGATTGCATATAGAATGTCCGAAGATTGATTCTTGATATGTTATTGCGAATGAGCACATCAATAGAAAGACTAAAATAAAGCTAACGGCTTGCCTGAGGTGTTTTTTTTTCATGGGTTAAAAAGAATGAAGGCCTCTATCTCCTGGGAGATAGAGGCTAAAGGATTAGTACAGAAAGTGGGACTCGAACCCACACAGCCGATAAGGGCCAAAGGATTTTAAGTCCTTCGTGTCTACCATTCCACCATTTCTGCGCTTGTGGATGCAAAGGTAGTAATCTTTTCTGTTAAAAAAAAGATTATTTATATTTTTTTGCCGGTATAGAGAATTTTTAGGATATTATATGTCTGTGTTGCAAACCCACAGCGACTGAATTGGGCAGCGACTGTTTGGACTGTCTTATCAACTATCAACCTTCAACTATCAACCTCCCAAAGTAGAGTTGTTCTGCAACTTAACTTAGGGATTGTAGAGGTCTTTGTTGTAATAGTTAAGGATTTCGTATGAAGCTTTTATTGCCATTTTTGCTTTACTATTCGGGTTGAGTTTGATAGCAGCGAGGTAGTCGTTAATGGCTTCGGCTCGATGGCCGCAGCTCCAATGTTTCATTCCGCGCATAGTCAGCGCCTCATCATCGGTGGGCTTTTCTTTGATATATTCATCGAGACGAGAGATTATCTCTTCGGCAGGTTTGCCTTGGTCGGAGAGACTTTTTATATCTTCAAGAGTCATAGTGATTGAATTTAGATTATGATATGGCGTCTAATAAATTGAGTCTAAACATTCTCCCAGGATATTTTCTGAGCGTTAATATCATGTCCTAAGAAAAGGGAGGCGAGACTATTAAACTTGTCCGGATTTTCAGAGGTTATAAAGTTTAGACTTCCATATTTAGAACAAATATTATCCATTTCGGGATGACGGGAGAGGTAAGATTTTAGGCTTTCGGCTACGATTTCGCCTTGTGGCACGATATTTATATCCGGATTAGCGAATTTTCTGATTTTAGGGAGAAGGATGGGATAGTGGGTGCATCCCAGTAGTATGGTATCGATCCGGGGGTCAGTGGCCATAACTTGATTGAGGTATTTTTTTACGAAATAGTCGGCGCCATCGGAGTCGGCCTCCCCGTTTTCAACGAGAGGTACCCACATTGGGGCGGCCTGTTCTGAGACTTTCATATCGGGGAAAAGTTTGGCTGTTTCGAGACGATAAGAGTGAGATCGGATAGTGCCGGGTGTTCCAAGGACGCCGACATGTCCGGAAGTAGATAATTCCCCGAGTTTTTCTACGGTAGGTATGATTACCCCGAGTACACGTTTGAGTGGGGAAACTGTGGGGAGGTATTCCTGCTGTATGCTTCTCAGGGCTTTTGCAGAGGCAGTGTTGCAAGCGAGGATGATAAGATTACAGCCTTTAGTGAAGAGATGTTTTACGGCCTGAAGGGTGAAGTCATGAACTACGTCGAATGATCGTTCACCGTAGGGTGCTCTGGCATTGTCACCCAGATAAAGGTAATCGTATTGAGGTAGGGTTTTGCGCATTTCTCGGAGGATGGTGAGTCCCCCATATCCGGAGTCGAAGACACCGATAGGTCCCGGGGTGGAGTTGACGTAGAATTCAGACATTAGGTTATTAGGGGGGGTACAAAAAACTAACAGGGAGAATCGCCATCGGCGTTCTCCCTGCCTTATGGTGAGATATTTGATTATTTTATGTTGAGTTTGGCTTTCACCAGAGGGGTAATATCTTCTACCGGGTTTGCGAAGTAGTATACCGACTGAGCTGAATTTTCTTGAATAAGGCTGTATCCTCCTTCACGACCTACGGATTCGATAGCACCGCGTACCTTGGTGAAAATAGGCTGAAAGAGTTCTTCTTGCTTTTGCTGGAGTTCTTGTGAGGCTTGCTGTTCGAAGATCTGAGCCTTTTGCTGAAGGTCCTGAATATCTTTAGCTTTACGGTCTCTGATAGCTTTGAGCTCAGTTTGAGGCATTGCGTCGTATTCCTGCATGAGTTTAGACATCTCAGTTTCAAGCTCTTTGAACTGACCTTCGATTTTAGTCTGCATCTCTTTGAGAGTATTTTGAGCAGCAGTGAATTCAGGGAGAGCAACGATAACATCCTGGGTGTTTACCAGGCCAATTTTAAGAGTCTGGGCAGAAGCGATGCAGGGGAGGAAAAGCGCTAAAGCCAGAAGGAATTTCTTAAGCATTATATTAAAGTGTTAAAATTATAGTTATATTTTCGGATGCAAATTTACATCATTCTGACCATATGTCAAAATTCCGTATAATTGTGAGGTGAGAGGAAGGATTATTTGGAGTATCCGAGTTTGGCGAGGATATCGTTGCTGATATCGATTCGAGGGCTTGCGAATACAATACTCTGCGAAGAGGCACGGTCAAAAATAGCTTGATATCCTTTCTCTTCGGCTACGGCCTTGATAGCGTTGTAGACGTCTTCTTGGATAGGCTTCATGAGGCTTTGACGCTTCTTGTAGAGTTCACCTTCCGGGCCGAAGTATTTATATCTCAAGTCGGTGACTTCTTTTTCTTTTGCAACGATTTCCTCTTCGCGTTTTTTCTTTTGGTCGTCTGTGAGGAAGACCATTTCGCTCTGATAGTTTTTATAGAGGTTTTCGGCCTCTTTTGAGAGTTCGGTCACTTCTTTTTCCCAGCGTTGAGATACTTGGTTGAGCTGTTCGTTGGCCATCTCATAAGCCGGGACATTTCTGAGGATATAGTCCATATCTACGATGGCGAATTTCTGAGCGTAGGTGCCAAGGACGCTGAATATAGCAAGTAAGGAGGCGATGATTAGTTTTTTCATATTATTAGAGTTTTTGTTTTAACTTAAGACAGCATTAGCCGTCTAAAGTTTAAACGAAGTATTAGCGGTAGTAGTTTACGTAGTTTCTAAAATATGGATTAGAATTCTTGGCCGAGAACGAAGTGGAGCTGACCGCCTCCACGGCGTCCCCATACTTTGTCGAAACCGTAGCCCCAGTCAATACCGAGGAAACCGAGCATAGAGAGATAAATACGGGCACCGATGCCGGCTGAGCGTTTAAGATTGAAAGGTGAGAAGTCCTTAATAGAGGTCCAGCAATTCCCGGCCTCTACGAAGGCGAGGGCATAGATAGTCGTAGATGGTTGGAGCATGAATGGGAAATGAAGCTCCATTCCGAAGCGTCCATAAGCATAACCTTCGTAGCCCCAGGGGGTAAACTGGCCGTTTTCATAACCACGCATTGCCACTGTTTCAGTAGCGTAGGTATAGCTACCCGACATTCCATCTCCACCGAAATAGAAAGTCTCAAAGGGAGTCTTAAACTTGTTATTGTAGGAGCCGAGAAGACCGAAGTCCGCACGCGTCATTAGCACAAGAGTCCATTGACCTTCCGGATCGGTGAGGGGAGTATAGGTTTTACTCTTAAACTTGATTTTATAATATTCAATCCATTTGTAGATTTCGGCCTTAGCATTCTCGTTATGAAGAGTGTTAGCTTCATAGGCCAGTTTATCCCAGTCCTTGTGGCGCTGGAAGAATCGTGCCGGAGGAGTCAGCGTGAGGTCCAGAGAGAACTGAGAGCCACGACGAGTGTAGATAGGATTGTCGATACTTGTACGCGATAGGCTAAGTCCGAGGGTAATAGTATTTGACGTACCGTTGTTCATGTAGTAGAGATAGTCCCAGTTCTTAAGATAATACCAGCGATAAGCCAGAGTAGCTTGGAATTGGAAATAGTCGTCGGGCCAAGTCATACGCGTACCGAAGCCTACTGAAACACCTGCCATCTGAAGTACCTTATTGGGGTCGTAGGCATTCTCATAGGAATATGTATTGAAATTGCTGCCGTAGGAGCCATTATTATAGAGCGAGTATAGATAAGCATTACTCCAGTTGGAGTTATAGAAGCTTTGGTTGATACCCGTAGACCGGCTATAGTCCAGAGATAGGGAAAAAGAATTGGGTCGTTTACCGCCAATCCAGGGGTCGAAGAACGAGATGTTGTAGCTCTGATAATATTTGGCATTGGTTTGTGCGGAAATAGAGAAAGTCTGACCATCTCCACGCGGGATTATACCCTTATACGAAGAGGGGTTAAAGAGATTCTTAATAGAGAAGTTAGAGAATGATAGAGCGAGTTGTCCGGTCACGCCACTCTGTCCCCAACCGAAGGATAATTGTACCTTATCGTTAGCTTTCGATTCGAGGTCAAAGACGATATCTACGGTGCCATCCTCTTCGTTGGGTTGGGGATTTATGCCCATAGTCTCAGGATTGAAATGGCCGGAAGCTGCGATTTCACGAGCTGAGCGCATAAGGTCGCTCTTTGAGAAAAGCTCACCGGGGCGAACGCGGAGCTCACGGCGGATTACCTTCTCGTAGAGCTGGTCGTTGCCATTGATAACTACGCGGTTGATTCTGGCTTGTGGTCCCTCCAGAATCCTCATTTGCAGAGCGATGCTGTCGCCCTGTACGGTTTCCTCAATAGGGACGATATTGAAGAATAGATAGCCGTTGTCAAGATAAAGGTTAGCCACGGCATCATCATCCTCACGGGTACGCTTGTCAAGGCGCTTCTGGTTGTAGACATCACCGGGGTAAATGTCAAGAATAGTCTGCAGAGTCTCCGTGGGATAGATTGTGTTGCCGACCCATGAAATATCCGAGATATAGTACTTTTTGCCCTCATCCACTGTAATATGGACATCGACAAGGCCATCGGAATAAGGGACTACAGAGTCGCTTACAAGGCGCGCGTCCCGATATCCGAGTTCATTATATTTCTGAATGATTCGCACCTTGTCGTCGGCATAATCAGTGTCTACAAACTTCTTTTGCTTGAAAAGATTTAGAATGTTGCCGTTTTCGTTAGTCTTCTTCATGGCGTTCTTAACACGCCGGTCGGATAACACCTGATTGCCATTGACATAAATTTTATGTACCTTGACCTTATTGTGACGGTTGATGTCCACATTTAGAATAACCTGATTATCCTTGCTCAGGTCGGGTTGTTGCAGAATTGATACCTTAGCGTTTTTGAAACCCTTGTCGGCATAATACTTTTCGATAATCTGTTTGGCACGAGCCAGAATGTTGGGGGTAATCTGCTGGCCCTCCACCATCGACAGGCGTTCTGTCAGCTCCTTTTTTTCTCCACCCTTGACTCCTGAGAATCTCAGTTCCGACATTCGTGGTTGTTGTTTAAGGTTGATATTCAGCCATACCTTATCGCCCACCATTTTGGACACAGAAATCTGCACCTTTGAATAAAGATTCTGTCGCCAGAAGCGTTTTGTGGCAGCAGTAATGGCATCACCCGGGATTTCAATTTTCTCACCGATAGATAGTCCGGAGAAATCTACAATCATATAAGCGTCGGAGGTCGGCACCCCGGTTACGGATATATCGGCGATTTCGTATTGTTTAGGAATCGGGGAGTAGATTATCTGAGGTTCAAAGACCGTATCCGTGGGGAGCTGAGCAGATGCCAGCACCGGGAGCGTAGCGATTAGAGAGAGCAGAAATATTCTGAGGTGTGAAGACATAATGGAGAATTACCTTAAAGGATTAATCTGGTCGCTTGTGAGTCCGAAACGACGTTCACGATTTTGAAAGTCAGCAATAGCATCGGCATAATCGCTTTTTGAGAAATCGGGCCAGAGGATATCGGTAAAATAAAGTTCACTATAAGCAATCTGCCATAGCAGATAGTTGCTAATCCGTTTTTCGCCGCCTGTGCGTATTAGCAAGTCAACATCAGGGATGTTGGCAGTCTCGGCGGTGATGAGAGCGGAGTTGAACATCTCTTCAGAGATGACATTGGGAGAAATCTCGCCTTTAACGGCTTTTTCAGCAAGAATACGAGCAGCGCGAGTTATTTCCCAGCGCGAGGAGTAGCTTAGGCATATAGAGAGGTTAAGTCCGGAGCAATTGGCAGTAGCATCGCGACTGTCGAGGAGTTTTTGTCTGGCTTCGGGCGGGATTCTGTCGATGTCGCCAATCAGATGGATTTTGACATTGTTGCGTATCAGGTCGGGCAATTCGCGTTCGATAGCCCAACCGATAAGATACATCAGGGTGTCTACTTCATCGGAGGGACGGTTCCAATTTTCAGTAGAGAAGGCGTAGAGAGTGAGATATTTAATTCCGAGGTCGGAGGAAAGTTCAGTCACACGTCTTACGGTAGAAACCCCCTCGGCATGTCCGGCACTTCGCGCCTGCATTTGCCGACGAGCCCAGCGTCCGTTGCCATCCATAATCATGGCGACGTGGCGTGGCAAGCGGCTCATGTCGAGTCGGGAGGTGATACTATTGAAATCTTCCATTTGCATAGACATCCGTGTAAATCTATTCCGTGTTAATCTTTATCCGTGTTAATCTTTATAATGGCATACGGCACACCTCTTGCTGAACTCATAAGAGATAGTAAGGGTCAGTGTGGAATACCAGTCCGTATTCTTAGCGAAAGAGCTTTTGATCATAAAAGGGTCCTTCAGATGGTCGCCATCGAGGCGGTCGGAGAAGGTTTTCTTCATGAGAAATTCGAGACCAAGATTCAGGCGTCGAGAAGGCTTATATTTAAAGCCGACACCGAGAGGGATTGTAAACCCCGCATAGGTGTGGCCATCAACGCTCCAGGCTGTAGCACTGAGTCCGGCTGCAATATAGGGGGTCCAGCGTTTTAGCTTGCGGTAATATTCTCCCATGCCATATTCGAAGAAATGAAACTCAGCGATTTCTCCTATCTCATAGAAAGTAGTAGAGAACTTAAAATTATCACTTGGGAAGACGTTGGTCATCTGAGAGGAGTCGCCCCCGAGTGCACCTACATAAAAGTTAGTCTTGAAATTCCATCGAGGATTCAGAATGTATCTGAATAGCAGTTCGATATCCCATTTCGGATTTCGATAGAGGTTCGCCGTGTTGGCATCTCCCAGATATCCGGTCATGCCGATGCCTCCTCCGATATCAAAGCGGAAGTCCTCCTGAGCCATAGCTGCCTTTGGGATAGCAAAGGCAGTCAAGGCGAGGCAAAGGGCGATAAAGATACGACGGATATAAGACATAATTATATAATTAGAAGAGAGGAGCAAAAGAGAGACGGGCAAGCACGCCACGCCATATTTTATCATTTAAGACACCGGCAGCGTCAGTGCCACCATAGAAATATACGTAGGGGCATTCCCAATGTATGGTGTTGCCATCAATAGAGTACGTTATTCGAGCGCCTGTAGGGCGAGCGCTGACGGTAGATTTCCAGTTGTCGGCCAGATCGGCTCTCATAGGGATGGAAGCTACGAGAATGTCAGGGCTGTTGAGGGCATTGATATAGTCGGGAAGTTGCAAGAGTTGTGGAGCCTTCTCCCAGTTTACGCCATTGTCGTAGGAAATAAATACCGACTTATTTAAAGAGCCATCTTTGGCTGTGCCGCCAAGAGCGAGCCAAACAGAATATTCATTTTGCGACCAAGCTCCGGAAGCGGAATTGCGGAAAGAGTAATATGGAAAAATAGAAGCGTTTTGCAGAGGGGCGAGCGGTCGGTTGGAGATGTTGGCCCAGCGGCTTCCATCATAAGCCCACGTAGCCGCAACCTTCTTTCCGGCTGCGTCAGTACCTCCAACGATGAACGTTGTAGGTTCAGCAGCCCATACAGAAGTAAAAGAGCCGGAGTTGGAGAATCCGGAAATCGGGAATCCTTGTTCAAGCTCGGTATCAGTCGTAGTATCCGGGTACGAAGTGTGCCAATATTTGCCATCTGCAATCTTGATGCCGAGCAGAGCGGAGTCATAGGGCCCAATAATGCTATGCCAGGTCTGCGATGTAGAGATCCAAGACACCCCATCAGAGGAGCTCATTAGAGTTCCGTCAGCAGATAGGATATAAAGCGACTGCCCCACAGCCGTAAGGGAAGAAAGACGCGGTAGGAACGTAGTATTCCATATAGATTTCTGCCATTCGGAAGCCTTCTCCTGGAGGAAAGCGCGAGTGTAGGAGCCATCCCTTTCTTCAATCATACAGAGTGTGCCTCCATTGAAGGCGATTGTTTTCTGAGCTTTGGGAGCTGAGAGTCGGGAGGGGATAGTAGAATAAGCTATTTTATCCCAAATAAGGGAGTCCGGATTGGAATTGTGAACATTTACCTTAAGGCGGTAAGACTTCTCAAGTCCTGAGCCTGTAGCGAGGCGCAGGGTTACTTGTCCGGAAAAGTCGATGGTGTCGGTAGGGTTGTCGAGATAATTGATGGTGCCCGTACGTTTAGAGCCGCCATTCATTTCCACGATAGCAGAGCTGACCGAAGATGGATAAGTGATTTTAGCCACAAGCGCGCTGACATCGGTGCCCTTCGGTAGAGAATCAGCGTTGAAGATGACTCCATGTTCGAGATCAACTGAGAAAAAAACAGAGTCAAGACCCGAGAGCACTCTGGCATTAGCCTCCAGAGAGAAGGCATTGACAGCCACGGACTCAACGGAAACGATTTCCGACTTGTCGATGGACTCGGAATCATCATTGCAGGCCACGACACCTACGGATAATAGCGCCAGAAAAATATCGGCGGCGAATCTGAAAAGAATATTATGTCGTTTCACAGATAATAGTCGCTAATGTTTCAACTTGCAAATTTAGCATTAATTGTTAAAAAGCGCCCCTTTTGAAGGCGCTTTTTTTGCAATTATTCTTTTTTTACGAGTTTTTAACAAATTTTATCAACGGCTCATGGCCTCTTTTCGTCGGAAAACGCGAATCAGATTTCCCTCGGATTCGAAGAATTTATGCAGGACGATATCTTTTGGGAGCATTGGGGACATCACTGCATGCATATAGCGAGCATCCTCTTCTAAGGATAATGCCGGAATTGGGGAAGTCTCCACTCGAATCTCGTCGTAGAGATTGGCATCTATGAATTTCTGCAGCGTAAACCTGCCCCCTTCTACCATCAGAGAACTAATACCTTCATCCTTGAAGAGCCTGGAAATTAACTCCTCAAGGCTCTCATTGTGGCTTTTTAGAATGTGGGGGCGTTGCAGTACATATCTATCCGCAGGTAATCTCTGCGAATCGAAACCAACAAAGAGTGGGGTCCTTCCGGGCCATAGTCGGCAGTCAAGACGAGGGTTTTCCAGCTCCACCGTAGTCGATCCGGCCATTATGGCATCGGCCATCGATCTTTCTCGGTGCATCCATACAGAGGAGAGAGGAGTGGAGATTTTCAGGCGATTTCCTTTGTCGTTGAAACCGATTACTCCATCTGCACTCTGAGCAAATTTCAGCTGAATCCAGGGGCGTCGGAAAGTCTGAGCGGTCATAAACCGGCGATTGATCTCTATGCACTCTTCCAATAAAACTCCATCAGTCACGGGTATGCCGGCTTGGCGTAGCATAGCTGTTCCACGTCCTGAGACAAGAGGGTTAGGATCCGGGGCGCCAATTACGACACGTCCGATACCCTTATCTACGAGCATAGCCGCACAGGGAGGAGTTTTTCCCCAATGGCTACAGGGCTCGAGAGTGACGTAGATAGTAGCTTCACTAAGCAGTCGGGAGTCAGCGGGTGCTACGCTCGCAATGGCGTTGACCTCAGCATGAGGTCCGCCCCACTGTCGGTGCCACCCCTCGCCAATAATGCGACCCCGGGCCACGATGACAGCTCCTACCATAGGATTAGGAGAGACAGCCCCCTGACCTAATGCGGCGAGCTGAAGAGCCCGCCGCATGTAAAGGGTGTCAGTTTTGTCTGTTTTCATCAAAGAGGACTCTTATTTCTTCTCAAAACCTCTCAGACGCAGAAGGGCGTGGAAGTCAGGCTTATGTCCACGGAAACGCTCGAAGAGTACCATAGCATCCTCCGTGTCGCCACTCTCAAGGATATTTTTCTTGAAAGAGGCAGCGGTAGCCGGGTCGAAGATACCGTTTTGCTCGAAGAGTTCCCAAGCATCGGCCTCGAGAACCTGGCTCCATAGATAGGTGTAGTAGCCTGAAGCGTAGCCGTCATCGCCGAAGATGTGCTTAAAGTAGGGGGAACGATAGCGATAAGTGATTTCCTCGGGGAGACTGATTTTCTTCGCCACCTGCTCTTCAAATTCCTGCACTTCAACACCTTCGCCATCGGTCTTGCCCCATTCCAGGTCAAGAAGAGCGGCCGCAGCAAGCTCAGTAGTGATAAAGCCCTGGTTGAAAGTATGAGAAGCATGGATTTTTTCAATCAGCTCATCAGGGATTACCTCGCCGGTCTTGTAGTGGCGAGCATACTTCTTAAGCAACTCAGGAGCGAAAGCCCAATGTTCGTTCATCTGAGAGCACATTTCCACATAGTCACGGTCAACATTTGTGCCGGCCAGAGACTTGTAAGGAGCGAGAGAGAGCATGCTCTGCAGAGCGTGGCCAAACTCGTGGAAAGTAGTTTCCACCTCATCGATAGTCAGCAGAGAGGGGGTTTCGGCAGTGGGGGGAGTGAAATTGCCTACATTGTAGACGATAGGTCTCTTCATAGAGCCATCCTCGTATAGGCCGGCTGCCTGCACCTGTTCCATCCAGGCACCCTGGCGCTTTGTAGCACGCGGGAAATAGTCGCACATCCAAACGGCGATGTGCTCGCCTGTCTTGGCATCCTGAACGTCATAAACAGTCACCTCATCCATATACTTCGGAGCATCCGGCATCTCCACGAGCTTAACGCCCCAGAGATTTTCGGTAGCATCAAAGAGCATGTTGAGGACATTCTCCTTAGTGAAATAGGGGCGTACGTCAGCCTCATCGAGGTCGAAACGCTCTTTCTTCACCTTGTCGGCATAATAATAATAGTCCCAGGGAGCGATTTTAAACTTGCCACCCTCGCGGTCTACTAATGTCTGCATATCTTTTACTTCCTCGCGGCTACGTCTTACGGCCGGCTCAAATACCTGCAACAGAAGATTTTCTGCAGCCTCAGGATTTCCTGCCATTACACGAGATGTCATCATCTGAGCGAAGTTTTTGAAGCCCATAATTTTAGCCTTCTTGTCGCGCAGTTTTACAATATGTTTGATCACGGGACGATTGTCGAACTCGCCGGAAGTAGCAAGATGGATGTATCCCTCGTAGATTTTACGACGCAGTTCGCGAGAGTCGGCACTCTGAAGCACCGGCAGACGGCTTGGGGCATGAAGAGTGAATACCCATCCATCCTTAATACCGCGAGCCTCAGCGTCTGCTTTAGCTTGAGCGATTGTTGATTCTGAAAGACCGGAGAGCTCCTTCGGGTCGGTGACAGTCACGTAGAAAGCGTTGGTAGCACCAAGAAGATTCTTGTTGAACCGGATGAAGAGCTTGGAGAGTTCATCGTTGACCTTTACGAGCTCAGCCTTCTTGTCGGCGGGAAGGTTGGCACCTTGCTCAGCAAACTGGCGATAGTATTTCTCTACGAGGCGCTTCTGCACGGGATTCAGTCCCAGCTGGTCGCGACGGTCGTAGACCTGCTTGATGCGAGCGAAGAGAGCCTCGTTGAGGTTGACTGCGTTGCTGGCCTCATTGAGGATGGGGATAGCCTGTTCGGACATGGCTGCGAATTCCGGAGTGGATAGGGCTCCGTCATAGAGATAGAAGACAGCCGCTACACGCTCAAGGATAGGGCTGGCATTCTCGAGAGGAAGGATAGTATTGTCGAAATCGGGAGTAGCACGATTTCTGACAATATTCATGATGTTTTGCTCCTGCTCGGCGATGCCGGCGCGTAGAGCAGGGATGAAATCGCCGATTTGGATTTCATTGTAGGGCGCAATCTCGTACTTCGTGTTGTAGGGTTGAAGGAACGGATTCTCGCGAGCTGAGAGCTGCGGGGTGGCAAGGACAGCGGCCGCAGCCATTGCGATGATTTCTTTTCTCATAGATATCTATAGGTTAGTTGTTTGATTCTCTGTGTTAAAATAATAATGGATTACTCGTTGGTGAATGCAAATTGTGCCATCAGCGGGTAATGGTCGGATGAGTCAATTTTATTTTTGTCCACTCTCAGCGGTCGCAGTCCGCCTCGATATAGGATTTGGTCGAGGTGGAAGTACATCATGTGGGCATTGAAGGTGAAGGTTGGGCAGAAGTTTGTGGCCGTATAGGCGTCTTTATATCCGGCTTTAAGAAACATTCGGTAGATCCATGAAGCCGGCACATCATTGAAATCACCGCAGACGATGACCGGACCTTTGATTTGGCTGAGTCCTTCGATTACCTCGCGAGTATTTTCGCTACGTTCTATGAATGCGAAGCCCATTTTGCCCTTAAGAGGTCCGCGGAATTCTCGAAGACTTTTTTCAGCACTATGGGTGTTACGTATGTCACTGATGACTTTGCGCTCTTCCGGGCTTAGCATAAAGGAGAAGAGATGAACGGAAGCGATTGTCAGAAATTTATTGCCGATTTTAACACGATAGAAAGAATAGTTGCCCTTGTTGACCGGTTGATCTACATGTAGATGTATTCTTTCCACCGGATACTTGGAAAATACCGTCTGGTCGCGGTCTTCGGAGGAACAAATGTAGGGGTATGCTTTTTTTACAGAGTCTAAGAGAGGCTTTTGAGCTTTTTCTAAAGCTTTTAGATCGTAGAGAAACAGCTCCTGACAGCAAATGATGTCGGCATTGCTGTTCAGAAGGAACTCGAGGGAACGTCGGGGAGTTGTTTCTCCCGTCTTCTGGTCGTACAGGTGCAAGCAGTTCCAGCTCATGATGTAGAAGGTTTTCTCATTAGACTTCGGGGATTTACTGAAGTTTAATGGAAAAGTCATTGATAATGGTGTCCAGCAGATAAGCAAAGTAACCACGCCTATACCACCGGTAATAAATCGCTTGCAGAGAAGCCATATAGCCGTCAGAGCTATGGTAATCATGGCGAGATACGGAAAAGCCAGAACCATGATAGAGGGGAGGGTGAAAATATGAGGGTCGAGCCATCCTCCATATGCCGAAATAATGGTGATGACGTATATTACAAACGTGGCAATTTTTGCCGCTAACCGTAATATTGGACTTACTATAATCATTGCCGTTAAGTATCAATACGAGCAGAAATTCTACTGAGTTCCTCCCGTTCGGAGGATGACAGAGATGTGTATCCTGAGAGGGATATCCTTTCGAGAAGCCGGTCGAGACGTTCTCGATCGCTGAGAGTATCAACGGGGACATTCTCTACCTCACGCGGGGGGAGTTTCACTTTCTTAAACGCGTCAGTTCGCAATTTTCTTGTATTATCAACCCTATTATTTATATTCTCAGGAACCGAATTTTTAAGCATGAGTATAGCGTAGAACCCCATTCCAAAGACTACTCCCCCGGCATGAGCCGCAAGCTGCAACATTGAGCCGCTACCAATGAGAGACAGAACTATAAAGGCAAGGGAAATCCATATCAGCCTGACATTATCGCTGAAAAGGAAGCGCACACGCAGATTAGGGAAAGCTACAACGGATGCACCCATCATAGAAAGCACACATGAAGAAGCTCCTATAAGTGGCGCCCAGGGATGGTCAATGAAGATTGAACATATACAGAATGAGATAGCCCCGAATATCCCACCTCCAATGTAGGTAGCAAGTAGAGAGATGACTCGCGAGTCGCTAAAGAGGCGCCATATCCAGAAAAGACATAACATGTTGACAGCAAGATGCACAAAAGAGGTCTGCACCCACATATAAGTCAGCAAAGTCCAAGGGCGAGTAAAAGTTAGATAGAAGTCAGAAGGCACGCCTAATGAAAGAGCCGGAGCATTCACCATCCCTGAGGTTGAAGCAAATATAGCTCCAAAAGCTCCGATAAGCCATACAAGAGTGTTGACAGACATAATCATCCACAGGAGTCGGCTATTGGGACTGAGAGACTTCCATGCGTTCATATCAATCAATTGTCAACATTGGAATTAGTAGAAGCCGTTACCACGGAGTGTGCCCTTTGAGCGCCATATTAATAGGGGTATTAGAGCAAAAAGCATACCCCCCAAGTGGGCGAAATGAGCCACGGTAGAAACGTTTCCGGAGACACCGAGGAATAATTCAAGAATGGCATATCCAATGACCATGTATTTAGCCTTGATGGGTACCGGGATGAAGAAAAGATAAAGTGGCATATTAGGGAAAACAAAGGCAAATCCCAACAGCAGACCAAAGATAGCACCGGAAGCACCCACGGTGACCATCATCGCCTTCATCTGCCGCATACCGTCGAGAAAGAGAGTGTCTCCCTTAGCTAAGGAAGCGTCAACGATCTGCTTCATATGTTCGAATGTCATCCCATTGGCACGAGCAATAGCCGAGATATAGTCATGTTCCCAGGTAAGAGCCCAAACCACCTCTTGGACGATAGCCGCGCCTACTCCACAGATGAAATAATATAGCAGAAAACGTCGGGAGTCCCACACACGCTCCAAGAGCGGTCCGAACATCCAGAGGGTGAACATATTGAAGAGTATATGCATGATGTTTGAATGGTCATGCACAAACATGTATGTAATAATCTGGGCAGGATTAAAAGCATCAGACCCGATAAAATGGAGGCCGAGTTTAGCTGTAAGGAAATTGCCGAGAGAGCCGAAAAGACCGGCCACCCAGACGATAATGTTGATAATTATAATATTTCGACTTACAGGGGGAAGACCGCGGAAGCCAGGACCAAATTGCATAACGTAAAATATTTCGAGTTTCGACAAAAATACAATATTTGTCCAAAACTTGCAAATTTCATCCATTATGACTCCATCCAAACCGCAGGGTTGTCCGTGATATGGTTGATCGCCTCCTTGAAGAAGATGACAACGCCACAACGCCTGTGCTACCGTGATTTGATACCGCTTATTGCTAAACTTGGTTTCTTAAGTAGCTGTTCAATTTAAAGATTTAGTTGCCATGTGGGGAAGGTTATGCCGCTGGCTCCGAAGGAGGCTTTCTGACGCAATAGGCCTTCGTTAAGACTTCCGTCTGTTTCGTTGCTGGTGCCGAAGTCGAAATATCTGTAGTCTTGGAAAATCTCGAGAAGCTTCCATACGAGCATTGTCAGCAAATTTTCGCGTCGGCCACGCTCCGTTGTGGCTATATATTGACAGTGTGCCACCCCTTTCCAGGCGTATATGCAGATTCCCGCCTCAAATTCCATTGTCCCCATCTGTCGTATTCCGAATATGCGTATATTCTCCGGGAAACGTCCCCGTAAGAGTCGAAGCTCCTCCAAAGAATGTACGGGGCGTGCACCAAACCTTTCTTCAAGGCAACTGCTAAGCAGTCTATAGAACGATTGCAACCGCAGGTCATCACTGCCTACTTCTACCATCTCCATAGTTGTATCCTTCAGAGCTTTTCGGAGGGTGCGCCGTCGCAATGTATTAAATCCGGGATTGTCATTGAGACGAATTGTTTCACTGAGATTACAACCAGTCATGCTCCCTCCAAGGCGCTGTAGAGCATAGATATCCTCCTGTGAGGGCTGACGATGATAAAGCGTGGGCACAGGCTTGTAGACAATACTCTTCATACCCATATCTCGGCAAAAAGCAATTGCAGCTCTGAAAATTTCCAGAATATCAGCACCGTCTAAATGTCGGGGAGGGAGAATCCACCCGCCGAAAGTCAATCCCTGATGAGAGTACAATATATCCCCACGGACATTTGCCGGGAGGATAGCTACAAGACTATTCCCCTTAAAGGCCATCAAAGAGCAATCCTCAAACCTGTCGGAATGATAATCCATATATCCTCGAAGTGCAAGGAGAGAAGAATTGCGAGCACAGCTTGCAAACTCATCCCATAGTGATGAATTGTCGGGACTATACCGTATAATGCTTAGCCTCTTATCTTCCATCATCTTACCCAAGACATCGGATTAAGCTTCTCACGATTCTTCCAAACCTCAAAATGTAGCAAAGAATGGGACGGATCGTCGGCATCAGCCGCAACCTTACCCAGAGCCTGTCCCTGCTTCACGTTATCTCCGACCTTCACCGAAGCTGAAGAAAGGTTACCATATACGGTATAGTAGTTACCATGATTGACAATCACCACATTAGAGAACCCCGGGACGACGTACACACCGGAAACCTTACCGGCATATACAGCCATAACCGTAGCGCCCTTAGCCACCTCGACATCCACACCGGGATTGTCATACGTGACATCCGGGAGATCCGGCAGAGACTGGCGACCGAAGGGAGAGATAACCTTAAAAGTACCCGATACGGGCTTCGGCAAACTGCCCTTCATTGAGGCGAAGTCACCACCCCCGGCTTGAGCGGGGGTAGGGGCGGGAGCAGGGGCGGGAGCAGAAGGCTTTTTGGGAGTAGCCTGTCGCGGCGAAGCACCATCCTGGCTACGAGGCTTACGACGTCGTGCATCGGCATATGAACGCTCCTCAGAAGCCGGGGCAGGTTGCTTCTTCTCGGGCTGTTTCTTGACGGGTTGCTTCTTCTCGGGTTGTTTCTTGACGGGTTGCTTCTTCTCGGGTTGTTTCTTGACGGGCTTATCTGCCTGCAGCTGTGGATCCGGGGGTGTAGCCTGAGCTAACTCTCTCTCTCGAGCGGCGGCCTCCTCAGCGGCACGTCGTTCAGCCTCCTTTCTTGCGGCCTCCTCCTGAGCAGCTTTGCGTGCAGCCTCCTTGCGTGCAGCCTCCTCAGCGGCACGTCTCTCGGCCTCCTTCCGAGCGGCTTCCTCTTGTGCAATCAGCGATGCCACCCTATTGTTGAGCTGATTGGCCTCAGCCTGTTTGCGCGCAAGATGAGCCTGCAGAGCCTCGCCGTTGCGCCGCAAGTTGACAACGATTGCATCTTGCGATGCATGCTGCCTCTCAAGTTGCTGCTTGGCCGCAATCTGCTCTTTGAGCGTCTGATCCATCTCCGCGCGAGAGTGGGCAAGTCGCTGGCGCTGTTCCTTCAGATATGCCACCTTCTGATTGATGAGCCCGGTTTGCTTTTCGCGCCATTCCGAAAACTGCTTGAGATATCTCATACGACGCATACCCTGGGCAAAGTTCTTTGAAGAGAAGAGGAAAGCGAGCTCAGAATTACGCTTACGTGCCACCCTCATTTTCTTTACAGCCTTAAGATAATCGGCACGCAATCGAGCCAAATCCTTTTCAGCTTGGGAAATTTCACTTTCAAGAGCGGCAATACGATTTTTCAACGTACCCACTTTAGAGGTCAACGTTGTCACCTGCGTTTGAGTGATCCTTATATCCCCCTCAAGACGCTGAAGGTTTGAGACCCCCCGGGCGATATTCCGATCGTTTTCCTGAATCTGTGCCTTTGTCTGTACTATCTCCTTGCGAGCAGCCTCGGCTTGACGCTGCACATCGCGCGAAGACTCGCGTTTGGGAGAAGCCTTCTTCTTGGGGGCAGCTTTTTTCTTAGGCGTCGCCCTTTTCTTGGGTGTACTCTTCTTTGGAGCCTCCTTCTTGGGAGTCGGCTTCTTTTTCTTAGATGGAGTCCGGGCTTCCGCGGCAATAGTCTCAGTAGCCATTGGGATTATCTCCAGGGGAATAGCTATGAACAGAGCAAGAAGCATGAGGACCAGCTTCTTGCAGATTGAATTATTTGGAAAGTGTAGGAACATGAAAAACTATGAATCAGAAGGATAAAACCTTACGTAAATCAGATTTTGTAAGATTTGAAAGATTGAGGGCCTCCATGGGGGTAGCTCCAAATTTAGGAGACTCCAAATCTAAATCGACCTGCATCTCCTTGCCATTGATTACAGCACCGATGATGATATTGGCGGCTCCGGCCCTACCCCACTCGTATTCAGCAACAACGAGATTGTCAGAGTCGTGGGATATTACTACGATATTAGACATACTCCCCTCTGCTGTGACAGTATAATTATAGAAAAAGCCGTCCGGTTGCAGTTCATCTACCGGGCATATCGAATATATGCCATTGCTCATCTTAAATACATTTACATCGGGAAACGAAAGAGCACGAAGTTGACCTTTCCCCATAATCGTAATTCTGCCAAGGAGAATATTCTGCAAGTCGGTCATAGGATTTGGGTATATTTTTTTGATTTCAGCCATCGGGATGACAGCATAGCATCGGTTGAGCTTATTGGCAACGACCAGAGAATCATTATTAAGCTCGATCCGAGCAGCCTCGCCAACGAGAGGCGCTCTAAGAGAGAGGCGTATCAGTTTGTTTTTCTCCATATAAACGCGAGCCGTCACGCTCATCGGCAATAGCTCACAAGAGAGTTTGCCGTTGAGTTCTACCCTACCCCAGTCGGAATATCCGGCTATGACCTTATTGAGAATCTGATTCTTTTGGGCATCGGGAAGCGGCTCTACAGTTTGAGCGGGCAGAAGCCCGCAGAGAAAGATATTTAGAAGTAAAAGTGTCAGAAATCGTTTCATTTCCTATGTTAGATTATTTCCAATAGAAAGTTTTGTTTTTCACCTTCTTCTTCAGAAGGTCATTGTCGGGAGTGAGCTTCAACGCCTTCTCCCAATAGAGCAGAGCCTCATCGGGACTACCACTCATAAAAAGAATATCGCCGTAATGAGAGTATAAGTCAGCAGTAATCGTGCCGGCCTTCTCTTCTGTTTCCACAGCTGCTTGCTGATACTGACGCGCCTCCTTATAGTTTCCCTCTTTGAAAAGAATCCAGGCGTACGTGTCGTAATACGTTCCGTTGGGATCGGAGGAGGTTCTGTCAATAGTCTTTCGGCTCATCTCCTTTGCTCGCTGAAAGCGTTCACTATCAGGAGCTGGATTTTCCTCTTCGATTATAAAATAAGCATAATTATTTAGAGTCAGAAGATTATCCGGGTTAAAGAACAGTGAGTTCTCATAAGCGGTATAAGCTTCCGACAGACATCGAGGCTTAGCGGCATAGAAAGCGTCACCGGCCATCTCGTAGATATCGGAGACTAAGTCGGCCTGTTCCATAGAGAAGTCGCGAAATAGACTCTTATCAGTAAGGGTGTCGGAGATGCTCAGTGAGGGATGCGCTGTCTTCAGGAAGCTCTGATAGAGGTCTATGGCAACCTGTGTGGAATCTGCCTGCACAGCAGCATTAGCAAACAGGAGGTCCGTACCATACTTAGGCTCTGCGATACGCTTTTTCATTCTCCGATAAGTAGCCATAGCATCGATGGGGGTTTCGTTGCTGAGCTGAAACATCATAAGGCTCTGCCAGAGATCCTCATTGTCGCCATCGAGATCTATCGCATATCCAACATCTTCGATAGCTTGCTTATACTTACCCTTTGCAGCATTGTAGCGAGCCGAGAGGTAAAGGATTTCCGACTCATGGGGATACTGATTGCGCAAGACGTTGAAGAGATTGTCGCCGCGCTGGGTATCGCTCTTATCATTAATAATTTTCTGAAGATAGGCAGCCATTTGCTCAAGCTTCTCTTCAAGATCAAGGTCCTCCGACATTAGGGAGCGGTATGTCATAAGGTCGTAATTGACACTATCTCCCTGTGCGCCGTAAAACTTTGCGAGTTGCTGAGCTACAGTGCCATTTTCCGGAGCGGCGGCCTCCGCGAGCTTATAATAATACAGAGCAGAGTCGGGCATCTCGATATATTCATATACATTACCTTTGAGCATAATATACTGAGGATCGGCAGGATTCTGACTAATCAGACGGTCGGCTTCTGCTACGGCAGCAATCGTATCGCCATCCGACAGGCGGTATACGACCTTTCTCAGGGTAATCGGAATGTTGGAACCCTCGATGCGTTCATATTGAGAAAGCGCCTCTACAGCCTTGTCAGTTTTATGGTCTATGGCATAAAACTGGGAGAGATAGAGCAGAGCTGCTGTTTTGTCAGGGCGAAGCTCCACAAGGCGTCGGAAAACGCGAATAGGCTCTGAGATAGAGTCGACCATACCTGCCAGATAGGCATAATTAAGAGCCGTATAATAGTCAGCAGGATATTTTTCGACAAGAGCCTTAGCGAATTTCAACGAGGCGAGCTTCTCCTCTGCTGATGCGAGAGTATCAATATCGATAGTAAAACGCATTACGCCATAATTATACGCACCTTCATTATACGAAGGATCTGCAAGCCATGCCTTTTTGTAGAACTCGTAGGCTTGATCCGGGTTACCCTCTGCTTCAGCTACAGCACCTTGCAAAAAATAATAGCGAGCCTTATCTTTTGCTGAAGAGTTGGGATTTCCCTTCTTTGCAGCCGCCAGCGGTAGGATAGCCGCGAATACCAATAGTAAGTATAGCAGTTTTTTCATTTCAGGTCATATTAGGTATTACCGGTGTGTCCAAAGGCACCGTCCTCGCGAACTGTCCTGTCAAGGCGTTCTACGGGTTCCCACTCTACGTGGGTATAAGATTTAATCACCATCTGCGCTACACGTTCTCCATCATTGACCACGAAGGGCTCCTGACCGAAATTAATGAGAATAATACCAATCTCGCCGCGATAGTCAGCATCGACAGTGCCGGGAGTATTCAGTACGGAGATACCATTCTTAAGAGCCAGACCGGAACGGGGACGAATCTGACACTCATAGCCCGATGGCAGCTGGATAGCCAGGCCGGTAGGAATAAGATGACGCTCACCGGGAGCGAGGGTTATGGGTCCCCGGGGAAGGAAAGCACGGATGTCCATACCCGCAGCTTCAAAAGTAGAATATTCCGGAAGCGGATGATGACTACGATTTATTATCTTGACTTTCAGACTTTTCATAATTCAAAGATATAAAATTTCGAGATAATTAATTCGAACAATTGAATCATCCCATATATATATCTAACAAAGTTAATAAAAAAAAGACAAGTTCCGAACTTCGAAACTTGTTTTTTATTACACCTTTCTCAAAGGGGAAGCTATATTTCTAACTCAAGTTTCGGTAAATCCGAAACTTGAGTTTCTAATTTATCTTGTAAGGATTGCCTTCTTTATTGTAATACAGGGGTTAGCTGTCATAGCGCCATACTCCCGGGCGCAGGTAGTCTTGTTCAGCCCGGATAAATATTTCATAGGAGTCTCGTCCTTAAGATTCCAACCGCCTATGCAATCACAGACGGCAGCCATCCGGAGGGGATGACTGCCGTCTAAATGCTCTTTGGAGAATCTGATTACTCTTCGGAGATAGCATCGTTGGGGCAAACCTGGGCGCAGGAGCCGCAGGAGATGCACTCATCGGGGTTGATCTTGTAGATTTCGCCTTCGGAGATAGCACCAACGGGGCAAACAGGCTCGCAAGTACCGCAAGCGATGCAGTTGTCACCAATTACATAAGCCATAGTAGTAACGTTTTTAGAGTTTTGTATTAGTGTTAGTTTAGTATCAATTTGAGTAGTCCACAAGGCAGAAGTCTGCCTTATGGGAGTGCAAATTTAGGACTAATGGCCGTTATAGCCAAACTCAAAGCAGAAATTCTTCTTAATTTGTATGCAGTCCGAATAAGAATGTGCTTGCGAGCCGGAAGCTTGCTCTCATGAGTTGTTTGCTTTGCGATAGGCGGTGGGGGTGAACCCTGTCAGATGTTTGAAGAATTTGCCGAAGAAACTCTGATTCTTAAAATTGAGCATGTCGCTGACCTCCTGGATAGTATTGTCGGTTGTTTTCAACAGAACCTTCGCTTCCATCACTACGTAATTATCGATCCATTCGCCGGCTGTTCGTCCGGAGATTTTCTTGACTACGGCGGAAAGATGCTTGGGCGTGATACAAAGCCTATCGGCATAAAAGCTGACATGTCTTTCCTGTCTGAAATTGTCAGTGACCTCGATGATAAATTTAGCCATTATCTCCTCCTGTCGCGAGCGGGGTCGCTCCGTGGCGGTATAGCTCTCGCTCTGAATATCCATCATCTCATAAAGAGCTGATTGAAGGAGCCGCAACACCTTCTGCTTGACAAACATCCCCGAGGGGTTACGCAGGCGGGAGGTGATGAATTCAAAATAGTCGTTTAGTCGCTCCGCCTCTTCGGCAGTTAGCCGGCTGACCGGCTCGGCACGATGATGCAATAGCAAGGGTAGGATATCAGTTAGCTTGGGGAGCACATCCTCGATGATATGTCGGGAACAAGCGATAACGTTGGCACGACACCCCTCAGAAGACTGATGCAAGAAGATATAATTCTTCGGCTGAAGCACCATTAGCGAATCCTTTCCAAACTCATGTTCAGTAAGGTCAATACCGATTTTCCCGGAGCCCTCCCTTACGAGGATAATCATTAAAGCGTCAATGTATAGAGGGAAGATCCTATTGTCGGCGCCCTCAAAAGAGGTCTGGAAAACCACTACTTCATCCTGAAGAGAATAGCTTTCCATATATTGAGATATCTGATTAAGAGAAACTACATGGTATGGTTTCTTGTATTGATTTTCCATAGTTAAATTCATAAGATTACAATCTAATTGCCGGAAATCTTCCTTGCTATAATGCGGGGTATGAAGCTCAGATGTCGCCAAAGAGTCTTGGCCGTGCCAAAATGTATTCGCATGATATCGAAGCGTTCGCGCAATGAAGCACGATGATTTTGAGTAGTAGTCCCGGCATCGAGGAAATCTACTACTACACGATGGAGATTCACACAGCTTCCCGGGCGAGAGCGTTCAATTACGCGCAGTGTCCAGTCATAGTCGGCAGAGAATCGCCATGATGTATCGAATTTTGGAGCGAGCTTCCTCTTACACATGAAAGCCTGATGGCAGATAAGCATTCCATGAGAGAAAGAGTCCTTCGTAAGCACTTCGGGTACAGCAAGATGTCGCGGACGCAAGAAGCGTCGGTCGGCATCCACGACTACCGTATCGCCATAAATGATATCGGCACCGCCGGCGGCAGCATCGGCATAAGCCCTCAGCGAAGTCTCGTCATGAAACGCATCTCCGGCATTCATAAAAATCACGTAATCACCTGTGACCATATCAAGGCCCTTATTCATTGCAAAGTATAACCCATTGTCAGGTTCAGAGACGATACGCGCACGCGGTGAGAGACGGCGAGCAATAGCGAGGGTATCGTCGGCTGATGCACCGTCAATAATGATATGTTCGAACTCTTGGAAAGATTGCCGAGCAAGAGATTCGAGCGTAGCGGGAAGTTCCTTAGCCGCATTGTAGGTAACGGTAATTACTGTAATCATAGGCATGCACAAAATTAGTCAAAAATTCCGATTTTGCGAAATTATCCCCGAGATTAAGTAGATGTTCAATTTAAATTCAAACTTTCTGCTTATTCTTTTTGGACATTTTCTCCTCTCTCCCATCAGTCATAATGTCCGATTATTCCTTCTTCGAGTGAAGAAACTGTCACAAAAATAACCGCGCATAAAGTTTAAATATAAATCGACCATCTACTTATTACCCCCGAGTTAGTTCGAGTCCATTATAAAAAATTGGTAAATATCTAAAAAAGTGTTAATTTTGCAACTTAATTATGAAAATATAGAATGACAACTGAATATAAGTTGTCGATTTTACTCTTTTTTTTGCATATAACTTACTTAATTATATCACTAACAATATACTTTAATGACAAACAAAAAGATGCTATGGGTGTCCGCCATGGTAACTCCGTTGCTTTTCACTGCGTGTATCGACAACGGCTACGACCTCTCAGACATAGACACCACTACGGAAATCAAGGTCAAAGACCTCGTACTCCCTATCAACCTCGACCCGGTAGTACTCAGCGACATCATCACCCTAGAAGATGACGGGAAGGTAAAACTCGTCACCCTCAACGGCAAAACCTTCTATGCCGTAGAGGAGTCCGGAGATTTCCACTCCGATCCGGTAGAAATCGCACCCTTCACCGCCACCCCGGGTCTGATGACTCCCAACAATGCTCACTTTGCCAACCCCGTATACCATGCTCCCTCAGCAAGGAACATACGCAGAGCCGGAGAGAAGGGGCAACACATCACCTTCACTCTGACAAGCCCTGTCAACAACACAATTGACTATATCGGTACTAACCTCGACAAATCAATCCACTCTATTTCAGACCTCAACTGTAAAGACTTCATAATCAAATTCTCTGTAGACCTTCTCAACCCCGAATTGTTCTACTCGATGACGATCGAAGACGTGGTACTCAATATACCCAAGGGCCTTAAAATCAAATCAATCACACCGGCACAACCCTCCGGATATGGCTACAACCCCACCACCGGACAGCTGAAAGTCAAGAGCTTGGGAGTCAACAATGCCAAAGCGGCCATAACGATTGTTTGCACCGGCGTGGACATGACCACCGACCAGGTGAAATTCGACTACGCCAAACATTCCTTTAAGTTTAAGGCTCCTTTCAATCTGACTGCCGGCCAGATAGACTCCTATATTAATAGCAAGGCCTCATATGTGCCTAAAGAAGTAAACTTCACCCTCAATTACAATCTTAGCGACATCGAAGCTACCGACATCTCAGGACAAATCGAATACAGCTTCGAGGGTGATGGTCTCCACATTGACCCTATAGAGCTCAACGACCTCCCCGACTTCCTGGCCGACGACCGTACCAACCTGATTCTTCACAATCCCCAGATTTATCTCAATATCACCAACCCCGTTGGCGATGCTAATCTCTCATATCGTAGCGGACTCAATATTAAGTCCCACTTCGAAAACGGAAGCTCCAACGTCGTTTCGCTTGCTTCCTTGGAAGTATTTCATGATAATGGTGTAGGCCCCTACAATATCTGCCTCTCCCCTCTTGAGCCCTCCGACATCCCCACAGAGTTTGCTACCGGACTGCGCCATGAAGACTTCCCCCGACTTGGCGAAGTACTGAGCGGCGCCGGCCTGCCCAAGACTATCGACCTCTCACTGGTCAACCCCGAAATCTATCTGCAGAAGACCAACCACTTCAAACTTGGCCGTGAGCTCCCCGGGCTGAAAGGTAAATATCGCTTCTTAGCTCCCTTAGCACTTGCCGGCACTCCCGAAAGCGGATCCGTAATCGTCTATACCGACACCAAAGATGGCTGGAACGACGAAGACGTTGACGCTATAACTATAGAGAAGATGGAGCTCTCAGCCACCATCACCAGCACTCTCCCCATTGTTGCCAAGCTGAATGCCCACCCCATCGACGTCAACGGACATGTCATCGAAGATATCGAAGTAGTAGGCGCTGATATCCCCAAAAACGCCAAGGATTATCCTATCACTATTTATATCACCGGCACAGTGCACCATCTGGATGGTGTCACCTTCGAAGCAATAGTCCGTCCGGACGGAAGCGGTACCACCCTTGAGCCCAATCAATCACTGACACTCAAGAATATCCGCGCAAAAGTCAGCGGCAACTATACTAAAGAATTCTAATCGTAACCTACCCTTAAGAAATGAAAAATCTAAAAAGAAACATACTGGCAGGTGCGATTCTTGCCGTCAGCTGCACTGCCACCGTTGCACAAAACACCTACTCCGGATATTTCCTTGACGGCTACAACTATCGGTTTCAGATGAACCCCGCCTTCGGCAACGACCGTGGCTTCGTATCCTTCCCCGTACTCGGCGACCTCAACCTCAATCTGCACGGCAACCTCAATCTCTCCGACGTCCTCTATGATGTCAATGGAAAGACAGTTCTCTTCACCAATCCCAACGTCTCCACAGCTGAGGCTATGAAAGGCTTTGGCGACAAGAACAAGATAGGAGCCAACGTAAACCTCGACCTGATAAGCGTTGGCTTTAAGGCCTTCGGTGGCTACAACACTGTCTCCATCTCTGCCAATGTCAACGCCAATGCCTCCCTGCCGGGAAGCTTCTTTGAGCTGGCCAAAGAGGGAGTCACCAATAAGACCTACGACATCAAGAACATGTATGCCAATGCCCATGCATACGCTACCATCGCGTTGAACCATTCTCGCGACATCAAGCAGGTGCCGGGGCTGCGTGTCGGTGGTACACTGAAATTCCATATCGGTGGCGGCAACGTTGACTTCAAGTTCAACCGTGCAGAGCTCACACTCGGACAGGACTCCTGGACAGCCATCACCGATGCCGACATCTACGCCTCGCTGACCGGCTTCCGCTACGACCATAAATACAACGACGATACCCATCGCGAATACGTCAGTGGCGGTAACCTCGACGATGGCTACGGACTCAACGGCTTCGGTATGGGAATTGACCTCGGTGCGGAATACAAATGGCGCGACTTCAGCTTCTCAGCGGCAGTGCTCGACCTGGGCTTCATGTCGTGGGGAAAGACAGCATGGGCCTCTACAAATGGTGAACAGCGCGTTGATACCGATGCCTTCACCTTCAATGCGAATGGTGATGCACCCAACTCCTTCGACAACGAATGGGAACGTCTGCGCAACGACATCTCCAACCTATACCAGCTCGAAGACAATGGAACTCTCAGCTCTCGATCACGTGCACTGGCCGCCACCGTCAACCTCGGTGTAGGGTATGAATTCCCCTACTATCGCAAGTTGCACTTCGGCCTTGTCAACTCAACCTACATCAACGGCAACTACAGCTGGACACAGTTCAGGGTATCCGCCAATGTAGCACCCGTAAAATTCTTCTCCGCAGATGCCAACTTCGTAGCCGGCACATATGGTGTAGGCTTCGGCTGGTTAGTGAATCTACACACCAGAGGAATCAACTTCTTCGTAGGCATGGACCACACCTTCGGCAAGCTCTCCAAGCAGTTTATACCATTGAAATCAAATGCCGACTTCAACATGGGTATAAACTTCCCATTCTAAGTATAAGAAAAAGTCATATAATTAATCGAAGGGGCGCACTACTCATGCGTCCTTTTTTTGCGTCCCTTTTTATAATACGGAACTTATTCGCGGCGTAGGCGACGACGCATTATTTGCAGGCCTATTACTATTGTTGATGCTGTGATGAGACCCATCAATACGTAGGAGACTACTTCGCTTTGAGATTCTATCATCGAGGCGCACAGTACGCTCGCTCCTGCTAAGATAGAATAGATTATAGCTCTTGTGGCTGTCTTGTTTAGCCTTAGACCATACAAACGATGATTGACTAAGGCGTAGACTATCAGACACACTACGTTATCCGCTATCAGAGCATAGCCCAGTCCGTTAAGCCCCCACATCAGATAGCATCCCACATTTAAACCTAAAGTCAGCACATTTGCACCAACAGCCTCCATCCAGAAATAGACCCTCTTATTGTCTTTAGCAAAGGTGATGAAACCTAACGGATAATTCAACGCCTTAATCAAGAGTCCGAGAGCCAACAGCCTCATCAGTGGCACCGATGCTATAAATTTTGAAGTCAGAAGTATATTTACAATTAGAGGCGCAAAAAGAATCAACAAGCAAAGCATAGGTGTGGCCACAATACCCACGATTTCAATCTGCCTGCCAATCAACAAATCCATCTCCTCATGGTCATTGCTCACCGACGATAATCGCGGAAAATAGTCCATTGTCATCGTAGTCAGCAAAATGCCGGCATATTGAACCGACAGAGAATTAGCACCCTGAAATAATCCGACAGTAGCAGTATCTCCCCAGACGCGGATTATCAAATACGTGGCATAATTGACAGAAGTGAAGAAAATATCACCGACAACGAGTAGCAGTCCCAGGGAAAACAGATGAATAATAAACGGACGATGGCGCGACCAAGACAATCTCACTCCCCTACTGACTACAGATTTATTCACCGCTCTACAATAGAATATATACGTAGTCACCGACATAGCCACAATCATAGGGGGTATACCATCCGTAGAAAAGAAATAAATGAGGGGCACACCAACAATCAGAGAAGTCACTCCTCCCGCAAGAGAGGCTATCGAAATCGCCTTCACAAGATGGAGACCCTGGAGTACACTTAGCAAAGATGTACCCGCAACCTCAAAGTAAACTCCGACAGCGAGGAGTCGGAAACCCCACGCAAAAGAGTCAGAACCAAACGTCAGCCGACTCAACGGACCGGCAAAAAGGAAACAAACAGCGGCACCCACAAGTCCGATGACGGTAACCAACCTGCGGACAACCCCCACAGCCTCCTGAAGACTTTCCTTCTGTTCCTTCTTGGACGCAACCTCCTTCACTATAGCCGTCTGCAGCCCCAAAGTTGACCAGGTAGAAATTGTTTGGAAAGCCGAAGAGAACAGTGCGTTCACACCCATTCCTGCCGGTCCCAAAATCGCAGCTACGAACTTGCCGCGCACAAGATTCAAAAGAATCTGAAGGACCTTGACCCCTCCAAAGATAGAATTACCCTTGAGAATATTTCGGAAACTGTTATCTTGACGGGTCATATCTATCAATATGTTTGCTTGTTGAAACATCGAAGACCCTCATACGCCTTGCACGTATAATTCCGGAAATCCATAGCCGACAATACAAAATAGGGTTAAACACACGAGTACTTCTCAGAGCGTGTGTAAACATCCGCAGAGGCCATGTTAGAGGATGGATATACGACATTACAGCACCCTTACACTCCAGAAATTCCGGATCCAGGGCTCGATAAGACCCCGTAGTTGGTCCATCATGACGCACTATTGAAACCGGGATAAACCTTCCCTGATGGCCATGTCGCTGAAGTCGAGCAAGCATGACATCCTCCTCACCGGCACAAAAATCTGAATTCACCCCAAAATGAGGATTGAAATCCAAAGCAGACAGACTCCCATCCTTCTGCAGTATGCACTCTCGATTTATAGCTATTTCAAAGCTTGTGGGGAAATATCCTTTCGGTGGTTTTTTGAAATCAAACTCCGAATCGGGGTATATACATTCATTCTCGTCTCCATCATGCTTGAAAGTCAGAAACGAATAATCGGGATTACGTTCAAAGGCCTCCAAAATAGCATTGATATTTTCCGAAGTGTAGCTTAAATCATCATCAGAAATGACTACAATAGGAGCCGAAGCATACTTCAAAGCATCTCGACGGTTAGCTCCCAAGCCCTTAGAATCTGTAGGAAAAATTTTAAAATCCGAACGCACGGCAAGCGCATCCGGAATATTGCGCATATCCGGTTGTTGCCAGGAGACGATATATTCAATTCCCGCCATGACCGGGTGGGAGAGTTCAGCTATCTTTTGTATCCCTCCACCGCAGGCAGATATAAGAAACTGAAGTCGAGGAGTATTCATTGTCTATCCGGGATTTTGTATTCTTTACTGTCAAGGCGTGCGAGCCAGAAATCCAAGAATCTGCGGGCTACAACTTCCACACCGTTATGACGCTCCACAAACTCACGTCCCCGACGTGCATTCTGTATAAGAAGATTACGATTTACCACAGCCTGCTCAATGACATCGCAAAGAGAATCGAAATCAAGAGGTGCATTAATAACCGGGCGGAGTTCATTCTCACCGATAAAATCATAGAACTCCGGCTCAGCACCGCTGATTACCGTTTTACCCATAGCCATAGCCTCGAGAGCACCCGTAGCCGGAGTGTAAGAATTAATCTGATCGAGCATAATATGGCAATTTTCAAGCGTCTCGTAAAACTTCCTGCGGGAGACGTTTTCTATCAAAACGAGTTCTGCAGAGTCAGAATGCCTCTCTATCACCTTGCGAGCCGCCGTCTCCAAGATATCCGTGCCCTTAAGCAGAATCCTATTGCGGTCGCGCCCAAGAAACAGGCGTATTTTACCATCAACGGGTAGTTCCTGATACTTCATATTCTGTAAATCTACGGGAATACCCCCATAAGCTATTTTCTCAGCGGGAAGTACCCTCTGAAGTGCCTTATGGTATTCATACAGTGCAGATACAGCTCCATCTATCGAAGAATAAACGTCCTGCTCGAGAGCATGCATCTGCGGAGAATGCCAATTCTCCCATTCCTCCCGGTTGGCATCCATCATGCGAGTAGGCTTGCCCTCTACAAACCATTCACTGTAGCGTAGGGGAGAGTCAGGAGCCTCGAGCATATCAAGGAACGGCCCGTCGGTAGTCAGGGCAGTCAGAAAAATATTAGGATTGTCGCTACGCAGATTGCGAAAGATTTGGCGCACTCTGCTTGGCTTCATTTCGAGGAAAATAGGATTTCTGAGCGACACAATATCATATCCGCGAAGATACTTTCTAAGCGAAAAGTTCAGACTATAATATAGCCTCAAACCTCCCAACTTGCCGGGACGTCGTGAAATATCAATATCTCGCTGAGTCTCCATAAAAGTAGTGCCATCGCTGACTACAGTCACATCACATCCCAGACGCCTCAAGCCGACAGCCAGAGTGTGATGAAAATTGCTATAGTCTGCCATCAGCAGAATCTTGGGAGTCGCTGTCATATTGTCCTCTATGGATAAGTCACTATTCTACTTTTACTCACTCCAGAATTACGTTGTCACCGAGGTTTAATGTCCAGCCTTTTATTCTCTTTAGCGTTAATAAGACAATCATTTTAAAACGCAAACAAAGATACGAATTAGATTCAACTTTTGCAAATCTCAGAGTCCATTTTACAAAGATTTTACAAAGATAGGATTTTAGCCCCATCTCATAAAAAATGGGGGCCAAGACTCCATTTCATAAATCTTGTCCAATGGGTGCTAAAATCGGCCAACTTCGCCCCCCTTTTTATGAAATAAACTCTATATTAATTGTATAGAAAACAAAGCATTATTGAATGAAGGGATAGCGCGAACGCAGTACTCTCCACGAAAGGTGCATCAACGAATCGGGAATTACCCTCTTGGAGCCATTATAAGCATCAGCTGCCGGATAAAACAGATCAGTGCCAAACCCGGGCCAAGAATAGTCGGCATTACCCGTCAGTCGCAACAGAGTCGGGTAGAGATCCATCTGAGCAACCTCCCTGTCAATTACACCCGAACATCCCGAATTCAGGAGCATCATAAACACTCGGCGAGAATCCGCTACAGTGAGCATTCCTTCAAACGGATCATGATCTGAGGCTATCACAATCAAAGTATCATCATAAGCATCAATCTCTTTGAGACCTTCAATAAACTGACGCAAAGCCCTGTCGAAATAGCGAGATTTCAGAATATAATTATAGTCGGCAGCGGGAAGATTCTTAAATACAATATCGTCCCCCTTCGGAGGAATTTCTCCAGTGTACGGGCTATGCATATTCAGAGTGGCAGCTGATAGAAAATATGGCGATGACTTCCTGTGAGCCTTCACCTCTGCAAGAAGTCTTGAAAAAATTATACTATCCTGAAGCTCAACAGGAACTTCCCCATGCTCTTTTATAATATTCCCCTTCATATTCATAAAGCCCAGAGCCGTGGTAGTAGCAGAATGGTTCCAAATCGAGGGAGACTCTCCAAGGACTTCACAGGATGAGTACTTGCCGGCACGAAGCAACGATGGGATAGTTGTGTTCTCACAGATATTTGCCCACGCTATATCAATGAGAGGAATAAAACCTGACATATAAATCATCTGGCCATCAGAAGACCTCCCCGCCGCTGCCTGGACAATAGTATTTCTAAAGGTAGCTGCTTCAGGAGCCGATGATAATTCTTTCAAAAACGGCATTGGTTGGGGACCTTTCCAATCATCTTGCAAGAAAGTATTTACTCCCGACTCCACCAAAATAATTATGACATTCTTCACCCCGGAGTCCATGGGGGAAGGGTGCTTCTTTGCACAATTAATTCTTTCTGTCCTTATTTCCTTGACAACTTTCTGCAACTGCGCCTCCTCGGTTGCAGAAAGATCCCTTTCAAAGACAGGAAATTTCAATATATCCGTAATTACAGACACTAAGAGGCCGGAATGTGTAAACCAATGATTCCTACTGGAGAAATTGCGAGGATGGAAATATGCATACCAATCTCGAGCCGTGAATATACCGCATGAATAGACTCTCACACGCACTAAAAAAGCGCAACAAAGAGCAAAGATAGTCAACAAAGTGAATCCTTTCTTAAATCCCAATGAGAAAGGTGCCCGTAGATGACCGCGCCCCATAATTAACGCTATGGGGACAGCCAAGCTAAGCAACATTGCACACCAACCGGGAAATCCAAGCAAACCAATGCCCTCGGAGAAGACAAAATGATTGTAGGAAGAGGTGGAAATGAATGCAGATATTGGGATTATATGGCCGAATGTTTGGGCATAAGGTATAGTACTTATCGACCATATTGATATCAATATAGAAGGAATCAGGATGAGAGAGCGAAAGCGAGGGGGAATAAAAACGAACGGCAGATATATCAGCATGCATTCAGCCAAAAACAAACAAAGCCACAATACGTAGATATATCCCGGAATCACAATATGAGCAGCAAAAGCAAGCTGAACAGAAGAAGCGATTATGGCAACGAGCAGAAGCAAAAAAGCATCCGTAGGCTGTGACTTCAGAGTAGTCCACAGCCTACGGCTTATATTGGATATTTTTTTATTCATATTCCAAAAGTTTGTCCCATCACTTATCAACGACGGCGACGACGTACAGACTTGTTGGCATTAGAGTTGGAGCTCGATGATTTCTTTACGCTTGAGCGAGAACGCTTTTTGGAAGCTTTCTTCTTCTTGACAGTCTTCTTCTCTGCAGCCACCTCAGCGCCATCGTCGTCACCACCGTCATCGCTGACAACGGATCGTTCTGGAAGGGTATCCCCCTTCTGAGCTCGGCGAGCAGCCTCAGCCTCGCGCTCCTTCATTGCCAGATATTCCTCACGTGTAGGCACCCAGCGGTTTTGGCCATAAGAGCGCAAGCGATTGTCGATACTGTCCTGGGCACGCAGGCGGTCGTCCTCGTCCGGGAACATCTGGTTCATCGACAGGTTGCGCAAATTGCGCGTCTTATAGATGTCCCCTTGGTACATCCCCAGATTGAAATAATCATCGATACTATATTGAGCCAGGTTGTTATCATCGCTAAGGAAGATATATTGCTGGGCGAGAAGGGGGCGGAGCTGGTCGAACTTCACCCAGAACATAGGATAGCGATCCTGAGCACCGAAATCAGAAGTTCGATTAAGCACCGGGCAGATAGCCTCGACGTAAGTCTTCATCTGATTTGAACGGCGGTCAAACTCCCACTTCTCGATAATATAATAATTAAGAACCTGACCCGTAGGGACATCAGCCTCTTCGATGACATATTTCTGATTCTTTCCCGAGCCGGAAGTATTATAATAAATACCGAATCTATCAAGCATTTCCGGCACCTTAATCTGATACTGGTCCGTAAAGACCTCGCGACCATCGAGATACTCATAGGCCGGGATAGTACCATCCACTACACCATTAAGGATCAAGCGAAAAAGGTTCATCTGACCGTCGATGACATCCTCCGGGAAATAGAGGGGCTGGTTAGCCTCCTTGGTGAGGTCAATCTGGCGGTAGATTTCGCGCATATATTCAAGGTCAGCATCGTGAGACTGCGGTTTGTCATAGAAACCCTGCATACGGTCAGTGACCACCGGCCCGGCGCCCTGCTGAGCTTTCTTATCGCGGGAGGAGCGTTTGCGGACACTTCCGGCATTCTCCACCTGGGCAAAGGCAGCAAAACCGAGAGCTACCATAACAGCTATAGGGATGAATTTGCGATATATTTTCATTGTGGTTGGATATTCATTAATTAAGACCTACTTCCATCGGCGAGATGTCACGAACGATACCATCGGGACCCTTTGCCTTGATATTGGAGATAAAGAAGCTCTTTCCGGGCTTAAGTTGCTTAAAGCGTTCCTTCTGGCGCGCGGAGAAGTGAGAGCCGCTGGAATTCTCAGGCATCGCATTGCCCATAGAGTCGTAGAAGACCGTGGTAAACGATAGCACCTGATACTGGATATTAAGGATACCGTCGTCGACAGCAGCGCTGAGACCCTCAGCACCCAGCAGAGCCGCCTTAGAGATACGGCGGGGAGTACCCTTATACTGAGCTCCACCCACATTCATATAGGGGGTAGGATCGGGGAGCTTTCTGATTCTGAACTTCATGGAGCCGACAGTCTGAGATCTGCCCTCGATTGAGGCACTCACAGAGATTGTGGCCTCCTGGCCAACGTTTGAGACACGTGCAGTCCAAGTGTCTCCACTGCGCACGAGCGAACCGCTTGAGATAGAAGCGTTGATAGCCGACATTGGCACTCCCGGAACGGAGATACTAATCGGGTTGTCGATACCGGCATAAAGCACGTTCATCATCGTCGGCGAGATGGTAGCCATCGGCTCGATGACTGTATACGAAGAGCTAAATGTGCGACGTTCGATAGTTCCATCAGGCTTTGGCACCTCGATATAGCCGGAATACTGATGAGTACCGCTACCGCCGGCTACAAACTCATAAAGACCGGAGGACGGCAGGCGACTACCGTTGACGTAGGCTACAGGACGCTGAGTAGTATCGATAGCAGCAAGCACAACGCGTGCTGAATACTTACCTCCGCGCATGACGATATTAGAATTGGGGATGACATAAGCATCGAGAGAATTGACGCGTATATCACCAATATCCACGCTATTGATAAGATTCGACATTGCCTCAGATTCAGCTTGCCGCATGTCGTTTTGGATTTTAGTCAACATAGTGACGGCAGCAACAGCCGGCATATTCTCAAAAGACTTCTGTTCCCAGGAAGTGGGGCCGACAGTGCCGGGCACACGCTTCACGTCGAAATTAAGCATCTTGACGATAGCCTCGCGCTTCTTCGGGTCAGGAATCAGAGAGGCAACATAATCGCGATATTCCTCGAGCCTCTTGCGCAACTTCTCCCCCTTGCGGGTAGCGGGATTAAGCATTACAGCCGCCGAAGCCTCCAAATCGTCGTTGTTGATAATATTATGATAGTCTCCTTGAGGTCCATCAGCCTTCTTGGCGATTTCCACCTTCAGACTATCGATACTCATATATAAAGCATTGGAACGATCATGAAGGACTACACCCTTTTCGTACCATACTCCGGCCTTTGCCGGATTCTGCTCATATAGGTCATGGAGATATTTGAACTGCACCTCGTTTTTGGCCGTCATGTTGAGGTTGGTACCCTCCAGGC
Source organism: Muribaculaceae bacterium (assembly GCA_023667015.1). Lineage (GTDB taxonomy): Bacteria > Bacteroidota > Bacteroidia > Bacteroidales > Muribaculaceae > Lepagella. The sequence continues at coordinate 17,317 of JAMPAX010000010.1, read as the reverse complement.
TCTCCTGCACTTGGGAGAAACCGTTGAGCACATCGCTCGACACGTTCAGCGCCAACATGGCTGTCAACACGATATACATCAGGTTGATCATCCTCTGTCGGGGTGACATTCTATTTACATTATTTCCTCCTGCCATTGATTTCTTTTATAGGGTTGTAATAGATTGCCGGAGCTACTGTCAGTCCTCCTGATCAGGCCGGACATAAGGATTGGAGCCGGCGGCTGCACCTCCCATCATAGGGTTGTACATATTGATTGTCATGGCCTTAATCATCTGCTCGTATACATTATTAAGCTGCTTCATGTAACGAGCCATTTTCTCTGTCTCCTCGCAATAATGTGAAGATTCAGCAGCCGACTTTTCATACATGTCGCGGATATCCTTCAGACCGCGATTGACTCTGTCGATAGTCTCAATCTGCGAGCTTACGCTCTTAAGCTGAATCTCGTAGATAGTATTGAGTCCACCGATATTCCTGTTGAGGTCTTCCATACTGCCGACGTATCCTTCCGCATTAGCAGCGATAGAGTCGGAATTGTCAGTAATCTGGCGATAAGCCTGCAGCAGAGTGCCGCTAACCTCGTTGAGAGCTCTTGTAGTCTCCTGTAGTTGCTGCATCTGAGAAGCGATGCCGGCCAGGCCGGCGAGATAGTCTTGAGTAGCAGTGGTAAGTTCTGCCATCTGAGAGAGTTGTTCAGAAGCTGCGGCCATCTTCGAGATAGAGTCTCGCAGAGAATTGGTATCCTCCTCAGTGAGGACAGCGCCTGCGGGCAAACCCGCGATGCTGGCATTGGGACCCACAGCCACCGGAGCATAAGCTCCCTGATGTTGAGAAGCCGCCTCCTCAGGATAAGTACCATAAGCCTCACCGCTCTGCTCATCATACTGGTCGGAATAGGGATCGTCGACAGCTTGAGCCACGCCGCCATTGATAACTACTGATCCGGCTGCACCTGAGATATTCGGACGATCCTCCTGATTATGAGTATCGAAAACCGGGAATACCTCCTCCCAGGCATACTCACGCGGCGGGCGGTCGAAAGCCGTCAGAATAAACATGAAGATTTCGGTGCCCATACCGATACAGAGAAGAGTGGAGCCACCGGGGAGGTGGAGAATCTTGAACAGAGCGCCCCAGATAACGATTGCGGCGCCTATAGAGTAGGCGAAGTTGAAAAAGCGTTGTCCCTTCTCGCCGTGAAGAAAGCGTTCGATGCCGTTGCCGAATTTCCTAATTTTTTTTACCATAGGTTATTTCTTTTTCTTTTGGGTACCTTTAGCGAAACCTATTTGGGAGCGCACATTGCGGAAACCGATATAGGAGCGCTGTTCATTTTGATATTCCCACATTCTAAGGTCGGAGCGCAGATTTTGAGCCACATCCTTCCAAGAACCTCCACGCACTATCTTACGCTTCATCTTATAAGGGTCTTCCTTAGCCGCATCGTAACGATATTCCGGGTTAAGGTCTGAAGTCAGCTTATTTATACTCTCGGTATAAGCCGTAGAGGTCCATTCGGATACATTACCGGCCATATCATAGAGGCCGAAGTCGTTGGGACTATAGGTTCCTACGGGGGAAGTAATCACGTGGCCGTCTCTGACGAAGTCGCCATCCATAGGCTTGAAGTTGGCATAGAAGCAACCGCGTTCATCGTAGGGGAGAGTCTCCTCCCAGGGGTATGCACTTTCAGAATTACCGGCGCGAGCAGCATATTCCCATTCAGCCTCTGTCGGCAAGCGATAGGGCTCTACATAGATTCCCTCTCTTCCCAGCGACCGGCGCAGAAAATCGGTACGCCAATTGGAGAAAGCGTTGGCCTGTTCCCAGCTCACGCCCACTACGGGATAGTCATTGTAGCCGGCATGTGAGAAATACAGACGCGTGTAGGGTTCATTGTAAGCATTGTCGAAGTCGTTGATCCAGGCTGTAGTGTCGGGATAGACGTTGACAATATATGTATTGAGGAAATCGTAGTCTCCGGTAAGAGGGCGGGAGATAGTCTCGCGAATGATTTCACCATCCTCAGCAAAATATGCAGTATCCTTAGAGATTACCGGGAGGTCGGTAGGCACGGGGAGGTCGGTATTGTACTCACGGCGAGTGGGATCCAGGCGGTTGCGACGCTTGGCAGCCTCTGTGTGGTTGAAGACCTCATAGCGATAGTTGAGCTGAGTAGGGTCGAGCTCACGACGTCCGGTTATGGGATTTGTACGATACACACTCTCGATAGCACGCGCCTCATCCTCATTGGGGTTGCGCCAGGGTATAGGGCGATTCCAGTTGAGGTAGGGGGTGATAGGATTGCCTTCGCGGTCTTCCTCAATCTTGAAAGCTTCGTTGCCGCCGAAAGCGGGGTCAGCGAGGCGTTCACGAATAATCGAGTCGCGTACCCAGAAGACAAACTGCTTATACTTAGAGTTTGTGACCTCCGTTTCGTCCATCCAGAAAGCATCGACACTGACACCGCGGTTGTTAGCCTTGATGCCGGCGATACTATCATCGTGGGCCGGACCCATACGGTAAGCGCCGCGATCTACGAGGACCATCCCGTAGGGGGTAGGTTCAGCGAAGGTGGAGCCACCGACGCCGGTGACCTCGCCGCCTGCAGAGCCGCCACGGGAGGCCGAGCAGGCTACTAAAAGAGACAGAGCTGCCAGAGCCAAGCTGCCGCGCAGTGCTCCGAAGAGCTTCTTGCTGATGTATTTCTTATTTTTTCTATCTTTTATCATTGTCGCTACATTATTCGAATGGAACGGTGTTTATTCTTATTTTTGCCGCCGAAGTCAAGCTTCAACTGATAGCCGGCTACCAGCTCGTGGCTACCGCTACTTCCCTTAGCTATTGCACTGACCGGATAGTCATAGGCATAACCGATAAAGAAGTTTTTAAATTCAGCCCCAATCATGACACTCACGGCATCATCCCAGCGGTAGCCGGCTCCGAAACTCAGGAACTTGTTGTATCGAGCTCGCATCGTCACTCCGCCATTCACCTGATTAAAATCCGTGGAGACAATCACGGAGGGCTGCAATTCAAATAACGTATTTTTTATCGGAATATTGCTATCAGCAGTAAAATATAGCATTCTTGGAAGCTCTGTCTCAAATTCGGCGGTCTCTGAATCTGTCTCTGTGCCCTCCGTATTCAGTTTTACTGTGGGGTTCAACAGATGCAGTCCGGATATACCCACACTGAAATACTTATGTGTATAGGATATACCGGTTGAGAAATCGAATGAATTGCCGGTGACGTCTTGCATCGGTATGGAGGTGTCTGTGCCTTGATGATAGTCATCGCCATCAGGTATATAGACCTCAGAGCCCTTAAATTTTGAGTTGTAGTATCCACCCTGCAGACCCACTGAGAATTCACCCTTAAGTGCCTTAAACTTATACGATGCCTGAATATTTACCATCAAGTTGGAGAATAGACCGAGGTTCTCCTGCATCAGATTTAAGCCCACACCAATACGTTTTTTACCAATCTTCAATGGCGAGTCGGCAAGCCCCATAAAAGACTTCGGAGCGTTCTCAATTCCGAGCCATTGCAAGCGCGCGCCACCACGAATCCGCAGATAGTCGGTAGAGCCTGTATATGCCGGATTATAATATGTAGGCACCGCCCAATACTGAGTAAACTGCACATCGCCTTGTGCCCTAAGAGCCGTCACGATAAAGCTCAAGAGTAGCAACAACAGACTCAGACGGTATTTATATGCGTTGGGATGTTGTGTCATTCGAAATAGAAAGTGAGGACTATCATGTTAGATTTAACCTTCTTTAAACTCTTAGTGATATCCATTGCTATGGGGTCGTCTACCAAGTCGGGACGATCATGTTTCAAGACATCGGTCAATCCGAAACAGAACTTAATCTCCGGATTGAGCTTAAAGAACGGAAGGTAGAAGTCGCAACCCATACCGACAGTCAAATAGAAGTCGGAGGTATTAAACATCAGAGGCTCCGAACGCTTCTTGGAGACATCGAAGGTTGCCATACCTCCTACAGTAACATACGGCCGAGAGTTGTGATACCGGGCTCCCGATATCTTCAGTTCTATAGGAACAACAACGTAAGCGCTCTTTACATCCTGCACTTGCTTGACCGTGGCGCTTCCGGGTCCATCAGCTACGCTGTTGAAATCAATCATTTCTACAGTCTTAGAGCCAAAATACATACCCGGCGAGACACGCAGATTGAAATACTGATGTAATCGCAGGTCACCCAACACATTCACACAGAATCCCGGGGAATATCCCGGCACTTCCATGACCCATTTCTCACCCTGAGGGGCAATGTATCCGTTGTGAGTAAATTTCAGATCCTGAAAATGCATACCCACAGAAAAGCCGAGATGCATACGTTTCTGGTCGGCATAGGGGCGATTAAGAATCTTATCGCCGGGCTTGGCCAAGGCGAGTGTCGGAGCGAAGATACAAAGCAAAACGAGAAGCGCTACCCGCCATAATGCTATGGTAGATAGACTTTCGATGGTATTATATTGCCACTGAATAGCGGCTAATTTCTTCGTTGACTTCATTGTTAATTAAACGTCGGAGCTTCTCAATTTATTGCTTGAAGCCATTAAATTTGTATATTCCATTGCTGTTTGTTAATTTTGTATATCAGTCTGCATCTTCGCGCCGATGATGATAGTGACGTTGATAGAAATTTTTAACTATGTCTGATAATTTCCAACCCCATATACCCTCAGAAGATACACAGCGCAGGGACTTCTCTGTGGCCTGCGACAATGTAGAGACTATGGAGTGGTCGCGTCTTATTTCCGACAAGCGATTAGGCCTTGAGGAATACCATGACCCTCGGCAACATACCCGCTCTGACTTCCAGCGAGACTATGATCGTCTGGTCTTCTCATCCCCCTTCCGACGTCTGCAAAACAAGACGCAGGTATTCCCGTTACCCGGCAGTGTCTTTGTCCACAATCGACTTACCCACAGCTTAGAGGTCAGCAGTGTAGGGCGTTCAATGGCCAATTCTATAGCAATGATGCTTCATTCCCGCTATGCCGGTGAGCCCTGGGCCGATAAATTCTTCAATCTGGGCGACATTGTGGCTACGGCCTGCCTTGCCCACGATATGGGCAATCCCCCCTTCGGCCACAACGGCGAGAAGACCATCGCTACTTACTTCTCTGAAGGAGAAGGAAGAAACCTGAAGGTCGGGGTCACACCCCATCAATGGTCGGATATGGTAAATTTTGAGGGAAATGCCAATTCCTTCCGACTGCTGACCCATCAATTTGTAGGACGTCGTAATGGAGGATTCGCACTGACCTACAGCGCCTTGGCAGCCGTAGTAAAATATCCTCACGATTCGTTGCATGCCGGACCTCATGGTAAATTCGGCTTCTTCTCACCGGAAGTTCCTCTTTATGAGAGAGTAGCAACTGAGCTCGGGATCCCTTCCTTGGGCGAGGCTCGCTGGGCACGCCATCCGCTGGTATGGATTATGGAGGCTGCCGACGATATCTGCTACCAGATTATGGATATTGAGGATGCCCACAGGCTCAAAATCCTATCGCTGGATCAAGTGAAGGATCTCCTGCTGAGGTTCTTCCCTGAGCCGCGTCAGAACGATATGCTACGAATCATGGAACGCCTTGACGACCCCAATGAGAAGGTAGGCTACATGCGCTCCAATGTCATCGGAACGATGGTAGATGACTGCGCTCGCGTCTTTGTTGAAGCTGAGTCTCAGATGCTTGCCGCCAAATATTCTACTACTCTTATTCGCGATATGCAACCTCGACTGCGCGATGCCTATCAGGCATGCTCCCGGACGGCTTATGATAGAATCTACTGTGCACCCGAAGTTGTCGACATTGAAATCGCCGGCAATAGAATTTTAACTTATCTTCTTGACAATCTGATACAAGCAGTAATTTATCCGGATAGAAACTTCTCAAAACTACTGCTTGAGAAGGTGCCCCGTCAATACGATGTGCATTCTCAAGCGTTATACGATAGAGTAATGGGCGTACTTGACCACGTCTCAGGGATGACAGACGTCTATGCTCTCGACCTCTTCCGAAAACTCAACGGACATAGCCTCCCGGCAGTGTAACCACATTTCGGTATAACCGAAATGTGAGGGTTGAGGGTTGTTGCGAGCCGAAAGCTCGCCGTCCTTGGAAGCTCGCTGTGATTGAAATTCTTTTATTATGCAAAAGCTTAATATTTTGAAATATATAGTTGTTTTCCTTATTCTCCTTTACAGCTCTGTGGCCTCAGCTGTGGAGTTTCCTCGGAATCCCCGACTTGCCACCCCTTCGGGATTTGTATCAGACCCGGCCGGAGTGCTGTCGGCAGAGACCGTTGCCTCCCTCAACCATGCGTTGGCAAAGTTGAGAATGGAGACAACGGTGCAGATGGGTGTTGCCGTAGTCCCCACAGTTGGAGAGGATATGAATATTCAAGAATACTCCGTAGAGCTGTTTGAAAAATGGGGGCTTGGGAATACCGATAATGACAATGGATTGCTGATGGTAGTCGACACCGGCGGTAACGATGTTTTCATCACTACGGGCTATGGCTGCGAGGGGGTCTTCACCGATGCCCTATGCCATCAAATACTGATGGACAACTACCGCGAGTCCGGCTTGGCTCATGACTACGATGCTGCTATTTCAAACACAGTATCGGCTATCATCAGAGTAGCAGAAATACCCTCAAACGCTAAAGAATTGCGTAGTGGTCGGTCGCAAAACGGTCAGCCGGCAGTGAAGGCTCTGGAGGAGGGCACATTGCTAAACTTTATAGGAATTGTCATCTTTATCATATTCATTTTTGCCGTAGCAATGTTCATCAGTGACATCAGCGGGGGTAAGAAACTCGACAACTACGAACGAGCTTTGCGCTGGAAACGCCATCTCTCTACGTATTGGGTATGTGCACTCTGCACGTTGGGTCTTGCCCTCCCCTTTGCGCTGATAGCTCGAGCCAACTACAAGCGCAACCGCGACAAAAAGCGTATCTGCGACACGTGTGGCACCCCGATGAATAAGCTCGATGAGCATACAGACAATGAATTTCTTAGTGCCGGGCAAGACTTCGAAGAAAACCTCGGCACTGTAGACTACGACGTATGGCTATGTCCGAAGTGTGGTACTATCGAAAGATTCCCCTTCTTGCAAAACCAAACTCAATATACCCGGTGTCCGGCATGCCACACTGTAGCTATGTGTCTGAAATCCGACAGGATAGTGCGTCCCGCCACCACTCGTAGTGAAGGTATGGGAGTCAAGACATACGAATGCCTCTTCTGCCATCATCGCGATGACCGCCACTACCGTCTTCCGCGAAAGGAAGACACCTCCGGCGTTGCCGGAGCTATGGCTGCGGGTGCTATCATTGGGGCTCTCGGCTCGAGGAGGGACAACGGCGCCTTCGGAGGAGGCAATTTTGGCGGTGGCAACTTCGGAGGAGGCCACACCGGGGGTGGGGGTGCCGGACTTAACCTCTAAGTCAGGTTTTCAAGTCGCAGATGCACCTTGAAAACTTGTAAAACTCATGAACCCTCAAATTTTGATTTTTCCAGTCTATTTTTTAATTTTGCATCTTGCATATTTATCAGGCTTACTAATATGAATACACCAGACAGACTCCTGGCCGAACGCCTACTGCATATAAGTGCGATAAAGCTACAGCCCGAAAGCCCCTTTATCTGGGCATCAGGCTGGAACTCCCCTATTTATACTGACAATAGGCGTGCCCTATCCTACCCAGATGTGAGAAATTTTATCAAAATAGAACTGTGTCGCAAAATCCTCGAGAACTTCCCCGAGGTTGACGCTATCGCCGGCGTGGCTACCGGCGCAATAGCCATCGCGGCCATCGCAGCCGATTGCCTTGACCTGCCCTTCGTATATGTGCGCTCCACTCCCAAGGACCATGGTCTTGAAAATATGATTGAAGGCAATCTTCGTCCCGGAAGCAAGGTTGTAGTAGTAGAAGACCTGATAGGCACCGGCGGCAGCTCTCTGAACGTAGTGGAGGCTATCCGAAATGTCGGCTGTGACGTTATAGGAATGGCCGCCCTCTTCAATTTCGAATTCCCCATCGCAGTAAAGCGCTTCCGCGATGAGAATATAAACCTCGTCTCCTTATTGACATATACTACAATGATCGAGGTGGCTTCCAAAATCCATTATATAGCCCCCGATGATATCAAAACCCTAACCGAATGGCGTAAGGATCCTGCCAATTGGACTCCTACCCATCCGGACAACCTTTAGACAATAGACAATGGCTATCTACAAAAGCAAAGACGTACACATCCTGCACTCCGCAGAGTCAGTATTCCGCAAGCTCTCAAACCTTGAAAGCTTCGCTTCCATGCTCGCAAACATCCCGGAAGACCAGCTTCCTGCCGACAAGCGTGAACAGCTCTCTCAGATTCATGTGACTCCCGACTCGCTGGAACTCCCCGCCGGACCGGTGGGCTCAATTACATTGCGGCTCACAGATCTCGTGGAGCCTACACTGATACGACTGAAGGGTGAAGGTTCTCCGATACCTCTAAGTGTTTCACTCGAGATCAAACCTCTTGGTGCCGAAGAATGCGAAGCACGCGTAGTCATAGATATCGACATACCGATGATGCTCAAGCCGATGGTATCCGGGCCGCTCAATAAGATGACCGAACAATTCGCTCAGATGATTGCCATAATCCCCTACGATTGATGAGACCCGGGAATATAATCCGACAATATGCTAAAATTCTGAAGAATCAGCAAAAGGCCACTGCAGCAGTAGTTGTTGTTGCATCGGCCACAACAGTCGGACTATGTTCCTGCGAAACCCTCACCGACAGCCGCATCCCCAATATGCCCGTCAATATCAACCTTACGGGGCATGGTATCTGGAATAACTTCGGAGTTGACGGCTTCGGTCAATCCCGATGCTTCATTCTCTATAAATCAGGAGGAGAAATTATACGAGAACCGGAAGATTTCCATTGGGGACAAACTACAGCTACCGGATACGGTGGCATTCTGCTGATTTCCGGTCTGAATCCATTCACTAATGAGGTTGGTCCTCTCGCCTTTGACCTCTCCTGTCCGTATGAGAGGAAACCCACTGTCAGGGTAAAGATGGTGACAGAACCGGAGTCTCAACAGCTTATAGCCCGCTGTCCCGTATGCGGAAGTACTTATAATGTTACCGAACGTGGAGGTTCTCCCCTTTCGGGGCCTTCCTTCAACGATCATTATCAATTGAGAATGTATCAATGTTCTCCCCCGGCCGATGGTTCAGGTGGATACATGGTCATGAACCGAAGATAGATTTTTAGAGATTAGATAATAGATATTAGATACGAATACGCTTATGTCTTTACTGGAATCCTTCATTTACATGCTCTGGCGCGGCATCGCTATCGGCATGATTATTTCGGCTCCCATGGGGCCGGTGGGGATTCTTTGTATACAGCGTACCCTCGACAAGGGACGGAAAGCTGGTCTTTACACCGGAGTCGGTGCAGCTATCTCCGACTTGATTTACTGCCTGCTGACCGGCTTCGGTCTCTCATTCATCGAGGAGTTTCTTGAACGCAATTCTATCATTATTCAGCTCTTCGGCAGTGTAGTCCTTATCTTCTTCGCTATCTATCTCTTCAAGAAAAATCCAGCCGGACAACTGAAAAAGCCCTCCGATGCGGAAATCTCTACACATAAGAATATCCTTGCCGGTTTTCTCTTCACTTTCTCCAACCCACTTATTCTCTTCCTTATCATCGGTCTGTTTGCTCGCTTCAATTTCCTGATGCCGGAGATTAAATTCTACCACTATATAATTGGTTATGTAGGGATTATCGCCGGAGCCCTGGGCTGGTGGTGGCTCGTCACTTTCTTCGTCGATAAGGTGCGCTCTCATTTCAATCTTCGCTCAATGTGGCTGATTAATAAGATTATAGGTGGGGTAATATTGATTTTTGCTTTTGTGGGTATCGTCACGGCTCTGACGGATCTTTTCGGCGGTAGCAAATCGGAGGCTGCTCCCTTCACCCCTACCCCCTCTGAGGTTTGCAATCCAGATAGCACCTATGCGATTGACCCTACCGAGCCACTAAACCTCATCATCGATGCTTCCAACAAATCTTTCTCTCTGAGGTTTGTAGCTGATTTTTCCGACTCCCCATGGTCGGTCTCTTTTCTGCCATCAGACATTTCGATCTACTTCAGTGCCAAGGAAATTGAAGATCCTATATCCTCCGGCAAGTTTTTAGTTTGCTCCATATCCAATGGAGACTCCCTATTGTCTGAGACTAAAATACCCTTCAACGGCAATCTTTCTCACAGTGACAACCTCTTTATTATCACTCGTCGGGGCAACAGGATTGAACTCTCCACAGGGTGCCACCATCCTCAGCGGATTTCCGCCGTGGAGAATATCGTATTTACGGCAGATACCATCCGCTTTACGCAGCGCGCAAAGGGATGTCTCACCCTCCGTGATGTTCAAGTGAGAAAAGACCCTGCAGAAGAAAACCTCGCTCAGCAATCACCCTGGAGAGACGAAGAGCTCCTTTCAGACTATCTTCGACGTAGTCAGGACTGGCACGAGGGATTATGGCGCTGTTTGGACTATTCTACAGATACAAACCTGGCGAAACTCGGCGGGGACTACCATCTGGCATGCGTACGTTCGCTCGATGGCTACGATCTCATTTACGTTGATGGAGCCACTATATGCCCCGGAAAATGGCAAGCGGGAAAAGTCAAAGCCCACCTCTCGGCAACAGGCATTGACAACGTCTTCAACGTCACCTGGATTGATGCCGAAGGAGTATCAATGAAAAACAACATCAAAGCGCAATATGAAAATATCGGATTGCTGACACTGCATTTCCCGATGCAGAATGCAACCCTAAGGTTTCGTCAGCTCTCCGACAATCAATAATTATCCCTTTTCAGAATTTATGAGTAAATATGGCGAATGGTGGTCAGCACCGGCACTCGGCGACGGCGGCAATACAGTGATTGTCACCGGGCGAAGCGACGTCGACAAATTCCGCAACAATTCCAAGTTTTCTATCCGAGTGGAAGTCGATTGGAAATATTCTCCCCTGCCGGAGGGGATGCCTGACCGGGAGACCTCTGAGCTTATGGAGCAGGCTACAGACCTTCTGCGCGATATTTTTGCTAAAGATCCGGTAGCCGTCATGACCGGTATATTCACAGGCGATGGTATTCGCACTTGGGTATTCTACACATTGAGTACCCATATCTTTGGCCGAAAATTCAACGAAGCCCTGGAATCCTTGCCACTGTTACCACTGACTATCTCCTGCGAGAACGATCCGAATTGGAAGCAATATGACGAGATGGCCAAGCTCGAAATATTCCTCGACGACTGATGAACAGATAGGAAGCAAAAATCAGTCGCCATGTTATTGCATATTCCATTTTTCTTGACTACATTTGCAGATATACTTAAATCTATGCCATGAAACCTGATATTAAACCTAATATTACAGAAGACGACGTCCAACTTCAAACCTCCAGAATATCTCAGCCCACACTGCAAAAGGTAATCCGTGGTCTGCGCCATGAGCTGACCCCTATCTATGGATATCGAGAGAGTGAGGCTATGATACGCTTAATGTTTGAAAACCTCAAAGGATGGGATCCCGTAGACATTATAATCAATGAGAACAAGCCTGTGAGCGAATATCTTGAGCGCTGCCTAAATGCTATCGTTGACCGCCTGCGCAAGCATGAGCCTATACAATATATTTTAGGTGAGGCTTATTTCTACGGTATGAATTTCAAGGTAAAACCCGGCGTTTTAATTCCCCGTCCGGAGACCGAAGAGCTCGTAGATATGATAGTCTCGGCCAACAAAGAATCCGATCTGCGAGTCCTCGACGTGGCTACCGGCAGCGGATGTATCGCTATCGCCCTGAGTCGCAACCTACTTTTCCCCATTGTTGACGCGTTCGACCTATCGGAAACGGCAGTGGAGGTAGCCCAACAGAATGCCAACGAGCTTAAAGCCAAGGTAAATATCTTCCAAGCCGACATGTTCAACCGGAATCCTGAGAAAGACTCCTACGATATAATCGTCAGCAATCCTCCCTATATCGGCATGTCTGAGATGAAAGATATGGAGAAGAACGTAGTAGACTATGAGCCTCATTCCGCACTGTTTGTCAGCGAAGAAGACCCGTTGATATACTATCGTCGAGTAGCAGAGATGGCGGCATCCGGACTCAAACCGGGAGGGCGTCTATATTTCGAAATCAACCCGCGTTATGATGAGTCGCTACGTGAGCTTCTCACTAAAACCGGATTCGAAAACATAGACACTCGTCTGGATGCCCATGGTCGCTGCAGATTCGTCTCCTGCCGAAAAACTCAGGAAGAAGCATGAAAAAACCTCCTACTCCTGAAAGTTTGCGCCTAAAAATGGCCTCGCTCTGTGCCCGCTCTGAGCAATGCTCAGCAGACATAAGGCTTAAACTCATGAAGAGCGGCATCTCCGGAGAGGATGTCAATGAAATAATGAAATTCTTAGTTGTCAATAAATTTATTGACGATTGGAGATTTGCCCATGCATTCGCCGCTGATAAACTACGATTCAATGGCTGGGGACCCCTCAAAATTCGCTATGCCCTCGCCTCAAAGCGCCTTGATGATAAAATAATATCCACCGCATTAGCGGAATTGGACGAGGCCGATATTCAAGAAGCCTTGATGAAGGCCGCGCGCTCAAAAGCCCGCACTCTGAATCTTCATGACCCTGCCGATGCCGACAAGTTAATCCGACACCTCGTTGCCAGCCGAGGTTTCACGCTTCACTCAGCTACGGAGGCGCTCAAATCCCTAAAAGATGAGCCTTGTTGATTTACTCTCTTCCGGCATCTCCGAGTCAGTGCAAGCGCTCAGCTCAATCATTGTACCCCCTACTTGTCATCTCTGCGGAGAACGGCTCGCAGATGACGAATCCTTCGTCTGTACCCCCTGCCTGGCATCTCTCCCACGAACTTTGTACCATCGCCACGACATGAATCCCATGGCTCAAAGATTCGCAGGATTCTTCCCCTTCGAACGTGTATCGGGAGTTTTCTTCTATTCCCCAAATTCAAGTCTGGCTCAGCTTATTCAGGACTTCAAGTATCGGAAATTCCCCTCGCTGGCTCGCAGACTCGGAAGATTAATGGCAGAAGAACTTTCTCCAACAGGATTCCTTCAGGATATTGATATCATCCTCCCCATACCAATGTTTCGGTTTAAACAGGCCCTTCGCGGATATAATCAGACTCAGCTGCTTGCCCAAGGAATCGCCGACTGTACCCAACTGATGGTGGGGCGAAACCTCATAGCTCCTCGTGCCCACAAGACCCAAACCCGTCTTTCTCACTCCGAGCGCGATGCCAACGTCAAAGATGTCTTCGCCATAGTCCGGCCCGGGGAACTCTCAGGGAAGCATCTGCTGATTATAGACGATATATGTACTACGGGCGCTACATTGCGCTCAGCAGCAACTCTCATAACGGAAACCTTCCGTCATTCTGCGACACCTCCAAAGATTTCACTGCTGACACTCGGAGTCACCCAACGCTGACAAACCCCAGGAGACTACAACATAAGAGTCCATCCCATAAAAAATCTAAACGTATGACAGATACCCACAATACACCCCTTCCCGAGGCTGATGCCGACAACAAGCAGACCACACTTGCTGAAGAACTTCTCAACACTACCGGCGCCAACCTCTTCCTGACGGGTAAGGCCGGTACCGGTAAGACTACCTTCCTGCGACGCCTTTGCAAAGAGTCGAAGAAGAGGATTGTAGTGCTCGCCCCCACAGGTATCGCGGCTATCAATGCCGGAGGGATGACTATTCATAGCTTCTTCCAACTCTCTTTTGGACCATTCATCCCCGAACAGTCGAATGCCCATAAGTCTAAATTCCGCTTCAGCAAGCATAAGTTGAAAGTCATACGCACAATGGATCTCCTCGTCATCGATGAGATATCAATGGTCAGGGCAGATCTTCTCGATGCCGTTGACGATGCCTTACGCCGACTGCGCAACCCTCGAAAGCCATTCGGTGGAGTACAACTGCTGATGATTGGCGACCTTGCCCAGCTACCACCCGTGGTCGTAGACTCCGAATGGGGGCTCCTTGCCAATAGATACGACTCCCCGTATTTCTTCTCATCAAATGCTCTTAAAAGTATCGACTATGAAATTATAGAGCTTCAGAAAGTTTATCGCCAAGAAGCCGGGGAGTTTCTCAACCTCCTGAATAGGATTCGCGAAAACACCGTAGATGCTGAGACCCTTGCTGCGCTCAATAGCCGATATATTCCGAACTTCACCCCCTCCGATGGTGAACACTGGATTCGACTCGTCACCCATAATGCTCAAGCCAACACACTCAACGAGCGTGAGCTGGCAAAAATCCCGGCCGAGACTTTCGTATATACTGCTAAAGTATCCGGTGAATTCCCCGAATCGAGTTATCCCGCAGAAGCATCACTCTCACTAAAGGTGGGAGCACAAGTAATGTTTATCAAGAACGACACCGAGACCCATCTTTTTTACAATGGCCTTCTCGGAAGAGTTGTTGCTCTTGACGACACGAAAGTGACAGTCTCCCCCGCAGACGGCAAAGCGGATATCGTGATAACCCCCATGGAATGGGTCAACAATAAATATACGGTAGATGATACCTCCGGGGAAATTCATGAAGAACAGATAGGATCCTTCACCCAAATGCCACTCAAGAAAGCCTGGGCAATTACAATCCACAAGAGCCAGGGCCTCACCTTCTCTCGTGCTATCATTGACGCCTCAGCATCCTTCGCACATGGACAGACATACGTAGCTCTCAGCCGCTGTCGCACCATTGAAGGTCTCGTACTCGACAGACCCCTCCAACGCGATTCTCTAATCTGCGACTATGTAGTAACACAGTTCATGAAACAATCTGAGACAAAATTCCCAACAGATAGAAGAATGTCTGAACTACGCCAACACTACTATCTCGCAATCCTCGATGAACTGTTTAACTTCTCACCTCTTTTGTTGGCTCTCGAGGGTATCTCTCGACTTATGGATGAAAATCTCATGACTACATTCCCGATTCTTGCCGAAAACTGGCGTCAGGAATTCGCATCCTTCCGGCACAACATCTTCGACGTGGCTACAAGATTCGCCAATCAATATCGCACCCTGCTTATCCGACCTGACAGCTCACCGTCAGACTCGGCAATAGATGAACGAATCAGAAAAGGAGCCCAATACTTCTACGAGAACCTTCTCAACATTCACACCCTGCTGGCAAAGACACCCGCTACGGTAGACAACAAAGCAGTAGCAAAGCGTCTTGAAAGATTCCGCACAGATATACGAGATGAGCTAATCGTCAAAGACCGTATGCTCGAGTATGTAGCACAAAACGGTATCAATACTGCAGAATATCTCAACGCTCGAGCAAAAGCCATAATAGCCTTGGAGAACACCCCGGCGGCATCTAAGCCCAGAACCTCAAAAGGGAAGAAGGCCACACGTATCCTCACCGTCCCCCCGCAGACAGAGGCTCAATCAGCTCAAAACGTTTCTGAATCCCCTCAGCCTAATATAGATTCCTCGATAGCTGATCAAGAAATTTCAGATATTAAAGATGCTAATTTATATAATAAGCTGAAGTCATGGAGATTTAAAGAAGCTAAGAAAATAAATCGCCCAGCCTTCGTAGTATTCTACGATAAGACACTCATAGCCTTGGCAAACATACAGCCGACCACAATCGAAGAGCTATGCTTAATAAAAGGGATAGGACAAGCTAAAGCAAACAAATACGGAGAAGCCTTAATAGAGATAATTAAAAATCACCAAGGATAAGATATATAAGAGTTATAACTCCTATATATCCTATAGCTTCTTATCGTACTGATTATAGATACGATTGATAATCAACCCGGCAAGCGTCAGGCCGAAAATTGCCGTTATATGCATCAAAGACCCATTAGCAACTTCAGAGCCGGACTCTCGATTTGAAAGACGTTCTTCGCCATATACGCATTGGAACTTTTTTGCCGGGTAGCGCTTCTCCCGCTTAAAGCGTTGACGCATGGCCCTTGCCAAGGGACATCCCTTCACCTTCCAGAACTCCGCAACCTGAATCTTGCAGGGGTTGATTTTCAGAGCTGCTCCCATCGACGATAAAAACATCGCCTCTGTTTTGGTGGCCATCTCTATCAACAATGCCTTATCCTTTATCGAATCAATACAATCTACGATGTAATCATAACTCTCCAAAGAGAAAGACTCTGCAGAGTCAACATCAAAACGGCGACAAAGAGCTGCAATCTGTGCCTCTGGATTAATCTGCAATAATCGCTCTCTAAGAGCGTCTACCTTAGGATGTCCAATTGTAGAGCGGGTAGCCATTATCTGTCGATTCACGTTGGACGCAGCTACAACGTCTGAATCAACAATAGTCAAGTTTGCGGCGCCACTTCTGATCAAAGCCTCAGCACACCAAGAGCCTACACCACCCACCCCCACGATAAGGATTCGAGCTGAAGACAAAGCAAGAAGAGCCTCCGAACCGAGAATCATGCGAGAACGCTCAAAGAAATCAATATCATTCATAGAAAATAAAAAAGAGAAAATCAGAAACAACTGCAACTATCCAAGTACTATCCATCAAGTAAAAGCCACACCCTCAAAGTATGGATGCACCAGGGTGCAACTGACTATCTATGATTCTGTGGCGTTTAAGGGCTGATGCTCCGAGGTGTATCCCTACAGCTTTATTACTTATCATAGGTGAGAAGTTGCCCAAAAATCGAACAAGAAAACTTTCCGGGACACAAAATTACAAAAAAGAGGTTAAAAAATTTGCGAGAGAACAAAAAAAGCACTAACTTTGTCACATATTAATGGTTGACACAACAACACCGGTCCCTTAGCTCAGTTGGTTAGAGCACCTGACTCATAATCAGGGAGTCGTAGGTTCAAGCCCTACAGGGACCACTTTAGTAAATCTCCAATCATTTGAAATACAAATGATTGGAGATTTTGTTATATAAGAATTGTCCACAGCTTGTCCACAAAATTGGCCGAAGGAGTCAAAGATAAGGAGTTGAAAAATGATGAAGTCATTAGGTGTGCCTATATCATAAATTGAATTTGCCAATAGAACGCAGAGATACATGGCTCTGCGCCCCCTAATAGAAAGGGGCGGGGAGGGTACCTTGGAGCTTCCTTTGGGGCAAACAAAAAAGAGGTCAGCGATTATGCTGACCTCTTGTTAAGGTGGCGATTACCTACTC